>CAWBSN010000013.1:0-434763 GCA_963791445.1 uncultured Acidobacteriaceae bacterium
CTGTCACGGCAGAGGCCGCGGGTTCGAGTCCCGTCGTCCCCGCCATTCTTTTCAAGCGGTTGTGATGAGAGAATGGCTGCATCGAATGGTTTTGTGTCGCAGTTTGTGTCGTAACCCTCCGTTTTGAACCCCTGCAGCCGCGAAGAGCAGAAGATCAACCAAGAGAAGGCTGTCATTCGCCTGTTTCAGGCCAATGGCGCGCCAAGCGTCGAGTTCCTCCTCGACTCCACTGGGCGTCCGGCGGTAAAGCTGGCGAACCCAGATTTGAAAGGACCCACGGCGGCGCTCGCGGTAGACGACAAAGGTACACATGTGAAGTTCGATCGTCCAGGTAGAGCATCGAGCTATCTCTTTCTGAACAATCTCGGCGAATCCGGGGTGGTGTTTGTCGACGCAAATGGTGTGCGTCGTCTAAACGTGCTCGTCGGACCTGAGAACGACGCGAGGATCGAACGCTTTGCTTGCCGACGGCAAGCCTATTCCTCAACCGAAACCTTGACGCCACTATTCGCCAAGAACGTGCATTTTGATGGTCGCACGGAGTGCGGGCTCAAGAACGGATTGGTGGGTGGCTGCTTTGTTGTTTCTTTATGGCAGATAGTATTAGGGCGAAGGCGAGAGGAGTCTCAGCGTCGTCTTCGACGCCTACTGCTGCCACCGTCTCCGTCGATGATATTCGCCGCCACTAAGGCCGCCGAGGTCAATCACAACGGCGATAATCAGAATCAGCAAATTAATGCCAGCTATAGGCTGTCGTGTATTCGCCATCCACGCATACACTAACGTGGTCAGGGGCAAGAACAGAAATCCAAGCAAGGGGAATATCAGGCCGTGGTACGCTCGTTCTAAATAATTCGAGAAAAAGAACAACAATGCGAGTGCGATTCGAGGAAAGGCTAGAAAGACAACGAGCAAGAGGCAACCCACAAGATTCTCCGTGCGCATGGTACGCTTTTCCTGCACTCGATTCAACGAAGTCGGGTGCGGGTGAAAGTCATACTGGAGTGGACACCCCGTTACTTGCAGGTTATCGAATCCGACGAGCTAAACCATGGCGAAGAAGAAAGCCGCTAGTCTCCTTCCGAAACTCACCGAGGCTGAACAAGACCTACTTTCGCACATCCAAGACGGATACCAGCTTGAAACTGATTCGCTCGGTGGTAACCCCGTCCTGCGGCGATTGAAAGATAATGAAGAAATACGTCCTCTGTCTGCCAATCGGAATACCATCAAGGCGATGGAACGGCGCGGACTCATTATGCCCGGCAGAGGTCCCGACCTTCTCACCATCGTGTGGCGTCTGAAAAGGTGAACAAATTGATTTGTCGGCAACGGTCGAGGCCATCGAGTAAGGGCAGGGGAAGGCCCTTAGGGCAGCGGCTGCCAGAGCTCGATCTTATTTCCATCCGAGTCATAGATCCAGGCGAAGCGACCGTAGGATTCATCCATTCGTTTGGCGTCAATCTTTACGCCCTCTTGTTTTAAGCGGTCGAGCAAAGCATCCATATCGTCCACGATATAGTTGATCATGAAGGGTGCGGGGCTGGGATCGAGATACTTAGTCGAGGCGGGAAAAACAGTCCAAACGGTAACGTGTTCCTTTTGCGGGTCGTCGTGTTCCCGCCACGGAAGCATTGCGCCCGAGCCTTTGTCGGTGAGTCCAAGATGCTTCGAATACCATTCGCGCATCTGATCACGATTAGCGGATTTGAAGAAGATGCCGCCGATTCCAAGGATGCGCCCGCGCTGCTCCGTTTTGACAGGCGGCTTCGACTTTTCAGACTGCGGAGTTTGCACTTCCTGTCCTCCCTTTGAGTAGGCCGAGATGAGCAACAGCGAGCCGAGTCCAATCGTACTCCACGGTATGCCTTGCATTCGGCGGATTATACATAAGATTCGATTCGGATGGAGAATCGGTTGGCTCGAGGTTCGGCGCGATTCACCTTTCTAGATCGCGCATGAGGTTTCGATCTGGCCCGGCATCACGCGTAGAGAAGCAGGCTTGCGGGATCCCAAGCTATCCCGGAATGCGGGTTCATCGGCACGAGGCGCGGACGACCTTCCAAGACGCCCGTCGGCATCCGCAAAAATAGTGCCATCCTCGCCGCTGTGCCGGGCGTTTGGGCTACGATGTTGCCTGCAGATACTTGTTTCGCGATACGAAGGTTTCGCTACGCTCAGGCGAGGTCGTAGCGATCGAGGTTCATTACCTTGTTCCACGCAGCCGCAAAGTCCTTCACAAAGGCCTCCTTCGCGTCGTGGGATGCGTAGACTTCCGCAAGTGCCCGGAGCTGGGAGTTTGAACCGAAGACGAGATCGACGCGAGTGCCGGTCCATTTGAATTTGTTCGTCGCGCGGTCACGCCCCTCATACACGCCTTCTGTCGAGGAAGGCTGCCACTTCGTATTCATGTCGAGCAGGTTGACGAAGAAATCATTCGTGAGCGTCTCGGGCCGCTTGGTGAAGACGCCGTGTTTCGAATACCCGACGTTCGCATTCAGGGCGCGCAGGCCACCGATGAGGACTGTCATCTCGGGAGCAGTCAGGGTAAGTAACTGCGCCCGATCCACGAGAAACTCCTCAGCCGACAGGATTTGTCCGCTGCGGAGATAGTTGCGGAACCCATCCGCGACCGGCTCCATTACGGCGAATGAGTGCACGTCGGTCTGCTTCTGCGAAGCGTCCGTGCGCCCCGGCGAGAAGGGAAGCTTCACTTTGTGCCCAGCCCTTTTCGCGGCTTCCTCGACGGCCGCGCAGCCGCCCAGCACGATCAGATCGGCAAGCGAGACCTTTTTTCCTCTACTATTGGACTTATTCCCGTTGGATTGGGGGCCATTGAAATCCTTTTGGATCGCTTCCAGCTTCTTGAGAACCTTCGCCAGTTCGGCGGGCTGGTTCACTTCCCAATCTTTCTGTGGCACAAGGCGAATGCGCGCGCCGTTTGCTCCACCGCGCTTGTCGGAGCCGCGGAACGAAGCCGCCGATGCCCAGGCAGTCGTGACCAGTTGGGAGATCGACAGTCCGGATTTGAGGATCTTCGCCTTCAGAGCAGCAATCTCTTTCTCGCCGATCAATTTATGATCCACGGCGGGAACACGATCCTGCCACAGCAGCTCCTCCTTGGGAACGAGAGGACCGAGGTAGCGCGAGATCGGGCCCATATCGCGGTGCGTCAGCTTGAACCACGCCCGCGCGAATGCGTCTGCGAGCTGATCCGGATGCTCGTAGAAGCGGCGTGAAATTTTTTCGTAAGCAGGGTCAAACCGCAAGGCGAGGTCCGTGGTCAGCATGGAGGGCGCGTGGCGCTTCGAGGGATCGTGCGCATCCGGCACAGTAGCTTTGCCCGCGCCATTTTTCGGCGTCCACTGATGCGCGCCGGCCGGACTCTTAGTCAGTTCCCATTCGTAGCTGAACAAGTTGCTGAAGAAGTTGTTGCTCCACTTCGTAGGCGTCGTGGTCCAAATGACTTCCAGTCCGCTACCGATCGTGTCACCACTATGACCTTTGCCAAGTTTATTTTTCCATCCGAAGCCTTGATCCTCGATGTTGGCACCTTCTGGCTCGTTGCCTACATACTGAGCGGGAACACCCGCGCCATGGGTTTTGCCGAAGGTGTGACCACCGGCGATGAGTGCAACTGTTTCTTCGTCATCCATCGCCATGCGGGCAAAAGTCTCTCGGATATCGCGCGCCGCGGCAAGCGGATCCGGCTTTCCATTCGGCCCTTCCGGATTCACATAGATCAGACCCATTTGCACGGCTCCGAGGGGCTTCTGCAAATCACGATCGCCGGTGTAACGCTCGTCCGCCAGCCACTTGCCTTCAGGGCCCCAGTTCAATTCCTCGGGCTCCCATACATCCTCGCGCCCGCCACCAAAACCGAATGTCTTAAAGCCCATCGAATCCAATGCGACATTGCCAGCAAGAATCATGAGGTCGGCCCAGGAGATTTTCCGGCCATACTTCTGCTTGATCGGCCACAGCAGCCGGCGTGCCTTGTCGAGGTTGACGTTGTCGGGCCAGCTGTTGAGCGGCGCGAAGCGCTGCTGCCCGGCTCCGGCTCCGCCGCGGCCATCGCCGATGCGGTACGTGCCTGCGCTGTGCCACGCCATGCGAATGAACAGCGGCCCGTAGTGCCCAAAGTCGGCCGGCCACCAATCCTGCGAGTCCGTCATTAAGGCGTGCAGGTCCTTGATCACGGCCTTCAGGTCGAGGCTCTTGAATTCCTTCGCGTAGTTGAACGTCTTGCCCATCGGATCGGACTTTGGGGAGTGCTGGTGCAGAATGTTCACGTTCACCTGATTCGGCCACCAGTCTGCATTTGTGTAGGATTGGCGAGCGCCGTGAGCTACTGGGCACTTCGATTCGCTTGCGGTGTCTTTTTGTTTAACTTCGGGGACAACACTTCCTGATGAACTCGCGAGTGTGTTTTCCATATGTTTTCGTCCTTCGAATATGATTATGTACTGCGTGAAAAAGCTACTTTTTGGCACTGCAGCGGCGGCAGAGGCCGAAAACCTCGACCAACGGCTGCGTCAGATCAAAGCCATCCGGCAGATGCCGGGATAGCCGCTTGAAATCGATGAAGTCCTCCTCGATGTCCTGCACCGATTTGCAGCGCGAGCAAACCAGGTGGTGATGAGGTTTGAGATTGCCGTCCACAAGCAAGGTGGTTGCATGAGGAGTGACTTCCCGCAGCAACCCGCACTCGATGAAAAGCCGCAGATTGTTGTAGACCGTGGCCAGAGAAATAGATGGAATGCGGCGCCGGACCGCGGCGTAAACGTCTTCCGGAGAATAGTGTCCGTGGGAAGCGACGACAGCCTCAAAGACCACCTGACGCTGGTGCGTGACGGGCAAGCCGTGCTTCGCGGCCAGCTCACGGAACTGTTCGTGGCGGAGGCGCATGATTATCGGATGAGAATGATTATAAAACGATAGGGAGTAGTGTCAACTGAAATCTTTGCTGTGAGCTTGGGAAGGAAATCGCACGCTGTACTCCGCCCCGGCATGCGCCGGAGCGGAGTACAACCGCACAACCTAGCCTTGCGTGGCGTGCAACACGCGGAACGTGTTACCGCCGCTTGACCAGACCAGCACTAGACGCATCCTGCCCTTTCGGGACGTCCGATAGCGCTTTGGCTACGTCGGCCGCAGACTGTTGGGAATGGCGGTCGACTTCGATAATTACATCTCCTCGCTGCAAGCCTGCGTTGTCCGCAGGACTGCCCGGTTGCACATCTTGTACGACCGCGCCATGAACATTGCTCGGAACTTGCAGTTGATCGCGCATGTCTGGACTTAAATCGCCCAGGCTCAGTCCCCAGCGGCCTTTTTCGTGGTCGCCGGCTGCTGCCGCGCTGCCGTTGGTTGCGCCCATCGTTTCAAGGGTGACGGGAACGTTCATCGTCTTGCCTTCGCGCATCACCTCGAGTTGGATAGTTTCACCGGGCCGCTTTTGCCCGACTTCCATCTGCAATTCTCCGGCATCCGTTACAGATTGTCCGTTCAATTTGGTGATGACATCGCCAATGCGCAGGCCAGCCTTGCCTCCCGCAGAGTTCGGCTCGACCTCGGTTACGACGGCTCCGTTGGCGCTGCTCATCTGGAAGAATTTGGCGTTATCCGGAGTCACATCCGAAATGCCAATCCCGATGAGCCCGTGACTGACTTTACCATCGCGGATCAAGGTCTCGACCGTGGGTTGGACGATCTGTGCGGGAATCGCGAAACCCATTCCGGAGAATGAACCGTTGGACGAAATGAGGAAAGTGTTGATTCCGATCAGTTCGCCACGTGCATCAACCAGCGCTCCACCGGAGTTACCGGGATTGATGGCCGCATCAGTCTGGATGAATTCTCCTGGCTTGCGTCGGTCGCTGGCATCGAGATTGGGGCGGTTGAGCGCGCTGATGATGCCGCGCGTCACGGTGAACTGGAGTCCGTACGGGTTGCCGAACGCCAGCACGGTTTGACCGGGACGAAGTTTGGCCGAATCGCCCCAGGGCACACTGGGCAGGTTCGTTCCATTTATTTTGATCACCGCCAGGTCGGTAAGCGGGTCGGTACCGATAAGCTTTGCCGAAAATACATTACGGTTGCTCATGGTGACGCGGATGTCGGTGGCTCCCTCGACCACGTGATTGTTGGTAACGATGTAGCCATCAGGGGAGATGATTACGCCGCTGCCCAAGCCGTGCTCCACTCTCGGCCGAGAATTATTCGGCATGTTGAACTGATGGCCGAAGGGTGTGCCGCCGAATGGGTTGCCACCAAATGGGGCAAAGAACTGCTGCATGTCTTGCGAAGAGTCGTCGCCATTCTGCTGCGGGCTTGCCTTCGAGGTCACGGTCACGTTGACGACGGCAGGTGTAACCCGGGCTGCCAACGTTTCCATAGCGTGGTCGAGTGACAGTATGGCGGCGACACTGTTGTCATCGAGCGGCGCGGCTGCGGGGGCCGCTGCGGACGCCCTCGCTGGTTTGGCCGAGGCGAACTCATAAGTCGCCAGCGACCCGACGGTTAGGACTGCGGCCACGGCGACGATCAAGGGCCGGGTCAGGATTGTCTTCCAAGTATTCATTTCACTTCTCCTTTGGAACTAATTGTTTAGTTGTTACTGCCAAAAATTTTTGCCTACGTCTTATTCGCGACGGGCCTTCTGTCTGCCGGATGCTGGACCAAGGTGACGCGCCACACGCTGACGCTCCACATCCACGAATTCGGAGCTACCTGCTGCGCTGTCCGGACTACCAAGAAAGTTTCCCCCGGCACGATGGTCTCGTTCGCTTCCGCCATCACGATGTCAACCGGGCTGGGATCGGTGTCTGCGCTCCAGCGTGCCGCAATGGTCTGCGGGACAACGGGTCCGCGTTCGATTGCTTGACGCTCGATTGCTTGACGTTCAACCGCGCGGCTAACGACTCGCCCGGCAGTTAGTGGTAATTTTCGAATCGACTGTGGCTGGCTGGTCCGCAACGCGGCGGGAATAGCTGCCGCTACAGGAAATTCGGACTGACTCAGCGTGGCGGTGCGGACATTGACGCCGAGAACCGGCTGCGCCGCCCGGTCGAATGCCACGAACTCGGGCGCATGCGGCACCAGCACGAGGCACACCAGAGAAAAAGCGCCCACGATGCCCAGAGCAGGCTTCCAGACGTATCTGGCATGCGAACGGCGGGCATCGAGAATCTGCGCCACGCGCAAGGATGCCTCGCGTGCGCGGTGCACAGCAGCCTGCGCCAAGGTCCAGCCCCGGCGAGCGAAACTCTTCTCCAGGAGGCCGATCAGGCATTTTGCGTAGCCGTGCGGATTGACGGTTTCAGCCAGCACGGCATCGTCACATGCCATTTCGCGTTCCAACGCGAGCCGGCTGTCGATCCACCAGACCGCAGGATGGAAAAGGAATACGGCCCGCACCAGCTTCTGCAGCAAATTCGTCCAGTCGTCCCAGCGCCTGAGGTGCGCAAATTCGTGGAGCAAAATAATGTTCAATTCGTCGGCGGGGAGTTCTCGCAGCGCCCAGGCCGGAATGACGATCATCGGCTTGGAAAAGCCGAAGGCGGAAGGCACGCTTACGTTCACTGAAGTGGCAAGTGTGACTCGTCTTGAGGAAGAGAACTCGGCGACGGTTTTTCGTATCGCAGGATCAAGCTGGGCTGGGTCGATCGCGATGCAACTCCTGCGAAGCGCTCGCAGCCGCCAAAGTCCCGCAGCTAGACGCAGCATCGCGGCACAGACTCCAACAACCCAAGCCAGAAACAGGAGAATTCCCCAGGGACCAGGTAAAGTGATCAGAGGCCGCACGCCGCTCGCCGACAGAAGAAACCGCGGGGCAATGATGCTGCTGATCAGCGGGAGCGCAGGCACCGTCAGGAGAGCCACGAACCAAATCGCAAATCGTGTTCCGGAGTTCTGTCGCGGCAGAAGGCGTAATGTGATCCAGGCGAAAAGAGCGACCAGCAATCCTTCGGGTAAAGAATTAAGAATACGGCCGATCGTTATCTGAGCTATTGTCTGGAGCTGAGGCGACATCATTCTGCGCCACTCCGTTCCAGCATCTCGCGCAGGCGATCAAGTTCCTCCGCCTCTATGCCTTGATCCTCAAGGATGTTCAGGACCAGTTGCTCATGGGAATTTTTGAAGAAACGGCCCACCAGGTTGCGGATCTCCGACCGCGTTGCCTCCTTCTGCCCAACCAGCGGAGCGTAAACATGAGCGCGCCCATCTTTGGCATGCTTGACGTAGCCCTTTCGCTCAAGCACACGGATGGTGGTCAAGACCGAGTTGTACGCCAAAGGGGTCTTCTCGGAAAGGTAATCCATGACCAACTGGACTGTGCCAGAACCCTTCAGCCACAACACGTTCATGATCCGAAGCTCGGCTTCTGTAAGAGTCCTGGATTCTCTTCTGGGCACGCGGTTTCTCCCTAAATCCTTAGACGGGTCACACGACAAAAGGTAACTAATTATTTAGTTGCAGGAGCAGAATCTCGGGTTGCCTCCGCACCTTCTTTGGCCGAAAATGACTGGGCTAGTCGGACCGGGGTCGATGTATCCCGCCACGCAATTCGACCTTCGCCGATGCCGACTCTGAGGCCATATCCATGACGCTGAATAAAGCAACTGGAATCATCGACATACCCAGCAGTCACTCGGTAGAGCAGACAGTGGAAAAACTCAAAGGGATTCTGCAGGCGAAGGGAGTGACCCTGTTCGCTCTGGTCGACCATAGCGGAGAAGCGGAAAAGGTGGGATTAAAAATGCCTCCCACCAAGCTGCTGATCTTTGGAAACCCGAAGGCCGGCACGCCCTTGATGCTGGCTGCCCCCAGTATCGCCATCGATCTTCCGCTCAAGATTTTGGTCTGGGAAGACGCACAGGCCCGCGTCTGGGTCAGTTACAACAGCCCGGGCTATTTGCAGGTAAGGCACAACCTGCCACCGGAGCTGTTGCAAAACATCGCGGTGGTCGAAACCTTGGCGGCTAAGGCCGCTGAGTGAAACAGTCAAGAAATCCCAACTACTATTAAGGAGAACATTCATGCCAACGATTACGACAAAAGATGGTACCGAGATTTATTACAAAGACTGGGGCACGGGTCAGCCCATAGTGTTCAGTCACGGATGGCCGCTCACTGCAGACGACTGGGACGGGCAGATGCTGTTCTTCGGTCAGCACGGCTACCGAGTCATCGCGCACGACCGGCGCGGGCACGGCCGTTCCACCCAGACGTGGGATGGCAACGATATGGATACGTACGCCGACGATCTCGCGGCCCTCACCGAAAAGCTTGACCTGAAAAATGCGATCCATGTGGGCCACTCCACCGGCGGCGGCGAAGTCGCCCGCTACATCGGGCGGCATGGCTCAAAACGCGTCGGCATGGCCGTGCTCATCAGCTCCGTGCCACCGCTGATGGTGAAGACGGATAAGAATCCACTCGGCACGCCCATCTCAGTTTTTGACGATCTCCGAGCCCAGCTTGCGGCCAATCGGCCGCAGTTTTACCGGGACATTACTCTTCCGTTTTACGGTTACAACCGGCCCGGCGCGAAGATCTCCGAAGGCATCCGCGAGCACTGGTGGTTACAGGGCATGCTGGGAGGAATGAAGGCGCACTACGACTGCATCAAGGCTTTCTCGGAGACAGATTTTACCGAGGATCTCAAGAAGTTCGATGTGCCGACTCTCGTCATGCATGGCGACGACGATCAGATCGTGCCGATCGATGCCGCGGGTCGAATGTCAGCAAAGATCGTTAAGGGTGCCACGCTGATCGTGTATCCAGGTTTCCCGCACGGAATGCCAACCACCAATGCTGACCGGATCAATGCCGACCTGCTCGCATTTATCCAGCGAAGCAAGCAAGCTGCCGCGTAGAGAACGCTCAAGTCCGGCCTCTCGCAGCTTTGCGAGAGGCGGGGAGAGCCTCGATCTGCAACAAACTCGTGGCTGGGGTCTAGGCTGCGGCCAAGTACACGTAACGCAGAATAAACAGGATCGTGAGGATCCAAATCAGCGCGTTCACTTCGCGAATCTTGCCCGCCGCAATTTTAACGACGGTGAAAGAGATTAGACCCAAGCTCAAGCCGGTCGCGATGCTGAAGGTGAGAGGCGTGGCCAGCATGGTGATGAACGCCGGGACGGCCTCGCTGAAATCGTGCCAGGCGATCTGCGCAATGGATTGCGTCATCAGAACGCCAACCAGAATCAGCGCGGGAGCCGTCGCATAGGCTGGAATCGCGGTGGCCAGCGGCGAGCAGAACGTGGCGAGCAGGAAGAGAGCGGCAACGGCAATATTGCTCAGACCGGTACGAGCCCCGGCAGCGACTCCGGCGGCGCTTTCGATATAACTCGTCACCGTCGAAGTTCCGGTCAGCGCGCCGAAGATGGTGCCCACGGCGTCTGCAACCAGCACGCGTCCCACGCGGGGAATCTTGCCGTCCTTGATGAAACCGCCCTGCTCGCATACTCCCACCAGAGTGCCTACGTTGTCGAAGAGATCTACAAACAGGAACGCGAACAGAATTTCGAGTAGGCCGAGGTGGCTAGCGCCGCGGAAGTCAAGCTGTAGGAAAGTGGAAGAGGGGTGCGGCATGGAAAAAACTGCCGCTGGCCAGCTCGCGATCCCGCGAAGAATTCCGAGCAACGTAGTGCCAAAGATTCCAATCAGGATGGCGCCATGAAGTTTTCGCGACATCAGGATCAGCGTCAGGGCCAGGCCGAAGCAGGCGGTCTGCACTTCTTTGTCGGCAAAGCTGCCGAGCCCAACAAACGTCGCCGGATTCGCCACCACCAGCTTTGCGTTGCGCAGTCCCACAAATGCGATGAACATTCCAATCCCCGCCGCCGTCGAATGCTTCAGGCAATCGGGCATGCCGTTGACAATCTGCTCGCGAACCCGTGTGACCGTGAGCACAAGAAAAAGGACGCCAGAACAAAAAACCACCGCGAGCGCGGTACGCCACGGGACATGCATGGCGATGCAAACGGAATAAGTAAAGTACGCGTTCAGCGACATTCCCGGCGCCAACGCGATCGGATAGTTGGCATAGAGTCCCATGACCAGCGTAGCCACGGCTGCGGAGACGCAGGTCGCGAAGACGACGCCCTCGACGGGCATTCCTGCCTGGGCAAGAATCTGTGGGTTCACCACGATGATGTAAGCCATGGTGACGAAGGTGGTGAGGCCACCCAGCATCTCCTGCTTCACGGAAGTCTGATTCTCGGCGAGTTTGAAGTAGCGATCGATCAATGGTTCTCCCTGGGCTAAGGTTCGCGAAACTCGAACCGACTCAGTATTCGATCTTATTGGACTTGTTTTCCCACGCACGAAACGCCGCTAATGCCTCTTCGCGCATCATCTGAATCATTGGAATCTTGCGCTCCGAGTACGGCAGTGCGAGTTCACGGTAGATCAGCGAATCGTCAAATCCGGCGTGCGATGCATCTGCGTCGGCATTAGCAAAATAAACGCGAGAGAGGCGAGCCCAGTAGATTGCTCCCAGACACATCGGGCATGGCTCGCAGGAAGTGTAAATCTCGCAAGCTTCGAGGTCGAAAGCGCCTAGCTTCTTGCAGGCCTCGCGGATAGCGACCATTTCCGCGTGCGCGGTAGGGTCATTCGTGGAAGTGACCTGATTCGCACCCTCGGCAATAATGCTTGCCGTCTTTCACAATGACAGCACCGAAGGGTCCGCCGCGTCCGGAGCGGACATTATCAATCGAGAGCTGAATAGCCCGGGCCATGAAAGGATTGTCCATGTTTCGTTCTACGTTCTCGGATGATCTTTTTCAGCACTAGCTTTAACCATGCTGCCTGAGCCAATCACTTAGCCCCGATCGATCGGCGGATCTTCGCATAACCAGGCTTGATGGCAGAATAGATGAAATCGCAGCGCTGTCGATATGGCAGGAACGCACTCTTCATCGCATTGATCGTGATCTTCTCAAAATCATCGACGGTCAAACCAAAGGCTTCGGCAGGCGGCTTCGAATTCCTGCGTCATGGTTGTGCTGCTCATCAGCCGGTTGTCGGTGTTCAGCGTCACGCGGAATTTTTCCTGATAAAGAATCCGGAAGGGATGCTCAGCCAAACTCGGCGTAGCGCCGGTGTGCACGTTGCTCAGCAGGCAAATCTCCAGCGGGATGCGCTTGTCCAATACATATTGCGCTAAATCTCCCAACTTCACTGCCTTCCCATCCACAACCGCGATATCGTCGATCAGCCGCGTCCCGTGCCCGATGCGGTGTGCGCCGCAATACTGAATGGCCTGCCAGATCGATTCTTTTCCGTAACCTTCGCCGGCGTGAATCGTGATATTGAAGTTCTCGCGCTGGATGTAATGAAAAGCATCAACATGTTTCTTCGCGGGATAACCGCCTTCTTCTCCCGCCAGATCAAAGCCCACAACCCCGCGCGCCCGGAAGTCGACGGCCAGTTCCGCCATTTCGAGCGAGGTATTCATGTTGCGCATGGCGCAAATAATCAAACCGGAAGAGATGCCGAAATCTTTTCGTCCCCGTTCCAGCCCTTTCAACACCGCAGCCACAATCTGCTGATGGGTTAATCCTTTCTGAGTGTGAAAAACCGGCGCAAAGCGGGTTTCGAAATAAACAACGCCATCTCGACTCAGATCCTCGGCCTGTTCATACGCAACGCGCTGCAACGCCTCCTCCGTCTGCATAACCGCAATCGTGTGAGCGAAGCCCTCCAGGTATTTTGCGAGACTCCCTTGATTCGCGCCGCGGAAGAACCAGCGGGAAAGCTCATCCGGATCGCCGGTTGGAAGGCCTTTGTACCTGGCATCTCTGGCCAACTCAATCACCGTTTGCGGCTGCAGAACGCCATCCAGATGCTCGTGTAAAAGAACTTTGGGAAGGCTTTGCAGCAACTGTTTATCGAGTTTCATTGGCAGGAGAAACGCTGCGAAATCATACAACACTTCGCATCCTGTGTTTCTCAGCCCATCGCGCGTGTTGCTCGTGATGTACAATCCCACCCCAATCTGAGTTGTGGAAGCATTCGCCCAAAAAGGATCAGCCCTGATGGAGCCGACCGCGCCAGAGTATTCCTCGAGCGCCGACTATGGATTGCGCCGCGGGATTCTCTCTCCCATGGAAACGCTCGCCCAGTCAGTCTCCACCATGGCTCCGACGACCACGCCAGCAGCTACCATCCCGCTGGTGTGCGCGCTCGCCGGCAACGGCACTTGGCTTGCGTACGTGCTGGCCACCGTAGCCGTACTGCTTGTCGCTTTGTGCATCGGCCGCTATGCCCGCCATTCGGCTTCGCCCGGTTCGCTCTACACCTATGCTTCAATGACGCTGCCTCCCTGGCTCAGCGCAACCGTCGCCTGGAGTCTTTTGCTCGCTTACGTCGCTACAGGGTCCAGTGTCATCGGCGGTTTTTATCACTATGCGAACTTGTTGCTGCGCGATGCCACCGGGCATGTTTACTCAGCAGTATTGCTGGCCACGCTGGTCACCGGCGTTTCGATCTGGATTGCCTATCGTGACGTAAAGATCTCCGCGCGCCTCATGCTGTGGATCGAAGCAGCCTCCGTCGCGGTGATCGTGATCGTCGTGGCGCTGTTGCTGGTGCGACATGGCTGGCACTGGGATTCGGAACAACTGCATCTGCGCGGCATGACTGGCAGCGGACTCCGCCTGGGACTGGTGCTGGCTCTGTTTAGTTTTGTCGGTTTCGAGAGCGCGACCACTCTTGGCTCAGAGGCGCGCAAGCCGCTGAAGACGATTCCGCGCGCGGTCATCCAAAGTGCGATTCTGGCCGGAGCCTTCTTTACGGTCTGCGCCTACGCAGAGGTGCTGGGCTTCCACACCGCTGGCCAGGAACTGGGTGCCAGCCAGGCTCCTATGTATCTTCTAGCCCGCGTCGCAGGCGTCCCGGTGTTGGGATTATTAATTGATATCGGCGCGCTGGTAAGCCTCTTTGCCGGAACTCTGGCGTGCATTACGGCAGCAGCTCGTGTACTGCTGCTGATGGCGCACAACGGGCTTGCTCACGGCTCTCTCCGGAAGACGCATGCCCGGAATCAAACCCCAAGCCGCACCGTTGTCATTACTGGAATAGCAGCACTGCTGCCCGTCGCGGTGCTGGCCGCCCGCGGCGCCAGCGGGCTGGACGTTTATGGCTGGTTGGGCTCACTGGCGACTTATGGCTTCATCGTGGCCTATGCGTTGGTTTGCCTCGCACTGCCGCGCTATTTGCGGGACCACGGTGTCTTTCGCCAGGGCGCGCAAATCGTTCCCTGGCTAGCGGGCCTTGCCATGTTGCTTGCCTTGGTCGGGAATTTCTACCCCGTCCCCGAAGGGCCGTATGGCAAGCTGCCTTTCATCTACCTGGCCTATCTGATCGCTGGGCTGCTCTGGTTCGTGATTCGCGGCCGCAGGAAGGATGCTCTAGTGGCCGGTGGCTAATGAGGAGAGAGACGACGCCGGTCCTATGAAGTTCATCCTCGCGATAAAAATATCTAATCCAGGTCAAAGAAAGTTTGACTAACCGAACGCTTTCCTTCCACAGGCAACTCGTGTAAATTCGGTCAGTCATTTTGCGTGCGGATGGCGAACCATCCAATTCTGCCGCCAACATCGTTAAAACAAAACTTGGTGGTCCGTCAGCTAGTCCCGCACGGGCGTGCTTACAGACTTGCGCGAGGTCACTGAATGTTCAAAGGAAAGAGAATTGGATTTGCCGTTCTCCTGGCCGTCTCGTCCCTGTGGATGCCGCTTCTGCTTACACGCGGCGCTCAGGCGCAGCAGACCCTCGGCGGCATAACCGGCACCGTCACCGACAAAACCAGCAGCGTTCTGCCAGAAACTGTGGTGACCATCGTCGGCGACCAGACCAGTCTCACGCGCACCCAGAAGACGAATCCGAATGGCAGCTACGATTTCGTCAACCTGCCCATCGGCACCTACACGCTCACCTTCACTCACGAAGGCTTTGAAAGCGAAAAGATTCCTTCCATCACGGTGCAAGCCGACCGCACGGCCACCGTCAACGTCACGCTGCCTGTGGGCAAGGTGGGCACAGTAGTTGAAGTGCAGGCCGAGCCTTTGATGAACGCAGTCGACACCACCAACGGGTACATTCTGGAAAAAGAGCAGATCGACGCCGTGCCGCTGCCTACCGGCAGCTTCACCGGACTGGCCATTCTTTCTCCCGGAGTGAGCGCCGAGCTCTCCGGGCGGTACCGGCGCCAACAGTGGCCTGGGCAACCAGCCAATCTGGGCCAACGGCCAGCGCGACACCAGCAACAGCTTCCTGCTCAATGGGGTCGACGCCAGCAATTTGTTTAACGGCAAGAGCACCAGCCAGGTAGCCTCGGCTCGCGTTGTGAACAATACCGGCGTGTCGCGGAGTCGCCAGCACCAACGCCGCTCCTGTTCAGGGCACCGCATCGGTCTACCTGTCGGTTGGTCAGGCGTTGCCAACGCCGGCGCCGGAGACCATTCAGGAGGTCCGCGTCAATACTTCCATGTATGACGCGCAACAAGGCTCGACCAGCGGCGCGCACATCGACATGAGCACGGCGTCAGGCACCAACACAATTCACGGCCAAGCCTACTGGCACCGCGGTACGGACTGGCTGAACGCGGCGCCGTTCTTCAACAAGCAGGACCCCAACATTATTCTCGCCCACGAAGAAGTGCCGCGAGTTGCATCGGAAACCGTTGGCGGCGCATTGGGCGGCGCGCTGATCAAGGACAAGCTCTTCGGATTCGTCAGCTACCAGCACCTGCGCGATTCCGATCAGGAAATCGGCCTCTCGCGGCTGATGGTGCCCATCGATTTCAACCCCACGTATCTTTCTACAACGGCGAACTGCGGCTTTACCAATCGCCAGGCCTCCACATTTGCTGGATGTCTGACTGCCATTGCAAACAACGATTTCGGCGCCGGAATCCTTCCCGGCACGCCGGTAAACTCGGTCGCGCTTGCTCTGTTTTCGTACCAGTTTCCCAATGGCCAGTACCTCATTCCGTATTCGAACTTTGGCGTGAACCCTACCCCGACTTTTCCGGAGAACGCCACCATTCCCGGCACCGCCATCTTCACCGCCGACTTGGCAGTGGTGAATCTTGATTGGAACAAGAGCACCAGAGATACGGTCTCCGCCAAATATTATTATCAGCACGACCCCACGACCGCTCCCTACGCCTACTCGAACGTCGCCGGCTTCACCCAGCATCTCGACGCCGGTAGCCAGGTGGCTTCGCTCAGCAATACGCAAAGCCTGCGCCCCAATTTGAGCGTTGTCGAAGTCCTCGGCATTCTTCGCGAGAAGGTCTACAGCACCATCGATCAACCGTTCACGCCGCAACAGTTGAACATCAATACCTTCGGCTCGTCTTATTTCCCCGGAATCAGCATCGTGAATATTCTTACTGGAGAATCCCCTGTGCCCAACGACTTTCTGAACATCGGCCAGGGTTCAGCTTCGCAGGGAGCTTTTACCGGAGTATTTCAGAATCGAATCATGCCTTCCGCCAACGCCATCTGGACGCGGGGCAAGCACACCGTCACCTTCGGCGGTAGCTATGCTTACACCCAGCTCAATACCCGTGACGAGCGAACCAACCAGGGCATTATTGCTTCCTCAGACTTTGGGCAGTTCCTCCAGGGCCTCGTCACCACCAACGATGATTTTTCGACCACCAAATTTCTCCAGGGCAATGCCAACCGCTACATGCGTGCCGGGCAGTCGGGCGCTTATATTCAGGACAAGTTTCAGTTCCGCTCCAACCTCAGCCTGACTGCTGGTCTGCGTTGGGACTGGGACGGCGGCTTCACCGAAAAATATGGGCGCATCTACAATTTCGATCCCTCCCTTTATTCCTATGACGACGCAACCGATACCATCACCTCCAACGGCATAATCATCGCCGGCAACAACAAGCTGTTTCCAACCCACGGCGTGAGCAACACCACGCTCACTGGGCGGCAATGGGGATTTGCCCCGCGTCTGGGCGTTGCCTGGAGCCCTAAACGTTTCAACGACAAGTTGGTCGTCCGCGCCGGAACCGGGCTCTACTACGACCGTGGCGAACTCTTCTCCTATCTTTCACCCGGCTTCGCCGAGGGGGTGATCAACGGTGGACCGTTTGGCGTCAACCAAACTCCGCCCTACGTGAATGCGCAGGCGTGCACCAACTTCCAATCTTTCCTGTATCAGGGTTTCATTCCCACTTGTGATCCCACGACCGCGGCGACTGGTGCGGGTCGGCTCGCTCTCAAACCCCTGGGGTGCTACCCTTGGCCCCGCTCCCACCGGGAACCCAATGGACATCAACAATTATCTGCCTCATGCCGGAGCGCCGGGAGTGGGCGTGGAACAAGGCATTTTTGATGGGCAGCAACTCTTTTCCTTTGCCACCTATAACCGTACCAACAAGCTGCCCTACACCATCAACAACACGCTCGATTTTCAATGGCAGCCGAGGAATGATCTTGTTCTTGAGATCGGCTACGTCGGCAACTTGGGCCGGCACGGAGTCATTCCCATACCTTTCAACCAGCCCAACATCGCCACGCCGACAAACATCCTCCACCCGAATTCTCTGTACCCTCAGCAATATACCTACGGCTATACGGTGACGGACCCGGTAACTGGCGTTCTTCCCCTCAACTTGACAACTGGCGTCCCCTGCGCGGTGACCACGAATGCTTGTTTCCTTGCTAACTATGAAGGAGGAAATGTGGACTTGCGCGTTCCCTACCTTGGCTATTCGGCGGAATCAGAACGCTACACGGCCGCTGGCGTTTCGGCCTACAACGCCCTTCAAACGCACATCGAGAAACGCATGAGCCACGGGCTGCAGGTGGGCTTCTCCTACACCTATTCCCACGCGCTGGACGAGCAAAGCGGCCTCGGCTTGTTCTTCAATGGAAACAATCCGCTCGACTTGCGCTCGGCTTACGCATCGTCGGATTTTGACCGCACTCACGTTTTCAACTTCAGCTATAACTACGAACTGCCAAAATTCTTCTCGGCGTCCACGTTGAAGGGTAAGTTGGCGAATGGATGGGCGATTCACGGGAGCGGTGTACTCCAGAGTGGACAGCCCTACAGCGTCATCGACTATACCGGCGCCGTGGGCAGCATCTTCTATAGCGTCTACGATGGGATCACCAATCCCATCGTTCCCCTTGCTCCTGGTTGCACGGCCAAGAGCGCAGTTACCGGCTACTCCGGCGCAAACGCATACTTCAATCCCAACCAGACCGCGCTGAACCATCTTGCTTCACTTTACCGCTGCTCCAGCCGGGTGGTCTGGGGGGTGCAATCCCCGCCAATGATGCTTTCGAGACTGACTTTACCACCGGCCAGCGCAACATCTTCCGCCAATCCTGGCAGCGGGCCGTGAACATTTCGTTGGCAAAAGTGACCGCCATCACGGAGCGCCTCTCAGTGAAGTACAGCTTGGACGTCTTCAACTTGACCAATACAGCCAGCTTCGATGTTCCTATCGATGATGTCTCGCAGAACCAGTACTACGACCAATTCCCGTTAGCGGGGACCACGCCGTTACCCACCGGTTGCGCCACTCAGACTCCGACTTCTGGTTTCTACAACTGTCCCGCGTTCGCTGGGTGCCGTCAACAAAACCATCGGCAGTCCGCGGCAGATCCAGATGTCGCTTGCGGTCAGTTTCTAGTCACGTCTTCAGGTCAGAACGGCGAGGGAAGGGAATCACTCCTCGCCGATGTCTTCATTCCAGATCTCAGGATTGGCACGAATATAGGTGCTTAATAAGGACGCGCATTCCTCCGAATCGAGGTCGATCACCTTCACCCCGAGCGAGCGCAGCCACTCGATGCCGCCCTGAAAGTTGCGGCTCTCGCCGACGATTAGCGTGCCGAAAACCAAATTGTCGTACCAGCCCGCTGCAATACCAGCAAGGTGCCAGGGTAGTGACCATGATGAGGTCGCGATAGCTGCGCTGTCGTCCGGCACGGCGGAAGGCGTCGGTTTCGCCGTGCAGCGAGGGATCGCCGCTCTGCACGCGGCGGTTGCGGCCGGCGCTGATGACTTTGCCGTTCCCATCAAAAATAGCGGCGCCGACAGGAATGCCGCCCTCGGCAAGCCCCTTGCGGGCTTCCGCAATCGCCACCGCCAGCATCGCAGAGTGATCGGAGCTCGGCATTATCCGTAATCATATTACTGCGCTTAGCGGCGGCCAGTAGCTTTCCAGTCACTTCCGCGCATCTGCTTCTCCAGATACAAATGTTGTTGTTTTCTGCGTGCGATCGCAAACCGAACTCATGACTCACGCTCAACTGGTCGAAAAAGCCGTGCGCTGGCTGCGCCACTACCGCTGCGGAGTGGTGCTCTCCGAGCAGGCCTGCGTGAGCGGCGAGATGCCCGACGCCATCGGCTGGAAGCGCGCCTGCCATTCCGTGCTGGTCGAATGCAAGGTCACGCGCTCCGATTTCCTGGCCGACCGCGCCAAGCCCTTCCGCCTCAAACCGGAGCAGGGAGTCGGCTGCGAGCGCTTCTATCTAGTCCCCGCCGGACTCGTGCGCCGCGAAGAATTGCCCCAGGGCTGGGGTTTGCTCGAACACAATCGCGGCAAGATCGAAACGGTGCATCCCTCGGCTAAAAATCTGCGCAGCGCCACCGGCTTCCGCTACGAAATGAATCTTTTGCTCGCCAGCCTGCGCCGCGTCGAAGTCCGCGTCGAACCGCAAAGCATCACCGACTTCCTCAAATGGAAGAACCGGATGGCAGAGTACAACCGAGGCACCTTGCCCGAAGGCCTGGCTTCCGCTGAAGAAGAACTCAATGTCTTTCTCGAACAGATCTGACGCACGCCTGAAGCCCGAGACCTGCAAGACCTAAGACCTTCTCACAACTCCCGCCGACCTTCCATAGCCTTCAGCATCGTGATCTCATCGGTGTATTCAATGTCGCTGCCCACCGGAATGCCCATCGCGATGCGCGTCACCTTCACGCCCGCGCGTTTCAGTTGCTGAGAGAGATAAGTGGCCGTGGCTTCGCCTTCCACAGTGGGATTAGTAGCGACGATCACCTCATCCACATTCCCCGCGTCGACGCGCGTGATGAGATTTGCGATGCGCAACTGCTCCGGCCCCACCCCGTGCAGCGGAGAAAGCGATCCATGCAGCACGTGGTAGACACCGTTAAAGTGCTTGGTCTTCTCGATGGCGGCAATATTAGTAGGCTCTTCGACCACGCACACCAGCCGCTGGTTGCGCGTCGCGCTGGTGCAATAGACGCAGGGATCGACGTCCGTGATGTTGTTGCACACCGAACACAGCCGCAGGCTGGCTTTAACGTCGCGCACCGCGGCCGCCAAAGCTTCGGCGTCTTCGTCGCTCGCGCGCAGAATGTAGAAAGCCAGCCGCTGCGCGCTCTTCGAGCCCACGCCCGGCAGCTTCTTCAACTCGTCAATCAGCCGCGACATCGGCTCAGCAAATTTAGACATAGGGATTAGAATTGTGTCGAATCTGTAATTTGAAGCGTGAGTTGGAACTCAATGGCAGCTAATGAAATTACAAATGCCCGATTACAAATTATCAAATCCCAAGCCCGCCGATCCCCAACCCGCCCAGCATTCCACCCACAGTCGACTGCATCAATCCATCGACCTTGCGCGCTGCTTCGTTTACGGCGGCGAGGATCAGATCCTGCAGCATCTCCACGTCGCCCGACTTCACCGCTTCGGGATCGATGCGCAGGCTGAGTAGTTGCTTGCGGCCATCCATTTTCGCCGTGACCGTGCCCCCGCCCGACGAGGCCTCAACCACCGTCTCCTGCATCTTCTTCTGCAGGGAGTCATACTGCGATTTGGCCTTCGACATCAGTTCTTGCAGATTAAATCCACCCATAAAACCTCTAGAACCTCGCGTTTCAAGGTTTCGCAGTTTCAAGGTTTCGAAACCTTGAACCTTTAAAACCCTGAAACCTTGATTTTCAACGCTTCTCCTTGTAATCGATCACCGTACGAATCTCGGCGCCAAATTTCTCTTGCAGCCGGCGGACCACGGCATCCTGCTCAGCGCGGCCGCGGCCACCAAGGCCGGAGTTCGTAGCATTGGGCTTGCCGCCGTTGCCGTTAGTTCTTTCCTTCTGCACCCGCCAGGGTTGCGCCGGGGACAAGCTTCAGCTTGACGGGGCGTCCCAAAATGCCGCTGGCAGAAGCGACCGCCAGCCGCCGGGCGTCGGCACCGAGCGACATGTCGACCACAGTCTGCGACTCCGACACCTTGATCACGACTTCGTTGCCTTCGACCGTCCATTCGCCCGCTTCGAGCATCGAAACCAGGATCCTCTGATTTCCATCCGCCAGCGCTTGCAGCACGGCGCCGCGCAATCTTTCGATGGTCGGTGCCGGCACGATAGCCGTTGGCGGGGCCTGCGAAAGTGTTGGCGCAACCTGCAATTTCGCTTCACCCGGTTCAGCCTGCGAGCCAGGCCGGAGGTCGGGATCCTCGCGAAGATCTGCCGGCGCGGCTGCACCCATCACTACTCGCGCGGGTGGGCTTCCGCTCGCGACCATGCGCGGGCCGCCGCCCAGAGAAGGATTCGAAGCAGACTCCTGCCGCGGGCTGCCTTTACGCGCGGAATCGGCATCGAACGGGGAAACGTGCCTGGAACCCGGGGCCGGAGCCAAATCCCCGTGCTCCTGCGGGAACCGATTCTTTTGCGGAGCGGTACTCCCGTGCGCAACGGCAATCGGTCTCGCCGAAGCCTCCAGCTCCAGATCCGCCGCCGGAAGAAGCGGACACATCACTGAGTAATTGCTCGATCGGCAGAATACGCTGCGCATGCGCCATCTTGAGCAGCCCGAGTTCCAGGTGAAAGCGCTGCTCCTGCTTGTATCCCAGCTCGCCGTGAGTGCGCAGCATGATCTGCAGATGCCGCGTCAGATCTTCTTCGCCGAATAGTTCCGCGACGCGCTCGACGCGCTCGCGTTCTTCACTCGATATCTGCAGCAGGGAAGAGTCCTTACCCGCAATCTTGGCGACGGTCGCATTGCGCAGGAAGCGCACCATCTGCCGCGCGAAGTGCGTAGGGCTATGGCCTTCGCTGATAAGGTGGTCGACCTCCCGCAGCACTTCGTCGCTGGCCCCGCGAGCAACCGCCTGCATCACTTCTTCAAGAATGTGTGCCGGCGCGGCGCCGACCAGGTTGCGCACGGAATCAGCCGTGATCTTTCCGCTGGAGGACGCAATCGCCTGATCAAGAATCGACAGCGCATCGCGCATGGAGCCGTCGCCGGCCTCCGCCAGAAGGGCAAGAGCATCGTCGTCGGCTTCAATTTTTTCGCGACCGACCAGATCGCGCAGCTGGCCGACAATGTCGTCGAACTTCACCGCGCGGAAACTGAAGTGCTGGCAGCGCGACCGGATGGTTTGCGGAATATCCTCCGGCTGCGTGGTCGCCAGCATGAAAACAATGTGGTCCGGAGGTTCTTCCAAAGTCTTCAGCAGGGCATTGAAGGCCGCGTCGGTAATCTGGTGCGCTTCGTCGAGAATGTAAATCTTGAAACGGTCGCGCGCCGGACGATAGCGCGCCGCCTCCCGCAATTCGCGGATTTCGTCGATGCCGCGATTGGTGGCGGCATCGATCTCGATCACGTCAACTGCGTTGCCCGCGCGAATCTCGGTGCAGGATTCACAAACGCCGCAGGGTTCCGCGACCGGCCTGTCAGACGAACGGCAATTCAAAGCCGCGGCCAGAATCCGCGCCACCGTGGTCTTTCCAATGCCGCGATGCCCGCTGAAAATGTATCCGTGGGCCGTGCGTCTCTGCTCCAGAGCGTTCTGCAAGGTGCGGGTGACGTGCTCTTGTCCGATAACCTCGGAGAATTTCTGCGGCCGATATTTGCGCGCCAGGACGGTGTAGCTCATGAGCCGGAACGATGATTATACGTGATAAGAACCGCGAACAGGGCTTCAGGGTAGAATGCCAACGAATGGCAGCCAAGACGAAAATTCCGGCGATACTTGTTGGTGTCTCGCTCGTCTCATGGTTGCTCATTCGAAGGAGACTGGATGCGCCTGCTCAATCTCGGCATTCGCGTTGCTCTCGCTCTCGGCGCGCTTTCTTCGTTCTCAACCGCGCAGCAACCACAAACCTCCGTTGAATCACGACGAAAGGCATTGAACGATCTTCTCGCAGAGCAGTGGGAATATAAGCTGCGCACCAGCCCGATTTTCGCTTCCTTCCTGGGAGACAAGCGCTGGAACGACAAACTCGACGACTTCTCCCAGGAAGCCATCGACAAGGATCTGCAGGAAACCCAGAAATTCCTCACTCGTTTCGAGGCCATCGATACTTCGGGATTTCCCGAGCAGGAAGCGCTCAACAAAGTCTTGATGGTTCGTGATCTTCAGATGCAAGTGGAGGGCGCTCGTTTCAAGCCTGGGAAATGCCGGTGAGCCAGCAGAGCGGCGTCCAGATTGACTTGCCTGACCTGGTGAACGTGCTCTCTTTCCAGTCAGTCAAAGATTATGAGGACTATATTTCCCGGCTCCAGCAAATGCCGCGTCTGCTCGATCAGACCGTCATCCAGATGCGCAAAGGCATGAACGACAAATTGATGCCGCCCCGTTTTCTGTTGGAGAAAGTGGTAGAGCAGTGCCAACTCGGTCGCGTCGCAGGAGCCGGAGAAATCTCCTTTTGCCCAGCCCTTTTTCAATTTTCCCAAGAGCATCTCCGAATCCGATCAGAAGCGCCTGCGCGAAGCCGGCCTTGCCGCAATTAAAGGCTCCGTTTTACCCGCCTACGGCCGCTTCACGGCATTCGTCCGCGACGAGTACGTTCCGAAGGGACGCATCGAACCCGGCATCTGGTCGCTTCCCGACGGCGCCGCACGCTATCGCTACGAAATCCGCCACATGACCACCACGGACCTGACACCGGAGGAGATCCACGAGATTGGGCTCAAGCAGGTCGACGAGACCGAAGCCGAGATGCTGGCCCTGGCCCACAAGCTTGGATTCAAAGATCTAGCCAGCCTGAACGACCACATCAAGAACGAACGCCGTTTCTACGCCACATCCGGCCAGCAGGTGCTCGACCTGTATACGACCTACGTGCGCGAGATGGAGCCGGAACTGCCCAAGCTATTCGGACGCCTGCCCAAGGCCAAGCTGGCGGTCATTCCGATGGAAGCTGCGCGTTCCAAGAATGCCGTACCGGCCGACTATACCGACGGCGCCGCGGACGGCTCACGTCCCGGGCATATCAACGTAAATGAGTGGGACCCCGAGCACCGCCTGGTGCTCAACATTGAAGCCATCGCCTACCACGAAGGCATTCCGGGACATCACCTCCAACTCTCAATCGCGCAGGAACTGCCCAATCAGCCTTCGTTTCGAAAATATGAAGACTACACGGCATTCGTCGAGGGCTGGGCGCTCTACTCGGAGCGGCTGGGCAAAGAAGTCGGCCGTTATCAGGATCCCTACAGCGACTATGGGCGGCTGGAAAACGAAATGTGGCGGGCCATCCGCCTCGTCATCGATACCGGGGTGCACGAGAAGCACTGGTCGCGCGATCAGATGGTGGCGTACTTTCATCGCTACACCGCCATGGACGAGCCCAATGTCCAGAGCGAAGTCGACCGTTACATCGCATGGCCCGGCCAGGCTCTGGCTTACAAACTCGGCCAGTTGGAAATTCTGAAGCTCCGCCAATACGCGAAAGATCAGCTGGGCGACAAGTTCGACATTCGCAGTTTCCACGATGAACTGCTCGGTGGTGGGGCGCTTCCGCTGGATGTACTCGACACGCGCATCCACGAATGGGTGGCAAAGACAAAATAGGCGTCCTCATGCTGCTGGCGCAGCAGCTTGCTAAAACTGCTGCGCAAGCGCTAGGCTGGTAAGTCAGTGATAGTGCGGCAGCGCCGTAATTCGGGCGGAATATCCCGACCCGCCGCAGAGGAGTTCTTATGCAACTCAAGGTAACAACGCGAACCAAAGATGGAGTTCTTGTGGTCGATTGCAGCGGTCGAATTGTCTTTGGCGAGGAGTCTTCGCTGCTGCGGGAAACCGTCAAGCAAGCCGTGACCGAGAACAATCGCATCGTGCTCAATCTGGGCGAGGTGAGTTACATCGATTCCGGCGGCTTGGGCACGCTGGTAGCTCTGCGCATCACTGCGCAAAACGCAGGCGGAACGATCAAATTGACGAACTTGACCAAGCGTGTGGGCGATGTGCTGCAGGTCACCAAGCTGCTCACGGTTTTCGACGTCTATAACTCTGAAGCGGAGGCCATCGAATCCTTCCGCAAGGCGGCCTAGCCCGGCCCGTCGATTAGCGGAATATGATTAGCGGAACATGATCGGCGGAATATGATCGGCGGCGCGGATCAGGGAGTATGATCCACATCGCATGATCGACACCGCGACCGTCGCCACTCCGGCTTCCTCCCGAATGCTGCCTCGCGTCGTCTTTCTCCTCTGCCTGTTGGTGAGTGCCAGTGGCTTCGTGTCGCCGCCCGTAGCGCTGGCCATGGGACTTGTGTTCGGCCTGGCGTTGCCCCATCCCTACGGCAATGAGGCCAAGAAGTTCTCTAAATTCTTGCTGCAGGCCTCAGTGGTAGGACTCGGTTTCGGCATGAACCTGCACCAGGTCGTGCGCGCCGGGCGCAGCGGCTTCGTCTACACCATGCTCGGCATCAGTTTCGCGCTGCTCGCGGGATGGGCCTGGGCGCGCTGTTAAATGTGCAACGAGTGCCGGCGTTTCTTATTTCCACGGGCACGGCGATCTGCGGCGGAAGCGCCATCGCCGCCGTCGGTCCGATCACGCAGGCCAGCGACGAAGAAATGGCTATATCGCTGGGAACCGTCTTCGTTCTGAATTCCGTAGCGCTGCTGATTTTTCCTTCGATTGGCGCGGCCCTTAAGCTGACGCAATCGCAGTTTGGACTGTGGGCGGCCCTGGCCATTCATGACACCAGTTCCGTGGTGGGCGCGGCCGCCAAGTATGGTGCCGAGGCGCTCGCCATCGCGACCACGGTGAAGCTGGCACGAGCCTTGTGGATTGTCCCGCTGTCGCTCGCGACCGCCGTGGTGCGCGGCGCCAAAGCAAAGATTCAGTGGCCGTGGTTCATCGGCCTGTTTTGCCTGGCCGCAGTATGCAACACGTATCTGCCGGGCGGAGCGCATGCCTACGGCATCGCGGTGAAAGTTGCGAAGGTCGGATTGACCGCTACTTTATTTTTAATCGGCAGCGGCATCTCGGTGGCAACCATCAAAGAGGTAGGGCATCGCCCGTTGTTGCAAGGCATCTATTATGGTTGCTCGTTTCAGTAGGATCGTTGTGGCTGATCCGCATAGGGTGGATAGCGCTGTGAAGCAGGGAACCAAGGAAGTTGCGGAAACGCGGAGCCGATCGTCAGATCATCCCAGATCAGTCGTCGAAGGTGCGGCTCCGCATCGAGGCGGCCATACGACGGATTCCCAAAGGGAAAGTGTCTACCTACGGAGCGATCGCGCGAGCGGCCGGACTGCCGGGAGCAGCGCGGCAAGTGGCGAAGGTGCTGCATCGCAGCTATGGATTGCCCTGGCAGCGAGTCTTAGGCGCAGGTGGAGAAATCAAGCTGCGTGGCGATTCGGCCATCGAGCAGCGGCTCCGGCTCGAAGCCGAGGGCGTGCGCTTCCGCGGCCGAAAGGTGGATATGAAGCAGTGCGAGTACAAGTTCGGGCGCGCAACGAAGAAAACGCTGAGTTGCCGTCTCTTGCAACCATCGCTATTTCTTGAACTGCTCGTCGATCTCCACCTGATATCCGCTGACCATCTTATTGGTTTCGTTGGCCATGCCGACCACCGCCATCAATTCCTTGAACATGGCGTCGGTCATCCCTTTTTTCTGCGCCGAGACGGTATGTGAGGCGATGCAGTAGTTGCATTGATTGGTCACGCTCACTGCGACGTAAATCATTTCCTTGGTCAGCGGATCAAGCGCGCCGGGAGCCATGATCTGCTTGATGTCTTCCCACGTGCGCTTCAGCGTGGCGGGATCGTGTGCGATCGCCTTCCAGAAATTGTTGATCCAGTCGGTCTTGCGCGTGGCCATGATGTCGTCATAAACGGCGCGCACTTCCGGGCTGGCGTCTTTGTATTCGATGAGTCCCAGCGTTGCCATGAAGTTCTCCAGTTCCAAAAATCAATTCACCACAGAGTCACAGAGTCACAGAGAAAGGCAAAACCTCAAAAAGGTTTTCTCTGTGCCTCTGTGTCTCTGTGGTGAACTCGTTTGTCTTACGGCTAGCTACTTCGGCAGTTCTCCGCCCAGCAATTTCTCCAACGCCGCTGCCGGGCAGCGCACGCCCACAAAGAACTGGCCGAACAACGCATACACGGCGCTGACATGGTCGAAGCGCATCTCGTAGATCAACTTCTTGAACACCAGCGGATCATCGGCGAACAGATCGACGCCCCACTCCCAGTCGTCAAAGCCAATCGAGCCAGTGATGATCTGCTTCACTTCGCCCGCATAGCGGCGGCCCACCAAGTCCGTGCTCGCTCATCTGGCGGGCACGCTCTTCGATCGGAAGCGTATACCAGTTCTTGTCTTCGCCCCGCAGCCGGTTCATGGGATAAAAACAGACGTAACGGTTCGGCGGAATCTCAGGAAACAGCCGCGGACGCATCGCCTCCCGATGCCGCTCGAGTTTGCATTCGATCTCCGCTTTCCACTGGTCGGAGTGCGGTTGGATGCCCTGATCGGCCAGCTCCTTGTAAATCTTGAGCGTCGAATCGTAGAGCCCAAGTTCGATGATGGAAAGATAAGAAGACGTAGGCTCGAGGTAATCGCTCAGCCGCAAGCCCCGCCAGCTTGAGTTCCGCCTGGTTAAGCTCGGCAAAAGAGTTGCGAAAGTGCACCAGCATGAGATCGCCCTTGTGGCCGATCAACGAAAAAAGCGCAGATTGTCCCGCCGAATTCTTGTTCCATTCCTCCCAGCACCGCCGCCGCTTCCTGAGCGATCGACGACCGCGTGGCATCGGGCAGGCCGCGCCAGGCCGTCCAGCGGAAGCGCATCATCTGGTGCAGCACGCTGTAGCCCTCAGTGGTCAGCGGCACCTCGGGAAGCTGCGCGGAGCCGGTCTGTGGGTGAACGGGGGGAGTTGATGTCATCGTCATTGTTTTCTCGGGACGTGTGCTCATAATTTCAATCCCCATTGTACGCAAGAGCCGCGGAGCCAGCGAGTCGCACGGTTTACAATCATGCTGGCAGTTCGAGTTTCGCAACGGCACGCTCTTCATGCGAAAACTGATTCCGGCATTATGCTGTGGTTCTAGTCCTGGCTGCGTCGCTGGCGGCGCAAAGCCAGCGCCTGTGGGTTCTGCGCCCGCCCGGCGAGATGGTAGAGTACGATCCGGCTACGTTTTCTGCTAAACAAACGGTGAAGGTTCCAGTGGAAGCTGCGTCCTCGCCGCAGAACGTCTCCGTCAATCATCTGGGGCAAATGCTGTTCGCCGCACCCGTGTCTTTGCCGCTCGCGGAGGGCGATTTCGCGACTGAGCAAAAGGTGTGGTTCTGGGACGGCCACGCGGCAACCACTCTGACACGCGAAGTCTCGCGCACCACAACCACGGTGGGCTCAAATCTGGCCATCACCGAGTCGGCGCCCTGTGCCTTTTCTCTCAGCTGATGGAACCCATCTCAACTGGTTTTCGAACCAGGCGCGCCGCCTGCAGCGCGATGGCGTCGATCTTTCCACCAAAACCACCTGGCTAAGCTGGCAAACGGATCTAACCGGCGCCGGCCGTCAGGATTTGGCCTCGATCGCGTTCCCCGACTGCCCCTGCCCGACCGGAGGCTGTGAAGAAACCTGCCCCTACGGAGAAGTGTGGGTTCCCGACGATGGCGCAGGCAAGTTTTTTCTGCTGACAGAGTTCGTCTCCGGAAAAGCCCAGCCCCTCTACAAGGCAACCTCCTTATACGAGGAAAACGCCGGAAAATGGGCATCGACGCCGATCAATCCGCCTCTCCGCCGGGTGCTCGACGCCGCCAATCCCGGCGCGATCCTGGAGGCAATCCCCGACACCGCCTGCTGCGGTTGGCAGAATCAGAGCGACGATCAAACTTTGCTGCATCTCCATGGCAAGACATTGACCGTGTTCGACGAACAAGCCACATACAAAAATCCCGACTACGACGTCAGCTTCTACACCCAGAACGGCAAATTGTCGCCCGATCTCGCCTCCGTGGCCTTTACGATCGTCGCCACTTCTCAGCCCAACACGCCGATTCAGATCTCCGAGCAAGGGCAGGCCAGCCCGGAAGAATCGCAGCGCATTCGCAAGGCCCTGCTCGATCTGCCCGCAGTCGAGGTGAAGAGCACGGAGGATGTGCCCCGCCGCATCGCATTTCTGCCCCACGCCACGCTCGTGGGCTGGATCAGCGACAAGGAGATCCTCATCGTCGAGGGACACCTGCTGGTCGCCTATAACCTCGCGAAGGGCACCCGGCGAAAGTCGACCATCCGCGCAGAGGACGCGGCGCACGTCTTTCTGCGCTGAGGAAGTCAAACCTGCCCCGCCCGGCCACGCCGGCCCCAAAAACCACCCGTATGGCACTCTTGTGCCGCGTGTTCCCGGATCGTGCCATTGTCACCACGGGCTCACGGCCTCAGGATACTGGTGCCTGGTGGTTGACGCTCTTTATTAAAGGCTATTTCACAAGGCAGGGCTGAATGGGAACACACCAAATAACGCAGCAGAGTCCAATCGTGGAGCTAACCAGGCCTCAAGCTGGTCTCCCTGATGAGCAACCGCGCCGGCTCCAGATCGCGCTGGCTCTTCTGCTGATCGCCCTCGCCTTTGTAATCGTGAAGGACCGTGATTTCTGGTTTGGTTCGGACGATGCGACCGAATCTGACACTACGAGCGTGCAGATCATCCAGAACGCGACTGCGGCTGTACCCGCCAAAACCGCCCAGCCGTCCATAGCACGCAACGCCGCTGCGAAGAACCACTTTACCAAAAAGACTGTCGCCACAGCCGTTGCCAAGCCGTCTCACCAGGACGTTGCTCAGTCAAATCCACCGGTGGCCGAGACCACTCGCGCCGCCCTTCCTCCGCTGGATGTCGAAGTGATCGCGGGCGATAACCGCCGCATCGTTCATCCCGGCAGCAGTGTTGCGAAAGCGGTGGAGATCCCCAACGATTCGAACCGCGTCTCCACCGTCACTTCAGCGACTCTAACCACGAATGCGGCGGAGCACGAGCGGCTTACCATCAGCAGCTTTCCCGAAATGCGGCAAACCGTCGATGCGACCTATCCCTTACTGGGACAGCACATGCGGGTGCAGGGCTCGGTGGTCTTGCAGGCGCTTGTCGGGACTGATGGCAACATTGAAAATCTGCGCGTACTCAGCGGTCCTGCCATACTGACCGCTGCAGCGCAGCAAGCCGTCCGCCAGTGGCGCTTCAAGCCTTATCTACAGAACGGACAGCCGGTCGAGACCAAGGCCCGAATCACCGTCAACTTCTCGATTAAAATCGCCGACGACCCCGCGAACGCCAGCTAAGGTATCGGCCAATCATTTGGCCGCCCTTACACCGCACACCGCAGACGTCTCACTTCTTATCGGCCGGCTTAAGCAGCAAATCCTGGTAATCGAAGCTGAAATCCGCGAGCGGAGAAACCGCCGCCATGCGCGCACTCTCGATGCTACCGTCCGGCTTCAACGAGAAAGTGACAAAGGCATCTTCGATAGTGCGATCGCGCCAGTGCGCCTTGAACGTGTCGTATTGCCAGTGCTGCAGGTCGCCGATCATCGAGGGAGTATGGTCGAAGGTGATGACCAAACCGCCATTTTCTCCGTAGATCGTGATCGGTCCGTACCAGGCATCGTTGTAAGTCCCGGCATATTTTTCTAAGGGCAGGGAAGGCTTGGAATCCGCCGCGCGTGCGGTTTCTGCTTTCTTCATCGCCTCCGCGGCGTCTTTTTCATCCATATCTTTCACGGATTTGAAAGCGGCAATCCAGTCAGTGGTCGGCAAGCCGAAATAGTGATCGAGCACGTGATAAAGAATGGAGTCGAACGCGCCACCTTCCTCCGCATTGGTCAAGATGACGACGCCAAGATTTTCCTCGGGCACCAGCATCACGCGTGAAACAAAGCCAGCCACGCCGCCGGTGTGGCCGACAAGTTTGCGGCCGTGATAGTCACGCAGACCCCAACCCAAGGCGTAATCGGCGAAGGTTGGTTTCAGTCCAGCCAACGGCGGGGTGTAGTTTCCGATCGGCAGTATCGTCTGCGGTGACCACATTTCTTTCGATTCCTGCTCGTTAAATAAGCGGCCATCGCGGTCCGCGAATTTTCCGCGGTTGAGCTGCAACTGCACCCATTTCGCCATATCGGCAGCGCAAGAATTAATGGATCCCGCCGGGCCCACATTGTCGAGCACTTCGAAATGGATGACCTGCAGCTTGCCATCCACACGCGAGTGGGGGTAGGCATAATCGTCACCCGGTTTGTAGGCGGCGGTGCTGACGTTGGAGTTATTCATGCCCAGCGCGGCGAAGATGTGCTGGCGAATGTAGTCGTCCCAGGAGACGCCCGTGACCGCAGGTACGATCTGCCCCGCCGTCATATACAACAGGTTGTCGTACGCATAGTGGCTGCGGAAGCTGGACGCCGGCCTCATGAAGCGCAGCTTGTAAATGATCTCGTCGCGTGTGTATGTGGATGTCGGCCAGAACAGCAGATCCCCTTCACCCAGCCCCATGCCGCTGCGGTGAGTGAGCAGATCACGAATGGTCATTTCGTGTGAAACATAGGGGTCATACATCACGAAGCCGGGAAGACGTTGGTAGACAGGATCGTCCCACGAAAGCTTGCCCGCATCCACCAAGGTAGCGAGAGCGGCTGTGGTAAATGCTTTTGTGTTCGAGCCAATCCCGAACATAGTGTGCTCGTCGACTGGCGCCGCATCGCCCAACTTGCGCACACCATAGCCTTTCGCCAGGACGATCTTGCCATCTTTCACAATGGCAACAGCCATGCCCGGGACGTCAAAGACCTTCATGGAGTTGGCGACAAAGGAATCCAGATCGGCGGGCGGCGAGATCTGTGCCCAGGCCGACACCGTGGTCGCCACTAGGATTGCAATCAACGGTCGGGACCGAGCCAATTTTCGCATGCAGCCTCCTTACGATGAGCAGGAAGGCAGCATTAGAACACAAGAGGACGGGTTCAGTGACCAACCCGAACCTGAGTGGCGAAATACTGGCGACGCCGGCGGGCCGGGCACCGCGGCACGTACCACTCGGGACAGGTCACAGGAACCCGAGTGGGCGGGCGCGCAGCAAATCCCCGTTGATCGATTGATCCGGTTACCTAGTGGTGGTCGCCGTTGCTGTGCCGCCAGGTCCAGTATTGCTTCTGTTCCTCAGGGGGCAGCTTGCGAAAGTCTCTATTCTCGTCTCGGTGGTTTTCGCGGGCCCACTGATGGTAATAGGTGACCTCAGTATCGTTCCAGACGTGATAGTCGCTGTAGTAGGGGTCATAGACCCGGTAGTAGTGGTGTGCGCAAGCCGTGCCCAACGCGGAAGAAGCCAGGGCGGCGGCCAGGAAAAGCGAACCAACCAAACGTGACTTGCTATCCATCAGTGAATGTTCCTCCTCATGGTTTCAGTTTCAATCACTAAGTATCGACAGTCCATTTTCCCAGCAATGACTCTGCCCCGTTATTCGCACGTCCAAGTTCGTTGCCGGGACCGGCGCAGGGGTTGCTGACAACAGCAGCGCGCGAGCCCAGAATTCTATAAGCGCTGCGCAACCAGAACCACTCGGCGCAACTGCGAACTAAAACACCTTTCCGACGCAATAGTTGCGTGTTTGGCTCTTCCCAATGCGCTGCACCTCTTAACTTTCCAGTTCTAAGATAGAATCAAAAGTAGAAGCCAAGGAGCCGACAGAATGTATCCGGAAATTATGGTAATCCCCATGCGCGAAGAGTTAACCCGCCTGGGCATCGAAGAACTGCGCACCCCCGAGTCCGTCGACCAGGCTCTGAAAGCGCAGCCGGGCACAACCCTGGTAGTAGTAAATTCCATTTGCGGATGCGCCGCCGGCCGCATGCGTCCCGCCGTTCGCATGGCTCTCGAGAAGGCGGCTCATCCCGACAAGGCATACACCGTATTCGCCGGGCAGGATACCGGGGCTACCGAACGTGCCCGCAGTTATTTCACTGGACAACCGCCCTCTTCACCCTCAATCGCAATTCTCCGCGACGGCCAACTCGTTTACATGATGCCTCGCCGCGACATCGAGTCCCGCGAAGCCCCAGCCATAGCCGCCGACCTGAAAGCAGCCTTGGACAAATTTTGTGCCAAACCGGTAACGACACAATAACGTCGACGCTGCGTCGGAGTTTCCTATCGATTCCCCGGCCCGGTCCTCATAAAGGCCTTCACCACAATCCCGTTTGGCTGCATCCCGACCGGAATCATGGTCAGCAGTGAATACTCCGTGGGCTCCAGCTTGCGCGGTGTGCGCTTCTGAATCACTGTCACATCGCCGGCTTGGGTATCTAGCACCAGGACATACCTCTGATCCTGTGACAGCGCCAGGGCATCCGGATGGCTGCCCACTCCTATGGTCGCAATCCTCCGGCCCAGGTCAATGTCGTAGACCGCAATACTGTCCGACCCGAAGTTGCTCGCGTACAGCCGCGAGTTATCGAGCGTGACCACGGCGTGGGTGGGATGCTGCCCGATCAGCGCGCTGCCGCCCACCTCATTAGTTCCCGTCTCAATGATCGAAATGCTGTCGGAATCAAAATCGCACACGATCAGTTCGCCGCCATCAGGCTTTAACGCCAGGCTCACCGGCGTCCGCCCCACATCCAGCAGCGCCAGTACCCGGTCGCTCGTCCCCTCACCGCTCTTGTCGCTCCTCGCTAAGGCAATGGACGCCACCTGCGACGATCCCGAGCATGCCACGAACGCCTTACTCGAATCCGGCAGGATGGTGATGTCCTCCGGTTGCTGGCAAACCGCCAGGGTCGCCCGCACTCGCAACAGCTTCGCGTCAATCACAGAAACGGTATTTTCGCCGCGGTTCGACACCACGACGCTCGCACCGTCCGGCGAAACCCGAGCCAGCCCGGGCGCAGCGCCGACCCGCACATTTCCGATCACAACCTTCTTGTCGAGATCGATCACCGAAACATTGGCCGACCCCGAATTCGCCACATAACCGCGCTTGCCATCTTCCGAAACGTCGATGAAGTACGGCCGCCCATGAACTCCGATGGTCGCCACGACCGCGTTCTTTTCGGCATCAATCACGCTGACGTTGTTCGACCCTGTGTTGACCACATAGATTTCGTTCTTCTTGCTGTTGGCCGCGACTCCGGTCGGCTCCACGCCCACAGCAATCGTCTTCGCCGGCTCGAACGTCCGCAGATCAATCACGCTCACCGTATTGCTTTTCCCGTTGGTGATGTAGGCATACTCGCGGTACGCAGGCCCGTAATCCGGCAGAGCCTGCTCGCGGAGATACCACCAGCCCAACCCGCCCAGCAGTGGAATCAGAACAATGAGAATGAGGATCTTTCGCAAGATGGAGGGTGCTTCCTTGAAAGAAATAAGACTAACAGAGAGAAGTCCTTCCAGCGGACGCTAACCTTCGCCGCCTTCGACAGTCGAATTGATAACGGTAGGGAGAATCGGCGTATGCGCACCCTCCCGTCTGAGCTAACCGATGCGCATGCTCCTGGATACTTTCGGCCAGACTTTGCGCACCCTATGGGCGCACAAGCTGCGTTCATTCCTCACCATGTTCGGCATCGCCTGGGGTGTGGGATCACTGTTGCTGCTGGCCGGGGTGGGCGAAGGTTTCCGCAACGGCAACCGGCGCCAACTCGAGACCTTCGGCAAAAACATCATCTTCTTTTTCGGCGGCCGTGCGCCAGCTCTCGAAGGTAGCTTCACTTCCATGAAGTGGTTCAACCTCACCTACGACGACTACCTCGCCATCAAGAACGAATCAAAGCTTGCCGTGAACCTTGCACCTGTCATTGCGCGTGACGACATCCGCGCCGTCAGCGACTACACCAGCACCAATGGCCAAGTCTCCGGAGTCCTTCCCATCTACAGCCAGGTCAGGACGATCCCCCTTCAAGTCGGGCGTTGGATCAACGACGAAGACAACGACCAGCGCCGCCGCGTCTGTCTCCTCGGCCGCGAAATGACGCGCAACCTGTTTCCCGGCCGTCCCGCGGTCGGCAACACCATACTCCTCAACGGCGTTCACTTCGAGGTAATCGGCATGCTGTCCATGATTGGCAACGAAGAGCAAAACTCAACCAACATCCGCATCTTTGTCCCCTTCAACACCATGCGCGAGCTCTTCCCCCTGAAAGGCGACAACTCCAAAGACGGCAATGCAATTTCCTTCATCAACTATCAACCCCGCAGCTTCGACGAAAATGAAGACGCCAAGGTCGAGCTTCACCGCATCGTAGCTCGCAATCACGGCGGCTTCGATCCTAAAGCGGACGATGTCTGGGAGGAGTGGGACACTGTGAAGAACCAGAAACTCATGGGCAAGATCTTCACCGCCATGGACTGGTTCCTCGGCGGCGTCGGCCTGGTCACTCTAGCCCTCGGCGCAATAGGCATCATCAACATCATGCTGGTTGCGGTAACCGAGCGCACCCGCGAGATTGGATTGCGCAAAGCCCTGGGCGCGACCAACCGCAACATCTTGTTCCAATTCTTCCTGGAAGGCGCGTTCCTTACCCTGCTGAGCGGTGCACTGGGTGTAGGCGCCGCGACGCTCATCGTTCATCTGCTCTCTGGAGTGAATCTCCCCCAAGGCTTCGATACGCCGCGTATCGTGCCCGTGTCCGCTGTCGCGGCAGTGCTGTCGTTAGCTTTGGCCGGCATCGCTGCCGGTCTTTACCCGGCCCGCAAAGCCGCCATGCTCGAACCCGTGGAGGCCCTGCGTCAGGAATAGTCGCCCGGAGTAATTCGCCAGAAGTGTCGGGGCGAGGATCGGAGTAATTTATGACCCGCGATCTGCTGAAGGAAGCTTTCGGCGCCATGCAGCACAACCGCCGCCGCACCGCTCTGACCATGCTCGGCATGGCCTGGGGTATTGCCACGGTCGTTATCCTGCTGGCTTTCGGTTCGGGCTTCGAACGGGCTATCAGCGTGATCTTCAGCTCCTGGGGCACCGATGTGATCGGCGCCTTTCCCGGCCGCACCTCCCTGCAAGCCGGAGGCGCCAAGGCGGGCAGCGAAATCCGCCTCCAGATCGCAGATGTCGATTACGTCCGCAATGAAGTCCCTATGGTCAAAGGCGTCACCCCTATCTTCGACAAACGAAACGTGACTATCCAACATGACACGCGAAGCCTCACCAATCTTTTCCTCACCGGAGTCTATCCCGTCTATGACCGAATCCGTGGTTTCTCCGTCGCCACGGGGCGGGGTCTCAGCGAGGAAGACCAGCTCCAGCGCGCCCGCGTGGCCGTGATCGGCGATGAAGCCCGCCGCAGGCTTTTTTCCGGCGAGCCCCCGCTCGGACAAAATATCCGCATCGGCGGCTTAAGCTTTGAAGTAGTCGGTGTCTACCAGCGCAAAGTTCAGGGCGGCGACGACAATGACAATTCGTTGATCGCAATTCCCTTTAGTTCAATGGGTGATCTCTACGACACTAAATACATCTCCGGAATTTTCATGGATTACGAGGGCGAGAACCATCAGCAACTGACTCGCGTGGTTCGCTCCGTGCTCGCCGGACACCACAACTTCCGTCCCGACGACCGACGCGCCGTCTACATGGCCGACTTCAAGCAGGACTTCGACCAGTTCGCGGTCGTAACCACGGCGCTCAAAGTTCTGCTGGCCTTCATCGGCGCTCTAACCCTCGGCATCGGCGGCATCGGCCTGATGAACATCATGCTGGTCTCGGTGCAACAGCGCACCCGCGAAATCGGCATAGAGAAAGCCCTGGGCGCGCACAAAGCCCACATCCTCTTCCAGTTTCTAGCCGAAGCCCTCGCCATAACCTTCGCCGGAGGCCTGGGCGGCATCGCAATCGCCTACATAATTTCTTGGATCGTCGGCGCACTTCCACTGATGAGCGCCTTCGGCGATAACCTCCAGGCCGGTGACATCCATCTCCGCATCGACGTGAGCAGTCTGGTAGTGGCCACAGTGATTCTCAGCCTCGTCGGCATAATCAGCGGGATGGTTCCCGCGGTCCATGCCGCACGCCTCGACCCAATCGAAAGTCTCCGCTACGAATGAGGCCGCTAACCAAGCGATGCTCAGCTGGCGAAGGTACAGCAGTGTACAATCAGCAACGCCGCGCAAACCTAAGAACACAACCAATACGTAAGGAGTCTCACTGAATGCGATCCCTGGTCCTGCTGGCCTTGCTCATCTCCCTGCTGTGTTCGACCGTCCTCGCGGCGCCTCCGCTGTCTGATCTCGAGGCCCGAAGAAAAGCTCTGAACGACCTTCTCGCCGAACGCTGGGAGTACACGCTCCGTACCAGCCCCATCTACGCCTCCGTCCTCGGAGACAAGCGCTGGAACGACAAAATCGACGACTTCTCACAGAAAGCCATCGACGACGACCTGGAGCAGAGCCGAAACTACCTCACGCGTTTCGAAGCCATCGACACCACCGGCTTCCCCGAGCAGGAAGCCTTAAACAAAACTCTGATGGTCCGCGACCTTCGCATGGCCCTCGACGGAGCCCGTTTCAAGCCTTGGGAAATGCCGGTGTCGCAGGTCGACGGTCTCCCCATCGAACTGCCAGAGCTGGTGACCATCCTCTCCTTCGAGAGCGTCAAGGACTACGACGACTACATTTCGCGGCTGCGGCAGTTTCCCCGCGCCTTCGATGAGACCGTGATCCAGATGCGCAAAGGTATGGCCGAGGGCCTGATGCCCCCGCGCGTCCTGCTCGAGAAAGTGGTTGTGCAGTGCAATGGCATCGCGACTAAGGCGCCCGAGGACTCGCCTTTCGCCCAGCCCTTCGCCAAGTTTCCCGATTCCATCCCCGCCGCGGACCAGAAACGGTTGCGCGAGCAGGGCCTGGCCGCCATCCGCGAATCCGTGCTTCCTACTTATGTAAAGTTCACCAGCTTTGTCCGCGACGAGTACGCCCCGAAAGGCCGCACTGAGCCGGGCATCTGGGCGCTGCCCGATGGCCCCGAGCGCTATGCCTTCCGCGTGAAAGAAAGCACCACCACCGAATCTCACGCCAGAAGAAATTCACCAGATCGGTCTGGCTCAGGTCAAAGAGATCGAAGCCCGCATGCTGCAGGTCGTCAATCAGCTTGGCTTCAAAGACCTCAAAAGCTTCAGCGCCTCGCTCCCAAGCAATCCTAAAGTCCACGTACATTCGCGCCAGGAGATTCTCGACCTCTATCAAAAATACATCGACCAGATGTATCTGAAGCTGCCGGCCATGTTCGGTCGTCTTCCCAAAGCGAAGGTGGAGGTCATGTCCATCGGGGAATCCAGCGAGAAAGACGCTGCCACGCACTATGTTCCGGCAGCGCAGGATGGTTCCCGCCCCGCTCACGTTATGGTCAACACCGGCAACTTCGAAAAGGGCACAACGCTCGACTTTGAAACCACGGCCTACCACGAAGGCATCCCGGGCCACCACCTGCAGATCGCCATCGCCCAGGAACTGCCGCAGCTCCCGCCCTTCCGCCAGAATGAGTATTACACCGCCTACACCGAAGGTTGGGCTCTCTACTCGGAGCGGTTAGGAAAAGAAGTTGGATTTTTCCAGGATCCCTACAGCTATTACGGTCATCTGCAGGACGACATGCTCCGCGCCATCCGCCTGGTCGTCGACACCGGCTTTCACTACAAGCACTGGACCCGTCAGCAGGTAGTAGATTTCTTCCACGACCACTCCGCCATCGACGAAGCCGAAGTGCAGAGCGAGACCGACCGTTACATGGCCTGGCCTGCCCAGGCTCTGGGCTACAAGATTGGCCAATTAGAGATTCTCAAGCTGCGCCAGTATGCCAAAGATCAATTAGGCGACAAATTCAGCCTGAGCAATTTCCACGACGAGGTCCTAGGCGCAGGCGCTCTGCCGATGGACGTTCTATCAACCCGGATCCACGAATGGGTAGCGACGCAAAAACAATAGCAACCGAGACCAGCCCGAACGGTGAATCGGGGTAAAGACGTAGCTGCATCTTTGCCGCACAGGAAAGATCCACGAGGAGCTGCAAGACTGTGTGGGAACAGCCGCCTCGGCCGCTCAGCGAGCCCCGCTCCTTACTGCCGCAAAGTTAACCCGCTCAAAACCGCTTGCTGTTTGGCAATCAGCGACTGCACTCCCGACCGCGCAAACGCCAGCATCTTGGCAAATTGCGCATCGTCAAAAGCCTGCCGTTCCGCCGTAGCCTGCACTTCTACCATCTTGTGCCCAGCAGTCATTACGAAATTCATGTCCACGTCAGCCCGCGAGTCTTCCTCGTAACAAAGGTCAAGCAGGATTTCCCCATCCACAATCCCCACGCTGACCGCCGCAACAAAATCCCTCAGCGGAACCGAAGTCAAAGTCCCGGCCTCCACCAGCTTTTCCAGCGCAAGCCCCAAGGCCACAAACGCTCCAGTAATCGAAGCAGTGCGCGTCCCTCCATCGGCTTGAATCACGTCGCAATCGATCCACACCGTGCGCTCGCCCAGCCGCGTCAAATCAGTGACGGCGCGTAGCGACCGCCCAATCAACCGCTGGATCTCATGCGTCCGTCCGCTCGGCCGCCCTTTCGCCACTTCCCGCGGAGTCCGCGTCAGCGTTGCCCGCGGAATCATCGCATACTCGCAGGAAATCCATCCCTTGCCGGAATTCCGCATAAACGACGGCACCGCTTCTTCAATCGATGCCGTGCAAATCACCCTTGTATTTCCTACCTCAATGAGCACCGACCCCTCTGCCGTTGTGATAAAGCCCGGAACGATAGAAACCGGCCGCAGTTGATCGGGCGATCGATTGTCCGAGCGATAGAACATAGGCGAGAATTGTAACCGATACGTCCGCACTGGAACCGGGAGCACCGACCACAACTCCCATGATCTAATAACATGCGTAGTCTAGGACCGACCATGCCGACCCTAATCCCGCAGCCAACGCGCATCAAATCCTCCGGCAACAAACCTAAGCTAATCGACGAATACATCGGCCGCGTCAACTCCAAAACTTCGTCCGCGAGCGTAGCCCACATGCGCAGTCCTGCCGGATGGCTCGAGCCGGGTCAAACTCCCGCCTTCGATGAGTTCACCGTCGTCCTCAAAGGCACGCTGCACGTAGAACACGAAAACGGTTCCATCGACGTTGCTGCGGGACAAGCCGTGATCGCCTACGCCGGCGAGTGGATTCGCTACTCCACTCCCCAGGAAGGCGGCGCCGAGTACATTGCCGTTTGCCTTCCCGCCTTCTCCATGGACTCCGTTCACCGTGACCAGAGCTAGAGCCGAGACCTAAGAACTGGGGACTGCCCTTACTCCCACTCAATCGTCCCCGGGGGTTTGGAAGTGACGTCGTACACCACACGGTTCACGCCCTTCACCTCATTCACAATCCGCGAAGAAATTGTTTTCAACACCTCGTGCGGCAGCGCCACCCAGTCGGCAGTCATGCCGTCTTCAGAACTCACCGCCCGGATCGCGCATGTGTAGGCATAAGTCCGCATGTCGCCCATCACGCCTACTGACATCACCGGCAGCAGCACGGCAAACGACTGCCAGATTTTCGTATAGAGGCCGGCGTTCTTGATCTCCGTGACCACAATGTCGTCACACTCGCGCAACAGCGCCAGCCGCTCCGGCGTGACTTCTCCGAGCACACGCACGGCCAACCCGGGGCCGGGGAACGGTTGCCGCTGCAAAATTTCTTCCGGCATGCCCAGGTCGCGGCCGATCTTGCGGACTTCATCTTTAAACAAATCTTTCAGCGGCTCGATCAGCTTCAGCTTCATTTTTTCTGGCAGCCCGCCCACGTTGTGATGCGACTTGATTACCTGCGACGGCCCGCGCACAGAGCGCGACTCGATCACATCCGGATAAAGAGTCCCCTGCACCAACCACTTCACGTTGCCTTCTTCTTTTTCAATGCGGCGAGCTTCCCCCTCGAACACCTTGATGAATTCATTGCCGATGATCTTTCGTTTTTTCTCGGGATCGCTGACGCCCTTCAGCTTTCCAAGAAAGCGCGCCGTAGCGTCGACCGCGTCGAGCCGCAGGCCAAGCTTGTCGTGCAAAGTCTTCTGCACTTTCTCAAACTCGTTCTTGCGCAGCACGCCGTTGTTCACGAAGATGCAGGTCAGTCGCGACTTGCCCCGAGCGTCGCGCAGAGCCCGATGGACCAGCACCGCCGCAACGGAGGAATCCACTCCGCCCGAAAGCGCGCAGATCGCCCGTCCCTTGCCGACTTGTTGCCTGACCTGCTCAACCGTCGAATCGATGAAATGCTGCGGCGTCCACGAGGGCTTGGCGCGGCAGATCCGGAAGACAAAATTGCGCAGGATTTCCGTGCCGTTTCGCGTGTGATGAACTTCAGGATGGAACTGCACCGCAAACCACTTCCTCTGGACGTTCTGGATTCCGGCCACGGCATGCGAGGTCTTCGCCGTCAGCTCGAACCCGGGAGGCAGTTCCAGCGCTTCGTCCCCATGCGACATCCACACCGCCTGCCGCTTGGCGAGTCCCTGGAACAGCACCGATTCAGCGACAATATCGACTTCCGCGTGCCCGTACTCGCGCTTGTCCGCGGGACGGACTCTGCCGCCCAGAGTGTGCACCATGAACTGCAGCCCATAACAGATGCCAAGCACAGGCAGCCCCAACTCGAAGACGCCAGGGTCCGCCGGCGGCGCATCTTTGTCGTAGACCGACCACGGCGCCCCCGAGAGCACGACGCCGACAGGCGAGCAACTCTTGACCTCGTCGAGCGAAGCAGTGCAGGGCAGCACTACTGAAAAAACATTTTGTTCGCGGATGCGGCGCGCGATGAGCTGCGTATACTGCGCGCCAAAGTCGAGGATGACGATGGATTCGTTAAGCCTTGGATTGGGGTTCCACCGATGAGTTTCTCAAATCGGCTGGCGCATGTAAAGAACTAGATCGTCGAGACGCTGCGATCTACGTTTCTACGGCAAGGTTCGGAACATCGCTGAGGATGTTTCGTCACGGTCGATGGCGGTGCGGTCCGGCGCCGGTGATGGAGGAATTGGGATTGACGTAGATGCAACAGGAAGTGTCGGGCATTTCGGCGATGCAGACGTAGCCAGCGAGACGCGCCATGTACAGCCAATCCACAACGGCCAAATACGCCAGCGTTACCAGAAATCACGCCGATAATCACCAGTCGCCAGGGAACAATCTGGATGAAAGCGAGCGGCACCGACACCAGCGTCGTGGCAACGCTGAAAGCTATCAGGTGCGCAAGTCCTGTCCACGTGCTTACGGCAAATATCGGTCCGGGTCGTTCTCGAGAAAAAGCGACGGCAGTGGAGAGCGCACCAAGCGTGTCCTCACCGTCGCGGACCGCGAACACGCAGGCGAGCGAGAGCAACCAGTTCAAGGCTCGGCCATGCTATGCAGATCAATCCAGCCAGCGGGAAGAAAGAAATGATAACCAGGCCAGGCCGTGGGTTTGAATCAGGTGAGGCGAAGCCGGCAAGGATTGCGGCGCCTATGAAAGCGAGGAACGCGGATAGCGTAACTGCCACGCGCAGGAAGCTCAGCCCGGCCAGCGAACGAAAAGACCGCGCCTCACTCGCGGTATCTATCTCAGTCGAAGATGTCGCCGGCAACGTCCCTACGAAAATACGTCAAGCAGAGCACGGACTGTGGCAGCGCGTCCGATGGAAGCGGTGATGATCCACAGCAACGAGAGGGCGATCGCCGCAAGCAACGCCGCCAGCACGGCGCGATTCAAACTGCCGCGAAGGATGTGCGAGATCGCTCGTCCGACGAGCAAGGGATGTCTTGTCGACAGAAGAGCTGCGTCGCCCCGGGTCACCGGCAGCGTGTCGAGAAATTCGATTAACCAGAAAAAACCTAACGCCCAGCCGACTGCGCCGACGGTCCAGCGCCACATAATCTCGGCCAGGGTCAGCGAAGGCCGGCGAAAACTTGCGCGAAAGCCTTCGAGCGTGGGTGAGACGCGAGGCATGAGCTCTATCGCACCACGATGTTGACGAGCTTGCCGGGGACGTAGATTTTTTTCACAATTTGCTTGCCCGCGATCGCGGACTGCACTTTCTCGTCGGCGAGCGCACGCTCGACAATGAAATCTTCGGTAGCGTCAGCAGGCACAACGATCCGGCTGCGCAGCTTGCCGTTAATCTGTACTGGGATTTCAAGCTCTTCTTCTTTGGCGAGCGCAGCGTCGTATTTCGGCCAGGGAGCTTTAAGCAGGCTTCCCTTTTCGCCGAGCATCTCCCAAAGTTCGTGAGCGAGATAGGGAGCGAAGGGCGCGAGCAACAGCACGAGATTCGCGCTGCACCTCGGCGAGAAGAGCACAGGCTCGAATCGTATCCTCCAGCTTCGACCAAGTCTCCGTTACCGGATGTTGGGCACTTCAGTCTGTCGCTCACATCCTGCGGTACAGCATCATTCACCAGTTCCATGATCGCCGAGATGCAAGTATTGAAGTGCCAGCGTCCCTGAAAGTCGTCGCTCACGCGCTTGATGGTTTGGTGAAGCTTGCGCTGAAGTCCGCGCGCGCTTGTGGCGCGCAGAGGGTCCGCCGGCAACGGCTTGCGCCAATCCGGGATGCTCGCGGACGCGCATTCGCTTCGACAAAGCGATAAACACGGCCCAGGAATCTTTGGATGCCTTCGATACCAGAATCCTGCCAGTCGAGATCACGGTCGGGCGGAGCGGCGAACAGGCTGTAGAGGCGCGCGGCGTCGGCGCCGTAGCGCGCCACCATTTCGTCAGGACTGACGACGTTGCCGAGGCTCTTCGACATTTTTGCGCCGTCTTTAATCACCATGCCTTGCGTGAAGAGGCGTTCGACTGGGTTCGTCATTGGTGACGAGGCCCATGTCGCGCATGAACTTGGTCCAGAAGCGCGAGTAGATAAGGTGAAGGATGGCGTGCTCGACGCCGCCGATGTACTGGTCGATGGGAAACCAATACTGCGCGATTTTCGAATCGAACGGAGCGCGGTCGTTGTGCGCGTCGGTGTAGCGATAGAAATACCAGGACGAATCGACGAAGGTGTCCATGGTGTCGGTTTCGCGGCGCGCCGGCCCGCCGCACTTGGGACACCTCGCGTTGACGAACTCGGGCAAACTGCTGAGCGGGGATCCCAGGGCGTGAGCGATATCGACATTTTCCGGCAAAATCACTGGCAAGATCTTTTTCGGGGACGGGGACGATGCCATCCTTTTCGCAATAGAGCATGGGAATAGGCGTGCCCCAGTAGCGCTGGCGCGAGATTCCCCAATCTTTCAGGCGATAGGTGACGGTGGCTTTGCCAAAACCATTTTTTTCGGCGAAGGCCGACATTTTCTGGATTGCATCGGCACATTCAAGACCGCTGAACTGGCCGGAGTTGATCAGCATGCCTTCGTCGTGCGCAGTGAAGGGAAGCGCCGGCTCGGCCATGGTTTCTTCCGGATCGTTCGAGACCGGAAGAACCACGAGGCGAATTTCGAGTTTGTATTTCTTCGCGAACTCGTAGTCGCGCTCGTCATGCGCCGGTACGCTCATGATGGCGCCGGTGCCGTAATCCATGAGAATGTAATTGGCCACCCAGACAGGAACCTTTTCGCTGTTGAAGGGATTAATGGCATAGCGGCCGGTGAAGACGCCGTGTTTTTCGATTTCGCCGATGTCGCCCACTTCTCTGGCTTTGCGCTGCTCGGCGATGAGTTGATCGACCTTGGCGCGCAAGATCAGGGTTGTTGGCCGCGAGATCGTCGACGATGGGATGCTGGGGGGCGAGCTGCACCGAGGTTGCGCCGAAAATGGTGTCGATGCGCGTGGTGAATACGCTGATGGTCGAGCCGGCAGGACCAAACCCTTTATGAGTTTTCCGCGTAGTCGAGTTTGAAATCGACCAGCGCGCCTTCGCTGCGGCCGATCCAGTTGCGCTGCATGGTGCGCACTTTTTCGGGCCAGCCGCCAAGCTTGTCGAGATCGCGCAACAATTCGTCTGCATATTTCGTGATGCGCAAGAACCATTGCTCGAGCTCACGCTGCTCGACGCGCGTATCTTCGTGGCGCCAGCAGCATCCCTCGACGACCTGTTCGTTGGCGAGCACAGTGGCGCACTTCGGACACCAGTTGACTTTGCTCTTCTTGCGATAGGCCAAGCCCTTTTCGTAGAACTTGAGGAAGAACCACTGGTTCCAGCGATAGTAATCGGGCAGGCAGGTGGTGACTTCGCGGGACCAGTCGTAGGCGAAGCCGAGGCGGTTCATCTGCGCCTTCATTTTTGCGATGTTGCCGAGAGTCCACTGGCGCGGCGGAGTGTTGTTCTGGATGGCGGCGTTCTCCGCCGGCAAGCCGAAGGAATCCCATCCCATGGGATGAAGAACGTTGTAGCCATTCATCCACATGAAGCGCGCCAGAGCGTCGCCGATGGCGTAGTTGCGTACGTGTCCCATGTGCAGGGCGCCCGAGGGATAGGGCAGCATTTCGAGCACGTAATATTTCTTTTTTGCGGTATGGGGTTCGGCGGCGTAGAGTTCGGGATCGCTTTGCCAGCGCTCGAACCATTTGGCTTCTACGCGCTGGGGATCGTAGCGGTCGTCGTCGGGGCGACGAGAACCACTGTGGTTGATCGCGGTGGCGACTTCCGAATTGTCTTGCGAAGGCATAGGAACCGGAGGAAGTCCGGTAAGTCTTTGATTTTACAATGAGCCGAGAGAACTGTGCCGGGAAATGGCGCAGCTGCGCTCCGCGGACAGGCCGGGGCGGCCGTCCCCGCATTTGGACTTGCTTTCAGGATCAAAGAAGTCCCGCGTGGTTGAGAATCTCCCAAAGACCCCACAGGGCCGCGGCGGGGCCTCCCCAGATGTACAGGAAGGACTTCAGGTTCAGCTTGGCTACGAGGTCTCGCTGGCTGTCGGTGGAGATTACGAATGGGCCCTCGCCTTGCATCAAGATCACGGGAGGATGGAAGTCGAATTTGTCGGGCGAAGCCACAGTTGCTCCTGAAGGGAGCTTGGGATTCAGGTAGGGATAAGCTTCGCGGCGCAGCAGATCGGCTTCCCCTTGTCCCACGAATCCTGGGCCGATTCTGGACAACTCATTGCACTCCGCAACGGGATCTTTTTTCGCCCAGGGATTTTCCCGAAGCGTACCCAGGACGAAAATTGTGTCTCCGGGTTTTATGGAGTATTCCTGGGCGAATTCCGGATTGCCCTCCGAATATCTCGTGAGTGCGAGGGCCAACTTGCCATACTCCGATCTTTCGCTGGAGGGCGGGAGCAGGAGTTCCGACCCGTGGGGGAAGATCATCAGCCTGCCGGTGCCATCGTCGAGGAACATTGGCGCACACATCTCATGGATGCTGTTACTAAGATCGCCTTGCGGGTTGGATTCGATGACCAGACGATAGTAGAGGCAATCGGCATGGCTCATCGGGGCGACGAGTGTGTAGGGGCCGACAGCTTTGCCGGTTATTTCCACGCGGCCCAAGGCGGCGGAACGGATGGTGGAGCGGGGAGTGTCCATGATGAGGCGCTTGCGCTGAAGCAGAAGGAAACCGCGCCAGAAGAAGTAGGGGCCGAGGGTTACGCCTAGCACGGCCCAGAGTAAGGGCTGGCTTAGCGACCAGATGAGCAGGCGGATCATGGGACGGGCCAGAATACATTAGGGCGGGCCGGGAGCAAACCTTGCGAGGCCCGTTCCCACAGATGCGCGATTTCTTCCCAAACAGTTCGCCGTGGACCTTAATTCATCGTTATTACAGCGCGGAAGCGGACTTTGCCTTCGGCTACGCGTTCGTAGGCCTTGGCGATGTCATCGAGTTTGTAGATTTCCTCCACGACTTTGACCTTGCCTTTGGCGACGAAGTCGAGCGCTTCGTAGAGATACTCGGGGCCGTTCTGGCTAGAACCGAGAATGCTGACGCGGTGTAACATCATGTCAATATTGAAGCGCAGCAGTTCGTTGGATGCTCCCATCACTACGATGCGGCCATCGGGACGAATGCCTTGCGCGGCTTCTTCGGTGGCAGCCCAGGAATTCGAGGTTGCGAGCAGCACATCCGCGCCACCGGCGGCCGCAACTTGGCTCCGCTATCGACTACTTCGTCGGCGCCCAGTTCGCGGATCATTTTTTCTTTGTCTTTGGACTTGGTGACGGCGATGGTTTCAAAGCCGGAGGCTTTGGAGTACTGCAGGGCGAGATGGCCCAGGCCGCCGATGCCGACTACCGCGATGCGCTCGTGGGGTTTGGGATCAGCGAGGCGGAGGCCGCTCCAGACAGTGTAACCAGCGCAGAAAACGGGCGCGGCCTGCTCGTAATTAATAGCGGCAGGGAGCGGCATGGTGGCGTCGGCATAGGCCAGCATGTATTCGGCATGGCCACCTGGCAGGCTGATGCCGGTGGCGACCGGGTTCGGGCATCGTTCCTTCTTGCCGCGCAGGCACCACTCGCAGGTGCCGTCTCCTTTTTGCACCCAACCGACACCGACCCGGTCTCCGACTTTGCGGGAGGTGACGCCGGCGCCGACCTCGACGATCTCGCCCACGGGTTCGTGGCCAAAGACGTGCGGAAACTGAATGGGAAAGAGGCCGTGCGTCAGGTGGACATCGGTGTAGCAGAGGCCGCTGGCGTGGATCTTCATGACTACCTGGTTCGGGCCAGCCTTGGGGGTTTCCCACTGTTTTACTTCCCACTTGCCGTTTACCGAGGGAACTACTGCTGCTTTCATATGAAGGCTCCAGAAAATCTCGAAATTTGCACTGTTTGGATGCCGCCGCCTCTCGCGGGACTCAGGAGATGCATCCCGGTACAATGGATTTCTTTTGTTGGCACTCTTCGATTCGGTGTTTGAGAGAACTTTCTTGGATGAAGCCACGAGCGAGCCGGGAGCGGTAACAATCAGCGTTGCGCCATCCGGAAAATGCTGGACGACCTATTGGTGCGTGGGCGCTCTCCTGGCGGTGATGCTGTTTTTTGCGATCGTGCGGGTGCGGCTGCGCGACATGCCGCTGGAACGCGACGAGGGGGAGTTCGCTTACGTCGGACAGTTGATGTTGCAAGGGATCCCGCCTTACAAGATTGCCAGCAACATGAAGTTGCCCGGGACTTACGCGGCCTATGCTGCCATGATGGCGGTTTTCGGGGAGACAACTTCCGGCATCCGGATCGGATTGATCCTGGTCAACGCCGTGACGGCGATTCTCGTTTTTCTTCTGGCGAAATATCTCTACGGCTCGGTGGCGGGTGCGGTTGCGGGAATCACATACAGTTTTCTTTCGTGCCGTCCGGGAGTTCTGGGCTTGTATGCACACGCTACTCATTTTGTGGTGCTGGCGGCACTGGCGGGGATTCTGCTGTTACTGTATGCGATCGACACGGGGCGGACTGGGCTCTTTTTCGGAAGCGGAGTCTGCTTCGGGTTGGCGTTCTTGATGAAGCAGCCTGGAATTCTGTTCTTCGTTTTTGCGGGATTGTACTGGCTGTGGCGGGAGTGGAAGCGGCCGTTTCCCTGGCGCAATGTTGCGGTGCGCGGCGGGGCGCTGTTGGCCGGGCTGGTGTTGCCGTTTGGGCTGACGTGCCTGATACTTTTCCGCGCCGGAGTCTTTTCCAGCTTTTGGTTTTGGACCTGGTCTTATGCGCGTGAATATGGTTCCATGACGACGCTGCGGGAAGCGTGGCCGATGCTGCGCGCGTCGTTGCCGTGGGTTGTTCGTCCGTTCGTAATCTGGGAGATCGTTGCGCTTGGGCTTACGGCGCCGCTGTGGAGCCGCTATGCACGGGGACACGGCGGGTTCACGGCGAGTTTCTTCTTATTCTCGGTGCTCGCGGTTTGCCCGGGGCTTTATTTTCGTCCTCACTACTTTATTCTTGTTGTTGCCGGCCGCTGCGCTGTGTACGGGAATTGGCGTGAGCGCTGTGCAGCAAAGGCTGCGGGAGAGACGATTCGGCAGATCGGTGGTATGGCTTCCCGTTCTTTATTTCGCCGTTGTATTTGTGATTTCCGTACGCGGTCAATACAAGACTTACTTTCATCTCGATCCTGTTTCACTAAACAAGAAGATTTTCGACCGGGACCCGTTTTTGGAGGCGGTTGGTGTGGGCAGCTACATCAAGACGCACTCCGCGGAGCAGGACACGATCGGGGTTTTCGGGTCCGAACCGGAGATTTGTTTCTATGCTGGCCGGCATTGCGCCAGCAGCTATCTCTACACCTATCCTCTGATGGAGAAACAGAAGTACTCCGAGCAAATGCGGCGTGACATGATGCAGCAGGTTCGGGACGCGCGGCCGAAGTTTTTGGTTTACGCGGACGTAGCGCGGTCCTGGGGAACTCCTGCGACGCTGGATGAGAATCGGGGATTCCTTGAGACGGCCTGGGCCTATGCTCACGGCAACTACGAACTGGTGGAACAAGTGGCGGTCGGGGGTGATCCGGGGCATCTTTGGGGGGATCGAGCTTACCTTTACGTTTTTCGGCGAACCGGGCCGTAGATTGAAACGCAGAGCACTTGCCCCGTTTGCGGTGCAGGGCTGGTGACGGTAGACTTGGTGGGCGCGGGTTTCGTGGCGTTTGGGATCATCTGCGGAGGGGAATTTATGTTGGTTGTGATGAAGGCGCACGCTACTGAGGAGCAGGTGCGCTCGGTTTGCGCGAAGATTGAGGCGCTGGGTTACCGCGCGCATGCTATGCCGGGGGCACAGCGCACCGCTATCGGCATCACGGGGAATAAGGGGGAGGTGGAGCAGGGAACGCTCGAAGAAATGGCGGGCGTGCAGGAAGTGATCAAGGTTTCGAAGCCCTACAAGCTGGTGAGCCGTGACATTAAAGAAGAAAACACGGTCATTCGTTTCGCCGGGACTGCGGCTACGATCGGCGGCATCGGGCTGGCGATTGTTGCGGGCCCGTGCGCTATCGAGAGCCGGGAACAGGCGTTTGCCGTGGCCGAGCGCGTGCATCGCGCCGGGGCGCAGTTCTTTCGCGGCGGAGCTTACAAGCCGCGGACTTCTCCCTATTCCTTTCAGGGATTGGGTGAAGAAGGGCTTGCGGATCATGGCGGAGATCCGGCAGCAGTATGGGATGAAGATTATTACGGAAGCTATTGATAATGAATCGCTTGATCTGGTGGAGGAATATGCGGATGTGATCCAGATCGGGGCCCGCAACATGCAGAATTTTTCTCTGCTGAAGCGGGCTGGAAGGGCGAAGAAGCCGGTGCTGCTGAAGCGTGGCATGTCGGCGACGCTGGAAGAGTTTCTGATGGCCGCGGAATATATTTTGAGCGAAGGCAATTACAACGTGGCGCTGTGCGAGCGCGGGGTGCGCACGTTTGCCGACCACACTCGCAACACACTCGATCTGAGCCTGGTGCCGGCGGTGCAGCGGCTCAGCCATCTGCCGATTTTTGTCGACCCCAGCCACGGGACGGGCAAGCGGAACAAAGTTACTCCGCTGTCGCGGGCGGCCGTGGCTGTGGGCGCGGATGGATTGATGGTGGAAGTCCATCACAAGCCCGACGAGGCGTTGTCGGATGGTCCGCAGTCGCTGTTTCCTGATCAGTTTGATGAGTTGATGGTGCAGGTGCGGCAGATCGCGGCGTGGTGGGTCGGACTGTGCCGGGGATTGGGGTTCGGGAGACGGTGGGGGTTGAAAGTAGCGTGCTGTCTCCGGGCGAGTACCAACGCCAGCGTGGAGCATCGCATGAGGAAAACGCCGCGGGCCCTTCGGAACGGCTTCCGCTGTGCAAAGAACTGTAAAGTTGTGTGGCTTTTTCGGGCGCGAGCGAAGCTATATTTTCTGAGCGTTTGCCGCGAGGAGCAATATGTTTCGTAAATGGAGTTGTATCTTATCGGTGAAGACAGTCGTGTCTAGGGGGGGCGCTTGCTCGCGTATCCGTGCGGCATGCCTGCCCAGCACGGGGGCGGTTCGCCCGGTGGGGGCGGGTTGGCAGGCAGCGCTGGCGGCAGCGGTCTTAGCGGGCCTGCGGGCAGAGCGACCGGCGTCTCGGAGAAGGACGAGTTGAAGGATTATCGCGAAGTGCTCGCTGTGCAAGCGACCAGCCAGCAGGTTATTCAGTTCGCCGCGATGGTGAAGATTTCGGAAGCGGCTAGCGCCGAATTGCGAAGCTTTCGGGAAGAGCTCGGAAAAGAGAACAGCGGCTCCGGGATTGCTGGTCGCGGTGCGGCTCTTGACCAGGCGCTCGAAAAAGCGCGGGCAGAAAATAGGAAGTTTCTGGACGGGCTTTCCGATCGGCAGAAGTCCGGGCTGAAGGAAGTCGTCAAGAGGCTGGCCAAGGCGGATTCTGATTTGGAGCAGCAAGCCAAGGCGCTCGATCAAGTGGAGGCGGACGCGAAGGCAGTGGGCCAGCAGATCGCCGGGTCGGCGGAGAATCTGGATCGCGCGCTCACGAGTTTCCGAAGCCAACAGGCCGATCTGGGACAGGAAATGAGCATCGGGGCGGCCAACAGCGGCCAGGACTTCGCGTTCCACCTTGCGCCGGTGAAGAGCTCGATCAACTTCAGGAATCAGCCAGTCGTCATCACGACTTCGGGAGTGATTTCCGCGGGCGTGGCGGAAGGCGGGCAGAATACATTCAAACTCGAGCTGGCCGCGGATTTGTCAGACCTGCAGGACAATATGACTGCGGTCCTGGGTGCGCAACTGAACAAAGCAGAGACCTGCGGAGAGCGGATTGGAATTCGGAACGCAGCGCTCAGCCCGCGAGACCCTGCGACGCTGGTCGTGGTGCAGTTGCACTACGAACGCTGGGCGTGTTTTGGCCGGGACACGGTCAACGAAATGGCAGAAGGCAACGGCACGATCGAAATGAAGCTAACCGCGGCGGTCGGAGAAGACGGGACATTGCGGTTGGTGCCGGAGGTCGTGCGAATTGATGCTGAGGGATTGATCGGCGAGTTGCTGCGCTCGGGTTCGCTCGGGCGATGCCGTGCGCGACGCCGTCGCGCAGACGGTTCTATCTACCGTGCGCCAGGGCGGGGACTTCAAGGTGAACCTTCCTGCTGCCGCGCAGGGTTATGCCACGCTCCGCCATGCGCAGTTCGAGGGAACCGGCGCGGGCCGGGTGATTGCCGTGTTGGATGGAGAGATCCGCGTTTCCAACGAGAAGGCAACGGCTTTGACCAGCGAATTGCGGGGACGGTCTTCGTCCCCGGAGAACAAGCAGAACACCACACAAGAAGCCGTGCCTCGCTAGCTGCCAGTTCGACTCCTCAAGCAATTGAAACCGTCTTGATATTCATGAATTCGCGGATGCCGTTGGCGGCCAGTTCGCGGCCGTGTCCGGACTGTTTGACGCCGCCGAACGGGATGCGTGGATCGGAGGCGACCATCTTGTTGATGAAGACCATGCCGGACTCTAGCTCGTTGATGAAACGCTCGCGCTCGCGGTCATCGGTTGTCCAGGCGCTCGCGCCTAGGCCGAAGCGGCTGTCGTTGGCGAGCCGGATGGCTTCGTCAATATCTTTGACACGGAACAGCGAGGCAACCGGACCGAAGAATTCCTCGCGGTAGGCTGGGGATTCTTTTGGGATGTCGGTCAAAACTGTCGGCGCATAATAGTTCCCGGGCTGCTTCAGGGGATGACCTCCGGTCAGCAGCTTAGCGCCGGCTTGCACGGTTTTCTGGACGTCGGCATCGAGGGTGGTGACGGCATCGGCGGTAGCTAGCGGACCTAGTTCCGTTTTGTCGTCGAAGGGATCGCCCACGCGGAGATTCTTCATGCGATCCACGAACTTGCGTTCGAATTCGACGGCGATGGGCTCGGCGACGATGAAACGCTTGGCGGCAATGCAGGATTGTCCGTTATTGATGACGCGAGCCTCGACGGCGGTGGCAACGGCGGCCTCGAGATTGGCGCTGGGCATGACGATGAAAGGGTCGCTGCCGCCGAGCTCGAGCACGACTTTTTTGATGCGCTTCGCGGCGGCGACTCCAACCTGTATTCCCGCCTGCTCGCTTCCGGTGAGGGTGGCCGCAACTACACGCGGGTCGTTGAGGATTGCGTCTACCTGTTGCGAGCCGATCAGCAAAGTTTGAAAGGCGCCTTCGGGGAATCCGGCCTCGAGGAAAATCTTCTCAATCGCTAGCGCGCACTGGGGAACGTTCGAGGCGTGCTTCAACAACCCGACGTTGCCGGCCATTAGAGCGGGAGCGGCGAAACGAAAGACCTGCCAGAAAGGAAAATTCCAGGGCATCACCGCAAGAATCGGGCCGATGGGACGGTAGCGGATGAAGCTCTTCTTGGCGCCGGTTTCGATGATTTCGTCGGTCAGAAATTTCTCCGCGTTATCGGCGTAATAGCGGCACCCCCCGGCGCACTTCACGGCTTCGGCTACGGCGGCTTTGTAGGGCTTGCCCATCTCGAGCGTCATGAGGTGAGCGAACTTGTCTTTGTCCCGCTCGAGGATGTCAGCGGCCTTGCGCATGCGGCGGGCGCGCTCGGCGAACGGAGTTTTTTGCTCGGCCTGGAAAGTGCAGGCTGCTAGCCGCAGCTTCTGCTCGATCTGCGCCGGGGAAAGAGGCTCAAAGGTCTTGATTACTTCGCCGGTGGCGGGATTGGTGGTGGCAATGGGCATGATGAATAGTTCCTTCGGGAAGTAGAGTCCCGGGACGCGTCCCTTAGTTTACAATTAACCATTCCAAGTACTCATCTTTTCAGTTCTGATTCGGAGGAATCTATGAAGCTTACCCCTGGCAAACTGGCAGGTCTCAAGAGGGTTTCGAATGAACGGGGCGTGATTGCGGCGGCGGCGATGGATCAGCGCGGGTCGTTGCAGAAGTCGCTAGGCAAGGAAAAGGGCGGGGAAGTCAGCGACGCGATGATGGAGGAATTCAAGACGCTGGTCACGGAAGTTTTGACGCCGCATGCCAGCGCTATTCTGCTGGACCCGGAGTGGGGACTTGCCGGCGTCGAAAAAGCGGGCTAAGAATGCCGGGCTGCTGCTGGCTTATGAGAAGACGGGATACGACAAGACGGGGCCAGGACGACTGGGCGATTTGCTCGATCACTGGTCGGCGCGGCGGCTGAAAGAAGCTGGCGCGGATTGCGTGAAGATCCTGCTTTACTACACGCCATTCGATCCCAAGGAAGTGAATGACAAAAAACATGCCTGGGTGGAGCGCATTGGCGACGAATGCCGCGCGAATGACATCCCTTACTTTCTGGAGTTTGTCGGATATGACGAAGGCGCGGACGAGAAGGGATTGGATTACGCGAAAAAGAAGCCGCAGATCGTCACTGAGAGCATGCGGGAGTTCAGCAAGGATCGCTATGGGGTCGACGTGCTGAAGGTCGAGGTGCCGGTGAATATGAAGTTCGTCGAGGGTGTGAAGTGTTTTGCCGGGCAGAAAGCATATAGCAAGAAAGAAGCCATCGACCTGTTCCATCAGGCTGCGAACGTCGCTACGAAGCCCTTCATTTATCTTTCGGCGGGCGTGAGCAATGCCGAGTTCAGCGAGACGCTGGAGCTGGCCGGGGAGTCTGGAGTGAAGTTCAACGGCGTGCTGTGCGGGCGCGCGACGTGGAAAGACGGTATTCCGATTTATGCGAAGCAGGGTGCGGCGGCTTTCCGTTCATGGCTGGAGACTGAAGGCGTTAAGAACATCAATAATGTGAACAGCAAGCTGAAGGCTGCTACTTCGTGGTATTCGATTTACGGAGTGGAGCCAGCGTTGGTCGGGGCTTAGGGTTATCGAGTTTGCGGGCGCGGGCGAATTCGCCCGCGCTTTTTCTTTTGTTCGCAGTCGAAGCGGCAGAGGAAAACCACCGTGCCAGCATGTGGGTTTAAGATTTGTCGCGGGAGAATTTATGGAGTCGAAGCTTCAAACTGCTCTTATTACAGGCGCTTCCGGAGGCATCGGATATGAGCTGGCCAAGCTGTTTGCGCGCGATCATTACAACCTTGTGCTGGTCGCCCGCAGCACGGAAAAGTTGAACCAGGTTGCGACTGAGCTGCAGAGCCAGTTTGGCGTTACCGTGAAAACCGTCGGGCTGGATCTGGCTGCTGCCACCAGCTCCTAAATTTCTCTTCGATCAGATGCAGCGGGAGGGAGTCGCGATCGACGTTCTCGTAAACAACGCCGGATTCGGCGGTTTTGGCGAGTTTGCCGGGATGGCGGAGGAAGAAATTCTGGGACAGATCCAGCTCAACATTGCAGCGCTCACTCATCTGACGCGGCTGTTCCTGCCGCCGATGCTGGCGAGGCACAGCGGGAGAATTATGAATGTGGCATCTACCGCGGCTTTTCAGCCGGGGCCGCTGATGGCGGTTTACTATGCCACCAAGGCGTACGTGCTTTCGTTTTCGGAGGCGCTGGCGAACGAAGTAGCGGGATCGGGAGTCGTGGTCAGCTGTTTTTGTCCGGGCGCCACCGATACTGGATTTGCCAAAAGGGCCGGGACCGAGAATTCGCGGCTGTTCAGGAAACTCCGGCCGATGAATGCGGAAGTGGTGGCGCGGGATGGATATCGCGGGTTGATGGCTGGGCGAACGGTTGTCGTCTCCGGGCTGCAGAATTGGCTGGTGGCGGAGTCGGTAAGATTTGCGCCGCGGAAAATGGTGACGGCGATTTCGCGATGGGTGGCGGAGAAAGTGGAGTAGAGGACGACGCGAGCCCTAGCGAAGAAACTTCTAGATTTCGGCCAGCCCGGATTCCAGATCGTCGAGAATGTCGGCGATATCCTCGATGCCTACCGAGATGCGCACCATGCCGTCGGTGATGCCGATCGCTTTCCGTCCTTTTGCGCCTAAGCCCGCGTGCGTCATCGTGGCCGGATGCGAGATCAAGGTCTCGACTCCGCCCAGCGATTCTCCCAGGGAGCAGACGCGCAGTTTCTTCAGCATTTTATTGGCGTTCTTCAGCGATCCGGTCTCAAACGTGATCATCGAACCGAAGCCGCTCATCTGCCTCTTTGCCAGCTCATGCTGCGGATGATCCGGCAGGCCGGGATAAAACACGTTGCTCACCTTTTTGTGTCTCGCGAGAAACTCCGCGACCACGCGGCCATTGCGATCGTGGATTTCCATGCGCGCGGCCAACGTTTTCACGCCGCGCAGCACCAGCCAGCATTCGAACGGAGAAAGGATTGCCCCTGCGGCCTTCTGCAGAAAGGCCAGCTGCTCGGCTTGCTCGGGCGTGCTGCATACAACCACGCCGCCCAGTCCGTCGCTGTGTCCGTTGAGAAATTTTGTGGTCGAGTGCAGCACCATGTCCGCGCCCAATGCCAGCGGCTGCTGAAAGTAGGGCGACATGAACGTGTTGTCGACGACCAACTCGACTTTGCGGCGGCGGCAAATCTTGCTGATCGCCGCCAGATCGCTCAAGCGCATCAGCGGATTGGTTGGCGTCTCCACATACACCATCCGCGTGTTTTTTCGGATGGCGCGCTCCACGTTTTCCGCGTCGGAAGTATCCACATAGGAAAACTCCAGCCCGAAGCCGGTCAGCACCTGGTTAAACAGGCGCGGCGTGCCGCCATACAAATCGTTGCCGCAGACCATGTGGTCGCCGGACTTCAGCAGGCTGGCGACCGCGTTGATAGCTGCCATGCCGCTGGCAAACACCGGCGCAGCCACGCCGCCTTCGAGCGATGCCAGATTCTGCTCAAGCCGCGTCCGGGTGGGGTTGGAGACTCGCGAATATTCGTAGCCTTTGTTCTCGCCGATACCCTGCTGCACGTAGGTGGAGGTGGGATAGATCGGTACCGTCACCGAGCCCGTCAAGGGATCAGGCTCTTGTCCATCGTGAATGGCGCGAGTGGCAAATCCGGCTTGTCGGTTCTTTTTCATGCACACCCTCTACAGCCGATTTAGATGCCGCCCTCAAAAATCTTCTTCGACAAGTAACGCTCCGCGGAATCCGGAATGATCGTGGCGACGCGTTTGCCCGCGCCCAGCCGGCGCGCTACTTCCAGCGCGGCGAATACCACCGCTCCTCCGCTCGAACCGGCCAGCACGCCTTCCTGCGCCGCCAACTGCTTCACGGTGGCAAAGGCATTGTCGTCCGTCACCGCAATCACTTCATCGCAGACGGCTGGGTCAAACGTCTCTGGAATAAAATTATTCCCGATCCCTTCCACTTTGTGCGGCCCGGGCGCTCCGCCCCCAAGCACCGAACCTTGAGTTGTCACGGCAACCGCCAGCACTCCCGGCACGTGCTCTTTCAGATAGCGCGCCACGCCGGTAAAAGTTCCGCAGGTGCCGCAGCCCAAAACCACGGCGTCGACTTTCCCGTCCATTTGTTCGAAGAGTTCCACCGCCGTGGTTTCGTAGTGATAATCAGGATTCGCCATGATTCTCGAATTGTCCGGCCATAAATGCATGGCGATCGCCGGCGACCAATTCTTTGGCACGCCGGATCGCGCCCTGCATGCCCTCTTCGTCCGGAGTGCGTTCCACCTCGGCACCCAGGGCGAGCATGATGGTTACTTTTTCCTGCGAGAAGTTTTCCGGCACAAACAGCTTCACCTTGTAACCGCGATTCACCCCGATCAGCGCTAACCCAATTCCGGTGTTGCCGGCCGTGGCTTCGACGATAGTGCCGCCGGGCGCGAGCTTACCCTCCTGCTCTGCCCGGCGGATAATCCCGATGGCCGCGCGGTCTTTCACGCTTCCTCCGGGATTCAAGTATTCGAGTTTGGCGAAAAGGTCGGCCGAACCTGGAGCAACCAGCCGCTTCAAGCGAAGCATAGGAGTTCCGCCGACCAGATCCGTAATGTTGTCAGCGACTCCCAGATGAGAGGCTTCGGGGTTTTTCAGGTGCACGCTACAGGGTAAGGGCAGAGTCCGGAATCGTCAATGGAACGAGCCATCTCGTCTCGTTCAAACCGTTACCGTCGTCATCCTGATCCTACATTTCTTGTCTTCTTCTCATGGTGCTTGCACTCAGGGTTTTCTTGAACCTGCCGATCCTTCAGAGTAGGCACGAATTCTCCGGGAGACCTATGTATCGACGAATGCTCGGACCAGCTTTTCTCTGTGTCTGCTTGGGCGCAGGCCGAATCGCCCTGCAGGCGCAGGAATTCAAGCTGTTTGACCGGCGGTTCAGGTGCATGGCTTCGCCTCGCAGGGATTCGTCTACACCGACGACAACAATTGGCTGACCATGAACACCAGCCAAGGCAGCGCGGCCTGGACCGATTTCGGGCTCAATATGTCCTCGGAGGTCACCGATAAGCTGCGGATCGGCGCGCAAGGTTACGACCGCAACCTCGGCCAACTCGGCCAGTACCATCCCTCGCTGGACTGGGCGGTTGCGGATTACCGCTTCAAGAGCTGGTTTGGGATTCGCGGCGGAAAAGTAAAAACTACGCTCGGTCTCTATAACGACACTCAGGACTTGGATTTCCTCCGCCCCTTTGCGCTGCTTCCGCAAAGCGTCTATCCCATCGACCTCAGGGACGCCACCATTGCTCACCTCGGCGGCGATGTCTACGGCAACATTTCCCTCAAGCATCGTCTCGGCGATCTCTCTTATACGGCTTACGCAGGGCATCGCAGCGACAGTATCTATAGCGGCTATCCCTTTTACTTAAGTAGTTTCGGTGGCCACATTACGAGCTTTGGCGGGCTCAGTACGGCGCGGATCTGCGCTGGAACACGCCGCTAAAAGGTTTTCTATTTGGAGCATCGCGCGTGAATGAGGACATCTCCGGCAAGGGCACAGCGCTAAACCCGTCTAACCCCGGGGCAGGGTTGGTGCCATACTCTGAAGCCTCGAAAGCCGACTGGACCAATCAGTTCTATGGCGAGTACACCGTGGGCAGATTGCGAATCGACTCGGAGTATCGCCGTTACTGGCGCAACCAGGAACTCTTCGGCGGCACTTCGGCAAGCTTAGCCGACGTGCGCGGTTGGTACGTGTCCGGAGCCTACCGGATCAGCAAACGCTTTCAAGTCGGGTCCTATTACTCTCATTACACGATCACGAACGTTGTAAGCGGGGCCCTCGCCGCGTTTTATCCTTCGACGACAGACACCGGCCTGCCCGCTGATCACGATTACGACAAAGTCGTCACGGGACGGGTTGACCTGAATAAGTTCTGGAACGTGAAAATCGAAGGCCATTTCATGGACGGCTATGGCAGCGGCCCCTACCCGAACGGATTCTATACGCAAGTGAATCCGCAGGGCTTTAAGCCCAACACCAATGCTTTGGTCGTGAAGACTGGAATTAATTTCTGAGACCGGATAGGCATGGGAGAACGGGAATGAAGTGTCCAACAATACTCCTCGCTGTTGCCGGGTTGATGATCCTTTCTGCACTGAATGCCGGGCTGTCGACGTCAAGCTGATTGCAAATTCCAGCGTTAAAGCAGATAGGATTTCCCCCGAGGAGATTAAAAGAGTGTTTCTGCAGCAGAGGAATTCACTCGCTGACGGAAGCCACGTCGAACCCGTGCTGGAGAAGGATGGACCATCCCACGAAGCCTTCCTGAAAATGTATATCGGCAGGACCGACGACGATTTGCAGACATATTATCGCGCTTTGGTATTTACCGGCAGAGGCTCGATGCCGAAAGCGTTGGGTTCTGATGCCGAAGTGGTGGCCTACGTAGCCAGAACAAGGGGCGCGATAGGATATGTGAGTGCAGAGACCAGCTCAGAAGGTGTGAAGACTCTAGCCATCGCTTACGCCGGCGAAAGCGCCCAAAGAACGCTAATTATCAGGGTCGAGCCGGAATACCCCGAGACTCTCAGGCGCCTCAATATCGGCGGGACCGTGCGCTTGCGCGTAACTATCTCAACCAAAGGCAACGTAGAAGACGTCCAATTGCTGGGCGGCAATCCGATTCTAGGCGAGTCCGCCATATCGGCCGTGAAGCGGTGGGTCTACGCTCCCAGCCACTCGCGTACCATTTCCGAGGTTAGCATCCCTTTCGACACGGGCCACTGAAGACTCCCAAGTCATAGTCAGCGGAAACATGTCCCTGCTTAGTGAGGCCAAGTGAGTCGATCACTTGGTCTCCAACTGTGCCGGCTGCTGGCCTGCGTAGTAGCCGGTCTTGGTTCGTACGACAAGCTTTTTGTGTCCTTTGGCTTTCGCCTCGACACGGATCTGCCGGAAGCCGCCGGTGGCTCGGGGATTGGTCGGCTTGTAGCCTATCGTGTATTGATTGCGGATGTCGTGCGCGACCTGCCGGCTGATCTCATCTACCTCGTCGAGAGTGGCGGGGAAAAAGGCGATTCCACCGGTTCGTTGCGCGATGATCTCAAGAGCTTTCCGGGCCCGCTTGGGATGCTCTTCATCGCCAAGGAGACCGATGGCATACACCGCCGGACCGTTTTCTATCTCCAAACGCTTCACCGTCTGTTCCAGGCTGTCCCGGCTGGCATTGTCCTCGCCATCCGTCACCAGGAACAAGACTTTCCTCTCCAGCCTGGCATACTTGAAATTGGCGGCGGAGGCTTCCATCGCGTCGAACAGTGCCGTTCCGCCCTTGGCATCAATCTTCTCCAATGCTTCTTTGAGTTTCAGAAGATCGTTGGTGAAGTCCTGGTCGAGATAGTATTCGTCGTTAAAGTTCACGACGAAGACTTCATCCTGCGGATTGCTGGCCCGCACCAGGTTCAGCGCGGCCTGGTTCACTTTGGCTCGCTTCTCGCGCATCGAACCGGAATTATCGATCACAATTCCCATCGAGACCGGAATGTCTTCATGCCGGAACGAAATGATCGTCTGCGGTTTCCCGTCCTCGAATACGGAGAAGTCGCCCCGGTCGAGGTCGGTCACAATGTGCTGCTTGTCGTCCACCACGGTCGCGTGCAGCAAGACTTCGTCAACATCTTTGCGGATAACAAAGGTTCCGTTTTCGGCGGACGGTTGCTGCTGGCTTGAAGTTGCAGGGGGTGATGCAGGTGTGGGCGCGGGCGCCTGAGTCTGGCCAGGTTGGGATTGCGTCGATGGCGGCTGAATCGTTTGTGATTGGAGGTAGGAAGGGTTCAGCGCTGGCTGTCCGGCAAATGTCTGCGTGAACACCGAGACTGCGATTGCGGCCCAGATCGCGTAGCTTAGAATACGAAAAAAGCTCCCGGCCCGGTCATTCCTGGGGCCCGTAATATCCGGTCCTGGCATACACTCGAAGAGGCGGCAATCCTTTCGGGGGCAATAACTTCACCCTAATCTTACGCCATTTGCCGTCCCGCACTACTATTTTGGGACGATACCCCAGCACATACTGATTGCGCAGTTCGACTCCGATCTTGGTGGCCACATCGGCCAGGTCATTAGGATTCTCGACGGTAAAGGCGCGTCCACCGGTCAGCTCCGTGATCTCGCCCAGCAGTGCGGGACCCAGGCGCTCCTCCTCGGTGGGGAAATACCGGTCGTAAATGCCGATGGCATAAATCATTACATCCGCTTCTTTCACCAAAGCCTTGATCTCGCTCTCGGTGTAGCGGCTGTGATTGTCGCCTCCATCAGAGATGATCAGAAGCGCCTTCTTGGGGTACTTAGCCTCCCTCATTTTCGTGATGCCCATGTAGATGGCGTCGAGCAGGGCCGTCCTCTTACGCGGCACCGTGAATACGAGTTTGCCCTGGATGTCTTCCACCGAACTGGTGAAATCGTTGATCACCTCAGGCTCATCGGAGAAGGTAATCATGAAGAATTCATCTTGCGGGTTGGCGGTCTTGAAGAACTCCATCACCGCGTCTTTGGCCCGGTCCATTTTGCTGCTCATGCTTCCGCTGGAATCGAAAATAACTCCCAGCGAGACCGGAGCGTCCTCACTCGAGAAAGACTTGATGTCCTCTTTCGAGCCACCTTCAAAAAGCTCGAAGTTCTCTTTCTCAAGGCCTGTCACCAGGCGGTTCATGGGATCGGTGATCGTCACCGGGACCAACACCAGATCTACGTCCACTTTCAGGGGGCGCACGTGAGCATTGAGCGAGGGGGAGACGAGGCTCTGGGTGGCGACCTCATCAGTCTTATCTTTTTCCACCTCGCGGGGCTGGATGTGGACGTCGTTAACCTCGGCCTGACCGACGGCCGGGAGGGGCGAGGCGCAGGCTAAGGTTAGCGCGAAAAGCGAAATCAAGAGGCAAGGCAGGGTCGCGATTCCGTACAGCGGGGCAGATGCTGGGTTCCAGGGTCGAACCAGGCGGGAGTTCCGAACCAAATTCTTAACTGAATTCCGACCTAGGGCCTTTAGGCGAGAAAGCCGGCGCCCATCCAGGAGGGCCATAAACACCTCATTTGGCCGCGATAGTATCACAGCTTGGCACAGGGGGTCCCTGTTATTTTTGTCAGATCTTAGTGACAGTCCCGAATCGGCGGGCTATTCCGGTCCCTCAGTTCCGATCCGGTAAGCTCCCGAACGGGAGCCCGTAGCCACCTTGCTACAATCAAGAGTTTCCATGGCTGACATTCATCCCTTTCGCGCGTTTCGCTACGATCCGCGGCAAGCGTCCCCTGCCCGGGTTGTTACTCAACCGTATGACAAGATCACTCCCGAGCTGCAGGATCGTTATTATGCGGCGAGCCCGCATAACCTCGTCCGCATTATTCTTGGGCGGCGGGAAGAAAATGACAATGACAATGCAGTGAACAATGTATATTCCCGGGCTGCAGGGTATTTTCGCGACTGGCGTCGGGAAGGCATTCTGCGCCAGGATTCGGATCCCTCGGTCTATATTTATTCGCAGCGCTTCACGCTGCCCGCTTCTTCGCCCAGTTCAACGAATCAACTGGAGCGCCGGGGGTTCATCGGTCTGGGACGCATCGAGGACTACTCTGCTGGCGTTGTTTTCCGGCATGAGCAAACTCTCGCCAAGCCCAAGGCCGACCGCCTCGACCTGCTTCGCGCCACGCGGGCTCATTTCGGGCAGATCTTCATGCTCTATGAGGATTCCGGTCAGATCGAATCGTTGCTTGCCACCGATGCCGATCCGGATATTTCCGTGACGGATGAATATGGCGTCGTTCACAGCGTGTGGCGAGTCTCGGATCCCGGTGCGGTCAGTGCAATCCGGGACGCGATGAGCGATAAGAAATTGATCATCGCCGACGGCCACCATCGCTACGAAACCGCCCTCACCTACCGCAATGAACGCCGTGCTGCCGAAGCTTCCGCCTCGGCAGGGGATTCTGGAGCGTCGCCTTACGAGTTCGTCATGATGACGTTTGTCAACATGAACAGCCCTGGTCTTCTGATTCTGCCGACGCATCGGGTGGTGCATGGCCTGGCATCCTTCTCCGAAGAGAAATTCCATAGCTCGGCCCGCGTTTTCTTCGACATCGACGAGGTGGATGCCTCGCTCGACGCTCCCCGCGCGACCGCCATCCTCCGGGAGTCGGGGCGAACCGGAACATCCATTCTCGCTGTCACCGCCAACCGGGCATTCCTGTTGCATCATCCCAACCCGAACACGCCGGAGGTGTTCGCTGGCTTCTCCGTGCGCCAGCAGGCCCTTGATGTGGTGCAATTGCATAAGTGTCTGTTGGAGAGAGTATTGAACCTGTCGGAAGAATCCATCCGCAACCAGGAGAATATTTCTTACGTCCGCGATGCCAGTGAAGCTTTGTCGCGAGTGCGCGGCGCGGCAGGCACTGGTGCCGATATCGCTTTTCTCATGAATCCCTGCCGCATGGTGCAGGTCCGTGACATTGCCTTCGCCGGTGAGGTGATGCCGCAGAAATCTACTGACTTCTACCCGAAGCTTCTAAGCGGATTGACAATCTATGCGCTCGAATAGAACAGGGAGTTTCGGGCATCCCACCAGCGGGCGGTCTCTTCGCGGATGGCGAAGCGGCGCAGTCGCAGTCTGCATCCTCTTGTTTTTTGCAGGCCTGCTGACTTCCAGCGCGGCTCCTGAAAAGCATCTCGCCGTCTACTCCACTGCCGCCAACTATTCCTTGCCCATCGTGCAGCGGCAAGGGCATGAGTACATCGGTTTGCTGGAACTCCTGGATCCCCTGGGAACAGTCAGCGCAAAATCCGACCCGCCGCGCTGGCGCATCCACTACAACAATATCCTCGGCGAATTTACTGTTGGCCACACCCACGCCCGCGTCCAGGGACGCGATGCCGACCTCGCTGGAAAATTCCTCATGGAAAACGGACGCGGCCTGGTCCCACTCGCCGCGGTTGGTTCGCTCCTGCCCCGCTTTCTGGGCGGTCCCGCAACTCTGCACCAGGAGTCCGGACGTCTTTTCATCGGCAACATCGCCACTCACTTTACCGCCTCAGTGCCTCCAGAAGACCCTTCGCATCTGGTGTTTCGCTTCACCGCGCCGGTCAATCCGTCCGTTGCCACCGAACCCGGCAAACTGCGCATGACATTCAGCCGCGAACCCGTTGCCGCGCCGGCCTCTCCTACGCTTACGTTCGGCAGCAAAACGATTCCCGAGGCCACTTATTCGGAGGGCAACGGCGCAGCCCAGATCACGGTAAATACCACCATTCCGCTTATTGCCAGCTTCAGCCACGATGGCAGGACCATTACACTCGCTCCTGTAAAACCCGAAAGCGCTGCCGCTACAACCGGAACACCCGTTCCCCAAGTCGCTACACCCGCGGCGAGCGCACCGGGACAAACGCCGACCGCCAGCGTGGCCGCGGCTCCGCAAAACAGTGCAGCTACGCCGGCGCCCCGACCGTCGAGTTCAACCACGCGCCGGTACTTCGCGGTTGTGGACGCGAGCCATGGAGGAAATGACCGCGGCGAAGCGCTTAGTACCACGCTGGCGGAAAAAGATGTAACGGTTGCCTTCGCCCGCCGTCTGCGCCAGGAGCTGGAGAATCGTGGAATCTCCACCCTCGTTCTGCGCGACTCCGACGCGACGGTGTCGATCGATGACCGGGCTTTTTACGCAAACACCACCCACGCAGCTGTCTATGTGGCCCTGCATGCGGCGTCGAACGGCCATGGCGTGCGCCTCTACACCGCGCTGCTGCCTTACAGTGGCGAGGAGGATCGCGGTCCGTTCCGCTCCTGGACCACCGCTCAGTCGTCCTCCATGCCGCTAAGTCAAGCGACTGCTGCGAGTGTGGCGGCCGAGTTAAGAAATCAGCAGGTTGCGGTGCGCACTCTTAGCGCGCCGCTTCGGCCATTGAATAACGTGGTCACGGCCGCGATCGGCGTCGAGGTTGCCCCGGCGGGGTCCGATATTTCACAACTCATGTCGCCAGACTACCAGCAACTCGTTGCGGTCGCGGTAGCGAGCGGAATCGCAGACATTCGTGCTCAGCTGGGAGCCGCTCCATGACCAGTCGCTCCATGACCGGACAAATCAGGACTGCGCAGAGCATGACTCTGGGAATAAGGACTGGCCAAGCATGATTCCACGCCATCTTTTCATCGCAATCTCGGTGCTGGTGGTGGCCGTGCTGGGCATGAGCATCTACGCGTGGCGTATGCGCGGGAGGGCTGCCGCGGGTCCCGCGGTTTCGCTGGACAGCCGTCCTGTGGGGCCTCCCGTCGCTGGAGCCACCGAGCAAGTAACGCTGTTTGTGGCGTACGACGATACTGGCGTGCTGCACGCGCAGTCGGCCCACATCCCGCTGCCCTCGGTTCGCCAGCAGCGCGCTGAGGAATTGCTGCGGTCGCTACTTGCCTTATACCTGGACAAGTCCTCGCCTCACCCGTTGCCGCCGGGGTCTGATGTCCGCAGTGTCTACCTGGTCGACCCCGGACTCGCCGTGATCGACATCAATGCCGCTTTCGCCGATGGACACCGTTCGGGCGTGCTCTCCGAAGAACTCACCGTAGCATCGCTGATCGAGACGCTCTCCGCGAATCTCCCGGGGATACTTCGAGTGAAGATTCTGGTGGAAGGCAAGCAGCGCGACACTCTGGCTGGCCACGCCGATCTATCTGGCTTTTTCGATGTTTCCGCCGTCAATCAGTTAAGCACGCAGCTGGAATCGGGCCGGTAGCCTTCCTCGCAAGGCAGGTGGAATCACTCGCCGGAATCTCGTGCAGACACAGATTCTGCGATCCATTGGAGATAGGCGGGTGATCCGTCTTCAATCGTCAGGCAGATGCATTCCGGAAGTTCGTAGGAGTGAAGCTCTGTGATCGCTGCACGCACTTGACCGAAGGCCGCGGCCGTGGTCTTGATGACTAAAAGCCATTCGCGAGCTTCTTCGATCTTGCCTTGCCAAAGGTAAATGGATGCAACCTGAGGGACTAGGTTGACGCAGGCTGCAAGCCGGTGCTCGAGCAGATGGCGCGCGATCTTGCGGGCTTCTTCTTCCGAGGAGGCTGTGGTTAGGACGATTCTTTTGTCAGTCATATAAAATCGCCTGTCGGTTGTCGGCGGACAATGTTCGGACAAGCAACGACAGGTCAGAGAATAGTACTTTGCAGACAGGGAACAGAGCATGCTAACGCAAATCAGGTTTGGCACATCGGGCTGGCGGGCAGTAATGGCGGAGGAATTTACCTTTGCCAACGTACGACGGGCTGTGACCGGAATCGCACGCTACGTGGCGTCGCAGAAGAAACACGGGGCCCGAGTGATGGTGGGGCGCGATCCTCGCTTTCTGGGGGAGACGTTTTGTTCCATGGCGGAGGAGATTCTGGCGGCGCACGGAATTGTGCCGGTTGTAGTTGCAGATCCCGCGCCTACTCCGGCGTTTGCTTATGCGGTCGTCCATTCCAAGGCGGATGGCGTGATCAACTTTACGGCTTCGCACAATCCTCCGGAATACAACGGGATCAAGTTCTCGACGCCGGATGGGTGCCCGGCGCTGCCCGAGGTTACAAAGAAGATTGAGGCCGAGATTGAAGCTGGAGATCGTGCAGTCGCGGCTTCGGGAGAAATGGGGAATGGCAACGGGGGCGCCACGGAGTCGCTCGACGTGAAACCGGGGTACTTGAAGCGGCTGCAAGAGATTGTGGACCTGGAAGCGATCCGCAAGGCGAATCTGCAGGTTTGTTTTGATCCTATGTGGGGCGCAGCGCGGGGATATTCCGACGGGGCTCTGCGTGATGCCGGCGTGAAGGTTGCTACTGTGCATGATTATCGGGATGTGCTGTTTGGCGGTCATGCGCCGGAGCCGGACGATCACCTATTGGAAGGTCTGCGCGAAAAGATGCGGGCGACGGGAGCGCAGATTGGAATTGCTACCGACGGCGACGCGGATCGCTTTGGAATTGTCGATGCCGACGGAACATTTCTGCAGCCGAACTACGTGATTGCCTTGCTGTTTGACTACCTGGTCGAGAGCCGGGGATGGAAGAACGGAGTGGCGAAGTCGGTGGCGACCACGAACTTGATCAATGCGATCGCCAAGGCGCGCGGCGTGGAGCTTTTCGAAACGCCGGTGGGGTTCAAATACATCGGCGAGCTGATCATGCAGGATAAGATCGCGATCGGCGGGGAAGAAAGCGCGGGGTTGTCGATCCGTCACCATGTGCCGGAGAAAGACGGTGTGCTGGCAGGGCTGCTGTGTTGCGAAATGGTGGCGAAGCGAGGCAAGTCCCTAGGCGAGCAACTAAAGGCCCTGTGTAACCAAGTTGGTTCCTATTACCCCCGGCGAGAGAACTTCCGCTTGACGCCTGAGGTGAAGGAGAAGTTCACTGGGAAGCTGAGGTCTGATCCGCGCGAGTTCTGTGGACGCGGAGTCAGCCAAGTGGTTCGCACTGACGGATTGAAACTGGTTTTCGAAGACGGCTCATGGGTCTGCTACCGGCTGTCGGGGACAGAGCCGGTGGTGCGGGTGTATTCAGAAGCGCGCAGTGAGCAGGGTCTGGAGAAGTTGAGCTTGGCGGCCAAGCAATGGATTTTCGAGTAAAAGATAATTCAAGAATTCGGCGATTTCCCAGTCCGCAAGACGGGCTGCGTGCCATGGTCGAAAAGGCGCCGCAGGCTGAGGCACTGGCGGCCTCGTGGATGCTGAGCGTGCGACCGCTGGCGACGCGATTGTACGACTTGCGGCGACGCATTGCCACGATCACAGTGGCGGTGCTCGCGGTTTCGCTGTTTGGGCATGTGATGCTCGGCGCCAATGGCATGATGGTCTACAAGCAGAAACGGTTGGAATTTCAATCCCTGCAGAAGCAGATCGCGCAAGAACAAAAAGAGAACGAACTTTATACTCAGAAGATTCAGTCATTGAAGACAGACGAGAAAGCGATCGAGAAAGAAGCCCGCGAGCAGTTACGCTATGCGCGTCCCGGGGAATACGTGTACGTCCCGCCGGCTGCGGCAAATCAGCCGCCCCCGGCCACCCACTCGGCGAAGAAATAAGTTGTTGCGTGCAGGACTCCGATGGTCCAGCGCAGTTTACAAGCACGTGACAATCGACAAATTCCCCTGTGGTATAGTTCGGGACGTTAATCGATGACCGGTGCGTTGAATTGCTGCCGGCCTTGCGATTAGAATTTCTTCCATAACCTGCGGCTGGGCCGCAAGCGGAATATCAAAGGAGAGATACCGGCCATGAGAAAAGTATTATCGCTTTGTCTTGCGATCTGTTTCGTGTTTGCCCTGTCGGCCTTGGCGTTTGATGATATGGGGAAGAGCGCCACGGTCAACGGCTGGGTGAGTGACAGCAAATGCGGCGCCAAGGGCGCGAACGCCGGGGCTGAGGCTTGCACCAAGAAATGCCTGGCTGCGGGCGCAGATATGGTAATCGTGACCGACAAGGACCAGAAGGTTCTGAAAGTAGACAACCCGGATGCGCTTAAGGACCATGTCGGACACCACGTCGCCGTGACCGGTAGCGAGACCGCGGATTCCATTCACGTGCAAAGTGTGAAGATGATCTGACAGAGATTCGGCAGAGAGACTTGCCCGAGAGAGGGGCGGCTGCGGCCGCCCCTCTTCGTTTTTGAGTTTAGCGGACCACCCCTTCGAGCGGGGAACTGGCTGTGGCGTAGAGTTTCTTCGGCATACGGCCTGAGAGGTAGGCTTGGCGTCCGGCTAGCACGGCATGATGCATCGCTTCGGCCATCAGCACGGGATCTTGCGCGTTGGCGATGCCGGTATTCATGAGGACGGCGTCGGCACCGAGTTCCATCGCGATGGCGGCATCGGAAGCGGTGCCCACCCCTGCGTCCACAATCAGCGGCACGCCGGTGATCATTTCGCGCAGGATTCGAATGTGGGCCTGGTTCTGAATGCCCATACCACTGCCGATGGGCGCGCCGAGCGGCATCACGGCGGCCGCACCAGCCTCCACCAGACGTTTGGCGTAGACGATGTCGTCGGAGGTGTAAGGCAAAACCGTGAAGCCCTCACTCACCAGCACGCGCGTGGCTTCGAGCGTCGCTTGCACGTCCGGGTAGAGTGTGGCCTGATCCCCAATCACTTCCAGTTTCACCCAGTCCGAAAGGCCGACCTCGCGGCCCAGCCGCGCGGCGCGGATGGCTTCGTCGGCGTTGTAGCAGCCGGCGGTATTGGGCAGGAGAAAATATTTCTTTGAGTCGATGTAATCGAGCAGGGACTCCTTGCTGCGGTCAAGATTGACGCGACGTACGGCTACCGTAACCATCTCGGCGCCACTGGCTTCGAGTGCACGGGCAGTTTCCTGGAAGGATTTGTATTTTCCCGTGCCGACGATCAGTCGGGACCGGAAGGAACGGCCGGCGATGACTAGAGGATCGGTCATGGGTACATTGTAATCAAAACCGGGTGGGGAGGAACATCGATGGTTGGGCGGCTGCGTCGGAATGACGAATCCGCTACGGAGTGGTTTGGGCTTCCGCCTGGGCATAGAGTTCTTCGATCTGGCGGCGATAGCGTTCTTCGATGATGCGGCGGCGCAGTTTTAGTGTAGGGGTCAAAGCGCCATTCTCGGTGGTGAATTCTTCTGACACTAGCAAGACGCGTTTGAGCTTTTCGAATCGCGCGAGATTCTGGTTTACCTCTTCCACAATCCCCTCATAAAGCGCCTGGACCTTCGAATTTGCGACCAGTTCAGCGCGCGAGGAAAAAACGACGTCGTTGGTACGAGCCCAGTCTTCGAGCATCGGGAAGTTGGGGGAGACGATCACGAAGGCAAACTTGTGCTTGTCGCCGATGATAGCGGCAGTTCCGACCAGAGGATTGAGCTTCAGGGAATTTTCGATGGGTTGTGGAGCGATGAACTTACCGCCCGAGGTTTTGATGAGCTCTTTCTTGCGGTCGGTGACGGAGAGATACCCATCGGCATCGACCTGGCCAATGTCTCCGGTCTTGAACCAGCCATCCTGAAAGGCGTTTTGGGTTTCTTCGGGACGATTCCAGTATCCCTTGAACACGGACGGCCCGCGCACCAGAATCTCTCCGTCCTCGGCGATGCGAACTTCGAGGTTGGGAAGGATTTTGCCGACCGTGCCGATGCGATGGTTCACAGGCGTGTTGACAGCGATCACCGGGGAAGTTTCGGTTAAGCCGTAGCCTTCATGAATGCGGATGCCAACGGTCGCGAACCATTCGGCTAGTTCGCGGCCCAGAGGCGCGCCTCCGGAGATGAAAGTTTCGACCTGGCCTCCGAGACCTTCACGGATTTTCGAGAAGATCAGCCGGTTGGCCAGTTTCCAGCTGGCCGCAGTGGGGATTCGTCCGGCAAGAATTGCAGCTTTGTTGGCGCGGCCCACCGACAACGCCCAGCGGTACATGGCGCGCTTGGCGAACCCGCGAGCCTTCGCTTCGGTCTTGGCGTAGATCTTTTCATAGACTCTGGGCACGGACACGCACAACGAGGGACGTACTTCGAGGAAGGTTTCGTTAAGGTTCTCCATGAAGGGACAGTAGGCGAGAGTTACGCCGTGGTAAAGCATGGAGAAATCCACATGGCGAGCCGTGACGTGCGAAAGGGGAAGAAACGAAATGCTGATTAGCCCAGGGTGCATATTGAAGCCCAGCAAAGAGCAATTGATGTTCGACGCGATGTTGCCGTGGGTCAGCATCGCGCCCTTGGAGGTTCCGGTCGTGCCCGAGGTGTAGATGATGGTAGCGAGGTCGTCGGGCTTGATGGAGCGCGCGATCGATACGGTTTGGGGATCCATGCCCGTGGGGCCCTGGCTCATGAACTGATCCATAAGCGCGCCCGGAACAGGCAGATTATCGGGGATTTCGACGTGATCCATGACTACGATTCTCTTGATTTGCATCTGGCTGAAAATCGTCTGGATCTTGCGCAGTTGATTTTCGGTAGAAACGAATACAATGCTGGCTCCGGAGTCGCGCAGGGTGTAAGCGGTTTGTTCCGGGGTTAGCGTGGAGTAAACAGGAACAGTGACGGCTCCGAGTAGCAGGACGGCGAAGTCGGCCGTCGACCATTCGGGCCGGTTCTCGCTGAGAATGGCGACCCGGTCGCCTTTTTGGATGCCCCACCTCTGCAGGGCGCGAACGGTTCCAGCGACGTTGCGGCGGAAGTCCGAAGAGGAGATGGGCAGCCACTTTCCCGCCTCCCTGTAGAGCATGGCACGGTCGAGATTGCGCTCGGTCGCAGCGAAGAAGATATCGTTCAGCGTGGCAAGCGGCATCGAATGATCGTCGGTCGGTGTAACCAACGTCTGTCTTGAATTTACTGGTTGCGCTTACTTTCGGCAATGCGGGAGGTGCAAGGACAGATACTGATCAGCATCGCGACGATGCATGGTCCACCCAACAGCGCCTCCGCTTCGAAGTAGGCTATGATTCGGCAGGAGGTTCGTAATGCAGCAGAAACTACCTAACATGTGGGCAGCCATGCTGCTTGCGGGCGCGCTGGCCATCGCGAGCGCAGCCCCGGCAGCGGCACAAAGCAAACAACCTGAGGGCGGGTCGATCGCCATGCCCAAAGTTGGCGACGTGGCGCCGGATTTTACTCTGAAATATTTCGACGGCAACGATCTGAAGGCCGTCTCCTTGAGCCAGTACCGCGGGAAGAAGAACGTGGTGGTGGCATTTTTCATTTTTGCCTTTACCGGGGGTTGAACGAAGCAGATGAAGGCCCTCCAGCAAGACTTGCAAAGGCTGGAAGCTGCCGACACCCAGGTCCTGGGTGTGAGCATGGATAGCGCATTCGCCGACAAAGCATTCGCCGACCAAATTGAAGTTACGTTTCCCCTGCTGAGTGACTGGGGCGGAGACGTCACGCGCGAATATGGAATTTACGTCGACAAATACAAAGCCGCGCGCCGGGTAAACTTTCTGATCGGGAAAGACGGGAAGATTCTGGAAGAGCAAGTCGATAAGGATGCGATCGATCCGACAAAAATTGTGGATACTTGCGAACGCCCGAAACTGAAGAATTGATCCTTGTCCGCTCAGGCCGCGGGTAGGTCGAATGAAAAAACCGAGCCCCGGCCGAGTTGGCTGGTGACCCCGACAACTCCGTTGTGGGCTTCCACGATGGCCTTGGCGATGGCCAGTCCCATGCCCGTGCCTTGCACGCTATAGCGCTGGTCTCGACCGCGGTAGAACTTATCAAAAACCAGCGACTGCTCGAAGTCATCGATGCCGTGTCCGTGATCGGTGACGCTGGTGACGATTCGGTCTCCTTTTCGCTCAGCGGTAATCGTGATCGGCGCGGTCGGCGGAGAATATTTGGCGGCATTTTCCAGCAACTGCTTCAGTACCTCTGCAATGCGATCGGAATCCACCCGCACCTTGGGTAGCGACGGAGCCACGTGGACTTCGAGCGGATGCAGGCCTATGAACGTCCTCGATTCTTCCACAGCGGAGTCGATTACTGAAGCGATGTCGACTGGGGCCATATGCAGCTCGACTTTGTGCGCGTCGAGCTGGGCCATTTCCGTGGCTTCGCCCACCAGACGGTCGAGGCGATCGGTTTCCTCATTGATCACAGTGAGGAGCTCGCGGCGTTGCGCCTCGTTGAGGTTGTATTCCGAGAGCAGACCGGTGACTGCGGCCTTGATGCCGGTAAGGGGTGTGCGCAGCTCGTGAGTCACTGAATCGAGCAGGACGGCGCGCAGATTCTCGCTTTGGTGCGCGGCTTCAGTCTGGGAGAGTTTTTCCATGGCCCCGGCGCGTTCAATCGCGATGCCGATCATACTGCCGAGAGCTTCCAGAGTGGCTCGCGAGAGCGCTGGTCCGGCAATGCCCACGGCTCCAGTGGTGCGTGTCCCCAGATGCAAGGGAGTGAGAGAGATTCCGCGCTGGGAATCGATGACCGGCTCGCCGCGTGAGCTGACGATTTGAAGATCCTGAAGGGCAAGCGAAGTTGCGTTGGGGTCGGTGCGGTAGACCTGCTGCGAGCTGAGCAGGTAGATGGCGGCGGCCTTGGCACCGAATCCGTCACATACGTAAGCGGGGATCGCATTCAGCAGTTCGGCTACGTTGTCGGTGGCGAGCAGGCGCTGGCTGAAGGCGTAAAGACGCTCCACGTCGCGGCGGCGCTGATTGGCGTCTGCTGTCTGCCGGCGCGCGCGGTCGGCGAGCTGGCTGGCGATTCCCGCAGTCACCAGGAAAGCGAACAACGCAACCCAGTTCTGCGGATCGGCGACGGTTAATGTTCCGATGGGTGGCAGAAAATAATAATTGAAGGCGAGCGTGGCGATCAGCGCAAGAAAGACGGAGAAACGAAATCCCCAGTAGGCCGCCACCCAGAGCACCATTAGCAGGAACGTGAGAGCAACGGTCGTGGGGTTTACGTGGATCACGCGCCGGTAAACCTGAACCACGAGTTCGGTGGCCGCAAGGCAGGCGGCGTAGCGGAGCAGGCGCTGTGGCCAGCGGGCTTTCACGCGCACGATTGTAACCGGAATCAAGGTTTCAAAGTTTCAAAGTTGCAAGGTTTCAGGGCGGCGACGGTCGCGAAACCTCGAAACTATGAAACCTTGAAACACGCCTTCGTCCAGATTCGACAATTTCTGCTCCAGCGTGGAGAATAGCCGCGATGCCTAAGAGTCCTGAAGAATGGCTCAGGGAAGTGGACACCACCCAGCGGCCGGCGGTGTTCAAGCTGTTTCTGGGCTACGCTCCAGGTGTGGGCAAGACTTACGCCATGCTGAGTGAAGGCGTGCGCAGGGCGAGCCGCGGCGAAGAAGTCGTGATCGGCATAGTGGAGACTCACGGGCGCAAACCGATCGTAGAGCTTTCGTCGCGCCTGGAATCGGTTCCTCGGAAGAAGCTGGAATACAAGTCAACCATTTTTGAAGAGATGGATGTGGACGCCATCCTGGCGCGCAAGCCCCACGTTGTGCTCGTGGACGAACTGGCCCACACCAACATTGAAGGCAGCAAGCATGCGAAGCGCTATGAGGATGTATTTGAACTGCTCGATGCCGGGATCGACGTTCTTTCCACGCTGAATGTACAGCACATCGAGAGCCTGTCGCCGACGATCCGCAGCCTCACCGGGGTGCAGGTGCGGGAGACGGTGCCGGACTGGGTGATTCGCCGCGCGGGCGAAATTGTGATGGCGGATCTTACTCCACAGGCGCTGCAGACGCGCATGAAGCGCGGAGACATTTATCCGCTGGAGCGCGTGGAGCGCGCCCTGGCAAATTTCTTCCGCAATACAAACCTGGTGGCGCTGCGCGAGTTGGCCCTGCGGCAGGTGACGCAGGCGGTCGATCGCACGCTTTCGGAACTGAAGAATGAAGATGGCCAACTGCTGCAGGTGCGGGAGCGGATTGCGGTGTGCTTCAGCTCGAATCCCGCGGCGCAGTATTTGATCGCGCGGGGGGCGCGTATGGCCCAGGCCATGGATGGTGATCTGTATGCGTTCTACGTGGATACCGGTGCGGACGAGAGCGATGAGAACCAGCGCACGCTGGCGGACAATATCCGGTTCGCCGAGAGCGTAGGAGCGAAAGTGGTGAAGAGCGAGGGCAAGATTGTCGCGAAAAAGGTCGCCGAGTTTGTGCGCGAGAATCACATTACGCAAGTCGTTTTCGGGCGGTCGGCGACCAAGGGGTGGAAGAGATATTTCTATCTATCGGCCATTCACAAGTTTCTGCGCGAAAGTCCCTCGGTGGATGTACACATTGTGACCCAGGAAATGCGGTGAGCCGGATCGACGAGAAGAAGATTGACGAGTAATGAATGACGACAGGAAGATGACGAACGACCACCGCCGGATCCTGGTGGTGGACGACGAGCCGCAGATCACGCGCGTGCTGCGCACTACGCTTTCGGCGCAGGGCTATGACATCCGCGTCGCCAATGATGGGGAGATGGCGCTCGAGCTCATGAAGAACTGGACGCCGCACGTGGTAGTGACGGACCTGGCCATGCCGAATCTCGACGGTGTAGGCCTGTGCCGGCAAGTACGGCAGATGTCGCAAGTGCCGATTATCGTGCTTTCCGTTCGGGGGCAGGATCGCGCGAAGGTGGAGGCGTTGGATGCCGGCGCCGATGATTACGTTACCAAACCGTTCAGCATGAATGAATTGCTGGCGCGAATCCGGGCGCAGTTGCGGCGGACACCGGCGGCCGAGGAACAGCCCGGCGCGATTACCGCCGGAGACTTTTCCATCGACTTGGATGCTCGGTCGGTCAAAGTCGCGGGACGCGAGGTTCATCTCACGCCCAAGGAATTCGACCTGCTGCTGTATCTGGCGCGTCGTCCCGGCAAAGTGGTGACGCACAGAACGCTGCTGGCTGCGATCTGGGGCGCCAATAGCGTCGAACAGCCGGAATACTTGCGCGTCTTTGTTGGGCAGTTGCGCAAGAAGATCGAAACTGATCCCTCCTCGCCGAAATATCTTCTCACCGAACCCTGGGTGGGGTACCGGTTTGAACCTGGGGCCTAAGTCCCGCCTGTCATTTTCCTTAAGTCTTTATGAACATTTTATGGAGCCTTTATTCGGCTTTTCTGCGCTTCCGTGTCCAATGGTTGTGGCCGAAAGACGGCCCGGACGAACTGGGGAGATTGGGAGTGAATTTTATGTGGATTCATGAGGTAGCACCGGAACGGTTGGCAGAGCTTCTCTATCACTATCACCAGGCGCTTACGCCGGACCTGTCCGGTAAAGGCAGTGAAGGCCGCAGTTCTTGGAAAGAAATTGCCCCGCAGGAAAAAAACCGGTTAGTGGCTGCAGCGCGCCTTGCAATGCTTGAACTGGAATCGATGACCAGCGACCGTGCAAAGTCGCGAGAGTATTTTGCGCAGCCGGGCGAAGCAGAATGGGGCTGCTAAGCGTCCGCGGTTGACTGGCTGCTCGACAAACAAATCGCGCCCGATCCAGCGGGCGGCCCAGTTGTCGTCTTGTTGTATCGAACAAGCGTCCTGCGGAGTGAGTCATGTCGAGTCGAACAAACGTCACACGAATGGTGGTGATCGCGGTACTAATCGCGACCTTGGGAGTGCTTGCGCCTGCCTTGGCGCAAACCAAGGCAGCCGCTCCAAAGCCGCAAGATAAACTGGCGCTCGCAGAGGAACATGCCAGGGAATTGCTTCTCCTCATCGACACCGACAAGAGCGGCAAGATCTCCAAGCAAGAGTGGATGAAGTTCATGGAAGGGGAGTTCGACAGACTGGATAGGGCGAAGAATGGAGAGCTCGACGTTAGGGAACTGACGCAATCAAAACTGCGTGTGAGCCATTTCACTAGCGTCGGGAAGTGAGGGGATTTCCGCCGCTGAGCGCTGCACCTTTACGAATTCCTTAGAAATTCCTTAAACCACCCTTACACCTCAGATGATCCACTAAAACGTTTGCGTGGGAGGTCTGCGCAAAGGCGCGGAAAGCAAGAGTATGTGGCAGCGTGGGTGGTTGCAGGCATCGGCTTGGCCGGAGTCGCGTTCATGCTCAGGTTCCTCGCGGCCTTGCTGCGTGAGGGTGCGCCCACGGTCCGCTACCGGGTCGTGACGGTTGACAGGAAACCGGAGAAAGATGAACCCCTAAGAGTTCTGAGCGGCATCTATTTTGATGACGATGGCCGCGCGACAGAAAGTGACCGCGGCGAGTACCGCCGCGAATTATTGGAGAACGAATATTATGCTAAGGAAAAACGCACCTCAGGTCTTATCGCTCTCGACGTTCGTCCTGTTTCTGAGCGCTTGGGCTGGCGCGCAGTCCACGCACGCCGCGACGACGGCTTCCGCGAACCCCGGCCCTAGCGTGGCTGCGCAATCGGAACAGCAGGAGATGCGGGATGAGTTGAGAGAGCTGCGAGCTGAGGTTGAGCGCTTGCGAGCCGAAGTTGAGCAGCAAAAGACCAGTGCGTCTTCCAGTGCTGCGCCCTCGAATAATCGCAGTGAAGCGTCGCCGGAGCCCGTAAGGACCGGTCCCGGGCCAAACGTCCCCACCGTGACGGCGGCGAACCTTGGCAGCCCAACCGCCGCAGCCGCCAGTGCCCCTGTAACCGCAGGCATGACAGGCCGGTTGGCACAGCCCGCGAGCCTTTCTTCCTCAAGTCAATCATCTCCGAGTCAAGCTTCCGAAACCGTGCCCGCGAAAAAAGAAAAGATCGATCCTTTTTCCGACTGGGACTGGACCTGGCTGAACGGCAATCCGCGCACCAAAGAAGCGGCTTTCGATTCCAAGTTCTTCACCCCGGAGATCCGCGCCGATGTTACCTATACGTACGACTTCAACAGACCGGTAGACAACACGATCAGCGGATCGAGCGAAATATTTCGTTCGAACGAAATCCAGCTAGAGCAGTTGGGCCTGGGCGGAGACTTTCACTACGACAACGTTCGCGCCCGCTTCATGACGCAGTTCGGCATGTATTCCGCAACCACGCCGCGCAATGACCCCAGTCCCGCAAAGGGCCAATGGGATCTCGACACCGCCTATCGCTACTTGGCCGAGGCCTACGGCGGTTACCACATCAATGCGCTGAACGGGATCAACGTCGACGCCGGCATTTTCCTTTCCTACATTGGCTTGTTCAGCTACTACAACTTCGATAACTGGGCCTATCAGCCCTCGTATGTTTCCTCGAACACTCCGTGGTTCTTCAACGGCCTGAGAGTTCAGATTTTCCCCAATCCTCACCTGAAGATCGAGCCCTGGCTCATCAATGGATGGCAATCCTATGGGTCGGCCAACTCGCGGAAAGGTCTGGGCGGGCAGATTAAGTGGACGCCGACGACCATGGGTGAACGTCATTTCCAACAATTACGGCTTGGGTCACGATGACCTTTACATCCCGAACCGCGGCCGTATCCACACCGACGACAGCATCGAGATCAAGTATTACGATCAACCGGAAAAACGTCTCGACAAGATGGCGTTCTCCTTCACCGGCGATATGGGCTGCGAATTTGGCCCGAGCACGACCACGACGGCAGGCGTATATCTGCAGGGCGTGGGCTGTCACGGTAATACCAAAGATCGGAATTCGGTCGGAGCCACTTCCGCGGACGAAAGTTTTGCTGCAGGCATCAATCCCAAGCAGAGCTTCATCGGCTACATGCTGTACAACCGCTTCTGGTTCAAGAAAGACCATTACGGATTGACGGTCGGCGGCGGCCAGATCAACAACCCCGGACGCTATCTGGTTCTGGCCCCTCCCATCAACGGAGAGACGGCGGAGTCGGCGGCGATCAATGCTCCGTACTTTACCGGTAATCCGTCGGACCCCTTTAAGGCCTGGGACTCGTCGATTACGTTCGACTACATGCCCAAGCAGTACATCACGTTCCGCTGGGAGTACGACTATCGCCATGCCAGCGTGCCGTACTGGACGGGTCGCGGCGGGATGACGCCGCCGGGTTCGGGGGGAGTGCCTTATACCAATAACGGCTATCCTCAATTCTTTGCCTGCTTGAACGGGAATTCGTCCATGCAAGAGAGCCTCATCGCTGCAGAAACGGCCTGCGGCAGCCCGGGCAGCACCAGCAGCGTGTGGTTCCCTGACCTGCGCCGGGACGAGCAGTTCATCGACATGGCTATACTGGTCAAGTTCTAGCTTGGTTGCAAGCTAGTTAGCGGAAGGATTTTGCGATGCAAGACGTGATTTTTCTTGCGGTGACAATTCTATTCTTTGCTGTGGCGCTCGCTTATGTAGTTTTCTGCGAGCGAGTGCGTTGAGGAGGATATGAATTCTGAACCGATCATCATGCTGATCATTTGCGCGGGTCTGCTGGTGTATCTCGTCTACGCCATGCTGCGGCCGGAGAAATTCTGATGACAGCAAACGGATGGCTGCAAATCCTTTTTCTTTTGCTGGTGGTGTTGCTGGTCACTAAGCCGCTGGGCGGGTTCATGGCGCGGGTGTTCGGGCGCGAGCGCACCTGGCTTGATCCGGGATTGCGGCCGGTGGAACGAATCCTTTACCGGCTTACCGGCGTGGACGAAAACCACGAGATGGACTGGAAAGAATACGCGCTGTCGCTGCTCTTGTTCAGCGGCGTTTCCATGATCTTGCTCTATGCGCTGGAGCGGTGTCAGTTGTGGCTGCCCGGAAATCCGCAGAAGCTGGCGGGAGTGCCTCCAGCCTTGGCGTTCAACACCGCGGCTTCGTTCACCACGAACACGAACTGGCAGAACTATTCGCCCGAGACCACCATGAGCTACCTGACGCAGATGGTCGGTCTGGCGTATCACAACTGGGTCTCGGCGGCGGCCGGAATGGCGCTGGCTATCGCATTCATCCGCGGCATCGCGCGGCGCGAGCAGAAGACCATCGGCAACTTCTGGGTCGACATGGTTCGCGGCACATTGTGGATTCTGGCTCCGCTGTGTCTGGTGGGCGCGCTGGTGCTGGTGTCGCAGGGCGTGGTGCAGAACCTGAAACCCTATGACACCGTGCAACTGGTTGATCCCTACCAGACCCCGCAATTGGGCGCAGATGGCAAACCCGTGAACGGACCTGACGGCAAGCCCGTCATGCAGACGGTGAGCCAGCAAGTGATCGCGCAGGGGCCGACGGCGTCGCAGGAAATTATCAAGGAACTGGGGACGAATGGTGGAGGCTTCTTTAACGCCAACAGCGCCCATCCCTTCGAGAATCCCACACCATTCACGAACTTTCTCGAGATGTTCTGCATCCTCGCCATTCCTTCCGCATTGACTTACACGCTGGGAAAAATGACAGGCTCGCCCCGGCATGGATGGGCCGTATGGGCGGCGATGGCTCTGCTGTTTCTGGCCGGAGTGAGCACGGCATATTGGGCGGAGGCGCGGGGGAATCCCTTAGTAACGGCTGCGGCGCAGCATGGCTTGCAGCGCCCAGCGTCCACTCCGCAGGCTGCCGGCAATCTCGAAGGGAAAGAGGTGCGGTTCGGTGTGGCGAACTCGGTATTATTCGCCACCGTTACTACTGACACGAGTTGCGGCGCAGTCAACTCGATGCACGATTCGTTCACGCCGCTCGGCGGAATGGTTCCGTTGATCAACCTCATGCTGAGTGAAGTGATCTTCGGCGGAGTCGGTGCGGGGATGTACGGAATGCTGGTCTTCGTCATTCTCTCCGTCTTCATTGCGGGATTGATGGTGGGCCGCACGCCGGAGTACTTGGGGAAAAAGATCGAAGCCTACGACGTGAAGATGGCGATGCTGGTGGTGCTGATCTTTCCGCTGGTGATTTTGGTATTCACGGCGATTTCAGTTTTGTACAGCTTCGGCACTTCCTCCATATCGAATCCCGGGCCGCACGGATTTACCCAGGTGCTCTATGCCTTCACCTCCGCCGTGGCCAACAACGGCTCCGGGTTCAACGGAATCAACGGAAATACGCTCTGGTACAACACGTCGATGGGCATCGCCATGCTGCTGGGGCGTTTCATGATGGTTCTGCCGGTGCTGGCGATTGCCGGCAATCTGGTGGGCAAGAAGCAGACTCCGGCAACGCTGGGCACTTTCCCGGTGACTGGTCCGCTGTTTACGGTTCTGCTGATCGGCGTGGTGGTGATCGTGGGCGCGCTGACATTTTTCCCGGCGCTGAGTCTGGGGCCAGTTCTCGAACACCTGTTGATGACGGCGGGCAAAACGTTCTAGCCGGCTTTCTAGGAAAACATGGCGAGCAAGAAATCAAAACGCAGTTTGTGGGACATGAAGATCGTGCGCCGCGCGGCGTGGGATTCGATGGTCAAGCTGCATCCCGTGACCATGATGCGCAATCCGGTGATGTTCGTGGTGGAGGTGGGCAGCGTAGTGACCACGGTACTGCTCATTCTGGAGCGAATGCGCGGGCAGCCTGGGTTCGGATTCAATCTGCAGATCACACTCTGGCTTTGGTTCACGGTGCTGTTCGCCAATTTTGCCGAAGCCATGGCGGAAGGCCGCGGCAAGGCGCAGGCCGATGCTCTGCGGCGCGCAAAGGCCGAGACCATGGCGAACCGCCTGCTTCCCGACGGGAAAACGGAAACGGTGCCAGGATCGAAATTGCGCTCGGGAGACATGGTGCTGGTGGAGGCCGGCGAGTTTGTTCCCGGCGACGGCGAGATTGTGGAAGGCGTGGCGTCGGTGGACGAGTCGGCGATTACGGGAGAATCTGCGCCCGTGATTCGCGAAGCCGGCGGCGACCGCTCCGCGGTGACCGGCGGAACACGCGTGCTTTCGGACTGGGTGAAGGTGAAGATCACGTCGAATCCCGGCGAGACTTTTCTCGATCGCATGATCGCGCTGGTCGAAGGCGCGGAGCGGCAGAAGACGCCGAACGAAATTGCGCTGAACATCCTGCTGGCCGGGCTGACGATCGTGTTTCTGCTGGCGGTGGTCACGCTGCAGCCCTTCGCCATTTATGCGGGCGCCCCGCAGACGGTATTCGTGCTGGTTTCCTTATTGGTGTGCCTGATTCCGACCACGATCGGCGGATTGCTTTCGGCGATCGGCATCGCAGGCATGGATCGACTGGTGCAGCACAACGTGCTCGCGATGTCAGGACGCGCCGTGGAAGCCGCCGGTGACGTGAATACCTTGCTGCTCGACAAGACCGGAACCATCACGCTCGGCAACCGCCAGGCGACTGAATTCTTAACCGCGCCCGGCGTGACCGAAGCGATGCTCGCCGATTCGGCACAACTCTCTTCGCTGGCTGACGAAACTCCCGAGGGACGCTCGATTGTGGTGTTGGCGAAGGAAAAGTACGGACTGCGCGGGCGTGAAATGAGTTCGCATGACGCCGAGTTCATTCCCTTCAGCGCGATGACTCGCATGTCAGGCGTGAATCTGGATGGACGCGCCATCCGCAAAGGCGCGACCGATGCAGTTGCGAAATATCTCGAAGATCAGGGCAGTTCGCTTCCCGCGGAAGTGCGCGCCTCGGTGGAAGCGATCTCCCGCTCCGGAGGAACGCCGCTCGTGGTGGCCGAGAATGGCCGGGCGCTGGGAGTGATTCAACTAAAAGATATTGTGAAGGGCGGCATGCGGCAGCGTTTTGATCAACTGCGCGCGATGGGAATCAAGACAGTGATGATCACGGGGGATAATCCGCTGACCGCGGCGGCGATTGCGAGCGAAGCGGGCGTGGACGACTTCCTGGCGCAGGCAACGCCGAAAGACAAGCTGGACTTGATCCGCCGCGAACAAGGACAGGGAAAGCTCGTTGCGATGACCGGCGACGGCACGAATGATGCGCCGGCGCTGGCGCAGGCCGACGTGGGCGTCGCCATGAATACCGGCACGCAGGCGGCGAAGGAAGCCGGAAACATGGTGGATCTGGATTCGAATCCCACGAAGCTGATTGAGATCGTGGAAATCGGCAAGCAGTTGCTGATGACGCGGGGCGCGCTGACGACCTTCTCGATTGCGAATGACGTGGCCAAGTATTTCGCGATTATCCCGGCAATGTTTGCCGGGACGTTTCCGGTTCTGCAGGCGCTCAACGTGATGCATCTGGCGACGCCGCAGTCGGCGATCTTGTCGGCGGTCATCTTTAATGCGCTGATCATCGTGGCGCTGATTCCGCTGGCGCTGCGCGGCGTGAAATATGTTCCGCAGGGAGCGGCCATCCTGCTGCGCCGCAATCTGCTGGTATACGGCTTGGGCGGCGTGATCGTGCCGTTTATCGGGATCAAGCTGATCGACTTGCTCATTGTGCGGGCGGGGCTGGCTTAGAGACGACTGGCATAGAGACGATTGGCGTAGAGGCAATTATGAAGAAGAATCTGATCACCGCCGTACTCATGACCCTGGTGACGACGATATTGTTTGGCCTGCTTTTTCCCCTCGTGATTACCGGGCTGGCGCAGGTTTTGTTTCCGAAGCAGGCGAACGGAGAGTTGGTCACGCGGAATGGCAAGGTCGTGGGATCGCGATTGATTGGTCAGTCATTCTCTTCGCCAGGCTATTTCCACTCGCGTCCGTCCAGCGCCGGAACAGGCTATGATGCCGGCAATTCCGGCGGATCGAATCTCGGACCAACCAATCAATCTCTCATCGCGCGGGTGCAGGCGGATGCGGACCGATTGCAAGAGGAGAATCCTGGAGCGGAGATTCCAATGGATTTGCTGACGACCTCGGGTTCGGGCCTTGATCCCGATATCTCGCCGGAGGCGGCGGAATTTCAGGTGCCGCGCATCGCCAAAGAACGTGGCCTGACGCGAAGATGTGGTCCGCGAAGCGGTTCGCCAGCATACGGAGTCGCGGCAGTTTGGATTTCTCGGCGAGCCGCGGGTCAACGTGCTGGAACTGAATCTTACGCTGGATGAGATCTCGCCGAAGCCGCGCAGTAACCCACTGAAGTTACTTTCGAAACCAGACTTGTCACCCTGCCTGATCTCGGCCAACCCTGGCCCAAAAGACCATCCCAACCAGGAAACTAAAGGTATCTGTTGTGTTTATAGAGGTATGGATACGATCGTGGCAAACGCGCTCGGAATCCATTGGGGAGCTTATGAAGAGAATAAGGCAGTCGTGGGCTGGGCACTGGTGCTGGTGGGTTTGGCATTCCTGTTGCAGCCGCTCGGGGCAATGGCGCAGGATGCGCAAGTGGTTCCTGATGCGCAACCCTCCCAGAACTCGCAATCCAAGCTCACAAAATGACGCGCAAAATGCCGACCAGCAAGATCCTCCGAGCCGCGTAGCCCGGCTGAATTACATGGAGGGATCGGTGTCGTTTCAGCCCGGCGGAGAGAACGACTGGGTCACTGCCGTGCTCAATCGTCCGTTGGTGACGGGCGACAATCTTTGGGCGGATGAAAATTCGCGCGCGGAAGTGCACATTGGATCGACCGCGCTCCGCCTGGGTCCTAAGACTGGGATCACGTTGCTCGAGGTGAGTGACCGGGCGGCGCAGATTCGTCTGGTGCAGGGATCGCTGATTGTGAAGGTCCGGCACGTGGACGACGAGGACTCCTATGAAATCGACACACCGAACGTGGCGTTCGTGGTCACGCAGCCCGGGGATTACCGCATGGATGTGGATCCGGACGGCAACCGAACCGAAGTGACGGTGTGGCGCGGACGCGGCGAGGTCACCGGCGGCGGTAACTACCTACAGCGTTGTGGCGAATCAGTACGCCACATTTACCGGCGACGGGACGATCAACTGAACTACAGCGCCGGAGAAATTCCCAATCAAGATGGATTCGATAGCTGGGCGCTGGATCGCGACCAGAACGAAGATCGGTCCGATTCGGCAAATTACGTTTCGCGCGACATGACCGGATACGAAGATCTCGATCAGTATGGCGACTGGAGCTATGTGGCCGACTACGGCATGGTCTGGCGGCCGACAGCCCTGGTGCCGGGATGGGCGCCGTATCGCTTCGGAAACTGGACTTGGGTCGCGCCGTGGGGCTGGACGTGGGTCGAGGATGAGCCCTGGGGATTTGCACCCTTCCACTATGGACGCTGGGCTTTTGCCGGCACCGGCTGGGTGTGGGTTCCGGGACCGAGCATGGTGCGGCCGGTCTACGCTCCCGCGCTGGTGGCTGGGTTGGCGGTGGGCCAGGATTTCATTTCTCGGCTCGGCGTGGGAGTGGCGATGGTTCCCGCTGGCTCCGGGAGAAGTATTTATTCCCGGTTATCGCGTGAGCCGCGTCTACGTAAACAGCGTGAACATCACCAACACGGCGGTGAATGTCACGCAGAGTCACCAATGTCTACAACACAGTGGTCGTGAACCGGAGACTGTCAACAACGTCACTTATGCGAACCGGAATGTGAGCGGAGGCGTGACGGTGGTTTCGCGCGATACGTTCGTGAATGCGCCGGTCCGTGGCGCGAAATGTGGTGTCGGTTCCGTCAGAGAGAACTTGCGGCGGCGCCGGTGTCGAACGCGCTTGCGGTTGAGCCGGCTCGGAGCCAGCGTGTTGGGTGCGGGCAAGGCCGGTGGCAAACAAGCCGCCAGCGGCGGTGACGAGCCGCCCGGTAGTGGCGCTGCGGACGCCGGCTCCCATGCCGCGGTCGTTCGATCAGCAGGCAAGCGCAGGCTGGACGGACACTCTGAACTCGACTCAGCCAATCGTTGGTGCGGCAGCAGGCGCCGGGGCGGCCGGTGTCCGGTGACGCGACACGACGCAATCGCAGACACAGACCGGCTTCCGTACGTTCGGGCAGACCGAGGCGGAAGGCAGCCCGGCGAAACCGCAGCCTCGCGTGTGGGAAGAGCAAGGGACTCCGGAGCCAGAGCCGCAGACGAGGCCAAGCAGAGCCCAGGGAATCAGAGCGCGCAATCGTACGCATCGCGCCCGGCTCAGCCAGGTGCGCCGCGCCAGCACCGCAGTGATCGCATCCGTCGGCGAAGCCGGTACAGCCAGTTCAAGCGACGAGCGAACAGCAGCCGAAGCCTGCGTCGCCGTCGCCGCAACGGCAGCAGACTTCGCGCATCCGCCCGCGCCGAAGCCGGAGAGCGCGCCCGCGCCTAAGAAAGGACATTGACGCGAACTGGTCGCGTGCGGTCTGATAGGTTCGCATGCGGCGCAACGTGCCAGCGGACCGAAGTGAAGTTAGCGAGATCACAATAGCGCCGGGAAGCCGGGAACGAGCCCGCTCCCGGCGCGTTGTTTTTCCGGATCCTGCCATGAGCCAGCCAATGAACGAACAGAAGCGTCCGGTAATCAACTGGATGGATGTTCTCTGGCTGCTGTTTCTCGCCGGCCTGGCCGTGCTGCCGCCGGTGGGGGAGATCCACAAGCAGCTCATGCTGCTGGCGATTGGAATGGTGCAGTTCAGCGAAGGCTGGCTGCTGGCGCGGGCTCCGCGGCGCGGCGCGGCTTATATCGTTCTGCTCAAGATCGCGCTGGCGACCTGCTGATCGATCACACGGGCGAAATTGGAATCAACAGCAGCTTATTGGCCGATCTATTTTCTGCCGGCGGTGACGGCGGCGGAATATTTCAGTCCGCTGGTCGACGCTGTTGTGGACGGCGCTGGCCTCCGCCGCCTACTGTTCGTATCTTTATCCTGCGCTGCAGGAATATGAAGTGACAAGCGGAAGGTTACGGAATCCTCGCCATCCGTATTCTCTTCTTTTTTCTTGCGGCGATGGTGGTGAACCGGTTCGTGGTGGAGAATCGCCGGCAGATCAAACGCTACCAGGAACTGGCGGAGACGCTGGCCGAAACCAATCGCAAGTTGGAACAGGCTCAGGAGGAGGCGCGGCGCTCGGAGCGGCTGGCGGCGCTGGGGCAGATGTCCGCCGGACTGGCGCATGAGATTCGCAATCCGCTGGGAGTGATCAAAGGATCGGCGGAGATGCTTCACCAGAAGCTGGGGGAATCGAATCCTCTGGCCAGCGAACTGGCGGGATACATCTCGAGTGAGACGAATCGTTTGAGCGCGCTGGTGACGCGGTTTCTCGATTTTGCCCGGCCGCTGCATGCCGAGCTGATTCCGCAGGAAATTACGGCGGTGCTGGATCGCGCGCTGCAGCGGTATCTCGATCATTGGCGCAGAAAGACGAAGATCCGCCAGTGCACGTCGAGCGGCAGTACGAAGCGGACTTGCCGCTGGTTCCCTTGGATGAGAGTCTCAGCGAGCAGGCGTTCGTGAATCTGATTCAGAATGCTTATGATGCGATGGGCAGCGGCGGAGGCACATTGCGGGTGACGGCGGCAAGGGCGAACAGCGCGGGCCGGGACGGAGTGGAAGTGCGGATCGAAGACACCGGGCCGGGAATTCCGGCAGAACTGCGGGAGCAGATTTTCAATCCGTTTGTGACCACGAAGAAAACGGGAGTGGGACTGGGGCTGTCGATCGTCTCAAGGATTGTTGACGGGCATCATGGCACCATTCGCGTCGAAGGTGACAGGGAAGCGAGTGGCTTGCAGGGGGCAGGCTTCATCGTCTTTTTCCCGCGAGTGACGAGATTGCGACCGCACAAGCATCTTAAGGATTTGCGTTTCAATGTGTAGCATTCAGGCTGAGATCGAGGAAGCTCGAGCAACTGCCGAGCGTATGCCAACAATTCTGATTGTCGAAGATGAAGCCAAGATGCGGCGCCTGCTCGAGTTGAATCTTGGGGAGGACGGCTTTACCACGCTTTCCGCCGGAGATGCGGAGGCTGGGCTGAAACTTTTGCGCGAGAACACGGTTGATCTGGTGGTGACGGATCTCAAACTGCCGGGGATGAATGGCTTGGAATTCCTGCAGGCGATCAAGCGGCAGAATGCGGCATTGCCGGTGGTGGTGATGACCGCTTTCGGCACGGTCGAGACCGCGGTCGAAGCCATGAAGGCCGGAGCCAGCGACTATGTGCTGAAACCATTTTCGCTGAGCGAAATGCGCATGGTGATCCACAAGGAACTGGACGTCCACAAACTGCGCGAGGAGAACCGGTCGCTGCGCGAGGCGTTGGGCAAGCGCTATGCCCATCCCAATGTGGTGGCGCGCAGCGCGAAGATGCAGGAAGTGCTGGCCACGGTCGAGCGCGTGGCGCCTACGAATTCGACGGTGTTGCTGGGTGGGGAGAGCGGCGTGGGCAAAGACTTGATCGCGCGCGCGATTCATGAGAAATCGCGGCGGGCTTCGGGGCCTTTCATCAAGATCAACAGCACGGCGATTCCGGAAAATCTGCTGGAGAGCGAACTGTTTGGCTATGAGAAGGGCGCGTTCACAGGCGCAAACGCAAGCAAGCCGGGAAAGTTCGAGTTGGCGGACAAGGGAACGCTGTTCCTGGACGAGATCGGCGACGTGCCGCCGGCGATCCAGGTAAAGCTGCTGCGCGTGCTGCAGGAGCGCGAGTTTGAGCGGCTGGGCGGAACGCGAACCGTGAAAGTGGACGTGCGGCTGATCGCGGCCACGAACCGCGATCTGCGCGAAGCGCTGGAGCAGGGAACGTTTCGCGAAGATCTTTACTATCGTTTGAACGTCGTGCCCATCGACATCGCGCCGCTGCGCCAGCGCAAAGAAGACATTCCGGACCTGGTGAATCTTTTCATCTCGCGCTTTGCCGGAGATTCCGGCAAGCCGGTGAAGAGCATTTCGCCGGAGGCGATGCAGATTCTGGTGAACTATCACTGGCCGGGAAATGTGCGCGAGTTGCAGAACATCATCGAGCGGGCGTGCGCGCTGGCGAAGGGCACGGTGATTGAGGCGGAGGATATTCATCTGGATGTGCGTCCGGCGAAGGCGGCGAACGGCGCGAGCGGATTTCTTCCCGAAGGCATGACGCTCGAACAATGGGAGGATGAAATGATTCGCGAAGCGCTGCGGCGCGCGAATGGAAATAAGAGTCAGGCGGCGCGGTTGCTGGGGCTGTCGCGGAATGCGCTGCGCTATCGGCTGTCGAAGATTGGGATTGCGGATGAGGGGGAGAAAGAAGCGTAAGCCGACTTCCTATTTCGGGATCGTCCCAACCTGAAAGCGAGAAATTGTCGTTAGCCCACTGCTCTCCGCAAATACAATTACCCGTGAGAAAGCAGGCGTCTGGAGAGTGTTGCCAGTGGGTACTGGACGCTGTTTCTCAAACAGTCGAGTGGCTTAGTCAGCCACTAGGGTTCGACTCCCTCGCTCTTCGCCGGTCACTCGACGAATTGGAATATTGCTTGACAATGCCGTCGACAGAGTTATTCTGAACGTGTTGAGAATCAGCGTCTGGTACGAGATCTCATGCGAAGCCCCGACTGACTATCGGGGCTTTACTAATTTTGGTGACTCGTATTGGCGGCGAGTCTCTACCGGCTGAAAACCACCACATTGGCTCATCGCGGCCACCGGCTCCAGATTTCCGCTCTGCATTTCACCTGCGAACCTGCTCTTCCATCTGAAAACAAATGAGTTAGTCGATTCCCGGTCGTCCCGTTTTGGCATGGCAGTTGCTTTTCACTATAACGCGTCAAACATTCGGATTAGGGTTAACTATATGTGGGCTAGGTCAGGGAAGAGGTGGTCATGAAAAACAGATTCATAGCAAGTTCGGCAATCTTCACTCTCGCGCTGGCTGGGGTTTTCGCGTCAGCGTGCAGGCGCAGACCACCGACGAAGGAGCGGTCCCTCGGAGCAGCCCAGCGCGCCCATGGAGATGGGACAGCCTCAACGCCGCCGTCAACCGCCTCCGCCGCCTGGTCAGCCCCCGCAACAACCGGGCCAACCTCCGCAACTCGGCCAGGAAGCTCAGCCCGGCGGACCGTCGGGCGAAGGTCCGGCAAAGATTGATCAGGGTGTGGGACGCGTCAGCATGATTCATGGCGACGTCTCGACGCAGCGAGGAGATTCCGGCACATGGTCGGCGGCGGTGTTGAATCAGCCGGTGGTGAACGGCGACAAAGTTTCCACCGGAGCTGGCGGCCGCGCCGAAGTGCAGCTCGATTTCGCCAACATTCTCCGCCTGGGATCGAACTCGCAAGCCAACATCGCGAACTTCACGCAGAAATATATTCAGATTCAGATCGGTCAAGGTTTGGCCAATTACTCCGTGTTTGGCGAGAGCGAGGCCGAGCCGGAGATCGACACGCCGAACGTAGCGGTGCATCCCGCGCATCAGGATGGCGTGTTCCGCATTGAAGTGCGGCCCGATGGCGACTCGATCATCATCGTGCGCAAAGGTGAAGCGCAGATCTCAACTCCGCAGGGCATTGCCGATCGTCAAGCAGGGCGACATGGCGACGGTGCGCGGTTCCGGCGCCGATGCGCAAGTACAAGATCACTCCGGCTCCCGAGCGCGACGATTGGGACCGCTGGAATAGCGATCGCGACCACATGATCCACGAGGCCGCGATGCGTGGCGCCACACCAACAAGTATTACGTCGGGTCGGAAGATCTGGACGCCAACGGACGCTGGGAGAACGCGCCGGACTACGGTCAGGTCTGGGTGCCGAATGAGCCGGATGGCTGGGCTCCTTACCGCGATGGCAACTGGGTTTGGGAGCCTTACTACGGTTGGACGTGGGTTGGCTACGAGCCCTGGGGCTGGGCGCCTTATCACTACGGGCGCTGGATGTGGTACGGCGGCTCGTGGGCATGGTGGCCGGGACCGGTGTGGGGCGCGGGATTCTATCGTCCGTTCTGGGCGCCGGCGTATGTGTCGTTCTTCGGATTCGGAGGCGGTTTGGGATTTGGGCTTCGGTTTTGGCTGGGGAGGATGGGGCGGCTTCGGCTGGCTGCCGATCGGGCCCTGTGACCGCTTCTTCCCATGGTGGGGCGGATATGGCGGCCGCTTCGGCGTGGTAGGCTTCAATCGATTTGGCAGGCTCAACCGCTTTGGCGGAATCGCGCCACTGCATGGCGGCACGCGGTTCTCGAACGTGGCGCACATCAATGATCCGCATATCGGCAGGCGCGCTCTCGACGGTGGCTGCGGGGAAGTTCGGAGCGGCCGAACTACGGCCGTGGCGGCAACTCATGCGCAGTTGAGCGGAGCTCGCATGATGACCGGGCAACCTGCCGGTGGTGCCTACGCGCGCCAGTTTGTCGGCGAGCGGACGGGCGGCGGCGCCTTCGACAATTCATAACAATGGCGTCGCAGCATTTCTTCGGCACGCAGAGCGCGTCGCGGCCAGAGTCGTTCCAGCAGCAGACGGCGCATCTGCAGCAGTCCATGCAGCAGAGCCACTTCTCGCCGGTGGCGGCTGGAGCGCGTGCGACCGGTCCAGTGCAATGGAGTCTCGCCGCGGACTTCCGACCCAACTCGATCGCCGGAGTCGGGAGGCCGAACGCCGGTACTTAGCGGGCAGAGAACCGAATAGTTCAGCGACCCGCAGTTCCGGCACTCAGGCTGGGAGACGAATGGAACTCGCGCCTCGACGGCAGCGGCTTCTCGTCCGCGAGCCGCGGCGAGCAACGTCTCCGCACCGCGGCGAACCGAACCGCAGCGAGTGGAAGACATTTACACCGCCGTGCGCAGCAAGGTAGCGAATCCGCGGGTCGCGGCGGAAACGGCGCCGAATCTTCAGACCGCGAGTCGAGTGGCAGCTACTGGAACCGCACCTCGCCGAGTTCCAGCTACTCGCGCGAAGCTCGGTTCCAGCTATGGTGCCGAGCAGCTACGGTCGCGGCGCAACTTCGCGTCCGCAACTGAACATGAGGCAGCCGATCGTGCAGCCGCGATCGGCGGCTACGGCGGAAGTTACGGTGGCTACCGCGGCGCGCCGAGCTACGGTGGGAGCCGCCGGGGCTATAGCGGCGGCGCATCGCACAGCGCACCCAGTCCGGAGGACAGTCATTCCGCCGGTGGCGGCCATTCCGGCGGCGGAGGACACCACTAAATCGCAGACTTGCCAGAAGGGTGTTGTAAATGAAGTGAAGGTCAGAGGCGGAAAGAGCGTGCTAACCGGCACGCTCTTTCTTTTGTTTGAAGCCCCCTCGGGCCGTGACGGTGAATTGCGACCACTTCTGTATAGAAGGAGGGATATGATTCTTTGCGAGTTCCGGACGTAATCCTTAAGTGTGTTGGATTTGTGGGTGAGGTAGCAAGCAGGGACTCATCCGGCACGGTCCACGGGGACTTGTGTGCTACTGGCTTCTTTGTCTCGCTGCCCTTCGTTGGAAACCCAACTCAATCGTTCGCCTATTTCGTGACGGCGAAGCACGTAGCGACCGAATTGGCAGGTCGCGACATCTATTTTCTCGTTAACAAGAAGGGTGGCGGGGTTACGATTGCTCCGCATCACGGCGATAGATGGTTTTTGCACCCAACTGACGCTACGGCGGACGTGGCCGTCATTCCGGTCTACAACAATCCGGACTCCGATATCACGGCGGTGCATGTTGGCAACTTGGGCGTGCCGTCACTCCTGCAACAACTTGAGATTGGAATTGGGGATGAAGTATTCGCTACTGGCCTGTTTACCCCAGCTCCCGGAAGCAAGCGAAATGAACCTATTGTTCGCCACGGAAATATCGCGATGATGCCCTTAGAACAAATACAAACCGAACTTGGGTTCGCTGATGTCTACCTGATTGAGGCGCGCTCCATCGGAGGTTTAAGTGGCTGCCCGGTTTTCGTCAGGCCAACGATCAATATGTCTATAACGGATCAACGGCCAGGTATCAAAAATTTCTTTGGGCTTGGTCATGGCGCTACACTGCTCGGGCTGATGCATGGGCACTGGGATATAAAAGAGGACGGAGATGAATAAGGTATTCATTAGCCACGTGGGAGCGCATGGAGTAAATTTAGGAATTGGAATCGTAGTTCCTGCGTACAAAATTCTAGAAGTAATAAACAGGCCGGAGCTGAAGCTGATGCGCCAAGAAGTCCACAGAACGACTGACACGCAGAAACGTTCCGGGGTGACTCAGCTAAACCCAAAAAACAAGAACCGCAGTTCACGGAAGAGGATTTCGAGGCTGCACTAAAGAAGGCCAGCCGTAGAGAAAGACTAGGCTGAATACTCACGTCGCCGCATTGTATCCTTCTGGCCCGTCGATATAAAAGCCTCGCGGGGCCGGATTGTCCGCAGTCGGCCCAGGTTGAAAACGTAACAATATCTGGTTTCGTGCTCGTCTCCAAAGATGTCTCGGTATTTTACAATCCCGTATATATACAGAGTGCTCACGCCGATCTCTACATAATTTAGGTCGGCTTGACTAAGCTTAGTGCCGCGTTCAATGCTTGCGTTTGGTGGCTGGACAGTCCCTTCTGGTGGAAAAGGGCCGGCCCAATCGTAGTCAGGCTCTGGCGGCAATTTTTTAACGGCCGTTGTCAATCTACCTCTAGAACCGATCGCAGTTATCCAAGCGGGCGTGCGGCCCTTATTGCCCAAGAGATAAATGATCTGAAAACCATTCGGCGAGTCTTTTGCATCTTCTGGAATGGAAGATGCAATATCGGAGACAACCCACGCACGTTCCGCAATTTTGCTGGAACGTAACATCTCTCTGTAGACGAAAAACGTAAGGATCGTGAAGATGGCGATCACTACCGTGGAGCCGGAGTTAATAAAATCAACGGTCTTATTTTTGTCGTTTCCGTAATTCTTATCTGCGCTGCTACCCGATTGGAAAAGTTGGACCTGTTGCACTCCTCGTGGGGTTGGCTGCGGACGATTCCGATCGTTGGCGGCGCCATTGTCCCGTTGGATGCTGGAATCTGCGGGCCTATGCGGTTGGTCGGGTTGCTGCCAAGATAACCAAACGATCAGCAGGACAAGCGCGTGCATGGCTTCGCATTCTACTCCGCCAACGTGTGCGCTGGCAGCGCCCTAGTCAGAATGGCTCTGGAGCCATAATTGGCTCACTACGCGCGACGACATCGCGCGGGTGGTCCATCCTTTCGCGTTCTCTGCGAAAGGGTGGGACCGCGGCCGCGTTCAACAATTTCCACAGGCCCATTGTGACATCTGACCTTGCGCCCAAAATTAATTCGCGCAATCATGGTCGAGGCCGTGACGGTTGGCAGAAGCCAATTCGCCACGCCCTTAAGTCCTTTGTCGTCTAGATTTTAGTATCTAAGTTCTTTGACATCCGTATTTTGCGGGCAGAATCATGTTTAACCCGATGATTCCAGGATTGAGGGGAGGGGGGATACCCCCGTTCGAGCAGGAGCGCAGGCCAGCCATCCCCCCCCGACATGCCGACGAAGATTTATTTCGGGTAGAAATCAAAAGGAAGAAGCAACCGGCGACACGGTAAGAACGCCTCTATGGACTGGGGCAGCGCTGGCTCTGTAGGGATCCTTCGACTCCATTTGTCATGCGTTTTGCGCGCGACAAACTCCGCTCAGGATGACAGGCTTCAACGCCTAGGGCCGCGCGTAAGCTGGGCTGTCGGGCTGCGGAGGATCATAGTCGCGGCCGTATTTGTTCTTGTGCGCGAGTTCGAGATTCGATTCGGCCAGGCTGAAGCTTCCAAGGAACGTCTCGCCGGGAGTCACTGTTATTTCCTTTTCTGCGGCGTGCAGCGCATCCGGCGAAACCGAGGAATGGAACACGTGCATCTGGTAGCGGCCGGGGATCACGTTGCCGATGCTGATCTCGCCATGCCCATTTGAGATCGCGTAGTACGGAGTGTTCAGCGCGATCACCACGGCGCTCATCTGCGCATGAATGTTGCAGAAGATGAAAGAAATGCCCGGCTTGTCGAATTTAACAAATTGCGTCGTCCCGCTCTCATAGAGTCCGAGATCGAAACGCTTGCCGTCGAACAGCGAAAACACGTTGTGAAAAAAAGGATCCTGATTGGGAAACTCGACCTGCCCTCCCGCCGGGATCACCAGCAGGGAAGGATGGAAACTCTTGTCCCTCTGCACCAGTTGTGGGATTTGCGAGCGCAGCTGCAGCAGAAGCGGAGGCGGAGGAGTCGTCCCCAGCGGTGTGAGCCAGACCACAACTTTCGAAGCATCGTTGACGCGACGTCCGTTTCTGGTGAGCTGCACTTTGCCCTTGAGCTCTGTACCTTTGAGATCCGCACCCCGATCGGCGCTCTGATTCACGTCTTGTGCCGAGGCTATTACAAAGAGAAGTGGCAGCAACAGGATGCAACCGACCATCCGGCGATGAATGAAGCGAAGCATGTTCAGAACAGTATCCCCATGGAAAGATTGATCTGGTTGGTGACGCTCGCACTGTCATAGACGGGAAACGTGTGCAAACGTCTGAATTCGGCAGAGAGCAATAAATCAGATCGCGGCCGATAGACCAGGTTGCCAAGCGCTCCGCGATTGCGCCCCAGAATCGGACTGAAGTTATTTGCGTCGGTGGCGAATCCCCGCACGTCGCTGGCAAACGCATCATCTTCGGCGAAGACTCCATTCACTTCGAGCTTGGGAGTGAGTTGGAACTTCAGTTGACTCCAACCTCCAGCCGAGTCGAGCCCGCGAACGCTGGTCGTCGCATAGTATGGATCGCCGCCGAAGAGAACAGCACGTCCGACGCCTGCGCCCAATCCTCCCGCTCCACGGCCTCGATAGAACTCGCCGGAAAGTGCGAGGCGACGGAGAATCGGAATCTGCCAATCGGTCATGCCAGCCCAGGCGTCGACATTGCGACCCCAGGACCAGTTCTGCCGCCCGTAATATCCCGCAACGCCAAAGGTCAGCGGATGATCAAACACAGGCCGCGACCACGCAGTGCGCATGGCATAAGCCGGCTGACCAGATTGTTCGCCGGCAGTAGCGTAGCGGTAGGAGAAGTTGTATGGCGTTTCCCAATCCAGATTGTCGAGAATTCCGCCTTGCCATGTCAGAGTCTGTTGGTCGGAAAGATCGAAGCGATGTTCGACGCGAAGTTGCGGCGTCCAGCCCCACAGGTTGCCCGCGTAGGCAAACGCCGGAGTGGCAAGCGAGGCGAACGATGTGGGAGAAAGCGGCGAGATGAACAGCGAATCCTGGCCCCCGATCATGGAAGTGTGTTGCCAGTCGAGCCGCACGCTGGCAGTCTGCAGGCGAACCAGACCGAAGTTCACGCCGTTGGGAGTTGAAGGAAAGCCTCCGGCAAAATCGAATTGCACGTTGGCCGAACTCTTCGCGCCAGCCAGAGTCGGTCCAAAAACTTCCAGGCCAATCTCGGTTTGCCGCAAGGTGGCGCCAAAACTGGATTCAGGACTGCCCGCTGCAACCGGTTGCGCATAGTCGGGAATATCCAGATTGTCGGAACCTCCGACGTTGTGGAAGGCGTTCATCAGGACAATGCCGGAGAGCCGGGCGCGATATTTGGCGGCGGTTTCCACCTTGGTCTGGTATTGCTCGTTGATCTTCGAGCCCAGCAATTGTGTGGATTCTTCCAGCTTCTGAACCCGGCTTCCGAGATCTGTGGTCGCTGCTGCGTCGGATGGATTTTGCGAGACGGCTGCAGCCGATTCCGCCGGAACGGAAGCAGTTGGTCCGGCGTTTGCCGCAGCCGCGAGCGGAGCGAGCAATTTGCGCGTGTCCTGTAATTCCTGGCGCAGCTCCTGCATTTCGGCGCGCGACTGCGCATTCTCGGTGCGCATCTGTTCGATCACCGCGCGCAATTCGCGCACTTGCGAATCGAGTTCGCGCAGCGAGTTGTCCGCGGGCTGAGATGGCGTCGCGGTTGAGGCTTGCTGTGCCAGGCTGTTGGCGCTTAAAAGGACAAGGGCAGCTGCCGCGATGGCAGCTTTCCAAAGCGCGAGGGTCTTTGGTTTCTTCACACATCCTCCTGCGCGACATTCGGATCATCGCGAGATCAAGAAAATGGGAACGGGCGATTACGTGTCCGAATGTCGAATTGAGTTTTCAGTCGCTGTGTTTTCGGTCGCTCGATCGCTGGCTACGGACGAAAAGGGACGATCCGCTGGCTCGTCACCGCCGCCATCCGATCCTTGTGGAGCGCGTCCCGGGATCGTGATGCGAAAAACGGTGCGGGCATCGGGAGTGCGTTCCATCAAAACCTGGCCACCGTGATCTTGCACAATCTTTTGCACGACTGTCAGTCCAAGTCCGGTCCCGTTTTCCTTGCCGAAGCTCACAAAGGGATGGAACAAGCGATCCTGAATCGGCTCTGCGATGCCGGGACCATTATCTGAGACCTCGATCGTGACCGCGGAGCCAGTCCCGCCGATCGTGACCTGAACTCTGCCCTCGCCGCCGGGCGCCGCTTCGCAGGCATTCAGCAGAAGGTTGTAGAGAGCGCGCTCCAGCTTGCGGGAATCGAACCAGGCCAGGCTGTGACCGTTGTTGTGGATCTCGATCAGCGTGCCCTGATGGCGTGGATGCAAGCGCACCGCCTGCGTGGCCCGCTGCACGGTTTCTAGCACGCTGCCGTAAGCGGGGTTCAGGGATTCGCGGGTGCGGGCGAACTCGAGCAGGGAGTCGATGAGGTCGGTCATCTGGTTCACGCCGGTGCGGACCTCCTGATACAGCTCTTCACGCTGCGCCGAGGTCAGACGGCCGTCACAAAGAAATTCAGAATTGGCCACCACAGCGGCGAGCGCATGGCGAAGGTCATGGGAGATCGAACTTGCCATCCGTCCAATCGTCGCCAACTGTTCGGACTCGAGGAGTGCCTGTTGCGTTTTGAGCAGGCTGGAGCGCATGCGGTCGAAGGCTGAGGTCAGTTCCGCGACTTCGTCGCTGCCCCGGGGATCGAGGGGATGGTGAAAATCTCCGTGCTCCAAGGCACGAACGCCCTCCACCAGGCTGGCCAGCGGGCGAGTGAAGGTGTGCGAGATGAGGAACACGAGACCGCTACCGATCAGAACCGCCGTGAAACCCAGCAACAGCAGCAGGCGATTCAGATTGTCGAGGAACTTCGCCGCCTGATCGTACGATCCGAGCACGGTCAATCGCACGGGAGTTTGCTGCTGGCTCGATAAATCCAGCGACGTAGCTACAAAATTCTCTTTGCCGACTTCCACATCATGGGGCGCGCTTTGTGAGGATCCCGAGGCCAAGGCGCGCACGCCGGGGCTTTCGGCCTGCGAAGGGGTCAAGGTGGTGGCAACAATTTCATCGCCGTAGGAGAAAGCTACCTGGCTCGCCGAGACTTTGCTTACCTCGCGAGCCAGGCGGTCATCGATTTCGTAGCCGATGATCAGGAAGCCGAGCAAACCACCTTCTGTCTTCGAGCCGAAGTACACCGGTTGTATGAAAGTCTGGTAGAGATGATGGGCGTCGAACCACCAGTGGCTGGATTCCTCCTCGTTTAACGATCGCCCAAAGTATTGCTGCGCGGCCTCGCGGCTGAAGCCCTTTGACTTTGTATGCAGCGCGACAACCTTGCCGTCGCGGTCGGCCAGCACCAGAAGATCGCTGCCGGTGAGCGGCCACACATCCTTCGAGGCGTCCTGGATTGTGGCCGGATCGTGAGCGGTGAGGATGGATCGCGTGATGGGCAGGTACGCCACCAATTCGGCGGAGTGAGTCAGCATGACTTCACGATCGTGTTGAAAGTTCTGGAAAGTCGTGACAGAGTTGCGCAGATCCTGCGCGATTCCTTCGCGCACGTGGTTGCGCACGCTGTGCCGCACGACCAGAAGGCTCAGCGCCGTGAGGCCGGCGGTGATGACGAGCATCGAGAGCAGAAAGCGCGTGCGCAGGGTGGTTCGAGGCACAAGTGCGCTTCCGGACTGTACTGGAAAGGTTTGCGAGACGGGTTCTGACGAAGGGGCCAAGGGATCTCAGCGAACGAACTTGTAACCCATGCCGTGCACGGTGCGGAAATGTACCGGACTGGCGGGGTCGCGTTCCAATTTTTGGCGAAGCTTCAGGATGTGGTTGTCCACGGTGCGGGTCGAGGGATAGTTCTGGTATCCCCAGACTTCGTTCAGCAATTCATCCCGGCCGATGACACGGTCGGCATTTTGCACGAGAAACTGCAGAGTCTTGAACTCCTGCGCAGTTAGCACCACGACCTTGCCGTCACGCAGGATTTCCATCTTCTTGAAGTCGATCGAGATGCCGTCGAAACTGACTAAATTAGCCGCCGGCGTTCTCGAGGTATGCCGCAGCGCCGCGCGCACCCGCGCCAGCAATTCCCTAGGGCTGAAGGGCTTGGTCACATAATCATCGGCGCCCAACTCAAGCAACAGAACCTTGTCGGAGACGTCGCTGGTTGCACTCAACACGACGATCGGCAAAGCCGGAGCCTGGGCTTTGACCTCCTTGCACAAGTCGCTGCCGGAAAGTTTGGGCAAGCGCAGGTCGAGAATAATAACCGCCGGGGGAGCGGCATGGAAGCTCTCTAGCGCCGACTTCCCGTTGCCCTGCACCTCAACCGTGTATCCTTCGGATTCGAACAGCCGTTTTAAAGCCTTTTGGACAGCGGGATCGTCCTCGACCACAAGGATTTTTCCCATCGGCCGCACCGAGTTCATTGCATCTGCCGATCTAGCCGTGCTCATAGGTGTTGCGATCTGACCCATAATGCCATCCTTACTTGATTCGAATCTATCTTCTTGAAACACTGCACTGTCTTCTGGAGTCTTAGGTTTCAACGTTGCAAAGTTTCAAGGTTTCAGATTCAACCCCTCATGTGGGCCCCTAACACTGGAAGCTTACAACGTTTCCGCCCACTTTCTTAGCATGGGCGAAGGTTTGACAAATTTTTTACATTTGCACATCCGGGCGCGAGAACTCTACGGCAAACGGCGTGCAGTCAGTTTGCTTCTCGTGAAGCTTTCTCCAGGAGGGTTGCAGGCGTCACAAACCGTGGGCGCCGGGCTGCCGTAGAATAGAGACAGCTTGCCGGCTTCTGCTGAATTCGATCATTTGCGCGTCGTTTTGGTGGACGTGCGCAATCCTCTGAACATTGGCGCCGCCGCTCGGGCCATGAGCAACTTCGGTTTCGAGCGTCTGCGGGTCGTCAATCCTTACGATGTTGCGTTTGAGGGTGCTCGGTCCGCCGTAGGCGCTGCTGCCGTGCTGGCGACGGCCGAGAAGTACGAAACCGTGGCGGAAGCGGTTGCCGACTGCTCGATTGTGGTCGGAACCACTGCGATCGGCCATCGCGACCTGCAACATTCCATCCAGCGCCTGGAGGTTGGGGCGCCTGTCATTCGCGGGCATCTTGCAACTGGTGCTTGCGCGCTGCTGTTTGGATCAGAAAAATTCGGGCTTTCGAACCAGGACATGAGCCACTGTCACTGGCTGATGCATATCCCGACTCGCGACGAGCATGCTTCGATGAATCTGGGGCAGGCAGTGGCGATTTGCTTGTACGAATTGGCTCGCGATCCGGCTGCCCTGGCGGAGCCTGAGAAGGGAAGTCCTGCGTCCGCAGCCGAGGTGGAAAGAATTACTGAGACCTTGCTCACCGCGCTCCGCGCCAGCGCTTATCCCAAGCTGAACTCTTCCGATTCTTTTCATGGTGCGGTCCGCCGTCTGGTGCGGCGGCTTCATCTGCAGACCGGCGATGCGGAATTCCTGCTCGGCATGCTGCGGCAGATGGTTTGGAAGATGAAGAACATTGGTGGTGAAGAGGCAAAACGGGAGGAAGCAAAACAGGAAGATGCAAACTTTTGACCCGCTTCGCTCAGGGATGTTTTTCCACAGGAGACACGTCGATGGATGTTTTTCGAAACTGAAAATGCAGGACCCACTCACTTGGGACTGCTTGTCCGTTGACCTGCGGCGGGTTGAATTTCCAGCCCCGCGCCGCTGCCAGCGCCTTATTCGCGAAGTACGTGCTCGGCCCCCGAGAAGCGAACTTTGCCTCGGAGACGTTGCCGGAGGCATCCACCGAAACGTCGACCGACGACTTTGAGACGTCCCTGGACCGTGTTTTGGGCGCTCCGCGAAACATCGGGCATGACCTGATGAAGCACACTGCCTGGCGCGGTTCCCGTTGGGCGCGGGCTGTGCCTTCTGGGCAAACGGCGCCGGCGATTGCTCTGGGGGAACGTCTGCTGGAGGCTTCGCGGGCTCAACTTCCGCCGCCGGCACCGCCGGCTGATGGGACACAAATTTGCTTCCCACCCACACCCCGATGACGAGGGCCGCGGCAAGGATGGGCGCGACAATCCACCGCTTCGAATGCGCTTCTGACCGGCGCGTCTCGAGCACTCGCGCGCTAACGGGAGCTGGGGGCCGGCTGGCCTGAGGAGGTTGGAGCCTGCTCGAGAATGTCGCTCGCCGTATAGCGCTGCTGCGGATCGATCTGCAGGCACCGTCCCGCGATTTCACGAATCGATCGCGAAATGGTTTCGGGAACGACCAGCGGCCCCCGAGCGAGGTTCTTAAGGCTGGGCTCGTTCTGGGTGAGGACGGCAACCAGCGTGGCGCCAAGTGACCAGATGTCGGCAGCGGGAGACAGTCCCCCGAATGCCGTCTCGGGCGCATCGTAAACGCTGGGCGTGCGCGCGTCGCCACGCTCCCCGGGCCTGCTAAGCCGGTCGGCAGAAATCTTCAACTGGTCGCCGACCGCCATAATGTTCGAGGGCTTAATGCGACCGTGCACAAACCCGGACTTGTGAAGATAAGCCAGGGCTTCCGCTGTGGGCCCCAGCATCGCCGAGGCCTCATCCGGAGTCAGCGGCCGCAGCGGAAGAATCTCCGCGAGATTCTCTTCCGCGTATTCCGTGACGACATAGAGCAGCCGCGTGTCGTCGATCTGGCAGCGTCCGAATTCGAAGATCCGAATCAGGTGAGGATGGGAAAGTTTCGCAGCGTCAGCCCAGAGGGACATCTGAGCCGCTTCGCGCGAGTCCGCGGGAATCAGCTTGATGGCAGCCTTCTGCGGTCCCGGGCCGGTTCGGTCCGTGAGAAATACAGCGCCGTGATCCGAGCCTCCCAGCCATTGCCGCAGGGGGAACTTTCCATCCGCTACGCGGCCTTCCCAGCTTTTCCAGAGTTCGCTCAGAGTGCTCATAGGCCAAGACTTGGCGAAGCGCTATTCTATTCCAGCAACGCCGTTGGCGCTCCTGAAATCGCGTGGGGAGGGGTTCGTCTGCGGCAAAGCCCGCGCTGCCCCAGCCGGCGCAATGGGTGCTTGGGAATATGTTAGATTGAAAGACGGTTGGGCGCGTAGCTCAGTTGGTAGAGCAATGCCCTTTTAAGGCATGGGTCGCAGGTTCGAATCCTGCCGCGCTCACCAAGATTTCAAAGCACGTTGCTGATTTCGGCTGGGTTGATTTCAGCACCCCCGGACACCCCGCAAAAGTGAAGGCCCGGTTTTTGCGCAGTTGCAATTAATGACTGACTGGGGAACCGATGAACAGTGCCCCAAACACTGAGACGCGTCCGTTTGCGGTTAAGAATGCGCTCGTGGTAGGCGCCGACCCTGATATCGGAACTCTCCTGCTCAGAGTTCTGCAACCTGGCTCCTGGGCTGTGATGAGAGTGCCCGATAATCTCGCGGCGCTGGCGGTGTGCCGGACGAAAGCTTTCGATCTTATCGTGACCAGCGAGGAAACGTCGGGTAGAGAGGATATTGAATTACTGCGGCAGCTTCGCCGTGTGCGCCCCCACACGCGTCTGATCATTATCGCCGGCGAAAGCACACCCTCGGATGTGATCGCTGCGATGCGCGAACGCGCTTTCAGTTACTTCTCCAAGCCATTCTCATTGGACACGCTGGCCGCGATGATTCACATCGCTACTGAGGGGCCTTGCTGGGACGATGGTATCGAGGTGCTCTCGGGAACACCGGAATTGATTCGGATCCTCGCACGTTGCGATGTGAAAACGGCTGACCGGCTGGTTCAATTTCTCAACGAGATCGCCGAACTCCCCGACCCGGAAAAGAATGAAGTGGCCATGGCTTTTCGCGAGATGCTACTGAATGCGATCGAGCATGGCGGGAAACTTGATCCGAACCAATACGTCAAGATCCAATACGTCCGCGCCCGGCACATGGTTACGTGCCACATCGTTGATCCAGGCCTGGGTTTTACGCTTGACGAAATCCCACATGCGGCGATTGCTAACCCTGACGACGACCCCCTCCGCCACCTTGCTCTCCGCGAGGAACAAGGACTGCGTCCGGGCGGGTACGGAGTCATGCTCGCGCAGCATCTCGTTGACGAACTCATCTACGGGCAGCACGGCAACGAGGTCCTTCTTATTAAATATCTGGATTCCGCCAAACCCAAGTCTGCATGATGAGGCCGGGGTTTTCAGTGGAATTCTCTAGTGTCGCCGATACCTGGGTTAGGAGCGCTGACCGGAACCTTTTGGAGGTTCCGGTCAACGCAAATTACCCTCGGTGCTGGCGTTGCAACTACTGCTTGTTTTCCGCGACGTGGGCCTGGTGGCCGGCTTCGGACACAGCCTTCACAAACGCGTCTCCGCTTGCGGGAGTTGCCGCATGGCCGGAAAGAATGTTGCGGAACCTCATGTGCTGCCCGTAAATGGCGCGAGTCGAGTCGTTATCCTGCTCGATTACCGCACCTTCCAAGGTCAGTCCGGCGAACACGCCTTTCGAGCGCGAGTAGGTGAGCACTTCCGTGTTCAGCAATATGTCGGTTCCGGCGGAAGTGTGACGGCCGACTGGGCCCGCTGCCACTGATCCTTCACCGGTAAGCTCGAACTTGGTGGAAAGCAGATGCTGCAGACCACGGTCGTTCATGACCAGCATGACCAGGTCGACGCCTTCGACGCCAATCTGTAATCCCCAACTGCCGCCGCCAATTGAAACGAATGCGGGAGCGCTCCAGCCTTCAGGCGTGCGGCAGGAAGCCACACCGCGTCCGTGTTTTCCACCAAAGATGAAGCCGCCTTTGAGCAGGTTCGGCACCACGACGATGCACTTTGCACCGTTTAGCACTTCTTCTGGAATACCCTTGTCGGGTGTTTCCATGATCGATCGCAGAACCTCTACAGATCTTTGCATGCGGTCGACCGTGTCTTCCCGGTCCGAGCCGGCAAACGCATAAGTTCCAACCATGCCCAGCAAGCCCATCAGTATCAGCGAAATTGTCTTCTTCATGAATTGTTCCTTTCGGAGCTGTGGAACTAAGAGGGGAGGACTTCAGATGGGCTGACTTAGTTCAGGGATCTGAAAGAGACCGCAGAATTGCTTGCCTCTGCATGATGGTCGCCCAGACGCCCGAGAATAGCTGGTCTGAATTGCTCACATCAGTCCGCCTGTCAGAAGCGAAGTTCGTCGGGTTTCACCCATGCCACTCGAAATTCGGTTGGATTGTGAGCAATCCTGCACAGCATCGCTGCCTGTGGCGTGTCATGGTTGATTTGCGAAGGGCGCGAATGAGAGCGGGGGTGAACCTATGACGACTGGCCGGCTCCGCGATCGTTTTCGGAAAAGGCTGTCGGGCATCGCCAATTCCTGCTCACGGCTGATCGGGACCGTTAAGCCTTCGACTCAAAACGTCGGACCACAAAGGATGTGTCCCTTCTGCAATCTGATTACACCGCGATCCCGGCGATCTTGTCTGGAGTGCGGAAAGGCGTTCGGAAGCGCTTAGTCGACCGAAAAGGGAAGACTTCAGGATTTCAGATTTAAAGATTACAAAGGAGAATAGATATGCTTTGGACAATTTTTGTAGTGCTTCTGGTTCTATGGCTTCTCGGCTTCAGTCTTCATATCGCCGGCGGCCTGATCCATTTGCTGCTGGTGGTGGCGCTGGTAGTTCTCGTCATTAACCTTTTTAGCGGCAGTCGAAACGCAATCTGAAGATGTATTCCCGGCGAAGTGAGAGCGGAGTGCTGCTCTTCCGGATACGTCTTTACCTTGTGCTACCCGAGGACGCGTAAGGCCTTTCTCTGCGCCGAGGGACTAACGCGAGAATCGACCGCGTGCGCGATCTCAGGGTCTGCGATCTCGGGGTAATCGAGTATCGAGGTTCGTCCAGGACATGCAAGGCCGCCGTTCGTGCGGCAACCTCAGAAACGGAATCTTCCTGCCCGAACATTTCTCCACTCTCTTGCGGAAAAAGGCGCGTCCTTGGGGACAGGTGACGGTTTGCTCTGCGGCTCGTGCTGCGCATCGCGACTCTGGACGGGCTTCACACTCAATACAAAGTGAACGGTTGCCCACAGGAAGTGGGCGCCGTCGGATCTGGTGACCAGTGCATCGACTGAGGTCAAAGCACCGTCAGGCAATTCCAGATTGTCAGCCAGCATAACGATGGGAATCGTCGGCCGGACTCGCTTGATCTCGTTTGCAACCAATGTGCCATCTAACAGTCCGAGGTGGTAATCGAGCACGATCGCATCGACAGGCTGAGAAGCAAACAATCGCAAACCATCGCGGCCATTGGTCGCGGTCAGTAGTCGGTATCCATTCTCCTGCAAAGAACGCAGTTGTGCCGGGTCCCGGTTTATGCACAGGAGAGTTGGGTTGGTTGCCATGTTCGTCAGTTATAGAGGATGGCTGTCTAAGAATCTGCTCACAATTGCTCACGCGGTGACCGTTGGGGGAAGAACGCTCTTTCGGGTGGGGAAACGAGCGAAACTGACCAGAAACCCTATCGTGAGCGAGCCTAAGATTTAACAGATGCATTTAACTGATGCCTTGGGCCGAGAGGAAATCCATGAGGAAACAATATCTTCACTTATCCGCTTACGCTTGTGATCTGTGCGCCGGCCCGGTCGTTGCCGGATCAGTTGCGGTCCGCGAGAATGAAATCTCGAGGGAGACTGACATCCGGCAGGTGGGAGCAATATGCCTGTCGTGCGGCCAACGCCAAAGCGGGCTGACCGAACCAGCGGGGGCTCGTCATTTGTTGCCGATTGAATGGGATCCAGTCAGCGCAAAGGGTGCGCGACATCTAACGACCGCGTATGCCGAGGCGCTTAATCGTGTAGAACTACATTGAGTAGAGAGCTGTGAACCTGCAACCCTCCGTTGTAGTGAATGAATCCCATTTTCCTGAACCGGTTCATGAAGAAGCTGACCCGCGAACGGGTGGTGCCGATCATTTCCGCCAGGGCCTCCTGACTGATCTTGGGAATTACGGTCTCTGGTTTACCTTCCTTGCCAAAGTGAGCCAGCAGTAAAAGGATCCGGGCCAGCCTCTTTTCGCTGGAATTGAAAAGCTGGTCCACCAAGTCTTCTTCATACCGAATATTCCGCGCCAGCAAATACGCTACGAACATGTCAGACATCTCGTGCTCGCGATGCAGAGCTTCCATCATGGCTTTCTTCTCGATTCGCATAATCGCGCAATCTGTAAGTGCGGTTGCAGAGCCCATGCGGAGCGCCTGGCCGGCAAGCGAACCTTCGCCGAAAAAGTCTTTCTCCCCCAATATTCCGATGGTTGCTTCCTTGCCGCTCTTCGAGACTACGGTGAGTCTCACCTTGCCTGTCTGGACATAGAACACGGCATCGGAGTTATCCCCTTGCGCGAAGATGCGCTGTTTCTTCGGGAAGAGCACAAACTTTCTTCCCGTGCCGATGGTTGCGAGGAAAGTGCTGGGATCGAACTCGTTCTTTTTCTTAGGCACTGAAACTGGAGTCATGGTTGGGTGCCCCCTCTCGAGTGCGCCAGGACGATTGCTGAAGCATTCGCTTACTACCCGAGCGTCTCAGTCACCCACACCGCTCGCCATTTTAGCGTAGCCCAAACTGTACGGGTGAACTCTTATCAGGTTTTAGTGCAACGCAGGGCGTGCATACTGCTGAAAACAATAAATGTAATGCACGCGTATGCGGCAGATCGCTGTCATACGCAGGGTTCGCATAGGTTTTTAGTTGCAGGATACGATTCTTTGCGATACGATTTCGCGCAAACGGATATGATTTCCGATGAAGGGGGAAATCCGATGGGACGCAACGGAAACGGTACTAATTATGCGGCGGTGAATCGGTCTGAGGTTCCGCAGGGTCGCAAAGGAAAGCATCGCAAAGCGGTGGCGGATATTCTTGCCGACCTCCCAAAGCTGACCGCCCAGCAGGCCATCAAGGTTCCCTTGAGCAGTTTAAACGGCGAGAAGATGCAGAATCTACGCTCCGCTTTGAACCGCGTGACGCGAGAGAAAAACATCCCGGTCGTGACCTCGAGCGACGAGAAATTCCTATATGTTTGGCGCGCCGATCAGTCTAAGAATACCCAAGCAGCCGAGTAGCAGGCGAGGTACGCAAGAGGGAAAAGCCAGCCGGGACACGTTCACATCTACCTTCAGCCGGGCGAGGGCTCAATCGTGCAGAACTACATTGAGCAGAGAGCTGTGGACCTGCAAAGCGCCTTCGGCGCCGCCGGCGTAGTGAATAAAACCTAACTTTCTGAACCGGTTCATAAAGAAGCTGACACGAGAACGCGTGGTGCCAACCATTTCGGCCAAGGTTTCCTGGCTGATCTTAGGCACCACAGTTTCCGGAATGCCCTCCTTGCCGAAACGAGCAAGCAACAGAAGGACGCGGGCCAGTCTCTTTTCACTGGAATTGAAAAGTTGGTCGACCAGATCTTCTTCGTAGCGGATATTCCGCGCCAGCAGGTATGCCACAAACATCTCAGAGAACGCCGGTTCGCGGTGCAGCGCGTCCATCATGGTTTTCTTGTCGACCCGCAGGATCTCGCAATCCGTCATCGCCGCCGCCGAGCCCATGCGCAAAAGCTGACCCGCCAGTGAACCCTCCCCGAAGAAGTTCCCTTGACTCACGATGCCGATGGTCGCTTCCTTGCCGATCTTCGATACAACAGTGAGCCGCACTTTGCCTTTCTGGACATAGAAAACGGCGTCCGCCTGGTCGCCTTGCGCAAATATCGTTTGTTTCTTCTCAACGGACAGGATCTTCCTGCCGTCGCCGATCGTCGCGAGGAAAGTATCGGAGTCGAACTTGCCGTTCTTCTTGGCTGCTACTGGGGGGCTCATCACGAGTAAGTATAGTCTGCGAAACACGGGTCGAGACCGCATAAATCATGAGAAGTTAATAATCTGCGGAGTGAGCTTTTTTGCACAGTATGTCAGAGACAAATGCTTCATGCTAATAGATTGGTCACGACTGCGTTACGTCGATTGCAGTGGATTGTTTCCTAAGGGCTTATGTCAGGAACTGTTCAAGTCGGCACGATTCTGATGAAGAAGTGGCCGGGGATGGCGCAACTACTTCAGTTCGAGAGTGAGCCCTGTTCGGGAAACTGGAGCCTGATCAAGACGTTGGATGGCGTCTCTCTCGACAACAAGATCCGCGCGGCGGGATGGAACTTCTTCTTCATGGCAGCGGAAGTCAAGGCGATGTTCTTTGGCGTCCCGGGAGCGGCGAAGATCCAAAATGCTTTGCAGCGGATTTTAGCGAAGGTGAAGCCTCAACACTTTAATGGCCTCGAAGTGACTGGGATCGTTTCCAGCCATTTTCTGGGAGTGCCATACGTCACGGTTTCGGCGCACTCGCGCCACATGCAACAAGGCTGCTATCTGGATAACTCTGAGGCGCGGCAGGTCTCCCATAACAGTGCGGAATGGGCCAGGGGCTGAGTGTCTTTGTCTGCTGAGCAACTACTTTTCTGAAGCCATCAAGCGCCGGTCTCGATGCGGGTTCGTGCGTGGCAGTCCCGTGCTAAGCTCGCACTTCTCGCCCGGCTTCGCGCCGCACGTGGGGCAGCGAACCGCCAGGGCTTCCTTCTGTTTTGCCTTCATCGCGTCATAATGCAGCGTTCCTCGCGAAGAAAATGGTCAATAGTGATCAGTCCTCAGCCTCATTTAGTTGAATACTCACAAGAGGAAACTTTAATCCATCCTTAGTGCTTGCTTGCGGCTCTTCGGGAGAGCCTCATGCAGCGATTGTTCTCACCAGGCGAAGGGAAAATGGCGATACCAAACACAGTGATTCCAAATCGTGCCCTGGAAGTGGTTAGCTCCCGGCCGCTCGTGCAGGGGAAGACCTCAACTACCCGCGCGCGATCGCATGCGAAGCCATCTCTGCCCAGTCGAATCGCCGTGATCGGCAATTATCTTCCGCGACAGTGTGGAATCGCGACGTTCACCACCGATCTGTGCACCGCAATCTCCGCGGAGTACGGGAATGCCCGACTGTTGGCGCTCCCCGTCAACGATACGCTGGAAGGTTATGACTATCCCGGGCGGGTGCGATGGTCGCTTGCTCAGGACGACCTGTCCTCGTATCAGGAAGCGGCTGAATTCCTGAACTTCAACAATATCGACATGGTGTGCCTGCAACACGAGTATGGAATCTTCGGCGGGCCGGCTGGAAGCCACATTCTGCATCTGCTGCGCCGCCTGAAAATGCCTTTAGTGACCACGTTGCACACGGTTCTGCGCGAGCCTGACCCCAGTCAGCTGAAAGTGATGGAAGAGATCGCAGAACTTTCGGATCGACTTATCGTCATGAGCCAGCTGTCGTCCCAGTTCCTGCAGGAGATTTTCAAGGTTCCCGGCAGCAAGATCGACATGGTTCCTCACGGGGTTCCGGATCTGCCTTTTCTCGACCCGAATTTCTATAAAGACCGGTTCGGAGTGGAAGGGAAGGCAGTTCTGCTCACGTTCGGCCTGCTTTCGCCGAACAAGGGAATCGAAAATGTGATTCAGGCGCTACCGCAGATTTTGTCCAGGCACAAGAATGTGGTTTACCTCGTCGCGGGAGCAACCCATCCGCACGTTCTACGGCGCGAGGGTGAGAAGTATCGAGCCAGCTTGCAAGCCTTGGCGAAGGAAGTGGGAGTGGAATCGCAGGTGATGTTCCACAATCGCTTCGCCAGTCCCGAGGAGATGGCCGAGTTCATTGGCGCCGCAGACATTTACATCACACCTTACCGGCACGAGGCGCAGGTAGTTTCCGGCACGCTGGCCTATGCGCTCGGAGCGGGCAAGGCGATCATCTCGACTCCGTATTGGCACGCCATCGAGTTATTGGACGATCGCCGGGGCGCGCTGGTTCCTTTCCAAAATCCCGATGCAATTGCGCAAAAGGCAATCGAACTTCTGGACACTCCTGCGATCCGTCACGCTATGCGCAAACGAGCCTATGTGTTCGCGCGGGAGATGATCTGGAAAAGAGTGGCGCAAGGCTATATGGAGAGTTTCTCCCGGGTACGGAGCGATCGCATAGAAAATCCCCGGGTTCAGTTCCTGGCGCGCGCTACACCGAAAGATCTCAATCGGCTGCCAGGACTGAAGCTGGATCATATCAACGCGCTGACCGATGACACCGGAGTGCTACAGCATGCAATCTTCACCGTCCCCAATCGAGGCGAGGGCCACACTACCGACGACAATGCCCGCGCGCTCATTTTCACGGTGATGCTGGAGCGTACAGGCGAGGATCGACTGAAGAACGATCGACCGGAGATGAGTCAAAACAAAAAAGATGAGCGGGAGGGTGCCAATTTACCGCTCGCGAATTTCTCTGCCCGCTATTCGTCGTTTCTGGAACACGGGTTCAATCCGGCGACCGGCAGGTTCAGAAACTTTCTTGGCTACGATCGACGGTGGAACGAAGCTGCGGGTTCTGAAGATTGTCACGGACGCGCGGTCTGGGCACTGGGCACGGTTCTTGGGCGATCGCGCGATCAGGGATTGCGGTGTGCTGCCGGTCGCCTATTCGAGTTGTCGCTGCCGGCAGTTGTCGAGTTTTACAGTCCACGCGCTTGCGCCTACACGCTGCTAGGAATTCAGGAATATCTCGATTCCTATCCCGGCGACCGCGACGCGCAGAAGATCAGAGCAGTGCTGGCTGGGCGGCTGCTTGCCATGTATGAGTCGATCCGCGGTCCAGATTGGAAGTGGTTTGAGAACGTTGTGGCTTACGGGAACGCGAGACTGCCTCAAGCCATGCTGCTCGTCGGCTCTGCTTGCTCGGATGATCGCATGGTCTCGGCGGGGCTCGAAGCGCTGGACTGGCTCACCGAAACGCAGCGCTCGGAAACGAGCGACTCGGAGACCAACGGCCACTTCGTGCCGATCGGCTCGCAAGGTTTTTATCGTCAGGATGGAGATAAGGCGCGTTTCGACCAACAGCCACTTGAGGCTGCCGGCGGGGTATCTGCGTGTCTGCAAGCCTACCGTGTAACCGGTGATAGCCGCTGGCGCGGTGAAGCCTGGTCAGCTTTCAACTGGTTCCTTGGCGATAATGATCTCCAGATTCCTCTTTACGATTCCATCACCGGTGGCTGCCGCGATGGCCTTCATCCAGATCGCGCCAATGAGAACCAGGGAGCGGAATCGACGCTGTCGTTTTTGATGGCGCTCCTGGAAATGCGCGCTTTGCAAGAGTGTGAACCGACGGAAACTCCATCATGACCATGCCATGCAAAATATAATCAGTCCTCCGAATACTCGCTTCGAGCCATTGCTTCTTCGGCATCCCGCCAACCCGATCCTGACCAGTAAGGATTGGCCGTACTTGATCAATAGTGTGTTCAATGCGGGGGCAACCTTATTGCCCGACGGGACGACTTTACTGCTCTGCCGTTGTGAAGATCGCCGCGGGTTGTCGCATCTTTGCGCTGCGCGCTCCCGAAACGGCGTCGATGGATGGGAAATCGACAGCGAACCGACCCTTATGCCCAGCCCGAAGGATTTCCCCGAGGAGATATGGGGCATCGAGGATCCTCGAATTACATTCGTGCCCGAACTGCAGCAATACGCAGTCACCTATACTTCCTATTCGCGGGGCGGCCCAGGAGTATCTCTCGCCCTGACCAAAGACTTTCGAAGCTTCGAACGCTACGGTGTGATTATGCCACCGGACGACAAGGACTCGGCGGTTCTGCCCCGACGAATCAATGGATACTGGGCGCTGATTCACCGGCCGGCAACCAATCTTGGAGCGCACATATGGATTTCCTACTCTCCCGATCTGCGCCACTGGGGAAGTCACCGGTTGATGCTGGAAGCGCGCCGCGGGGCCTGGTGGGACGCAAATAAAATTGGTTTGTCGCCGCCGCCCATCGAAACTTCCAGAGGATGGCTCGTGCTCTATCACGGCGTAAGACATACGCCTTCCGGCTGTCTGTATCGCTTGGGCCTGGCGCTTTTCGACCTGGAGAATCCGGAAAAATGCCTCTCGCGCGGTGACTCCTGGATCTTTGGGCCGGAAGCGGAATACGAACTCCACGGCGATGTTGACGACGTTGTGTTCCCTTGCGGATATACGATGGACGCCGATGGCGATACGCTCAACATCTACTACGGGGCCGCGGACTGCGCGATTGCGCTGGCGCGGGCGAGCGTGCGCTCCCTGCTGAGTTGGCTGGATGCCAATGCGAGCTGTGATCGTCGGCAGCGAGCACAGGATCTGTGACAAACGGAGTTTTCGGCAAGTGAGCTATCTTGCTCAGACACCAAAGTCACCACCTGTCATTCTCTATTCTCCTGAGTGTGTAGACGGAGCCGCGGACGCTGATTCGCAGCTCTCAATTCTTAGGTTGCTGCGGCGACCACATCCAGCCAATCGGCATTCTTCATCCGCGTGTCCGCTCGCGAACCTGCGGCGGACACGATTCGACCCTAGAAATTCTCGAGCCTCGAAACAAACGGCAACACCTCGAGCGGATGAGAGGCGTTAGCCCGCAAGAAGAAAGGTCAAAGATCATGCCTTTACTTCAACTCGTGGAAGTTCTTATCGTGGTGGGTGTCCTTCTGTGGCTGGTGAATCGCTTCATCCCCATGCAGTCGTCCATCAAGTCAATTTTGAACGGCGTGGTAGTGATCGCCGTCGTTCTCTGGCTGCTCAATGTCTTCGGGCTGTTCCATTCCCTATCTGGGATTCGTCTCGGAAAGGGATGAGCTCGACCATGTCACTCTTAAAAATACGTCGCGAAATCCAAACTCTGGATGAAGCTAGATGCTAGGCAGATACCTGCCCCAAGGAGACTTTGTGAAAACAAGATTATTGTTAGCCGTCGCGGTGGCTCTGAGTGTGCCAGCAGTAGCCCAGACCAACTCTCAAGCGCCCACGTTCCGGGTAGTAGTCACCAGCCGCAGCGTGCGGGCCATCAACTACGAGCATCGCAGCGGAAGCTCGAAACTGGATTTCGCAGGCACCGATCTGATGCTCGGAGCGAACGGCGAAGCGCATGTGAATAGCAAACGCGGATCGATCTCGATCGATGCGTATTTCGGCAACCTGCAAAAGCCTACGACTTTTGGCAACGAGTATCTGACCTACGTCCTGTGGGCAATCTCGCCCGAAGGCCGGGCGGTGAACCTGGGCGAAGTATTAGTTGGCGACAACGATCGCAGCAAACTGCACGTGACCACCGACCTTCAGGCGTTCGCGCTGATCGTTACCGCGGAGCCTTACTATGCAGTGCGGCAGCCCAGCAATGTAGTCGTGCTTGAGAATGTGATTCGCGAAGACACCAAGGGAACCAGCGAGGCGGTGAATGCGAAGTACGAACTGATGGAGCGCGGCGGCTACATTCCCACCGGCTACAAGTTCGACCCGGTGGTCCTGAATGCCAACTTGCCCCTGGAATTTTTCGAAGCGCGCAACGCTCTGCGCATCGCTCAATCGGAAGGAGCGGAACAGTACGCTCCGGACAGTTATCAGCATGCCGTTCAGTTAATGAACACGGCAGATGCTGATGCCATCGACAAACATATCGACAAGAAGCCGCTGATCGCGGTCTCCCGCGAAGCAGTGCAGACGGCGGAAGATGCGCGCGCCATCGCAGTGAAGAAGGAAGACGAGATCCGCCTGGCCAACGAACGGCAGAATTCGGCGGACGCACAGGCACAGTCGCAGGCACAAGCAGACGATGCGATGCGGCAGAAGCGGCAAGCCCAGGCCGCCACGGCGCAAGCTGAAGCGGATTCGGCAAACGACCAAGCCGCTAAGGCTCAGGCCGAATCCGATGCAGCAGCGGCGCGGACAAATGCAGCCGATGCACAAGCTGCGACGGCGAAGGCTCAATCCGATATGGCAAATAGCCAGGCTGCATCGGCAACCGCACTCTCCGCAGCACAGGCGGATGCCGAACAATCCCGCCTGGCGGCACAGCAGGCCCAGGCGAACGCGCAACAGGCAGACACCGACAAAGCGGCCATGCGTGCGAAGTTGTCGGAGCAGTTGAATTCGATTCTTCAGACTCGCGACAGCGCACGCGGGCTCATCGTCAGCATGTCCGATGTTCTGTTTGACACCGGGAAATTCTCGTTGAAGCCGGGGGCGCGAGAGAAGCTGGCAAAAGTCGCTGGCATTCTGCTCGCCTATCCGGGACTCAACATTGAAGTCGGCGGATATACCGATAACGTCGGCGGCGATGCCATGAACCAAACCTTGTCAGAGAACCGCGCCGACTCAGTGCGCGATTATCTGGTGCAAGAAGGCGTGGCGACAAACTCAGTCAGCGCCAAAGGCTTCGGCAACACTTTGCCGGTAGCTTCGAACGACAACTCCGCCGGACGGCAACAAAACCGGAGAGTCGAACTTCTCGTGTCCGGCGACGCCATCGGCAACCCGGTCAATGCGACCACAGGAAGCTTGCAGTAGGCAGGCTTCTATAACTTTCGAAAATCGATGAATGGAGGCAACACTAATGAAACTAGCAGGAGTAATCGGCACAGCAGTTTTGTCCTTGACCCTCGGCGCGTCGAGTCCGGCATACGCCCAGGACCAGCACGACCAACAGGAAGAACAGAAAGACAAACCTGCTGAGAAGAAGGCGCAACCGGAAAAGCCAGCAAAGCCAGAGGAGAAGAACGCGCAGGAGGAAAAGAACACCAAGCCCGAGGAGAAGAACGCGCAGCAACGGGCTCCGGAGGCCAAGCCGGCACAGCACGCTACCGCTGGCCGCATTCCCGCCGACCGTTACAAGGCCAACTTCGGACGCGAGCACACGTTTCGCGTCAGCCAGGGCGATTTCAGAAGCGCCGCTTCCAATACGGCGGCTATTGGTTCGGATTCGGTGGCGCGTGGCCCAGCAACTGGCTCTACACGCAAGACGTTTATGTGGTCGAGATCGACGGTATGTATTACCTGTGCAACCCGATGTATCCGGGCGTGAACCTTGCAATTAATGTCACGCTATAGCGCCGGGAGCAAGCAAACTTAACTGTTCGTCGGCGCGAGTCCATTTGTCTCTGGGCTCGCGCCCATTTTCTTTCGCGGTGCATTTTCGAGAAGTGAGTCGTATTGCTCAGACTCGGCAGTCGCATCCGTGACAATCTTAGTCTGACCCATCGCCCTCAATCCACGCAGCCCGCAGCAGCAAGGTTGAACCGGGCAATCGAAGGATGATCTGGCAAGGTGATTCAAAATGCGTATCTCCCGTTTTCTGTTGTTGGCAGTTCTGATGATGGCCATACCGGCCAGTTTGTTCGCGCAGTTCGGCGTGTCGATCATGATCGCTCCGCCCGCGCTGCCTGTGTACACCCAGCCCATGATTCCCGCGGCCGGCTATATGTGGACGCCCGGCTACTGGGCGAATGGCGATGAAGGCTACTTCTGGGTGCCGGGCACCTGGGTCGAGCCGCCGGAAGCCGGCTTGCTCTGGACTCCTGGTTATTGGGGTTGGGGCGGCAACGCCTTCGCCTGGAATGAAGGCTACTGGGGCCAGACCGTCGGCTTCTACGGCGGCGTCAACTACGGCTTCGGCTATGGTGGTGTGGGCTATGGAGGCGGATATTGGAACAACGGAGGCTTCTACTACAACACCTCGGTGAATAACGTGGGCGGCGTACACATCACCAATGTTTACAACAAGACCGTGATCAACGAAACCACGGTGAACCACGTCAGCTACAACGGCGGCAGCGGGCGGAATTACCGCGCGCCCGACTGCCGCGGAAGAAACCGCGACACGCGAGCGACACACGCCGGCAACCGCGATGCAAACTCAGCATGTGCACGCTGCCAGCACCAACCACGCACTTCTGGCGTCCGTGAACCATGGTCGGCCGGCAATCGCTGCAACCTCCAAACCGGGAGAGTTTACCGGCAAGGGCGTGGTAGAGGCTAAGGCAGCGGGAGCACCCTACAAGGCTCCTGTCGCCGAGAACAAGGCTGCTGAGAACAAGGCGACTGAGAACAAGGCGGCTGAAAACAAGGCCACAGAGAACAAAGCCACCGAGGACAAAGCGGCCGCAGCTCGCACGAACGAGAACAAGGCGGCTGAGAATAAGGCGACCGAGAATAAAGCCGCCGCAACCCGCACGAGCGAGAACAAGGCCGCTGAGAATAAAGCCGCCGCAACCCGCACGAGCGAGAACAAGGCGACCGAGAACAAAGCAGCCGCAACGCGCACGACCGAGAACAAGGCTGCTGAGAACAAAGCAGCTGCGACCCGCACGACTGAGAACAAGGCGACCGAGAATAAGGCTGCGGCAAACCGCTCAAACGAGAAAGCCGCGAAGCCAACAGAGACGCGTCCGCAGACTGAGTCCAGTAAGCCGACTGCAGCTCATGCGCAGCCTGCTTCTCAGCCGCGCCGAAGCCGCGGCGTCCATGCGCAACCGCGCCTCTAAGCCAACTGCCCAGCGGAGCCCGCGCCCGAACCGGCGGCGCCCCATGCGCAGCCTGCTCCCAGGCCGGCAACGATGGCTCATGCGCAGCCTGCTCCTAAGCCGGCGCAAAGAAAGCCCCGCCGAGAAGGAAGAGCCTCGTCAAGTAGCGAATCTGACCGCTGGCGTATTGCGTCAGGTTGCTCGGAGGCGGTGAACGGAAGTTAGTTAAGTCTTAACTATTGGTGCGGGTCCACTCTGTGGGCTCGCGCCATTTCTTTCCTGGCAGTGATCGGCGATCGGCGAACTTCTTGCACGCCGAAGGAATCCCATCCGTCCGATTCAACTATTTCTTTTCTCTGAGCAGTTTTGACCATTAAGAAATCGGCGAAACACCTATAACCAAAGCTGATCCCTAAAAGAAAAGGAGCAAAAACATGATTGGAACTGTATTGATCGTGATTCTGGTTCTGGCGCTGATCGGGGCGCTGCCGCGCTGGTCGCACAGCCGCGAGTGGGGTTATGCCCCGACCGGCGGCCTGGGACTTGTTCTTTTTATCGTTGTCATTCTCCTGGTTCTCGGTCGTATTTGAACCATGAACTAACTGCGCCCCCGCCAATCGCCGTAGCCAGGGCTGGAACTCTACACCGCACCACCGAAGCAAATGAGCGAGTCAAGCTCTCTCGCCATCCGACTCGAAAGGAGACGCCATGTCATTCGGAATTTACGCGATTGGGTTCGCAATATTGATTGCTGGACTGGCTTACGGCGCTCACCTGATGCATATGCCGACGCATTGGATCGTCACGGGCGCGATCGTGCTCCTGGGCGTCGGGATCCTGTCTGGGGTAAAGGCGACTCGCCAAAAAGATTCTTCGCAGTAGGGACAACCATCAGCGCAAATGCACAGCCTTCAGCTGGTCGAGCGTAGACAGTGCGGCTTGGCCAGCATGGTCAATTCTGATCAGCTTTCCGAAGTCCAACGCCTGATACTGGCTACTCACAAGGTTCTGAATGCCGCCTGAGAACTTTGTGAACAGGCATTCTGTTCTGTGGTTTTAACGTTACGGAGGCTTCGATGAATCCAAATCTGCTGGACCCTAAGGTGATTGTGCTCGCCGCCGCGGTGATTTTGATCATCGCACTGGTTGCTTGGCTTTATGTGAGAAAACGCAGGAATACGACCGCTGGCTTGCGGCAAAAATTCGGGCCTGAGTACGACCGTGCGGTGCTGACGCATGGGTCAGAAAGAAAGGCGGAGGCGAGATTGGTGGATCGCGAAGAGCGGGTTGAAAAGCTCAACATCCGGGATCTTGATCTCGCGGAACGGGAACGCTTTTCAAAACAGTGGGAGTCCGTACAGTCGCGATTTGTCGATTCCCCCAAGGGAGCAGTCGCCGAGGCCGATGACCTGGTGTCCTCAGTGATGAAGGCTCGCGGTTATCCGGTATCCGATTTCGATCAGCGTGCCGCCGACATTTCCGTGGACCATCCCCGGGTGGTGGAGAACTACCGGTCCGCGCATGGAATTGCGTTGCGGGTTGGAAAAGACCAGGCAACTACAGAAGACCTGCGTACGGCGATGATTCACTACCGTTCATTATTTGAGGAACTGGTGCAGGTACCAATCGTTATTGAAAGAAAAGAAGTGGCGTAAACACGAAAGTAAGGTTCTCCCGCCGCCTCGATACGGTGAGACCCTGATTGAACAATCGAGTAGGGCAAACAATGATGACAACTAGGGAGAGCAATGATGACAACTAATGAACAGAAGAAGTGCGCGCATCTGCCATGCCGGTGCATGACGCAAAACGGCGAGAAGTACTGCGGTCAAGCCTGCAAGGAGGCAGGATCCAAGGAAGTAGAGATTGCGTGCCAGTGTGACCACGGGCCTTGTCCGCTTACGGCGTGAAGAATACGCACGGTTCGTGCCGGGGCAGGGTTGGATCGACCAAGGGGAATCCTGATATGAGGACGCGTCGCAGTATGCTCCTGATGATCGCGGCCTTAGCTTTTGCTTTTGCGCCGATGCTTGCTGAGGCGCAATTACTGGCTGATCCCGGGAATCCTCCGAGCATAATTGCCGGCACTGCGACGCAGCCGAAACTGACATACACGCGTCCGACAGCGAAAGCGAAACTCCACAACTACGTGTTCGACGCGTTCGGTCCATATCCGATCGCCGGCGCCGGATTCGCAGCCGGCATTAACCAGGCATACAACACCCCGCCGGAGTGGAAGCAAGGTGCTGCTGCTTACGGCAAGCGCTTTGCATCCGATTTCGGCATCGCGGCGGTAAGCACTACGACGCGCTATGGGCTGGCACAGGCCTTCAAAGAAGACACTTTGTACTACCGCTGCGAATGCAAAGGCGTGTTTCCACGATTGAAACACGCGGTGATTTCCACCTTGACCGCACGGCGCGGCGAAGATGGCCACGGTGTCTTTTCTTTCCCATCGTTGATCGCTCCGTATGCCGGTACGATGACTGCCGTCTACGCGTGGTATCCGGGCCGCTATAACGGCAAGGATGCGCTCCGCATGGGTAACTACACCATGCTGGGATACGTGGGCGCCAACATCGGATTGGAATTCATCTACAGCGGACCCCACTCCTTGCTTTCTCGCATGCACCTCAGTAAAACCCACGGGGAGCCGGGTTCGGAAACAAACCCATGATCGACCGTACACTCAATGCGCCAGCGAATGCCGCTCTTCTCCCGGGCTCGTCGACTGTGCCTGCGCCCTCTGCGGTTCCGACCAAGGGTGCGATCAGCCAGCTTCTCGAATGGTTCGGCGATCTCGGAATATTTTTCTGGCAAGTCGCGCGCGCTGCGGTGACGCCGCCTTTCGAATTCCGCGAATTGTTTCGCCAACTCGACGAGATTGGATCGAAGTCCCTGCCGCTGGTCGCCTTAGCGGGCGCCGCTACCGGCATTGTGCTCTCCATGGAAGCTCGTTACAGCCTTACTCGATTTGGCGCCAAATCGTTGCTCCCCGCTGCCATCGTGTTCTCCATTATCCATGAGACCGGCCCGATCATTACTGGGCTGGTAGTGAGCGGCCGAGTGGGCGCTGGCATTGGTGCGGAGCTCGCGTCCATGAAAGTAACCGAGCAGATCGACGCCATCGAGTCATCTGCGGTAAATCCTTATCGGCTGCTGGCGGCGACTCGCATCCTGGCTTGCATCTTGATGATGCCTTTGCTGACGCTCGCTGCCGACGCCTCCGGCTTGATCATGGGCTGGATTGCGCAAGCCGTGGTTGAGCCGCTCTCGTTCCATCAGTTCATCAATAGCGGTTTTAAGGGCGCCGGATTCAACGACTTCCTGCCCCCCACGTTTAAGACGATGGTGTTTGGCCTGATCATTGGGCTGATCGCGTGTTTTCAGGGAATGCGGACCCAGGGAGGAGCTGCGGGCGTTGGCCGCGCGGCCACAAGTTCGGTGGTGTTGTCGTCGCTGTTCGTGATTCTGGCCGATGTCGTGCTGGTGAAAATCATTCTCATATTTTTCCCGTGATCGTTGATTGAGAGCGATTTCGAACTCGTCAAACAAGTATGGAAACAATCGATCAAGTCGCGATGAAGCAAGATACGACCGGGAAAGACGGCAGTGCGCCTGCTGTCGCCGTCGAGCACTTGCACAAATCCTTCGGAAGTCAAAACGTTCTGAACGGGATCAGCCTGGCCGTGGGCTGCGGCGAGACCCTGGCAGTGCTGGGGCGCAGTGGCACCGGCAAGAGCGTGTTGCTAAGGCTGATTATTGGCCTCGAAAGGCCCGACTCGGGGTCGGTTCGCATTCATGGTCAAGACATCGCTGGCCTGGCTCTCGACCAGATGGGCGAAGTCAGGAAGAAAATGGGTTTTCTGTTTCAGCACTCCGCACTTTACGATTCGCTGACCGTCGAAGCAGAATGTGGCTTTTCCGCTGCTGCACCATAAGCAGGAGATGTCGAAATCTGAGCGGAGCGACCGGGTCAAGCAATTACTGGCGGAAGTAGGCATGGAAGGCGCTCTCGCGAAGATGCCCTCGGACATTTCCGGTGGTATGCAGAAAAGGGTGGGGCTGGCGCGGGCGCTGGCTTTGGAGCCGGATATTCTGCTGCTCGACGAGCCCACCGCAGGTCTCGACCCTATTAGTTCCGCGGAGATCGATGATTTGATTCTCAAGCTTCAAGAGGAACATCACATGGCATCGATCGTGGTGACTCACGATCTGCACAGCGCGAAGACCATCGCGGACCGTCTGGCCCTGCTCGATGGCGGAGATGTGGTGATCGAAGGCAGCTTTGAAGAGCTTCAGAAAAGCGACATTGAGTTTGTTCAGGAATTTCTAAAGCATTCGTAGGAGAACATTATGTCGAGAACGGCGCGGTTGGGAGCTTTCATCGTTGCGACACTGGCAATTCTGGTGGCCGGCATTTTCGTCATCGGCAGCAAGCAGTACCTTTTCAGCTCCACTTACCAATTGAAGGCGCAATTCGACAATGTCGAGGGCCTGGATGCCGGGGGCGACGTGCGGGTGGGCGGGGTTCACAGTGGCACGGTGCACAGCATCGTGTTGCCCCACAATCCCGGCGAGAAGGTCACAGTAATCATGGATATGGGCAAGTCGACGCACGAGATTATCAAGCAAGACTCCGTGGCCTCCATCGAAACCGAGGGATTGTTAGGCAACCAGTTTCTCGCGATCTCGTTTGGATCCGCTGGGGCACCGGGCGTGCGGGATGGAGATACCATTGCCAGCCTGCCGCCACTCGAAATGGCACAACTCCTGAATAAGATGAGCGGGATTCTGGATAGCAGCCAGCAAGCCATCCACAATGCGACACAGGCGACGGCGAATCTGAACTCGATCAGCGCCAAGATCGACGGAGGGCAGGGAACCGCAGGGGCGCTGGTGAACGACAAGCAACTCTATTCCAACCTCGAACAGACGACTGCCAATATGAATGCCACGATGCTCCAGGCGAAGGCCGGGGTTACCGACTTCCAGGAAAATATGGAAGCGATGAAGCACAATTTCCTCTTGCGAGGATATTTCAAGAACCGCGGCTACGAAGATTCAGATGAACTCGCGAAGAACGAGATTGAACGATTGCCCCAAAGCGCACCGACCAAGGAGTTTACGTATTACGACGAAGCAGCTTTTCGATAAGCAGGATTCGGCCAAGCTGAAGAATCAGAAAAGTCTCAACGCCGGCGGCGAGTTCCTGGCGAATAACCAGTTCGGTTTTGCGGTAGTCGTTGCATCCACTGGGATGGAGGGCGATACCCAGAAGGATTTGGTGCTGACCCAGGCCCGGGCGATGGTCGTACGCGAGTATCTGGTGGAGAACTTCGGATTCGACGATAGTCAACTCAAGACTTTGGGGATGGGCAAGGAGTCGGACGCGAGTTCGGATGCGGGGTGGGGCAAAGTGCAGATTTTCATCTATCCACCGGGAAGCGAAATCCCTCCTGGCAAGGAAGCACACGTAGTGGTTCCGTCCAAATCTTCTTCGCAGTAACTTTACGACGGGCCGTCCGACTGTCTTCATACGCGGCAACCGGCGCAAGCCACTGGCGCGGAATCTCGCCGCCAGACCTTCGCTTTGCCCAGAACCCAGCCTAGCTCCGCTCTGATCTCCCCTCTTGATTTTTCCCGGGGACAGCCCGCACTAAAGTGGACGGTCAATTCCGCCGATTGGAGAGGCAGGTCACTTGGATCGGTGTCTTCGCCCACGGAACTCCCCGTTACTCGCATCGAGGGAACAACCACAACAGCACCAATGGTGTGCGAATCAATGAACGATACGCCAATGCGGATTCTTCTGGTGGAAGACAATTCCCTGGATGTTCGTCTGCTGCGGGAAATGCTCAGCAACCAGGCCCTGCGTGAGTTCAGCTTAATCGAAGTCGGATACATGAGTGAGGCGGAGAAACACCTGGCGGCGAATAAGGTGGATATTATCCTGCTCGACCTCGGCTTGCCGGACGCACGCGGAATGGAAGCGGTGCGGCGGGCCCGCGCAGCTGCGCCCCGCATCCCCCTGGTTGTCTTGACCGGGTGTGACGACGAATTGATAGCCGATCAGGCTTTGCGCGAGGGGGCCCAGGATTTTCTGGTTAAAGGCCAAATCGAGACGCCAGCGCTGCTCCGAGCCATTCGCTACGCCACGCAGCGGGTGAAAGCGGACGTTGAAATGCAGGAAGCTCGGGAGGACGCGGAGGGCGCCAACCGGGATAAAGGTGAACTTCTCGCCGCATTGCGGAATGCGCAGGCGGAAACCAACCTCTTTCTGCGTTCCATCCCTTCGATTCTGATCGGATTGGATTCTCAGGGCCGCATCACTCGCTGGAACCTGACCGCGACCAATACTTTCGGGATCGACGAGATCAGCGTGGACGGGCACACCATCGAAGACTGCGGAATCAAATGGTTGCATCCGGAGATGAAAGCCGAGATCACGCGCTGGCTGGCCACGGAGTCGGTCTATCGTTCTGACAATCTGCCCTACGAGCGTGAAGGCAAAAGACGTCTCCTCGGGCTACAGGTGATGCGCATCCCCGCGGAGAATGGCGTGCCCATAGGGTTCATCGTCACGGGAGCTGACATTACCGAACGCCTGGGTCTGGAATTGCAACTTCGGCAGGCGCAAAAACTTGAGGGCATTGGTCAATTGGCGGCGGGCATCGCCCATGAAATTAATACTCCCACGCAATTCGTTGGGGACAACATCCGGTTCCTGAAGGATTCATGGGGCCCGGTCGCGGAATTTCTCGAGTTCTGCGGTACGGTGCAATCGGAATGGACCACCGGCCCGGTTTCACCCGAAAAGCTGCAACGCTTCTGCGAACTTCACCAGAAGTGCGATCTGGAATACCTGTCGGAACATATTCCGAAAGCCATCGATCTGTGCCTGGAGGGAGTCAAGCGCATCGCCAAGATCGTAAAGGGATTTAAAGAATTTTCCCATCCCGGTTCGGAAGAAAAGCGCGCCATCAACCTTAACCAGGCGATCGAAACCACCATCTCCGTTGCCCGGCATGAATGGAAGTATTGCGCTGATCTGGTTACTGCGCTTGACGCCGACCTGCCCCTCGTCCCGTGCCTGGTTGGAGAATTCAACCAGGTGATGCTGAACCTGATCGTCAACTCTGCCCACGCCATCACGAACACCATCGAGAAGAACGGCACCGGGAAAGGCACCATCACGGTCAGCACGCAGCGGGAAGGTGATTGGGCCAGGGTCGCAGTGGCCGATACCGGCGCGGGCATCCCGGCGGAAATACGCTCCCGGGTCTTCGAGCCTTTTTTCACGACGAAAGAAGTGGGCAAGGGCACAGGGCAGGGATTGGCGCTGGCGCATGCGGCGATTGTCAACCGCCATCAGGGCCAGCTCTGGTTTGAAAGTGAACTGGGGCAGGGAACAACTTTCTTCATCCGGCTTCCGCTGGGAATGGAAACTCCCGCTCATGAATAAGCGAATTCTCTTTGTCGACGATGAGCCCATGATTCTGCAAGGCATCCAGCATAGCCTGCGCGGCATGCGCTCGGAGTGGGAAGTTCAACTCGCCGGCAGTGGCGCCGAAGCCCTGGAGACGATGGCGCAAGCTCCCTTCGACGTGGTCATCAGCGACATGCGTATGCCGGGGATGGATGGCGCCGAATTATTGGATTTGGTTAAGGCCAAGTTTCCCCGTACGGTGCGCATCATTCTTTCAGGGCAGTCGGACCGTGAGACCATTTTGCGTTCCGTGGGCCCCAGCCACCAGTATCTGTCGAAGCCCTGCGATCTCGACGAACTCAAGCAAAGGCTGGTCCGCGCTTTTGCCTTGCGTGACATGCTGAACGACACTCACTTGAAAGAGGTCATCGGCCGGCTGAAAACCGTGCCCAGTCTTCCCGCGCTCTATGTTGCCGTCACTGAGGCCCTGCGCTCTCCCGAAACTCCGATCGCAAAAATCGGCGACCTCATCGCCCGGGACATGGGCATGTGCGCCAAAGTGCTGCAGTTGGCCAACTCGGCATTCTTTGGGCTGTCTTGCCACGTTTCCAACCCGCAGCAGGCGGTGAGCCTGATCGGCGTCGAAAATCTGAAGGCGCTGGTTCTCAGCGTGCAAGTGTTTTCCGATCTCGGAGGCCATCCCTCACAGAACTTGAGCTTCTTATGGGACCACAGCATGACCACCGCCAGCTTCGCCAGGGCCATCGCGGGCGTAGAACGGTCGTCTCGCCGGGGTGATGGATGACGCCTTCACCGCCGGGCTGCTGCACGATGTGGGGCGGCTGGTTCTGGCGTGCGCTTTTGGAGCCGAATATCAGCAGGTTCTGAAAAGGACCGAGGAACCCGGAGTTCTGCTGGCGCAGTGTGAAGGCGATGCCTTCGGTTGCACTCACAACGGAGTGGGCGCATATCTGCTCGGCTTATGGGGGCTGACCGATTCAATTGTCGAAGCGGTTGCCTGGCACCACCAGCCGGCGCAGGCCCAACCTGCATCATTTTCCGCGCTGATCGCCGTGCATGCCGCCGATTACTACGATAACCAGCTGCAGGTTCATCCGCTTTCCGATGAAACGTCGGTGCTGGATGAACTTCTTTTAACTCAACTCGGACTCCAGCAACAACTGGCGCCGTGGGAAAAAGCTTGTCGGGAAATGGCCTCTCGGAGTGAACTCAATGCCTGAAAAAATTCTTATGGTGGACGATGAAGACGCCGTGCTGGTGGGGTATCAGCGCATGTTCCGCAACGAATTTCAAATCGACACTGCGCCCGGCGGAGCTGCGGCCCTGGCCGCGCTCGAAGCCACCGGACCCTATGCCGTGGTGGTCTCCGACATGCGAATGCCGGAAATGGATGGGGCCAAGTTTCTGACAAAAGTGAAAGTGCTTGCGCCCGACACCATTCGCATCATGCTGACCGGCGATGCCGATGTCCGTAGCGCGGTGACCGCAGTCAATGAAGGAAGCATCTTCCGCTTTCTGACCAAGCCCTGCAATAAGGACACTTTGGCCAAGGCCTTGACTGCGGGATTGATGCAGTACCGGCTGCTGACTGCGGAAAAAGACCTGTTGGAAAACACACTGCAAGGCAGCATTCAGGTGCTTACCGAAGTGCTCAGCCTGGTCAACCCGGCGGCGTTTGGCCGGGCCCTGCGGGTCCGCCGCTATATCCATCAGGTGGCTACGCGGATGGCTCTGGCCAGCCCTTGGAGATTTGAGGTAGCGGCGATGATGTCGCAATTGGGATGCGTCACTCTTCACCCGGAAACCATCGAAGCCGTCTACGCCGGCCGGGCGCTTCCGCCGGACGAACAAAAGCGATTTGACGCTCACCCCGGCGTAGCTCGTGATCTGCTGTCGAAAATTCCCCGCATGGAGCCCATCGCCTGGATGATTGCCCACCAGAATGATTCGGCGCCAATCGGAGGCGACATCGCCAAGGTGGCCACGGCGGACATGCGCCTCGGAGCCAACATGCTGCGGGCGACGCTGGCTTTTGATGAACTCGTAACCAAGGGTCTCTCCCAGAGCGAGGCCGCAAGCCGTCTGTCGCGGCAGCACGCGGATTTCGATCCGCGAATCTTTCAGGCTCTGGTGGAGCTCGATGCCGGCAAAACCAAGATGGAAGTTCGCTCCTGCGATATTGACGAGTTGATCTCCTACGACATGGTTCTCGAGGAAGAAATGCGCACCAAGACTGGCATGTTGCTGGTGGCCAAAGGGCAGGACATCACGCCGACCCTCATCCTCAAGCTGAAGAATTTTCTGGAGAAAGGGGCCATCGGCCGCAAAGTCGTAATTTCCGCCAAGAACCGGGCCAAGGCCGCGACTGCATGAAAGGCTCCGAAAAAATGGCAGATCACGCCAAATGGGGACACGCCAAAAAGAGACGCTTTCGCTTGCTCAAGTCTCGCAACGGTTTCAAATTGGGCCGGGTTCCGAAGTGGAACTGTCGCGGCGAGTTTCAGATTTTATTATGTCGGATCGCCCGTATTTTCGGAGCATACTGACGCTATCGCCAGTAGGCAACTGTCCCCGTATTTCACCGCCAGGCACCAGCGCCCCTACTCGAAGTTAGAGGCCTTGAAGCACTGCGCATAGCCACAAGTCAGGTGATATGAAAACCGTGTCCCAACCGGATCGGAAGGTACAACTCGAGTCCTACCGCGGGCTGCTGGAAGCGGCTCCCGGATGCCATGGTGGTAGTAAACGTGGGCGGAGACATCGTTCTGCTGAACGTTCAGGCAGAAAGGCAGTTTGGCTACAGACGAGGCGAACTGGTAGGCCAGAAGGTGAAGAACATCATCCCCAGGGCTTCGCGGAACGGATCATTGCCGACGGTACCCGATCCGCGGCCGAGGCGCTGGCGCAGCAGATCGGCACCGGCATTGAACTCGTCGGGCGGCGCAAGGATGGCAGCCAGTTTCCCATCGAGATCATGCTGAGCCCGCTCGAAAGCCAGGAAGGGATTCTGGTCACCGCGGCCATCCGCGACATCAGCGTGCGCAAGGACGCCGAAACGCATCTGGCGCAGATGGAAGGCAGGTACCGCGGCCTGCTGGAAGCGGCTCCCGATGCCATGGTGGTGGTGAACGTGAGCGGAGAGATCGTTCTGCTGAATGTTCAGGCGGAGAAACAGTTTGGATATAGCCGCGATGAACTCGTCGGGCAGAAGGTGAAGAACATCATTCCCGTAGGGTTCGCAGAACGGATCATCGCTGACGGGACTCGCAGCGCGGCAGACGCGCTGGCGCAACAGATCGGCACCGGGATTGAACTTATCGGGCGGCGCAAGGACGGCAGCGAGTTTCCCATAGAGATCATGCTGAGCCCGCTCGAAAGTCCCGAAGGAATCTTGGTGACTGCGGCCATCCGCGACATCAGCGTGCGCAAGGCCGCGGATACGCATCTGGCGCAGATGGAAGGCAGGTACCGTGGCCTGCTGGAAGCGGCTCCCGATGCCATGGTGGTGGTGAACGTGGCTGGAGAGATTGTTCTGCTGAACGTCCGGGCGGAAAAAGAGTTCGGTTACCGCCGCGACGAACTGGTAGGACAGAAGGTCAAGAACATCATTCCCGAGGGCTTCGCCGAACGCCTGATCGCCGACGGCACCCGCAGCGCGGCAGACGCCCTGGCGCAGCAGATCGGCACCGGGATTGAACTAATTGCGCGGCGCAAAGACGGCAGCCAGTTTCCCATCGAAATCATGCTGAGCCCGCTCGAAAGTCCCGAAGGAATTCTGGTGACTGCGGCCATCCGCGACATCAGCCTGCGCAAGGCCGCGGATACCCATCTGGCGCAGATGGAAGGCAGGTACCGCGGGCTGCTCGAAGCGGCTCCCGATGCCATGGTGGTGGTAAACGTGGCCGGAGAGATCGTCCTGCTGAACGTCCGGGCGGAAAAAGAGTTCGGTTACCGCCGCGATGAGCTGGTGGGGCAGAAGGTCAAGAACATCATTCCCGAGGGCTTCGCGGAACGGATCATTGCCGACGGCACCCGCAGCGCCGCGGACGCGCTGGCGCAGCAGATCGGAACCGGCATTGAACTCATCGCGCGGCGCAAAGATGGCAGTCGAGTTTCCCATCGAGATCATGCTGAGCCCGCTCGAAAGCCCCGAAGGAATTCTGGTGACCGCGGCCATCCGCGACATCAGCGCGCGTAAAGCGGCGGATACGCATCTGGCACAGATGGAAGGCCGGTACCGCGGGCTGCTGGAAGCGGCTCCCGACGCCATGGTGGTAGTGAACGTCGGCGGAAAGATCGTTCTGCTGAACGTTCGGGCGGAAAAGGAATTCGGATACCGCCGCGACGAGCTGGTCGGCCAGGCGGTGAAGAACATCATCCCCTACGGTTTCGCGGAGCGCCTGCTGGCCGACGGACTTCGATCTGTCGATGATGCGCTGGCGCAGCAGATCGGTACCGGGATTGAGTTAACTGCGCGACGAAAAGACGGAAGCCAGTTTCCCATCGAGATTATGCTGAGCCCGCTCGCCAGCCCTGATGGAATTCTGGTAACGGCGGCGATCCGCGACATCAGTACGCGAAAAAAGGCCGAAGCTGACCTTCTTGGCAAGATCGACGAACTGAACCGCTCCAATGTGGAATTGGGGCAGTTTGCCTACATTGCCTCTCACGATTTGCAGGAACCGCTGCGCATGGTGGCCAGTTACACGCAGCTGCTGTCGCGACGCTACAAGGGCAAGCTCGACGCCGAAGCCGACGAATTTATCGCCTTCGCAGTCGACGGGGCCAACCGCATGCAGCGTCTGATCCAGGATCTGCTGGCCTTTTCGCGGGTCGGCACCAAGGGCAAAGATCTGCATGATACTTCCAGTGAAGAAGCTCTGGGCCAGGCGCTGCGGAATCTGCGAAGCGCCATCCAGGAAAGCGGCGCGCTGGTCACCCACGACCCCATGCCCGCCGTCCTGGCGGACGAGATGCAACTGACTCAGTTATTTCAGAACCTGATAGGGAACGCCATCAAGTATCAAAACCCCGGCGTCCCCCGGATTCATATCGCTGCCACGCGTGGCGAGGGGAAATGGATTTTCTCGATCAAGGACAATGGACTGGGAATTGACCCGCAGTACTTCGAAAAGATTTTTGGTATGTTCCAGCGGCTGCACAAACGGGAGGAGTTCGCCGGCACCGGCATAGGATTGGCTATCTGCAAAAAGATTATCGAGCGCCACGGCAGCAGCATCACGGTCGAATCGATACTCGGGCAGGGTTCCACATTCAGCTTTGCCCTGGAAGGAAGTGAGAACACATGTATACCCACGAATTTAGCGGTAGGGGCGACAGCATGCCTTTAGAAGTCCTTTTGGTCGAAGACAGTCCCGGGGATGTCCGGCTGACCCAGGAAGCCTTTCACGCGGCCAATATTGCCGTCCATTTGAACGTGACCACCGACGGCGTCGAGGCCATGGCGTTTCTCCGGCATGAAGGAGTTTTCGTCGACGCCCCTCGCCCCGATCTTACCTTGCTGGATCTAAACATGCCTCGAATGGATGGCCGCCAGACTCTGGCTCTCATCAAGAACGATGCCAGCCTGAAAACCATTCCTGTCGTGATCCTGACCACTTCCGACGCGGAAGGCGATATCGCGAAAAGCTATGAATTGCATGCCAACTGCTACCTGCGCAAGCCCGTGCAGTTGAATGCCTTCGAGAGCCTGGTAAGAAGCATCAACGACTTCTGGCTGACCAAGGCCACGTTGCCGCAAATACAGTAGGCCAGAAAGAAAGTGGCAGGAAATCATGTATGCCCACGATTACACGGACGGAGGAGACGATATGCCGCTAGAGGTTCTTTTGGTCGAAGACAGTCCCGGAGATGTCCGGCTGACGCAGGAAGCTTTTCGCGCCGCGAATTCATCTGTCCGTCTGCACATCGCTAACGACGGCGTCGAGGCCATGGCATTCCTCAGGCGTGAGGGGGTTTACAAGGATGCCCCTCGTCCAGATATTACCTTGCTGGATCTGAACATGCCTCGTATGGATGGCCGTGAGGTTTTGGCTCAAATCAAAAAGGATGACAGCCTCAAGACAATTCCTATCGCGATTCTGACCACGTCCGAGTCGGAAGCCGACATCGCGAGAAGCTATCAACTGCACGCCAACTGCTACCTCTGCAAGCCCGTGCAGTTGAACGCGTTCGAGAACCTGGTGAAGAGCATCAATGATTTCTGGCTGACCAAAGCCAGGTTGCCGCAACCGCAATAAGCGCGAGCCGAAAATCGTTTATAAAAACACCACCAAGGCGCAACCGGGTTCTGATGATCGGAAAAACTCGTGACCGGTTATCCCGCCCTCACTCCTCTGTCCCGAATTTCTTTAGATCTTCGGGTCCATCGGCGAACCTGACCGTTCCTTTTCCCTGGACCTGTACTCGAATGCTCTCTACCACGTCAGGATTAGCGAGCGTCGTGATGTCTCCAGTGTTCATGTTGTTAGAGATGGCGGCAAGAATACGGCGCATGATCTTCCCGGACCGGGTCTTGGGCATGTCCGGAACGATGTGAACATGCTTCGGACGGGCAATCTTGCCAATGATGATTTCAATGGTCTTGTTGACCTTGTCTACAATCGCCGGACTCGCCTGTATCCCCGGTTTCAAGGCGATATAGACTTCGGGCACGCGCCCCTTGATCTCATCCACCACCGGCACCACGGCCGCTTCCGCCACCTCGGGAACCGTTAGGCACGCCGACTCGATTTCCTTTGTGCCCAGGCGGTGCCCGGCCACATTGATTACGTCATCGACCCTGCCGAGGATCCGGAAATAGCCGTCCGCCGCCAGCACGGCTCCGTCAGCCGCAAAATATGGCCAGTCATGCCAATCCTTGCTCTCGGGATTCTTGCAGTATTTCTGGTAGTACTGCTTGACGAAACGCTCGCGATCGCCCCAGATGGTTTGCATGATCCCCGGCCACGGATTCCGGATGCAGATATTCCCAGCCTTCCCCGACCCAGCCGCGAGTGGCTCATTCTTCTCGTCCAAAATCATTGGATAGATTCCAGGCATCCCCGGCCCCGCGCTGCCCGGCTTCATGGGATCGATTGCCGGTTTCGTGCTGCATAGGAATCCGCCGTTTTCGGTTTGCCACCAGGTGTCGACGATCACGGCTTTCCCCTTGCCTACAACGTCGTAATACCAGCGCCAAACCTCCGGCTCGATCGGGCTCTCCCACCGTAGTCATGTGTTTGAAATGGTAGTTGTACTTGGTGGGTTCATCGTGACCGGCCTTGCGCAACATGCGAATCGCCGTCGGCGAAGTGTGAAAAATGTTGACGTCGAGCCGTTCGGCGATTCTCCACACCCTCCCCGCATCAGGGAAGGTAGGCACGCCTTCATACAGGACGCTGGTAGCCGCCAGCGCCAAGGGACCGTAAACAATGTAAGAGTGGCCCGTGATCCAGCCAATGTCCGCCATGCACCAGTACACGTCATCGGGATGGATGTCCTGAATGTACTTGGAAGTCCCGGTCACGTAGGAGAGATAGCCGCCCGTGCGATGCTGGCAGCCTTTCGGCTTCCCGGTGCTGCCGCTGGTGTACATCAGAAACAACGGAGCCTCCGCATCCATGGGGATGGGAGCCACCACATGGCCGGCGAAGTTCGGGAGCACTTCATCCACGAACACATCGCGCCCTTTCACAAACGGCGAAGCCGACGCATTCTTGCCCGGATGCCGTCGCCACACCAGCACCTTGTCTACGACCTGGCCTTCTTTCTTCGCAACCTCGAGCGCGATATCGGCGCCCGCTTTGTGGTCGATCATCTTGCCGTTGCGGTAGTAACCGTCCATTGTGATCAGGACACGGCTGCCCGAATCGGCCGCGCGCATGCCGCAAGCCTCGCCGCTGAAGCCTCCAAACACAACCGAATGGATGACGCCCAGGCGGGCACACGCCAGCATCGTGATCGGCAACTCGGGGACCATCGGCATGTGAATGGTGACGCGATCTCCGCTCTTCAGGCCGCAGAAATCCCGCAGCAGCGCGGCAAATTCATTCACTCTCACGTAGAGTTCGCGGTAGGTGACAGATACGGTGGCTTCCGATTCCGGCTCCGGCACAAAGATCAGCGCAGCTTTGTTCTTGTATTTGGCGAGATGCCGGTCTACGCAGTTGTACGAGGCGTTGATCTTGCCGCCCACGAACCATTTCCAGAACGGCGGATCGCTGGTGTCAAGCGTAGTGTGCCAGTACTTGTCCCAGCTCAGCAGGTCGGCGTACTCGCGGAAACATTCGGGGAAATTTTTCTCGCTGAAGCGTTCGGTGACGCTGGGGTCGGTCAGATTCGCCTGGCCCGACAAATTTTGCAGAGGGATAATAGTATTCTTCCTCCCGCCAGTGGACCGCGATCTGATCTTCGCTGGTCTCGACCGCGGGCTTGCTTCTCTCTGAACTTCGGCCATGGCCATCACCTTTTCTGAATCATAAAATCTGGGTGGCGGCCATTCGCCGTCACCCATAGGTCAGGCCAATTATCGCGCAATTCACCCGCTTCGTGCGACGCCGTCCCTTAGACCAGTCTGAAAAGCGGCGGATCTACTCAGTCCGCCGCCACTACCTTTCCTCCCGTCTCATCCCAAATGCGGTTTCCGTGCGTCTCCTTCAGCAGCAGACTCCCCACGATAAACGTCATGCCGGCCACGATCATCGGGTAATAAAGCCCGGCATAAATATTGCCGGTTTCCGCGACCGATCGAGAGACCGATCAACGGCAGCAACCCGCCAAACACTCCGTTCCCTATGTGATACGGCAGGGAAAGCGAAGTGTAGCGAATCTTCGCCGGGAAAGCCTCAATCAGATAGGCGGCGATGGGCCCGTAAACCAGGCACACGTAGAGAACCTGAATGAAAATCAGGATCACCAGCATGGTGGTATTCGGGATTCGCAGCTTCCTTGGCCGGCACCAAGGCGCCGGTCGCGTCCGTGGTCATTGCGGTGAGCCCGATCGCGCCCGTCACTTTGTTGCGCGTGGATTTTACCGTGACCACGTTATTTCCCGCGGCGCGTTCCATGGCCTTGTAGATCGGGATATAGGTGAGCACGGCAAGCAGGCAGCCCGCCATCATGAGTTTCTTCCGGCCGATCCGGTCGGAAAGCGCGCCCACCACGGTAAAGAACGGCATCCCGATGAAGAAGCGCGATCGCGACCACGATGTTCGCGGTTTTGACATTCACTTTCAGGACGGTCTGCATATAGAACAGAGCGTAGAACTGTCCGGTGTACCAGACCACGCCCTGCCCGGCCGTCGCTCCGAAAAGCGAAATCAGGACGAGTCTTCAGATTCGCCCATTTGGTGAATGCATCCTTGAGCGGCTGCGTAGAGGTCATGCCCGTCGCCTTGAGTTGCGCGAAGATCGGCGACTCCTTCATCTTCAAGCGGATGTAGAGCGAGATCATCACCAGGATGATGGAGACCAGGAAAGGAATACGCCAGCCATAAGCGGCGAAATCTTCCTTCGACATCGAGTTCTGCGTAACCAGAATCACGATAAGCGAGACGAACAGACCCAGCGTGGCCGTGATCTGGATGAAGCTGGTGTAGAAGCCGCGCTTGTTGTCGGGGACGTGTTCGCCCACATAAACCGCAGCGCCGCCGTATTCTCCGCCCAGCGCCAGTCCCTGCAGGACGCGGATTCCACAGCAGCACGATCGGCGCGAACCAGCCTGCCGTCGCGTAGGAGGGCAACAAGCCGATGGCAAAGGTCGAAAAGCCCATGATGGAGAGGGTCACGATGAAAGGCATACTTGCGTCCCACCAGGTCGCCGATGCGGCCGAAGAACAGTGCGCCGAAAGGCCGCACCAGGAAGCCGACCGCGAAGGTCGCGAGATAAGCGAGGTAGGCGAACGTGTCGTTGCCCGTAGGATAAAACTTCAGCGCCAGGATGGCAGTCAGACTGCCGAAAATGTAGAAGTCGTACCACTCGATCATGGTGCCGACCGATGAGGCCATGATCACGCGCCAGATGCTGTACCCCGGATTGCTGGTACCTGCCACTGCAGCATTCGCCATAACTTCCTCCATGTACCGCAGTAATTTGTCCTCGACCCAGATTCGAGACCCACACTGCTTACGGCGTTTCCTTCTGCAAAATTGCGCTCACATTCAACTCCGATCCGGAGAGCACTGTCAACTCCCGCTTCCACTGCCCAAAGCCCGGCATCGAAAAAACGACGACATGCGTCCCAGTCGCCAGTTCGATTTCCGATGGCGTGCTGCCCACGTACTTGCCGTCGAGCGTGATTTCCGCGCCCGGCGGCGTCGAGCTGAAATTGCACTTTACCTTCTCCACTTTCTCGGGAGGTGCTGCCTGCACAGCGCCAACAGATGGGGCCGGAGCGGGGGCGGTTTGCGCAGCTGTGGCTGGTGTGGGTGCGGCTGGCGTGTGTGGGGCAGGCGCTGGCTGGGCCGGCACGGATGAAGCAGAACTCTGCCGCGGCGCAACTGCGGCCGCGACCGGCTGCGGCGCTGCTGCAGCAGCAGCCGCCGGCGGACCAGCTTTTCCGCCCGCATCGACCAGCGTGTACAACTGCTTTCGGTCTTTGCCCTTGTCATCCACGTAGTACACGGTAAGGCCGCGTTTCTCTCTTCGGGCGTCGTAGCTTTCGCCCTTGGCCAGCGGAATGCATCTTGAGTATCTTGACTCGATCGTGCAACTGATCCGGAACGGCGGCTCGTTGCCTTCCTGCACCAGCAAGGTGCTGATCATCGGCACGTTTGTAGTCGAACGGCAGTAGGCGTCGAAAGTAAGTTGTTCGCAATTCTGCGGGACGCCGTTATTGTTGTCCGCGGTCGACGCTCGAGTTACAGAATCCAGAACCGTAATCCGAACGTGTCTTTCTCCGAAGCGGCATTCGCGAACATGGCGTCGCCAGCAAAAGACACGTCTGCACAGCTGCAATTCTGCGGATACTCATCAAACAACTCCTCCAAACGCATGCTGGCGCATCACTCGCGTACCCGGTTCTCCCGCGCGACTCTGCAAGCCAGTCGCACGGATTCGGTACATTCTGCTCCCGCTGGCGCGGCCCGTACAAGAGCTTTCTAGAAGGAAGTTTGGGAGGACAGGCTCACGTGCGGACATCGCCCAATGGACCCGTCCTCGTTCTTTGCAGCGGGTCGTCAATCGTCCGGCCTCGAAACCCCAGCGGGCCAGTTTTGGCCCGCCGGAGTTCGACGGTCGGTCTAGAACGTAAAGATCGGCCCGAATTCGGTTCGGTGATCCTGCCATTCGTTGGAAGGGTTGCCCGCAATCGTGTATATGCGTGAGCGTGGTCCAAACCACGGGTGGCGTAGACCGACTGCTCGAAAGCGAACTGGCACCAGTTGTTGAATTTGTAGTACAGGGTTCCGATCGCAGTCTTTCCCATCAAAAGCGGCAATGGAGCAGTGCCACCGCCATTGTAGGCGCCAACAAAGCCAGGATTATTCAGGTCGTGATCATTTACCTGGTCCTTGCCCATGGTGAACAGAAGCTGCCAGCCCGCGTTGTGGCCTTTCGGGTCGGCATTAAACCACCGGGAAAGCGGCAAGCCAAGCTGGACGAACCCGCCAAACCCCCGGATGGGCCGCTGCGGAGCAACCACAACCGTGCCCGCGCAGGTCCGGAGTGACCCGCCCGCCGCCCCTGTGCGTAACGCACCCTGCAGCCTAGTACGGCGCCACCGGCTGCAGCCAGCGGACCGCCATCCAGAGTGGGAAACGGTCCCGGTAGGCCAGTCAGCCCGCTCACATCGGTGGCGAAACTGTTGATCTGGCCGCCGAAGTAGAAGCGCAAGTCGCCTCCGCGATAGGCGCTGGCCACCACGGTAACCCAGCGCGTTGGTATTTGCGCCACGATTTGCTCTCCCCACTGATTGCTGGAAGCCTCAAAGCCATTCGGGAAGGAGACTGCAATAATTCGTTGTCGCAGCACAGAGTCGGCGTACGGCGCGGACGCACCGACCGACGACAAATTGTAAGCGATGGACGTGCGCCTGGAATGGAATCCAGCCAGCGAGATTTGAGCCGGAGCCACACCCTTGGCAGTGGTCGAGCTGGTAACTCAAAGCCACTCTGCCTTCCTGCTCGGGACGGTCGGAGTCGGCGCCCTCGCGTTCGCCTTGCCCGAGCTGGCCGGCGAGACCGCAGCCGTTCCCGAGCTTCAGGATCTGACCTGTGCTCGGCATCATGATCCCAAATTGCGGCTCGAGGTTGACGTGGTGCTGCCTTATCCAGCGTCCAGATAAAGCCGCCCCGCATTTGCGGCGAGCGCTCCCAGGTATTGCCCCAGTAACGCACCGTTGAATGTGGTTTCCACTATATTTTCCAGTGCGCCCGATCCGAAAAGCGTCCAGTCCTGCCCACCTAGAAAGAAAACGTCGAAGGCATCGCTGGCGTGGTAATCCAGGCGGACGTATGCCAGGCGCAGTTGCGGTTCATTGCTGCGGATCGACGAAACATCGCGATTGTCGACTTCGCTGAAGTTGCCTTCGAAGTCTCCCTCGATCTTGCCGGTCAGCGTCAGGTTCTTCGACATATCCGGCCATTCCAGGTTGAGCCCAAAGCGCGTGGACCGCGCCTTGATATGGACCTCGGGATCCTGCGTAGGGCCGGTGCTCAAAATATTGCCCGGAATTCAGCCATATGCCGGGAAACGGAAAGTCATCGCCATCGGGGTCGCTGCTGTCATGGACGAACGTCGACTTGATAAAGCCATAAGGCGCAAGCGTGATCGGCCCAGCCTTAATCCCAGCTAGACCGCCGGTCTTAGGCGGCGTCGATCGGGAACACCCGGACCGGAATCACCGCCGTTACCACCCCAGGCGGGGGAGGCGGCAGCTCGCCCGCTACCCGCGACGGAATAGGCGTCTGCGGCTGGACTTGGGGTTGAGACTGCGGCGAGGCATCCGCAGCCTCCCGCGACGAAGACGATCCAGATTCCCGAGCCTCAACCGGCGCCACAGGCGCTGCGGGTTGCGCTGCCGGGGTACGCTGCTGCCGATAAATCCGCTGCACTCAATACTCCCTTGCGGCTGAGCGCTTCCACCAGAAGCTGAAATTCAGCTTCCGGAGCCGCGTTCCGGATGGCGTCGGCTTCCGCGGGCGCAAGCACTCCCTTCTTCACCAGCACACCCAACAATGCAGTGACATTCGCGTTTCCAGGGGTCGCAGTCAGGCTCGGCGACGGGTTCGGATTCGCCGGCACAGCGGCCGCTTCGGCTGCGTTGGCTGCATTTGCCTTTGCGGTTTCGCATCGTTGCTTCCCGCCATCAGCGGCACAGCCGTGATGGCCAGCACTAGCAGGCTCCAAAACAATTGCTTTAGTTCGTCGACATAGACGGTCTCTCCTCTTTTTTCCCCGCCCAGCACAGGCTTGGCGCAGAACATGGGAGCGGAACCTAGGGCTAGAGGACCACAAAAATTGTTGCGTTGCAAATGATGAGTGTGATTCGGGTCAGCCCACTAGCGTGGCCTAGAGGCTTGAAGTTGTCTCAAATTGAGAGGCGTGGAGCAGATTCAAGCCGTCGAAGCGATTCCGCACACGCTTGTCATCCCGCCGTACCGCAGCGAGGGATCTTGGTGTGTGCCGAAGCGGCCCAAGCGGTCCGGCGAGGCAAGAACCAAGATCCTTTCTGGCGAAGAAAACTGGTGTTGCGCGAGACCCGTCGCGACGGAAGGTCGAGAACCACCCGATCTGTTTCAGGCGCCGGCGGAGCGTTGCTGCGAGTTCGCACGAGCTTTAGCCGCTCGCGCCGCGAGTTCCGGAATCGTCGGCACCGATTCCGGAGCAATCAGTTTGCTCTCCGGCGGCTGCGATCCAGTGCGGATCGCCTCGGTCAGCATTTCCAGCGCAAGGTCCGTATTCGGACGAATAAAAATCGTCGCCGCCAGCAGGCCGCTGCGCACCCAGGACTGGCCCGTCTTCGGCAACCCGTCGCAACCGGTGAAAGGTATCTTCAGCCACCGTTCCCGCTCACCCACCGCGATTTCCGCGAATGCCTTCCTCGCGCCCGCCGCCATGCTGTCGTCCTGCGCTCCCACCAGATCGATCGACGTCTCTTGTGAAGTTCGCAGTCGCAGCCACGAACTCACGGTGCGGTACGCGCTCTCCTCGGTCCAATTCGCCCGCATCGTCTTCACTTGAATGTTCGCGGGCTTCGTCGACTTCATTCCCGCAGTCCGCTCATGCGCCGCGGAACTATTCGCCGGCCCCTCGATGTACAGAATCGATCCGCCCTGCGGCAACAGCGCCGCAAACTGTTTTCCCTGAATCTTGCCCACTTCCTCGTGATCGGAGCTGAGGGAAAAGACCGGTACATGGCAGCCCTGCCGCAGCTGCTGGAGATAGTCGGCCTCATGGTTCAGGACGACCCAGCCAATATCCGCGGCCACCGCGGCGCGAGCCACCTGCGGAAACCCCGTTCCCCCCGCCGGCTCGAACACAATGGCATCCGGCCGCGAACCGGCCGTCCCCTGAATGTAGTGCAGCAGTTGCTGGCTCTGCGTAACCGCGTCGTTGTTGGCATGGACGATCTTCAAGTCCACGCCCAGACGCCGCGCAGCCTTCTCCGCCGCCGCTTGCTGCTCCTGCTGATAGTCGTTCTCGTTGTTCGTGAGGGAGACCAGAAAACTCAGTTTCTTCATAGCTCGTTCCAGTCTCGATCATAATGCAACTTCGAGAATGTTTCTGGTAACTAGAGTAACCAGCAGATCATTCGTGAAGGGCTTCGAGGAGGAAAGAGCTAGGAGGGTGCAGCAAACCCCAGTTCGAGACATGGTCCGGGAAGCGCACGAATCGAAGAGTGCAGTTGAGCTTGAAGTAGAAGTCACGCTTCAGCGCCTGAGGTGAGCTTCTGGGATATACGATGACCTTCTTAGCAAACTGTTCATTCATGCGGTAGGCGAGCGGTACATCCCTGAGATGCCAGAGGACCTCAAAAACTCGCCCGCACAATCACGCGCCCAGCTTCGACTCCACGCTCTCGAAAGAATTCCGCGCGATACTTCGCATCGCGGAAGGCCTCCGTCCCCCCCGGCCGCGTGGTCGAAAAAGCGCCCGCCAGATTCCCCGCCGCCAGGCACGCCGCCAAATCCGCGCCCCGCACGTACTCATGCAGAAAGCCCGCATCAAAGCTGTCTCCCGCTCCCACCGCGTCCACGGCTTCCACTCGAACGCCGGGCTGGTGAAGCGCTCGTTTCCGCGTTGCGCCATCGCACCCTCGCGCCCCAGCTTCACCACCACCAGCGGCACCATCGCAGCCAGTTTCTTCACCGCCGTTTCCAGATCGCTGACTCCCGCCGCTTTCGGCGCCTCCCGCTCATTCGGCAGAAAGACGTCGACATATTTCAGCGTCTCATGCAGCCCACCCTCCCACCGATCGTCGGGATCATCATTGGTGTCGAGCGAAGTGGTCAGTCCCGCCTCTTTCATCTTTGCGGAACAACTCCGCCACTCGCGGCCGCAGCGCGCCCTGCAGGTAATAAGAAGAGACGTGGAAATGCCGCGAGTCGGCAAGATAGGCCAGGTCAAGATCATCCCACGCGGTTTCCGCAATGGTTCCGGAATAAGTCACCATGTTGCGCCACGCGGCCCGCTGCAAAATAACCGTAAGCCCAGTCTTGACCGCGCCCGGCACGCGACGCACCTCCGAAACATCCACGCCGCTCTCCTGCAGCCGCTGCAGAGCAGTCGTCACCCAGATCGTCGTCGCCAATGCGCGTTTGAAATCCCACGCGGCTGCCCAGCGCCGCCAGATTGTGCGCCAGGATCGCCGACGATCCCCCCAGCGTCAGCATCATCCGATCGGCCAGCAATTCGCGCTCAGGCGGAAGCTCGTCAGGAAGCCCATACATAATCAGGTCCAGATTCAGCTCACCCGCAATAGTGATGTCAAAACGTGGCATCTTCAAGTTGTCATTCCGAACAAGCGTTCTTTGCGCCGTGAGGAATCTGGGCGAGCCGCGCGAAGGGTCGCGTTCTTTGCGACCCATCAATCGCGCGTTTGGCTCGCTTCCTTAAATACTGCGTCACCAGCGGCACTTCGTTTTATAACGATCGCTCCACTTTGTCCATCACGAATCGTGTGGGGACGGGCGCCTCGGCCCGCCCCGAGCGAAGCCGAGGGTCCAGCCGAGCGCAGCGAGCCTATGCCACCTCTGCCCGCACTCCCGCCGGAACCGCCGCCCTCCGCAGCGGCTCCGCAATAGCCTTCATCACCTTCTCAAATCCCGCGAAATCGAGCGACTGCGCTCCATCCGAAAGCGCCCGCTCCGGGCAAGGATGCACTTCAATGATCAGTCCATCCGCCCCCACCGCCACCGCCGCCCGCGACACCGCCGCAATCAGGCTCTGCTTGCCCGTCCCGTGCGAAGGATCGGCAATCACCGGCAGATGCGAAAGATCGCGCGCCAGCGCCACCGCCGCCAGATCGAACGTATTGCGCATTTCCGTTTCAAACGTCTTGATGCCGCGTTCGCAAAGCACAACCTGGCTGTTTCCGCCCGAAAGCAAATACTCCGCCGCCAGCAGCCATTCCTTCACCGTGGCCGAGGGACCGCGCTTCAAAAGCACCGGCTTGCTGACCGTCGCCAGCCGCCGCAGCAGCGCGAAGTTCTGCATGTTCCGCGCTCCCACCTGCAGCATGTCCACATGTTCACAAATGATGTCCACATCCTCCGTGCTCATCACTTCCGTCACCACCGGCAGCCCGGATTGCTCCCGCGCCTCGCGCAGAATCTTCAATGCCTCCAGCCCGAGTCCCTGAAAGTCATAAGGAGAGGTCCGCGGCTTATACGCCCCGCCGCGCAGCATGGTAGCCCCAGCCCGCTTCACCGCGTGAGCCGTGCTGAGCAACTGCTCCCGCGATTCCACCGAGCAAGGTCCGGCAATCACCACCACTCCCGGCCCGCCAATCGCGCACCCCGCCCACGTTCACCACCGTTCCCTCCGGCTTGACCTGCCGGCTGACCAGCTTGAAAGGCTGCGCGATCGCCACCACATTGTCCACGCCCGGCGCCACTTGCAGCGCCTCAATTTCGTGGCGCCGCCCGTTTCCCACCGCCGCCACAATGGTGCGCTCCACTCCCCGCGTCACATGCGGCTGGTATCCCGCCTCGCGAATGCGCTCGATGACGTGCGCAATTTCCTGCTCAGTTGCCTTGTCCGACATATTGACGATCATTGGTTCTCTCCTGATTTTCACAGAAGCAAAATGTTCTTTGTCATCCCGGAGCAAGCGCTTCTTTGCGCGAGCGAAGGATCCGGGCGAGCCGCGCGAAGCGTCGCGTTTTTTGCGACGCAATAATCGCGCGTTTGGCTCGCTTCCTTATTGCCCTCCATGCCTCGAGCAAAGCCATTTTCCCGCCAAAAGCAAAGGCCGCGATCTCTAAATCGCGGCCTCTGGCTGAAACTTGCTTGAATCTAGTCGATCATGGCTGACTCGATCTCCCCGCAAGTCCCGCCGCAGCCGCTACCCCGGTAAACCAGTAGTAGCGAAACTGCCCGGTAAATGAGAAAAATCGCGTCATGCTAAGAAACTCCCAGCTTATGATTTCTAACTCGCGTGCGCCAGCCGGTCCTGCTATTGCATCGAACTGGCTACATTGGAAAAGGCGTTGTTGGCGTTGGACCCGATCAGTCGTATCGTGCCCACGACCAGAACCAGGATCACGGCCAGCATTACCGCATATTCAGCAATATCTTGCCCCGCATCTTCCGACCAAATCCTGCGGATGAATTCGGACATGCGCTCCCTCCAATCCGTAATCTGTTCCCTGCAACAGGAAAGAACCGCAATTTGACGCACCCATAATGCCCCACCGTCGCGGCCCTTGTCAATCGTGGAAATCGACCAAAAGCCAGTTCCGAGCTCCATTCTGTACCAAACCAGCGTAGCCGAGGCCAGATCCCGCTAGACCAGTGAAAACCCCGTCCACCCTGTCGTTTAAGCCCTTGATTCCTTAATCCGTGACGAGAATACCGCTAGACACAATCCTGACGGCCAGAGAATTCAAGAACTCGAGAACTGATACCCTACTCCCGTGCCCGTCCTCCACAACCTCCGCGTCACCCTCGAAATGATCAAGTGGGAGCACTCCATCTTCGCTCTCCCATTCGCTCTCTGCGGAGCCATGCTAGCCGCCTCCGGACTTCCCACCGCCCATCAACTTCTCTGGATCGTAGTCGCCATGCTCGCCGCCCGTTCCGCCGCCATGGCCTTCAATCGCCTCGCCGACGCCGCCATCGACGCCGCCAATCCCCGCACCCGCACCCGCGCTCTTCCCGCCGGCCATCTCTCGCCCGCCTTCGTCACCACCTTCGTCATCGTCTCCTGCGCCATTTTCATTCTCGCCGCCGCCCAACTGAATCGCCTCACGCTCTGGCTCTCTCCGGTCGCCCTCGCCGTTCTGCTCCTTTATTCCTACACCAAGCGCTTCACCCGCTGGTCGCACCTCGTGCTCGGCTTCGCCCTCGGCATCGCGCCCGCCGCCGCCTGGATCGCCGTTCGCGGCTCCCTCGACCCTCGCATCCTTATTCTCACCGCCGCCGTCACCTTCTGGGTCGCCGGCTTCGACATCCTCTACGCCTGCCAGGATTTCGATTTCGACCGCCACGCCGGACTCCACTCCATCCCCCGCCACCTCGGCATCCCCCGCGCTCTCTGGATCGCGCGCGCCTTCCACCTCATCATGCTTCTGCTGCTGATCGCCCTGCTCCCCGCCTTCGCTCTCGGAAAATTCGCCGTCGCCGGCAGTCGTAGCCGTCGTGCTCCTCCTCGCCTACGAACACTCCCTCGTCACGCCCGCGACCTCAGCAAACTCAACGCCGCCTTCTTCACCATGAACGGCGTAATCTCCGTAGTCTTCGCCGCATTCGTAGCCGCAGACATCCTCCTGCGAAAGTAGAAGACATTCCGCTTCCATAGCCCCATGAACTAAAAACCGGCGTCCCCACCCCCTGCGGTGGAAACGCCGGTTTCCCCATTCCCTCACGATGACAGAGGGCGTGAAGATCACGCGATCAGAACCCCCGATCCCTGATCGCGCCCTCATCATGCCCCACCGTCGTCCCGCATTTGTCAGACCGATGTAAACAATTTGTAAAAACGCAACCATGTCATCCCGAGGAATCTTTCCTTATCCAGTATTCCCTTCGTAACTCAATTCCGCATCGCCGAAACTGGTAGCATAAAGACTCCTCACCATCAAAACCGTGCGCACATCAGTCCAGGTCCGCATTCTCTTCCTCGCTCTCCTGCTCCTCGCTTCTAATGTCGGCGCCCAGAGCAACGCCGGAGAACTCCGCCTCAAAGTCACCGATCCCGACGGCCTCGCCCTCAAAACCGCGGTTGAACTCGTCAGCCAGGGCAACGAGTATCGCCACACCTTCATTACCGACGATCAGGGCAACCTCGACGCCAAGCGCCTGCCCTACGGAATCTACCAGCTCCAGATCCAGGCGCAGGGCTTCGCTCCGGTTTCCGAGCCGGTTGAAATACGTTCCGCGCTTCCCCTGGATCGCACGATTCGCCTGAAAGTGGCTTCCGCTTCCGAATCCGTGACGGTCAACGCGGCCGGCACATTGGTCGATCCCTATCGCGCCGGTTCGGTCAACGAGGTAGGCTTGCAGACCATCGAGAATCGACTGACCGCGCTCCCCGGCCGCTCTATGCAGGACCTGGTCAACTCCCAACCCGGCTGGCTCTACGAAGGCAATGCCGTTCTCCACCCCCGCGGCTCCGAATATCAAACTCAATTCGTCATCGACGGAATCCCCCTCACCGACAATCGTTCGCCCAGCTTCGGCCCCGAAGTCGAAGCCGACGACGTCGAATCCTTAGAGATCTACACCGCCGGCATCCCCGCCGAATACGGCAGAAAGATGGGCGGCGTCGTCGAAGTCGACACCCTGAAAAGCGCCAACCCGGGTTTTCACGGACAACTCACTCTCTTCGGCGGCACCTACAATACGGCCGGCATCAACACCCAGGATCAATTCACATGGAACAAAAACACGTTCGGCCTGAGCGCCTCCGGAAACATGACCGGCCACTATCTCAACCCGGTCGTCCCGGAGAATTACACCAACAACGGCACCACCGGCAGTTTCTCGCTGAGCTATGAGCGTGAACTCACGCCCAAAGACCGCGTCACTCTCATCGTCCGCCACGAACTCGCGCGCTATCAAATCCCCAACGAACTCGTGCAGCAGAACGGAGCATATCTCCCGAACGCAAGCAACACTATCGGCTGCCCGCCCGTTCCCCCCGAAGATGAGCCGAGCGACTGCGTCTTCATCCCCGGAGGCCAGCTCCAAACCGGCGACAATTTTGAAACCATCGGGACCATCGCCTACCAGCACATTTTTTCCTCCGACTCGATCGGCGTGCTGCGCGGAATGTCCCGCGATAACTCCACTGACTTTTCTTCCAACCCTGCCTCCTGGCCCCTAATTGCCACCCAGCACAACGACTTCAAGGAAATTTATTTCAACGGCAGCTTCTCCGTTCATCATGGCAGGCAAGAATTTAAGGCGGGCGTCGAATCCGATGCCATCTTCCTGCACGAAAACACCAGCTACGTGATCCCCGACTGTGCCGACCCCGCCGATCCCGCAATGTCCCATCAATCTAGGGGTCCTGGATTCCGGCGCGATAACCTTTGCCTTCCAGGGCCAGCGTCCGGATCTCGAACAAGCAGCCTATGTTCAGGATTTAATCCGCCTCGGCAATTGGACCATCAATGCCGGCCTCCGCTGGGATCACTACCAACTCTTGCTGAATCAGAATGCTCTCAGCCCGCGCCTCGCCGTTTCGCGCTATTTCCCCTCCATCGGCTTAAATATTCACGCCTCCTATGACCGCATCTTCCAGACGCCTTCTTTCGAAAACATTCTTTTAGCCAGTTCTCCCAGCCGCGGAGGCCATCGACACCAGCGTGCCCGCACTGCAGCTGCCGGTCCAGCCTTCTCACGGAAACTATTATGAATTGGGAGCCACGAAAGCGTTCTTCGGAAAACTGCGGGTCGATGCGAATATCTTCCGTCGCCAAGTCAACAATTACGCCGACGACTCCCAGCTGCTGAGTACCGGAATCAGTTTTCCCATCGCATTTGACCACGCCATCCTCTACGGCGCCGAAGGCAAGCTGCAACTCCTGCAATGGAAGGGATTCTCAGGCTTCGTGAGCTACTCCTACATCGTCGGGAACGCCTGGTTCCCGGTGACCGGCGGATTATTCTTGGGAGATGATGCGATCAACCCGACCACCGGACATTTTCCGGACTCGCAGGACCAGCGCAACACGGTCCGCACCCGCGTCCGCTATCAGGTCGCCGCGCGCTTGTGGATCGCAGTGGGAGCCGATTACAACACCGGACTGCCCTTTCAACCGGATTTGACCCCGCAGCAATACGCCACGGAATACGGTCAAGTCGTGGTCAATCACCTGAATTTTAGTCGCGACCGCATCAGCCCCTACTTCACGCAGAATGTCTCACTGGGCGTCGATCTCTACCAGCACGAAAAACGCTCAGTACGTTTTCAATCCGACGTCGCGAACCTTAGCAACACGCTCGAACTGATCGACTTCGGAGGCCTGTTCTCCGGCAACGCCCTGGGCCCCTCCCGCCAATACACCTTCCGCCTCGTAACAACATTCTGAGAGGTTTATGTGGGGACGACAGGGTTCATGTGGGGACAGCCGTCCTCGGCTGTCCAGCCGAGCGCAGCGAGGCTCTCGACCACGGCCCTGTCATCCTGAGCGAAGCATGATCGTCTGAAAGACGATCATGCGCAGTCGAAGGACCCCTTGCACAACCGCAGCAGCAGCGGCTCCAAGAGGGGTTTCTACAAACGCACCTGAGATGGTCAACTGGAAACGTTTGATCCGCCAGTCGCACCCTGTCATCCTGAGCCAAGCATGATCGTCTGAAAGACGATCACGCGCAGTCGAAGGACCCCTTTTCACGATCGCAGCAGCAGCGGCTCCAAGAGGGGTTTCTACAAACGCATCCAAGGTAGTCAACTGGCAACGTTTGATCTGCCAGTCGCACCCCGTCATCCTGAGCGAAGCATGATCGTCTGAAAGACGATCATGCGCAGTCGAAGGATCCCTGCCGTACCACCAGCTTCGAAGGTTAAGGGACTGTGCTTGAACGGCCAACCGCTCTTGGCAAACAAAAAGGGACGCGCGCAAGCGTCCCTCAAAAAGTCCTAGTGCCCTCATCCGCGCAAATCCGTGGCAAAATCTACACCACAAAATACTTAGCCCCGGGATGATGCACCACCAAAGCCGAAGTACTCTGCTCCGGCTCCAAAAGAAATCCCGAAGTCAACCGCACCCCAACATTCTCCTCAGGGCGAAGCAAAGTAAACAACTTCGTCTGATCCTCCAGATTAGGGCAAGCCGGATACCCAAACGAATACCTCGACCCGCGATACTTCTGATGAAACAAATCGCGAATCGCAGGAGCATCCTCGCCCGCAATCCCCAACTCCTCCCGCATAGTCTTATGATGCAACTCTGCCAAAGCCTCGGCGGTCTCCACGCTAAGCCCATGCAGATACAAATACTTCGTATACTCCCCACCCTCAAACAACTTCTGCGTCTCCACCGAAGCCTTAGCCCCGATAGTAACCAGAGAGAATCCAATCACATCCATCTTCCCCGATGATTTGGAAGCAAAAAAATCAGAAATACAAAGCCGCCTACCCTCCCGCTGCCGAGGAAAAGTAAACCGCAAAGCCTCACCCTGTGAACCCCTGTGCCCCCTGTGTTGAAGGTTTTGATCTTCGCCGGGCACCAGGTCGGTACCAGGCACCTCATAGATGACGACATCATTCCCATCACTCTGACAAGGGAAATACCCGTAAACCACCTTAGGCTCAAACAATCCAGTTGCAGCCACTTCCTCTTCCAAGTTCTTCTTAATCGGAAGGAACTTCTCCTCCACCAGCCGCACATAATCCGCCTGCGAAGCCGTCTTCAACTGCCACTGATTCTTGAACAGTGCCGTCTCGTTGATATAAGGAAACACATCCCGCACGTCATACTGCTTAACCCGCACTCCCCAAAACGGAGGCTCAGGAATATTCGGAGCATCCGTAACCACGACACTTCGCTCGGAGAACACCGGGCCAGTTTCCTCATCCACCGCGGCCGCCTTCGCATACTCCTTCACCGTTCGCCCATCCAGCAGGCGAGCCTCGCGAGCTCCGTCCTCCGTGATCAGGTCTTCCATCACATGCAGGCCGGCAAACGCATCCTCCGCGTAAAACACGGAGTTCGAATACTCCCGCCGCAAGTCATCTTCTACGTATTTGCGGGTCAAAGCCGCCCCGCCGCAAATCACAGGGAACTCCAGTTTCTGCCGCTGCAAATCCTGGATCACATACTTCATTTCCAAAGTAGATTTCACCAGCAGCCCGCTCAGCCCAATCGCATCCGCCCCATGCTCCTGCGCCGCGCTGATAATTTTGTCACCCGGCTGCTTGATTCCCAGGTTCACCACCTTGAATCCGTTATTCGACAAAATGATGTCGACAAGGTTCTTCCCAATGTCGTGAACATCTCCCTTCACGGTCGCCAGCACAATCGTGCCCTTCTGCGATCCGCCTTCCTTCTTCTCCATCTTCGGCTCAAGATAAGCCACTGCCTGCTTCATCACGCCGGCCGAATCGAGCACAGAAGGCAGTTGCATCTTGCGCGCGCCAAACAGATCGCCGACAGTTTTCATTCCATCCAGCAGCACAGTATTAATCAGTTCCAAGGCCGAGTAAGACCCAAGCGCTTCTTCCAGCAACTCCTCCAAAGATTTCTTACGCGCGCCCTCGCCCACCGATTTCTCGCCATTGATGATGGCAAACTTCAGCTTGTCCTCAACCGACAGCGTATCCACATGCGCCGTAGTCGAAGCCGCCGGCTTACCCTTCAGCCCGGCAAAGTGATTCATGTAAGCCTGCAGCGGATCGCCCGCAGACTCATCCCGGAAAATCAGCTTCCGCGCCAGATCCACTTCTTCCTGAGGAATCTTGTACAACGGATAAATCTTCGTGTAGTTCACGATGGCCATATCCAACCCCCGATTCACGGCCTCGTGCATGAAAACCGAGTTCAAAACCCGTCGCGGATAAGCGTCCAGCCCAAACGAAATATTGCTCACCCCAAGAATCGTCTTAACGTTAGGCAATTCCTTCTTAATCCGCTCCACCGCCTTCAAAGTCTCAATCCCGGCACTCCGATACTCATCCTGCCCGGTAGAAATCGGCAAAGTGAGCGCATCAAAAATCAGATCCGTCCCGTCCAGCCCATATTTCTTCGTAGCCAGGTCGAAAATCCGGTGAGCGATCGCCGCTTTTTTCTCCGCGGTCAGCGCCATCCCATCTTCATCGATGGTCAATGCAATCACCGCCGCCCCATACCGCTTCGCCATCGGCAGCACCAGCGAAGTCCGCTTCTCCCCATCCTCCAGATTGATCGAATTAATAATCGCCCGCCCCGGAATCCGCTTCAGCGCCTCCTCCACCACATCCGCCTCTGTCGAATCGACAAGAATCGGCGCCGGAACCCGCGTAGCAATCCTTTCTAGAATGGTAGAGATGTATCCCTTCTCATCCTCCCCCACAATCGCGCAGCACAAATCCAGCATGTGCGATCCGTCGTTCACGAGCTTCTTGGCCAACGCCAGAATGTCGTCGTACTTCTTCCCCCGCACCAGATTCCGGAAATGCTCAACCCGCGTAGTCGTATTCATTTCCTCGGCGACGATCAGAGGCTTTGGCTCGAGATCGAGCGGAACCGAAGTGTAAGCGCTCGATGCCGCACCCACGCGCTTCACCTCGCGCTTCGCCGGCTCCACTCCAGAAACTGCATCTACGACGGCTTTCAGATGCGCAGGCGTAGTTCCGCAGCATCCGCCGACAATCCGCACGCCGTAATCCACCACAAAATGCTTGTGATACTCCGCCAGTTCGGCAGGAGTCAGTTTGTAAACTGCATGCCCGCCTTCGTTGTGCGGCAAGCCCGCATTCGGAAGAATCGATATTTCCTTCGTCGAATTCAATGCCAGATAGCGGACCGCGTCATTCATCTCCTTCGGCCCGGTAGCACAATTCAGCCCCAGGATGTCGACGTCGAACGGCTCCAGCGCCGTCAGCGCCGCGCCGATCTCGGTGCCCAGCAGCATCGTCCCGCTTTCCTGCAACGTCACCTGCACGGCGACGGGCAGCCGCTTGCCCGCTTTCCGCATTGCTTCGAGTACACCGATGGCCGCGATCTTCGCCTGCAACAAATCCTGACAAGTCTCGATCAGCAGCAGATCGACTCCACCCTCGATCAGCGCCGACGCCTGCTCCTCATAAGCCGCCGCCATCGCTTCAAACCCAATGTGCCCGAGCGATGGCAGCTTCGTAGTCGGACCCATCGACCCCGCCACAAACCTCGGCCGCTCTTTGGTCGAGAACTGCTGTGCCACTTCCCGCGCCAGTTGCGCCGCTTTGACGTTGATCTCGTGCACCCGGTCCGGCAGCTCAAACTCACTCAAAACAATCCGCGACCCGCCAAACGTGTTGGTCTCCACAATGTCGCAGCCCACACGAAAGAAGTCCGCATGAATATCCCGAATAATGTCAGGACGGCTCAGCACCAGAATCTCGCTGCAGTTCTCCTTGCCCCAGTAATCATCCAGAGTAGGATTCCGCGCCTGGATGTTAGTCCCCATAGCGCCGTCATAAACCACAACGCGTTCCTTAACGGTTTGTAAAAAATCAGTCATCGCTTCTAGGTACTGGTTACTGGAAATGCACAAACGCCGGCCCCCGAGGACCGGCGTGTCATCGAAAACGAAACTCGGAAACTCTAACTCCCCGCCACCATCTGCGCCGGAGCCCCGCCATCCACATCGGCCTGATTAAATATGACGTTCTCTCCCATATGCGCTGGCCGGGGCGCCAGCATCTGCTCTTTGCGGTAAATCAGATTGCTGGCGTTAAACGTAGCCAGCTCAAACCCATGCCCATGCGTAATCGCGTCAGTAGGGCAAGCCTCCACGCAATACCCGCAAAAGATACATCGATTGTAATCGATGTTGTAGACTTTGGCGTAGCGCTCGGCGCCGCTTACGCGGCGTTCTGCGGTGTTGTCGGCGGCTTCGATATAGATGCAGTTCGAGGGGCAGTTGGCGGCGCAGAGGAAGCAGGCTACGCACTTTTCCAGTCCGTTTTCGTCGCGCTGCAGCACGTGGGCGCCGCGGAAGCGGGCTTCGAACTTCGCTCCCTTCAACGGTCCTTTGCCGTCGGGATAATTTTCTACCGTCGTGGGCTGGAACATCTCCATGAAGGTGATGCTCATCCCTTTGGCGATTGCGGCGATGTTTTTCAGTACCGGCATGCTCTTCTAGTATACCGAAAGCAAGTTTGGATTGTGTTATCGTGACCGACAGCCGTTCTCCTGGGAGGCGCGATGACCCTGATAGCAAAGTCCTGCCCTGCCTGCAGTCGCAGAGAGATTCTGAAAGCCGGTGCCTTGGCGTTTGTTCCTCTCGCCGTGCCCTCCGCTGTGTACGCGCTCGGGGACGAGGCTCCAGGCACCGCCAATGGCTCCGCCGATCCTTATCCAATTCCCTGGCTGGATAAGAACGGCAGCCACAATCAGCCGGCCGGTCCGAACCTGGAGCCTTCGCACATTTACCATTTCAAGGGGAAGGTGGCGCGGTGCAGCACCTTCACCGGGATGGGCACTGATAATCAAGGAAATCGAATCGCATTCGGCAGTCCGACTACCGATTACGGAGTAATGCAGGGTGAGTACTGGGCCGCGCGTACCACGCAGCAAGGCACCTTCACTCATATATGACTGACGCTGTTCCGGGGACAGGCTGTCCCCGCCAACCAGATCCACGATTTTCATCCGCCGATCGCACCCTCCGGACTTTACTGGGTCGTCCCCGTTCCCGAGCCGGGTCTAAGCATCAGTCCTGACGGCGGCACCTTCACCCTGGAGATGCAGAACGTCGCCGTGGTCGACCAGCCGCGCTGGCCTGCGCTCGACTCAATCGCCACGCCCGCGCGCATGAGTTTCAAGATGGTCTGGAAATCAACCGGAGAGCCCGTGAAGTATGAAGACGCCTCCAAGCATTTGCGATTTATGGGCACGCGCGCGACGTGCCAACTGGAGGCGCAAGTCGAGGTTCCTGCGATTGGTTTTTCATGGAAATCCGATCCGTTGAATACTTCGAAGTGCGACTTCGCCGTGATCGGGGATGAGGTCAACGGGCGGTATTACGACAGTTGAATGCGCCGGCTCCCCTGCTTCTCTCCAAAACCTTGTCAAGAGCCTAAAGCTGAGCTTTTTCGTTCAACTGACTGATTCGCTGGGAAATATAAACTGCCGAAAGATGGCGGGTTTACCCCCTCCAATTTGATATTCTGAATATATAGAGTCAAGAAACGGCGGAGGCCCATGGCGCCGCTCCCACTCAAGCCAAAGGATGGCTTGAATGGGCCATCCCTCCCAAAATCTTGTCAAGAGCCTGAACGTGAGCATTTTTCCTTAAATCATTGATTCGCTGGGAAATATAAGTTCTCCGAAGATGACACAAATACCCTGTCCGGTTTGATATTCTGAATATATAGAGTCAAGAAAACGGCGGCGCAGGCCTTTTGGTCGGCGCCGTTTGTGTTTCTGGACAGGGAAGACTGGCGGCACAGGCGGTGAGGAAGCGGGCCAAACGCGCGATTTGATCGCCCGCAGAAACCGCGGGCGATTCGCGCGGCCCGCCCAGATCCTTCGGCGACGAAAGGCATGTCGCCTCAGGATGACAAGCAGCATTGAAGTCAAAGGCAACGGACAGGAGTGTCCGTTCCACACGTGCGAAAACCAGGATCATCCGAGCAATGAGAAAACTGGAGCACAGGCATGCAGGTGAGGAGCGCTTCAACGTTAAAGTCAGAACCAACAGCAAAGTCAAAGACAACGGACAAGAGTGTCCATTCCACACAAGACCTGAACTTGACCAGCAAGCAGCGCGGGGAGTTGGCCGAGATGATGTTTATGGTGAAGGCGGCGCAGAAAGGATTTGCTACGGCGAAGCCTTATGGGGACAGCCGGCGCTATGACTTTATTCTGGATGTGGGGCAGAGGTTGTGGCGGGTGCAGGTGAAGTCGTCCAGCGCTAAGCAGTATGGATCTTACATGGTGAATCTGCAGAGGAATGCTAATGGGGAAGTGGTGCCTTACGATGCTTCGGAGATTGATTTTGTGGTGGCTTATGTGATGCCTTGCGATGCGTGGTTTGTGATTCCGGTGGAGGCGATTTACGGGCGGCAGTCGGCGAAGCTTTGCCTGCACGGGAATCCCAGGAGCGGGAGGCTGGGGAAGTATTGGGAGGCTTGGGGATTGATGACGATGCGGTGGACGGAGGGTGGGTGAGTTCTCCAAGACTGGATGCCCCGTCCTTGTCTCCGTGCTTTTCGCGGAGACAGGGCGGGAGGTCAAAATCCCCGCCCTCTCGCAAAGAACGCGAGAAGGACGGGGAGCATGGTATGGATTTTGTCTAGTGATGATCGGGATGGGCGTGACGCCAGTTCCAGTATTGCGACTGCTCCTTCTTGTTCGCCTTCGCGTATTCGTGAGAATCCCTGTGATTTTCGACCAGGAACTGGTTCCAGGCGCGATTCTCGTTGTCGTCCCAGTTGTGATAATCCTTGTGATTTTTATCGTAGACCCGGACCTGAACGCTAGCGTCTTGAGGTGCGGGAATGGCCATGATGGATAGTGGAGCGGCAAGGGCGGCGGTGAGGAAAAACGAAGCAAGGTAATGATGTGATCGGTGCATAGAGTCTCCCGAGTTGGAATGTCCGCGGCTGGAAATTGCGGCAGCTAACAGCGTGCGCCGGGGCTTGCGGGATTTATGTCTCGTATTGCTCTGTTTAGTGAGTTCTAATCGCGTGACAGGGTCGGCGAGGTTGGGTCCGACGGTGCCCGGCTCTGGAAGCGGCAAGCTGGGGCAGCCTCTTTCGCGGAGCGTGTAGGCAAGAAACATATAATTAAATGATCTTCATCTTCGCGCGCGATATCTTTTTCGCGCGGGACGCTTGATAGACGAACGTTACAACACAGAGTCAGGCAGCTAGTGCGTATCGGCTATCGGCGCAGGCCAGGAGAGCCATCATTTCGTCCAGCGTGGCGATGTCGAACTCTCGCATGGAACTGGCGCGCCCCAGACTTTGCCGCACAGATGGGCGGGGATTGAACAATTTAAGTCGAATGTCATGGTCGAGGGCCCATCGCTGCAGAAAGACGAGCATGCCCAAGCCTCCGCCTTCGATGGCGGTGACTTCCGAGAGATCGAGGACAATGATTCGGGCATCGCTTTGTAAGTTGACCGCCTTGCGTAATTCGAAAGCGGCTTCGCTCCGCACAATTCGGCCTTCGCACTCAATGACTGCCATTTCGCCGATGTTCTCACTGTGGACACTCAGCATATTCTTCTCCCGCCTCAGCCGGTTGTGGTGATGCACGCGTCGAGCCATTTATCTGCGCCTTGTGTTTGGTGCGGATTAGTGGCTGATCGGTTGGAGGTGCCGGGAGTTTTTGTCGAGGGACCGAGAAAATTTTCGCTACAGCAAATGCTGTAGGAAGTTCAGCGGAGCGGGTCAGTCGATGCCCAGCTCTTTGGCTAGCGCCTTCCACTTACTGTCGACTAATGCTTTCGTCTTTGCATCCATGACAATTTCATCGGGCCAGGGGCGGGTGAAGCCTTCGGTGGGCCACTTGCGGGTGGCGTCGATGCCCATCTTGGAGCCGTAGTTGGCCAGGCGACTTGCGTGGTCGAGCGAGTCGATGGGGCCTAGCGTGAACTGGATGTCGCGCTCGGGGTCGATGTGGTTCAGGACTTTCAGCGTTACGTCGGCCAGGTCTTGCACGTCTACGTCTTCGTCGACCACGATTATTACTTTCGTGAACATGGCCTGGCCCAGCGACCAGATGGCGTTCATCACTTTGCGGGCCTGGCCGGGATAGGACTTGCGGATGGAGACGATCATCAGATTGTGGAAGACGCCTTCGATGGGTAGATTGATGTCGATCAATTCAGGAATGGTGAGGCGCATCAGCGGGAGGAAGACGCGCTCGACGGCTTTGCCCATGTAGGCGTCCTCCATGGGAGGCTTGCCGACGATGGTCGTGGCGTAGATGGGATCTTTGCGGTGCGTGATGCATTGCACGTGGAAGACGGGGTAGAGATCTTCGAGCGAGTAGAAGCCGGTGTGGTCTCCGAAAGGGCCTTCGGTGCGGAGTTCGTCGAGGTTGACGTAGCCTTCGAGGACGATTTCGCTGGTGGCGGGGACTTCGAGGTCGACGGTTTCGCACTTGACTAGCTCGACTGGGGCGGCGCGGAGGAAGCCGGCGATTAAATATTCTTCGACATCGGGCGGGGCGGGGACTATGGCGGAGAAAGTTACGGCGGGGTCGGTGCCGATGGCTACGGCGACTTCCAGTTTGCCTTTCGGGTGTTCGCGGAGAGGACTTGGCCTCCGGAGGTGCGGGCCATTAGATCCACGGCTGCGCGCAGTCTCGCCACCTCGTCGCAAAGGACGGCCGAGGTGGGGCACCCTCATGTTCCGAGGAGCTCCCGGCATTTCTCAGGGCTTGGCGGTAGTGTTCGGCTGCTACTTTTTGTCTTTGTGCGTGAGCCGGGGGTGTGGGCGTCGTAGACCTGGAGGCGGTACATGCCTACGTTGCGTTTGCCGGATTTTGGGTCGCGGGTGATTACGCAGGGGAGGGTGATGAAGCGGCCGGCGTCTTGAGGCCAGCATTGCAGGATGGGGAAATCGAGTAGGGAGAAATTATCGCGCTTGATTACTTCTTTGCAGGGGCCGGTGGGGACGGTCTTGGGGAAAAACTTTCCGGCTTCGGTGAGGAGCGGGAGCATTTTTAGTTTGTCGAGGAAGCCTTGGGGGGATTTGAGGTCCATGAAGACGCGGATGCGGTCGGCGAATTCGTCGAAGGAGTTTACGCCGAGGGCTAGTTTCATGCGGGCTTCGGAGCCGAACTGGTTTATCAGGAGTTGGGAGCTGGGGTAGCCTTTGATGTTTTGGAATAGGAGGGCGGGGCCGCCGGGTTTTCCGGTTTTCGATTTGCTTACGCGGTCGGTGATTTCGGCGATTTCGAGGATTGGGTCGGCTTCGGTTTTTATGCGCTTTAGTTCGCCGGCGCGGTCGAGGGCGGCGATCCATTGGCGGAGGTCGTCGAAGGGCAAGGGGGTCTCCTTGGAACTGATGATTATAAACAGTGGCTAGGGGTCAGGGGGCAGTGGTCAGTGAAACCAGGATCCCTCGCTTCGCTCGGGATGACAATCTGGGATGTGCGGCGGCGGTCTAATAAGGAAGCGAGCCAAACGCGCGATTATTGTGTCGCGGCGTTACTTATTGAAGCAGCGCGACACATCGCGCGGCTCGCCCGGTCCTTCGTTCGCGCAAAGAACGCGCTCTCCAGGATGACAAACAAATCCCTACAGTTTGCTGCGGAGCATGGTGATTACGTCGTCGGAGGTGATTACGCCGGCTAGTTTGTTGTGTTCGTCGATTACTGGGAGGGTTACGAGATTGTATTTGTCGAAGAGCTCGGCTACTTCGCTGTCGCTGGTTTCTTTGTGGGTCAGGACCAGCGGTTCCTGAGTTAGAGAAAGCAGTGGGGTGTCGGGCTGGGCCAGGACTAATTTGACGAGGGGAACGGCGCCGACCAGGGTGCCATGGGAGTCGACGAGATAGATGGTGCTGACGGTTTCGATGCCGCCTTCGAACTCGCGCATTACGCCGATGGCGTTCTCGACCGTGGCGGTGACGGGAAGGGCGAGGAACTCGGTGGTCATGCGGCCGGCGGCGGTTTCTTCTTTGTGTTCGAGGAGTTCGACGACTTCCTGGCTGGCCTCGGGCTTCATCTCGACGAGGATTTGCTCGGTGCGATCCTGGGGGAGATCGGCGAGGAGATCGGCGGCGGCGTCGGGATCCATTTCCTCGACGATGTCGGCGGCGCGTTCGGAGTCGAGGGATTCGACGATGGATTTCTGGACGCTGGGCTCGACTTCTTCGAGAGTCTCGGCGGCTACGTCTTCGTCGAGAGTGCGGAAGACGGCTTCGCGCTCATCGGGAGCGAGGTCTTCGACGATGTCGGCGATGTCGGCGGGATGGAGAGTGGCGAGGCCCTCGTTGGAAATCTTGAGTTTGATGCGGCGCGCGGGATCGGTTTCGATGAGATCGACAAAACTCCAGGGGATGTTGCGGGGAGGAATTCTCTGGAGCAGGAGATGGAGAGCGGGGCGGGGCGCGAGTCCGCGGAGAAGGCGGCGGATGGCGCCGCGGACGCCGATGTCGACGGACTGGATGCGGAGGATGGCATGAGGGCGACCGGCTTCGATGATGGAGTCGATTTGCAGGTCGACATCGTTGACGCGGACGACTTTGCGTCCGTTGATGTCGATGACCTGCTGATCGAGGAGATCGCGTTCGAGAAGGAATAGGCCTTCAGCGCCGTTGGCGGCGGGCCAGTCGGCGGGATTGGTGGAAGTGTGAATGTCGCCGTTGATGGTGGTGACGGCGGAGAAGGGAAGAACGCGGTTGCCGGATTTGGTTTTGACGATGAAGGAGGCGATGCGGTTGCGGTCTTCCTGAGGGGCGAGGGTGACTTCGCGCACGTGTCCGGTTGCCGCGCCGGACGGGTCATACACCGTGGCGCCGAGAAGCTCGGAAAGAGGCAGCGTGGTCATCCGGGGTAGAGGATAGCGGAATTTTGCGGGGGAGAGAAATGAAATGTGGGGGTGGGGTGAAGAAAGTTCGAGCGAGCTGTGACAATGCGGTAATAGTGCGGTCTGATAAGGAAGCGAGCCAAACGCGCCCTTCGGTCGCTTGCGCTGCCTCAGGGCGGGCTCCGTGGATTCGCGCGGCTCGCCCAGATTCCCTCGGCAGGCTCGGGACAGGCTCTTCACTGCGCAAAGAACGCTTGTTCAGGATGACAAGCGAGGGGAAGAAGTTCGAGAAGGCGCTCAAGGCTTGACACCCTTTACGGCAAGACAGTGAATCCTATAGTAGGCTGTAGGGTTCACTTGCAGTGGGATCCGATGTCCTCTTCTGGAAAAGTAGACGTACCCCGCTACATCCTGGCGATCCTCATCGCCATCGGAGCCTTATTTATCCGCCAACTTCTGTTGCCGTTGCTGGGCGGCAGTAATCCATTCCACACCGCTTGGCCAGCAGTCATCCTTGCAGCTTGGTATTGCGGAATGGGTCCGGCCATCGTCACTGCAACCATCGAGGTGGTAGGCATTTGGTACTGGTTCCTGCCTCCGTTTCATTCCTTTAGACTGTCCGATCCAAAATCCGAAATTTCGGGCATGGCCGGGTTCGTGCTCTTTTCCGGCTTCATCATTGCTCTAGGCGAGGCTAACAGGCGTTCGCTATTCCGAAGCCAGTCGGCTGAACAGCAACTGCAGAAAGCGCATGATGAGCTTGAACGGACGGTCAAGGACCGGACGACTGACCTCACTGCGGCAAACGAGAGCTTGAAGACTGCGACCGAAAGCTATCGTGAACTCTCTGTGCAGGTCCTGAGACTACAAGACGAGGAGAGGCGGCGGATAGCACGAGAGTTGCATGACGGTGTGGGACAGCTTCTAGCCGCCCTCGGCATGAATATAGCAATCGTTCGGCGCGAGGCGGACACGCTGAGCAACGAAGCGGCCCGAGCCGTTTCCGAGAACTCCTTTATGGTGGATGAATTAAGCAGGGAGATTCGGACGATGTCTCACCTGCTGCACCCGCCGATGCTCGACGAGATCGGTCTTTCTTCTGCTCTACGGTGGTATGTTGACGGTTTTTCGGAACGCAGTAAAGTCAAAGTCAATCTGGACTTCCCAGAAGGACTAGGCAGGCTGTCGAGCGAAATGGAATTGACGATTTTCCGAATGATCCAAGAATGCCTGACCAATGTTCATCGTCATTCTGGCAGCAGCTCGGCGGCGATACGAGTATGGGAGAGAGATCAGCACATCAGAATTGAAGTTCAAGACCAAGGGAAAGGCATTCCGCCGGAGAAGCAAGCGGACCTCACCTTGTCAGATCGAGCGGGTGTCGGATTTCGAGGAATGCGGGAGCGTCTTAGAAAACTGGACGGGACCCTTGAAATTCGGTCTGATGCAATGGGCACAACGGTGATTGCCAGCCTTCCGCTTAGCAATGCGAGTGATCGAGCTGTTGCCAAGTCGGATTCTGCCAAGTGACGAATCGTCCTGTAACTCTTGAGAACGGGCGTTAGCGACCATTGAGAATTGGCTTGGGCCGGGGTCAATGAGCGTAATAGCGATGTTACGCCAACTGACGGCACGAGGATCACTTCGTTTCGGGCGCCGGGAATCGCGTGATTGCCCAAATATCAACCAACATCACGCCCGATGAACAACCGAGTGACAGAAAGCCGTAGCTCGAAGGAAAACGCGCCAACACAAGACCCATCAGAAGGAGCACTGCCGTCGTAGCCCAGGTGAGCCAGCGTAAGACCCTAATCCATGGCACAACCCGTCGCATATTGATTGCGGAGTAGGTTGCAGCCAGGTAGAGAACCAACCACAGAACAAAAGGCGAGCCACCGAAGATCGCAGCTAGCACCAGCTTGTGCTGCATCGCCATAGTTACACCGGCCCAAGTCTACGCCGATCGGTCCGATATGCAATGGCTGTTGAAATCAGGCGATTGCGCTCATTGACTCGGATTTTGGGCCGGACAGGCCGCTCGCAGCTTAAGACGGGGCCACTTTTCTTCCTGTCAGACCGTGTGGGAGAATCTTTGGCGAGGATGGCGCGACGATGGGGTTTGTTCTGGAGTTCGATTCAAGAAACAACATCCTGCGGGTGACTGTCGAAGGCCGAATGACGGATGCGGTTATGTCGGATGGCTACGCAGCGGCAACAAAATATGTGCTGTCCCATCCCCCGTGTCGCGGCATTATTGATCTTTCAAAAGTGACTGAGTATGACGTTTCCCTCGAAGCCTTAAGGCGACTGGCCGATACCTCGCCTGAATCGGCGCCAGAAGATATACGTATCGTGATTGCTCCCGCGGACCACGTTTACGGAATGCATCGCATGTTCCAAATACTTGCCGGCAAGACTCGCCCTAATCTGCACATTGTCCGGACGACGGATGAGGCCTACCGTTTGCTCCGGGTGGAAGTGCCAGAGTTTGGCCCTGAGAGCTGAGTCACCCTCAGTGTGCGCTTGGGTCTGTCAGGATTCTCAACTGTTGCAATCAGGCGGTTGCACTCACGATGGGTATGGCTTTAGCGGGGCTGCGCAGGATCGAGGGCGGAGCTCGCTGCGGATTCCGACGCCAGGGTGGCGTTGTGCCAGTCGCTGATTTGCTCGACGGCCTGGGCTAGCGAGCCTACGACGCGGTCGGGACGGGTGTTGCCGAAGCGTTCTTTGGCCTTGTCGAGGTCGCCGGTGAATCCCCAGATGCCAGCCAGGATCCTGATCTGGGGAAGGTGTATGCGAATGCGCTGGCAGAGGGTGCGGGCCTGGGCAAAGGCGAAGGGCGGGACGGCGGAGATGCAGACTACGTCCTGGGGCTCGGGGAGAAGATTGGTCAGGATTTCTTCGACGGGGGAAGCGACGGGGAGTGAGAGGACGCCGTGGCCGGCGCGCTCGAGCAATTGGGCGAGCATGGAGGAAGTGATTTCATCCGCTTGATCATTCGCCGCGAGGCAGAAAATGCGTACGGTTGAGGGCGCTGGCTCGGCGATGGCTGAGGGTAAGTTTGGTCGCGCGGTGGATCGCCAGCGCGATCTCAAGCCCCTGCGTTTTGGTGCGACTTCTTCGGGGCGGTAAACGGCCAGCTCGGAAACCATTTCGCTTACGCTGAGAAACAGGAAGGACTCGCGGGCTTCGTCCAATGCGCCTTTGTGGCGGTCTTGTTCGGCCAGGGTTAGGGCGGGAACCAGAACCTGATCATAGAGGCTCATGAGGGGGTGGGTTTGCAGGAACTTATAGGCGATGGCGCGCGCGTCTTCCTGGTCGAGAGCGAGCAGGCGTTGATAGAACTGAGCTTCGACGGAGAGAGCGGTTTCATCGCCGAGCAGAATATGCAGGAAAGAAAGCCGCGGGACGTGACGCCCGAGTACGACGGCGACGACGGTGAGCGGGACGGCTAAGACGAGGCCGGCCCATCCCCAGAGCATGGTCCAGAAGACGGTGGTTACCAGAAGAGCTAGAGCGGAGATTCCGGTGCGTGCGCCATAGAGCAGGGGCTCGACGAGATTGGTCGTGACCAGCTCAAGCAGAACGAACAAGAGGATGACCAGGACTGGCGGTCCCCAGCCGTCGAATAATGCGAGAGATAAAACCAACGGGAACGCGGTGGCGGTGAGGACTCCGACATAGGGCACGATGCGGAAGACGCCGGCGAAGATTCCCCAGAGGATGGCATTGGGAATCCCGATCAGGAAGAGGCCGGTTCCGAAGCAGACGCCGTAGCTGGCGTTTACGAGGAACTGAACCCCGAGGTAGCGGCTGACGCGGTTGGAGGCGTCGTCGAGAGCCAGGGTCATGGTGTTCAATTGGGCCACGCCGGCGAGGCGCAGGACGCGGTTGCGCAGATCGACCTGCGTGATCAAGATGAAGATGGTGAAGATGAGAACCATGCCTGCAGTGCCAAGCGGCACGAGAGCTTTGCCCAGCATCTGGCTGAGATATTGCAGACCGCCGGCGGGAGGTGTGACCACTTGAACTGGCACGGGTGCCGCCGGCTGTGCCGAAGTTTTCGATGGGGAAGTTTGCGCAGTCAGGCCGGAGGGGGGAGTTGCGGGAGTGGGGCTGGAGTCAAAATCTTTGCCAACTTCTGCAACGCTGTCGGCCGCGCGGCCGAGCGCGCTCTGGGGCGGGAAGTGAAGAGCTTCGATCTTGTTATGGATATGCAGGCGATACTTGGGAAGATCGCTCGCGACTTCGAGCAATTGATCGGTGACTACCCAGCCCACGCCGGCGACGACGGAGATGGAAATCAGCATTACCAGGGCCACGGCGGGAACGCGCCGCAGACCGAGCTTTTGGAACCAGAGCACCATCGGGGTCAAAAGGAAGTTGAGGGTGAGGGCGAGTGCGAGAGGGATCAGGACGGCGCGGGCGAAGTAGAGAATCAGAATGACGCCGGCCAGGACGACAAGTGGGTTCAGCGCCGGCGAATCTGGTCGGGATCGACTCATATCCCTTGGAACTTTACTCCAAGTGCGGGCTAAAAATCGCGTGGAATCGGTGTTCTGGCTGCATTTTTGGCGCGTTTTTATGCTGATCTTGGCAGCATGGGAGCAGGTTGGTGGACTCTGGTTACTTGTGTGACGCTGGGTTTCGCGGTGGAATTGGCTTCAGCTAGAGAGATCGCAGGAGGGCACATGGGCCGCGTGTTTGGCTTTCTCAGCGTGGTTATCGTATTGGGGATCGGGATGTACATTTATTCCCGGCAGGCACAGAGTTCATCTGCTGCGGCGGGGGCGAGCAATCCGAAGGCTGCCATCAACATTACCGGGGTAAAGAGCGATCTGATCGGGATCGCTTCGGCGGAACGGTTGTACTTCGCGAGCGAGGGGAAATACGCTTCTCTTGAAGAGCTGATCGCGAGCCACGCCGTGACCATGCGGCAGCGTCCTCCTTATAGTTATGAAATTGAGACCAGCTCGAGCGGATTTCGCGTGGTGGCTACGCGGTCCGGTGACGACGGCTCGGGCACGCCGGCGCAGCTCTCGGTGGATGAGAACATGGAGTTCAAGACGTCGGAGTAGGGCTCGCTGCTTGGCCATGAGTGATATGGCGATGTTACAACAACCACACAAGACGACCCGAGCGTTCTCTCTCGCACTCCTCCGCGCGCGTTGTGTTCTTCGAGCAAAAGATCCTCGTTACGAAAGCCGAACAGAACACAAGAGGGATGAGAATACGAATGCTGCTGTGATATGGTGTGACACTTTTGTGAGGCGGTCATGGCTTGTGGATCGTGCGGATCAGCCAACCAGATGAAGTTTGGTACCGAGACTAACATCCATTTCTCCGGGTTATTACATCTGGAAAATCCTGGTATCTTGATATTTCCAGAAGTCGCGGTCTGTTTAGATTGCGGCTTCGCGTATTTTAACCTTCGAAAATCCGAGTTGGGCGCGCTAAAGGAAGGTGTTGAGGGCCGCACCCCGCAGGGACGCACTGGGACCCGCCTGGGTGCTGGCTTAGGCGTGGTCGCTGGAAATCAAACCCCTACTGACAAACCGCCTGCCCTCAAGCACAGCTTCCACTGCGACAAGTAGGTCGATTGCAGCTCTTGGTTTCAGAACGTAGCCCCGCGCCCCCAGATTGAGCGCTTCTTGTACCACATCGGAAGAGGATTCTTGGCTCACGAACAGTATTTTGCATTCCGGGCAGACCTTGCGGATTCGTCGAGCGGCTTCGAGTCCATTGAGTGCGGGAAGCCCGAGGTCGAGCACGATCAGGTCCGGTTGCATTCCTTCGGCTTTTTTCACGGCTTCCAATCCGTCTGATGCCTCGCCGAGGACTTGCAAGTCTGGCCGCTGATTCAGCGTCGAACGCACGAACCGCCGGAAGGGTTCGTAATCGTCGACCACGAGAACCCGGACTGAGGAGCTTTCCACGATGAGGGTGCCCGCTTGATGACTTCTTGCACGTTCCATGTACGCCGCATACATTTCCCCTTGAGCGGGCTGGGTTACGGACAGGGGCGGACTTTCCTTATACAACGCTCAAGTTTATCGACTATCGGTCTTCTCTCGTTGCTAGGCAATCGCATAATCCCTGATTCTGGCATAAGGAATTCCCCCATACTGCATCGAAATCCAATCGTTGACGCGATGCTCCGCGGTTGGGATCTCCCCCGCGGGCGAAGCACTTTAGTACTCTTCAATCCATATCTTCGGCGCTTAATAATCAGGCTTGCGACGCCTCGAGGGCTTAATCCGATCGTTCCTTCGGCGTGCTAAACAGGCACTGGGAGAATTAAGAGTATGAAGAAACTACTGGCAGTTGCGGTTCTGATGGCCGGTGTAACCATTGGTCTTCGTGCGTTTCACCAAGGGGCTACTGTGAGCGGAGCGACATTTACTGTGGACAGGGGCAACCCCTATGTCGATTACGAGGATCTACGGCGCCGTAAACTGCCTGACGACGGGTTTTCAATGAGTGGATATCAATTGGAATCGGATAATACCCTTGATCTGCGTTTTTACACGCATGGAAAGCCGGACGATAGCAAACTGATTGATCCAACGATCGAAAGGGTGAAGTACCTTACGCAGAATCTGAGCAAGCAGTATCCCATACACCTTATTTTTGTTGATGGGAATCCTTTTGTGAAGTTCAACGGCGTGACTGAAGGAACCGGGGTAGTGATCCGAGAGGTTGACCTTCCGGTTACGCAATAACCGTCGCCGCAGAATCAGACCCTGCGATTGCCTAGAATTGTTTGCGAAGAAATTCGAAGAGGATGTAGCCCATCAGGGCAGCGATCAGGGCAATTTCAAAGTTGGCGGTGGTGAAAACATCTTTGATTGCCCAAGCCAATCCCCGCTTCTGGCCCCAGCCGGAGCGCTCGAATTCTCCCATCAGGAGATTGGCATAGAACAGGAAGAGGATAAAAGATACTTCGATCACCGCTCTCCATAGATTCTTCATCGCAGGCATCAGCTTCCTGGTCGCTTCAGTTGCTTGTCTTCGGTTGTTTACCTTCAGTCTTTTATCTTCAGTCGCTCACCTTTAATCGTTTACCTTCGGATCAGCAATTCGGAGAACTGGAAAATACGATCGACGGCGACGGCGGCGATTCCGGTCCCGATTACGGTTGCCATTTTGATGGTCAATGCTCTCACAACAGCTTTGTCCTTGGTGGTTTTCCAGATAATGGGAAGGTTCACGGCGGCGCTGGTCAAAGAAGTGAGTACCGTGGCGCTGCCGGCGAGGGCGGCGGTTATTTTGCCGTGCTTTGCCATGGTGGCGGCGGCGGCTGTGGTGCTGGCGCTGCTCACCAGACCGCCGAACGCGCCGGTGGCCAGCATGCCTTCACTGCCAAAGTATTTGGTGAGGAGAGTTCCGGAAATTTGTATGCAGATGAACACGGCGCCAAACCAGATCACTTTTGTGATGGAAATGGGAGAAGTCAGGGTAAGAGTTCCGGGAACGTCTTCAATTTTTCGGTCGCGCCAGACCCAAAAGACGGCCACGAGGGTCATGGCCCCAAGCGGGATGAGAGTTGCGCTCAGAGAAGCGGGCGAGAAGATGGTGGCGAGGATGAGATTTCTGGCAAACATGGCGATGGTCGTCAACAAACACAAAGTGGCGGTGCGGCCGACCATTGATGTTGCCTTCAGCCTCGTCCCTAACTCGGCTACGGTAGCGCTGCTGTTTACCAAACCGCCGAAGAGGGCTCCGAAATAGAGGCCGCGAGTGCTGTAGATGCGAAGGAGCACGTAGTTCACAAATCCGATTCCGGCGATGGCGATGACGCTGATCCAGGCGTCGCTGGGGTTGAACAGTTGCCAAGGATCGATGTAGCGGTTGGGCAGAACGGGGTAAATGACGAAACCGATCAGGCCGAGCAGGACGGCGCTGCGGATTTCCGACGGTTGCAAGCCTCCGGCAAATCGGCTGAGTTCGGTTTTCCAGGCGAGAAGCATGGTCATGACGATCGCCCCCGCTACGGGAGTGAAGATATGACCAAGGCCGACCAGAACGCCGAGGACGTAATTCACCATCAACGCGGCGGAAGTGGTGATCTCGAGGGAGCGGTCGTCGAGAATGCTGCGCGTGTTCATGGCGGCAACCAGCAGGAACACGCCAATCAAGCCGGCGATGGCCGCACCCGACCCAATCAGCGAGGTGAGCATGCCGAACAAAGCAACAATGGCAAAGGTTCTGATGCCCACGTCTTTGTTGGACCATTCGCGCTCCATGCCGGCGAGCATTCCAATGCCGATGGCCACACCCATTTTCAGGGCGATGGGAGTCACGGGGAAATGGGTGGAGTCAGTTTGCATGCTGTCGATGTTCCGGCAACAACGTCCTGGTAACGACGTCCTGGTAACGACGCCCTAGTAACCCAGTGAATCCTAATACATGAAGAGCATCCAGTGACAAGGGCATTTGATTCGCAGCCCGTATAATGTTTGGGTGCGACTGATTTTCGACATTTTCGGGCAGACCCTGCGGACGCTTTGGGGGCACAAGCTGCGGTCGTTTCTGACCATGTTTGGAATTGCCTGGGGAGTGTTTTCGCTGCTGCTGCTGGTGGGACTGGGGGAGGGATTCCGGTCGGGAAATAAGAGGCAGTTCGACACGCTGGGCGAGAACGTGATGTTCATCTGGTCGAGCCGGGCTCCGATGGTGCAGGGGAGTTTCACGGCGCTGCGGCAATACTACCTGACAGACCGCGATTACCAGGACATTTTGCAGGAGGCCCCGAGCGTGGGAGCGGTGGCGCCGGTGATCCGGCGCAACGATATTCGGGCGGTGAGCGATTACTTCCAGTCGAGCGGCGACCTGATGGGAGTGCCGGCAATGTTTAACAAAATCCGTTACCTGCCGATCAAGGAAGGGCGCTGGCTGAATACGATGGATGTGGCGCAGAAGCGGGCGGTGATTGTGCTGGGAGATGAGACGCAGCGGACATTGTTTCCGGGGCGGCCGGCGGTGGGCAGCTCGATTCTATTGAATGGACAGCAGTTTGAGGTGATTGGAACGCTGCAGCGCATTGGACACGGCGATAACAATACGCAAAATCTGAAGTGCTTCATGCCGTTCACCACCATGCGGGAATATTTTCGGCTGACGAATGTGGGCGAAGCGCCGGATGTGATCAGCCTTATCGAATACCAGCCGAAGACGAGGGCGTTGCACGAAGCGGCGCGGCAGGAAGTGCACCGGATCGTGGCGCGGAACCATGGGTTTGATCCGAGCAATCAGGATTCGTTCGACGAATGGGATACGGTCAACACGGTGGACCAGGTGGGAAAGATTTTTGACGCGATGAATGCGTTTTTAGGGAGTGTCGGTCTGGTCACGTTGGGGCTGGGAGCGATTGGCATCATCAACATCATGCTGGTGGCGGTCGCGGACCGGACGCGGGAGATTGGATTGCGCAAGGCGCTGGGAGCAACGAATGCCAGCATCATGTTCCAGTTTTTTGTGGAGGGCGCGTTTCTGACGCTGCTGAGCGGGACGATTGGGATTGGCCTGGCCGCGGGGCTAATGGCGTTGCTGTCGGGCGTTGATCTGGGCGGCGGATTTGATCCGCCGAAGCTGGTGGCGTCGACGGCGGCGCTGGCAGTGGTGTCGCTGGGGGTTGCCGGGGTGGTGGCGGGATTGTATCCGGCGCGGCGGGCGGCGATGCTGCAGCCGGTGGAGGCGCTGCGGAAGGAGTAGAGCGGTGGCCAGGGGTCGGTGATCAGGGGCCAGTTCAAAACCTTTTCTCCACGGATTTTGCGCGGATTTATGCCGATTTAAAACCTAAATCTTTAACACAGAGGGCACAGGGGATAACAGGGTAGGTCATTTATGCATCGGGATTTGTTGGGACAGGCGTTTGCGGCTATGCGGCATGATTTGCGGAAGACTACGCTCACCATGGCCGGGATGGCTTGGGGAATTGCTACTGTGGTGTTGCTGCTGGCTTATGGAAATGGCTTTGCGCAGGCGATTACTAATATTTTTCAGAGTTTTGGGGCTACTGCGGTGGGGATATTTCCGGGGCGAACGTCGGAGCAGGCGGGAGGGGGCAAGGCGGGAGTGGAGGTCCGCTTGACCAATGACGATGTGGAGCTGCTGCGGAACAATGTGCCGCTGTGCAAACACGTAGTGCGGATGTCGCAGAAGGATTCGCTGGTGCAGAACGCAAATCGGGCATTCACGCTGCCGGTGTTGGGCATGGATCCGGCGATCCAGGAAATCTGGAATCTCAACATGGATCAGGGCCGCTTCCTCGACGAGGAAGACAACGAGCGGCACCGGTTGCTGGCGGTGATTGGGTCGGAGGCGAAGGACAAGTTGTTTTCCGGGATGCCGGCCGTGGGTGAGGACATCCGGGTGAATGGAGTGGAGTTTCAGGTGTTGGGAGTGGTGAAGCCGCGGATGCAGGAGGGCGACGACGACGATAACCGGACGATCTACATTCCGTATAACGCGATGAATGTGCTGAAAGACAATCATTATCTGGATGGAATCTGGATGGATTCGCAGGGGCTGAATCACGACCGGCTGGACGAAACGATTCGGACCACGCTGGGGGCGGCGCACGGCTTTAAGAGTGACGACAAGCGGGCGCTCTTTGTGTTCGATGCGCAGAAGCAGCTCTCGCAGTTCGGGATTATTTCACTGGCGCTGAAAGTTCTGCTGGCGTTTATTGGGACGCTGACGCTGGGGATTGGCGGCGTGGGCCTGATGAACATGATGCTGGTGACGGTGACGCAACGTACGCGGGAAATTGGAGTGGAGAAGGCGCTGGGAGCGCGGCGGCGGGACATCCTGTTTCAGTTTTTGGCGGAGGCGCTGGTGATTACGGGAGTGGGAGGGTTGCTGGGGATTCTGTTGTCGTATGTAGTGTCGGTGTCGGTGGGGCGGCTGACATTTTATAGCGCGGTGGCAAAGCACGCAGAGGCGGCTGACATCCGGCTGATTTTGTCGCCGATGATTCTGGTGGTGGCCACGGGAATATTGGCGTTGGTGGGAGTGGTGAGCGGGATGGTTCCCGCGATGCGGGCGGCTAAGCTGGATCCGATTGAAGCGCTGCGGTACGAGTAGGAGCAGTGGCCAGTGGCTAGTGGCTAGTGGTCAGTGCCCAGTTCGACAATTTTCCCTAACGCAGGCTTTTAAAACCCTTAACCACAGGGGGCACAGAGGGACACAGGGTAAACCGCTGAATGACTTCTTCCGATGACATTTTGAGTTTGGCTGCGCCTCGGGCTGATGCTCGGGTGGCTTATGGTGGGGATGGGAATCAGTTTTTGGATTTGCGGTTGCCTAAGGGAAAGGGACCGCATGGGCTGACGATTTGCATTCATGGGGGGTACTGGCGGGCTAAGTACGATCTGGGGTATATGGGACATTTGTGCGCGGCCCTGACGGCGCGGGGAATCGCGACCGCGAATCTGGAGTACCGGCGGGTGGGCAATAAGGGTGGAGGCTGGCCGGGGACGTTTGCGGATTTACGGGCGGGTTATCAATTTCTGTTACAGAATGCGCGCACGTATGAGTTTGACGCGCGGCGCGTGGTGGTGATGGGACATTCGGCCGGAGCGCAGCTTGGGCTTTGTCTGGCGGCGCATGAGAACGGTGTGAAGGGTGTCGTGTCGCTAGCGGGCGTGGTGGATTTGCAGCAGGCGTATGCGCTGCATTTGAGTAACGATGCGGTGGTTGAGTTTCTGGGCGGGACGCCGGCGGAGGTTGTGGACCACTATCGCGAGGCCGATCCGATGAAGCTGGCAATCGGCGCGCGGCAATGGCTGGTGCATGGCGCGGAGGATGACGTAGTGCCTCCGGCATTCAGTCGCGATTATGTTGGCGCGAAGCAGAAGATGAAAGAGGATGCGCGGCTGGTCGAGATTGCCGGTGCGGGGCATTTCGATGTGGTCGACCCGCGGTCCGGGGCCTGGAAGGTTGTGGAGAAAATGGTGATGGATGCGCTGGGGTGAGGGCGGCTCCGCCATTCACCTTGAACGAGGAAATGGACCGAGTCCTTTTCGTCGATTCTGATCAGTTACCAACCTCGGAACGTTTCCAGATGGCTTCTTTGGCCTCCGTGCCCCAAACCGGATTCGGCGTGACCGACACTATGTAGCACGAGCCGTAACCAGGAAGCTCTGCGATCCGCACGATACGACCTTCTTCGCCAGTGTTTTTGTTATGAACTACAGCTCCAACTTCAAATTGCATGACAAACAGTAAATTCCCATGAGCTAAGATTATTATTTGCTTCTATAGCTTTAGATGCACGAGCGATCGGTTCGGATGCAGCTGGGGAGTGTCCGCAAGTCTTGAAGGGAGAAACTGCGGACTTACCTACTCGCTCTGTCCCGGATGGCCTGCTCCGTTTCCGTGGCTTGCCGGCGGACGTCGTTGGAAATGTCGGGCAGGTCGCGCTCGTAGGGGCGAATGGCAGGGAGATCATCGGGCTGGCCGATCAGGTAGAGGGCGCGGAGGGCTTCCCAGACCTGGTCGTTCGCGGGATCGACTACGGCGACTTCCGCGCCTGCGGAGAGATTCGCTCCGGTTCCGGCTACGGTGCGAATGCGGCCCGGAATTGGAGAGCGGATTTCTGCAATCTGTTTGCTCCCGAATTCCAGCTTGGCGATCAGGCCGCCTTGGTGGACAGCTGTGCCGGGTCGATCTGAGTCGATGATGCGGCCGGATTCGGGGGAAATAATGTGGGCAGGCTGCAGCAGCGCGAGAATCTGGTGACGGCCTGTGGCGTCGCCGAAGCGCACCAGCGAAAGCGCGGCGTTGCCGCGAACCATTTGTGAGGGGTCGGCTAGCATTTTCAGCAGAGTGTCGTGAAATCCTGCCCCGGACGTGTCCTGGCCCATGACCCAGGCGTCGGTGTTGCGCACTTCTTCGACGGGATCGGCGGCCAGGCGCACCAGATCTGGATACCATTGTTTCGCGGTGGAATCCTGGCGGGTGATGCGCTCGCCTAGCTGGACCAACGCCTGCTGAATGTGGCGCGGCTTTTTTGTGTCGTGCAGGTACTCGGTTAACTGCTGGTCAGAGAGCTTGCGGCCGAACCAGGTGTTCCACCAGAACAGGAACGGCATCAGGCAGATCAGCCAGGCGGTGACGAAGAAGAGGAGTTTTTGGGTGCGGGACATGCCGGGGCGAGAGCTGGGGGAAAGACTCGCGGTTTCCCTGACGTCAGAATCTTGCGATTGAGAACCAGGAGAAGCAGACATGGATAAGATGGCCGAAATGAAACTATAGCAGAAGCGATTGTTGCGCCAGTGCGTGACCCGAGGAGCGGCGAGTGCCGCGCTCAGTCTTCTCGCAGCATGTACCAGGAACTCAGGCCGAAGCAGATGAGGGTGCTGGTGAGGGCGATCAGGAGCGCAGGCTCTTTCAGGTTCCAAGGCCAGAGGATTGTGAACGAAAGATGTCTGGGCCAGAGGTCTGCCGCCCAGGACCCCGGCTGACGGGACTCAAGGATCAGCCAGAGAGCCGCAAAGAGGGCAACGGCGAAAGCGGAAATCCTGGTGATGCGGATAGGTAAAGTCGCGCGCGCCAGAGCTTTCTCTCGAGCCAAGGCTTCTGCTTTTCGCCAGATCAGGGCTGCGTCTGGCAGGGTGTTGAGTTCGTGCTGCACAAGGTTCGTCTCTTCACGCAGGAATTCGGTGACCAGCATGACTTCGGAGCAGACCGGACAGTTGCGGGCGTGCGCGAGAATCGCGGGGTCACGCGATCCGCCGCGGAGTACGGCAACTACGCTCTGCTCTTTCTCGCAATGGTGTTCATTCATAGATCCACCTCTGGATCAGAGTCTCGCGAGCTTCTTCCAATAAGGCCGGCCAGCTTGCGGCGCGCTCGGAAGAGCAGCAGGCGGACGCTACCCGCTTTCAGCCCCGTCGAATCCGCGATCTCTTTGTGGCTGGAACCTTCCACATAGGCCAGCCAAAGCAGCTGGCGTTCGCGACTCTTCAGCCGACGAAAAGCCTGCAGCATGTCGATTCTGAGGTCAGGGTGCGAGGCCGGCGCCACCATCTCGGGAACGGGATCATGAAGGGAATCTTCCTTATGACGGCGCCAGCGATCGCGCAAGAGATTGGTCGCGATGCGGAAGAGATAACTCCGCTTGCCTGCCTCGTCCATTGGTGAAAGCTTGGCGGAGAGGAAACGGCAGTAAGACTCCTGCAAAAAGTCCTCGGCCATGGCGCGCTCTCCGGAGACGCGCAGCAGATAAGCGAACAACGGACGAGACGTCTCTTCGTAAAAGGCACGAAAAGCCGCCTCGTCCATGATTGGCTCACCTTTCGTGATGGGGCGGACTCTCTGGCGCGGCTTGCGCTGGAGAAGATCCAGGTGCAATGCGGGAATGTTAAGCTCCCATGGCATTACCACAGTTTATTGCCCGTGACTGGCCGCGCCGTTGAGCAGGCCGAATGATTTGGAGAGGTAATAGGATGCAACTGCCGACAGAGCAAAGCCTACTCCGAGGGCGCAGATCAATGTGCCGAAGACGACGAAGCCTTCGCTTTCGCCCGCAAAGGACACATGACTGCGCAGCAAGAGAAGAGCCGCGCCGAAGAAGAGAAGAATGATTCCGGTCTGCAGGGCGCCGATGATCCGTCCGTGAGGAGCAACGCGCTCCACCTTGAGCGATTCGAGCAACTCCCTTCCGGTTTCCGTTTGAGCGTAGGCGAGCAGTTCCTGGCCAGAGCCGACTTTTTCCAACAGTCTGGTTTGCACTTCCGCCTGCAGTTTCGCAATCTTGTAGCGCCGGATGGTGCTGAAGATGAGCCAAGCGAACCAACCGAACATGGCCGGAAGCGTTACCGTCACGATTAGGTCTGGAGTCATAGTTTTGCTCCTTCGGACTGATGCGGGCACTGAATGCTGATTTCTGTCCGCTCCATTCTTATAACGTGTGGCGCGGGATTTGGTTAACAGCACGGGAGAAGAATCTTTGAGGTTCCGGGGACGGGGTGGTGGGACGCCCCGCTACTCTACGACGTCGGCGTCGAGTACGCGCTCCTGCTCCAGATAGTGCGAGACGGCGTACTGGGCTAGAAGCGGGGTCTGGAGCTTGATTTCGGCTCCGATCCAGGCGCCTTTGGGGTATGGCTTCGTGGCCACGGGGCTTGCGGAGAGTCCGCCGCTGCCGAACTGGGGGCCGAAGTTGGCGCTCTGGATCTGGTCGAACTGGTTGATCTCGCGCCAGGCTTCGTCGCCTGTCGTACCGGAGACGTCGATTTTTAGTCTCACTGTCGGCATAAAGTCAAGATCCTCACCACAGGGGGCACAGAGTAAATCTTCTGGACCCGTTCAGCTATGGGGGAACCATTGGTAGAGCATGAAGTATACGATTACGCCGGTTACACTGACGTACATCCACAGCGGCCACGTCCAGCGCGCGATCGCGCGATGGCGATCGTACTGGGCACGGAGTCCGCGGCTTAGTGTGATGATCACCATGGGCACGATTACGATGGCCAGCGTCACATGGGGGATCAGGACGATCAGATAGATGATGTGCCAAAAGTGGTCGCCGAGAAAACGGATATCCCCAACGTGATAATGAAAATATAAATAGCAGGCCAAAAACAACGCTGAAGAAACCACGGCGGCGATCATGCAGGCGCGGTGCACGGCCATGCGGCCGCGGGCAATCGCGTAGCGTCCGGCGACGAGAAGAACTGCGCTGGCGCCGTTGAGGCTTGCGATTAGAGCAGGGAAGCAGGCGTATTGTTCAGCGATCATATTCTGGAAATCAGATTTTCACGATCATATTCTGGCGATCAAGTTCTGTCGATCAGGCGGCAGGCCTCGTCGTGCGGCGGTTGGCCATCAGGAACGCGAGCGAAAACATTACCAGCGAGAACAGGATTAGGGTTGCGATCGAGGATGGCAGAGGGAATTTGGTGTCCATCCCGGGATAGAGCAGGTCGCGCAGGGCTTCGACTCCGTAGGTCAGAGGGTTTAAGTACATGAGGACGCGAATCCATCCCGAGGCGCCGGACAGGGGGAACAGCGCGCCCGACAGGAGCCAGAGCGGAATCAAGAACAGATTGATGATGCCATGGAAGGCGGAGGTGGAATCCATGGGCCAGGCGATGGCGAAGCCTAGCGCGGTCAGTGCGAACGAAACCAGAAACACAACCACGGCCACTGACAAGACCTGGAGCAGATTGAGATGCACACCGGCGAAGGGCGCGAAGATGAGGAAGATCATCCCTTGAATTGCCGCGAGCGTGGTGCCGCCTAGAACTTTGCCCAGCACGATTGCCGAGCGCGGCACGGGGGCGACCATTACTGAGAGCAGGAATCCTTCCTGACGGTCTTCGATGAGCGACATCATGGCGAAGATCGAGGTGAAGAGCACGATCAGGATCAGCGTGCCGGGATAGAAATAATCCATGTAATGCTCTTGAGCTTGCCCGGCGCCGGAGCGGAAGGAGTTGCCGAATCCGGAACCGAGGACGATCCAGAACACCAGCGGCGACGCAAGCACGCCGACAACCCGCGACTTCTGGCGGTAGAAGCGCACGATTTCGCGCCACCACAGCGTGAATGCCGGCAGCAACACGCCCGCGGAAACGGGCGCGACGGGTCTCGACAGGACGGCGGTTTGAGTAGCCACAGAGGTTAACTCGCCTTCGCCGGAGGAGTTTTCGCTGCCGGAGCCGCGGCCTTCTTCTTGGGGAGCATGCCCAGGTCACGCATTTCCCAGTACGCGTTCAGCGTGAAGACGCCGGCCAGGGTCAGCAGGATCAGGGTCAGGAACAGGCCGTCGACAGTAGTGATGAGGCCATTGGTCAGCGTCCACACGATTCCCGCCAAGGGTAGGACGACAAGCACCAGTGAAATCGCTAGCATCATAGAAAGCACGTTACCTCCTATCGTGATTTTGTGAACTGGTTTCTGCTTCGTTGGTTTCGCTCCAGAACTTGTGTCCTGTGCGGCGAATGAAAACGTCTTCCAGCGCCGGCTTGCTGACCGAGATCGCCTCGATTTCTCCGGGGAAAGCCTCGACCACTTCAGTGACGAAGCGGTGGGCGCCTTCGCGTTCCATGCGCACCTGATTTCCGAGGACCGTGGTTTCCACGTGGAACCGGTCCTGGATGCGTTCGGCGAGCAACGGCGCATCATGGGTGGCATCGAGCAGGATCACGTCGCCGCCGATTTCGCTCTTCAATTCTGCGGGCGTGCCCAAAGCCACCAGGTTGCCTTCGTTCATGATGGCGAGACGGTCACAGCGCTCGGCTTCTTCCATGAGATGCGTGGTGACGAGCACGGAGACATGTTCTTCGTCGCGCAACGTCCGCAGGTATTGCCAGAGATCGCGACGGGCTCCGGGATCGAGGCCGGTAGTGGGCTCGTCGAGCAGCAGCACTCCGGGATGATGCAACAATCCCTTGGCCAATTCGATCCGGCGCTGCATGCCGCCGGAAAAGGTTTCCACGAGCTCTTTGGCGCGATCGGCGAGGCCGACGCGGCTGAGGATTTCTTGAATCCGGTTCTTCAGGGCGGCGCCGCGCAGGCCGTAAAGATGTCCCTGATGCCAAAGATTTTCGTAGGCGGTGAGTTTGAGGTCGATGCTCTGCGCCTGAAAGACCACGCCGATCTGGCGGCGCAAACGCGCCGGCTCCCGCGCGGCGTCGCAACCCATGATGGTGGCGCGTCCTGCGGTTGGAAGCATTAGAGTGGAAAGAATGCGGAAGAGCGTGGTCTTGCCGCTGCCGTTGGGGCCGAGCAGGCCGAACAATTCCGCCGGACGCACGTCAAACGAAACCCCGTTCAGAGCCGTGCGGTCGCCGTAGCGATGCACCAGGTTCTCCACGGAAATGACGGATGCGACGGAAGGAGCAGTGACTTCCGGAGCGGCGTCGGCGAATGCGGAAACTTTCGATACCAAGAGGCGTCCTGAGTTCGTTCACTAACAGTTTACGACGAGATCGCGTTCGAGCGTCATGAGAAAGCGCAGTGGTCGCTGAGATCCTTCGCCAAGCAAAAGGCGCTTGGCTCAGGATGACAGTTGCGGTAACAGTTGCCGGGCGGTGGCTACCGCTCGGGGGACGACCGCTCATGCGACGGACACGTTCCGTTGCGCTTGGGGCACGCGCTCGGCCAGCGCGACCGGAACGTTGCGCCACACTTGAATCGCCAGAACCACTGTAGTCGCGAGAAGCAGTGCGCCGACGGCTACGTGCGCCACAGTGGCAGCGACCATGGGCAGCTCCGGTTGGGCTGCGCCCTGTCCCCAGGCGACGCGCGTCAGGAATGCGGCGAAGCCAAGGCAGAGCTGAGTGATCAGCAGCGACAACATCACGATTGCCGGGCGGCGGACTGCGTCAATGTTCGAATAGACCGAGATCGCGCGGATCGCGGTCCAGGCCAGCACGAACGAAACGATCACCGCATTCAGCACGTGCGGCCACCAGCTCATGCCGTGGTGGCGAAACATCCCGCCAAGGATGAGTTGGACGTACAGCACGAAGATGGAGAGCAAGGTCAGCGTGAAGAGGCTGGGACGGCGCGAGTCGAACTCCACGCGGGGCTGCGCTTTTTCCGGTTGATCTTCATCGGGTTGTTCTTCGACCCACTTGCGTCCGGTGAAGAGCGCGATGGCTACCGCGATGCAGAAAAACGTCTGCGCTACCGTGGCGTGGGCGGTGGAAACCCACGGCGGCTGGAAGAACAGGACGGTAAGGCCGCCCAGCGTTGCCTGCGCGATCACCGTGCAGAAAGCGCCCACAGCCAGCCAGCGCATCCAGCGACGCTTTTCGACCAGCAGAGTCCAGATGGCGATGGCAAGGGTGAGCGACACGAGTGTGCCGGCCACCATGCGGTGACTCCATTCGTAACGGACGCCGCCCACGAAATGCGGAACCTTCACCAGATAGCCGAAGGAAGTTGGCCAGTCCGGAACCGAGAGCCCAGCGTCGTTGCTGGTGACCAAGGCGCCGGCAGTGATCACGACCAGCGTGGCACAGGCCACGAACACGGCGAAGGTGTGATGGGCCGAGTTATAGGTTGGCGGAGTGGTTTTCAGAGTGTTTCCTCTTGGGTGAGCGAGGGCGAGAGAGCCCATGCGTTCACCCATGCTTGATGGCCCGCAGGGGCTAAAGCCCGAGTCTACGGGGCGGTTGAAGGGCACGGCTTCAGGCCGTGCCCTTCCCGATCTTATTTTTGCAATGGCCTTACTCGGCTGCGGCCTTGAAGCTCTGATCCACGGTCTTGGTGTCCTTGGGGCCGACCGTCACCTTCTGGTCCTGCTCGCCGAGTTTTTCCTGCACGAAAGCGATGGTGTAGTCGCCCGGGGGCAGTCCCTTGATTTCATACTTCCCGTCCTTGTCGGTGACCGCATAGAACGGGCTCTTCACCACGTTGATGTACATCTTCATCCACGGGTGCTGGTTGCACTTCACCGGGAGCATGATTTCTTCGCGGGCGAAGTTCTTCTCGAGCGGAGCGGATGCCGGAGGCTGCGATTCGTTCCACTCGCGGTTATCTTTCGGAGTGGGATGAATGTTGTGCGTGGTCTGATCGTCATTCTTGATTTCAACAGTCTGTCCGGCCATCACGCCCAGCACGTGCGGATGATATTTGCAGCCGCTCTGATCGAGGACGACTGCGTCTTTGGGTACGTCGAAGGTGCGGTTGCCAAGTCCGTCTTTTACGTAGACGAAGACGTTGGCGAGATCGCCGTTGGTTACGACAATGTTCTCGGCTTCGTTCATGCCTTTGCAGGCGGGATCCTGGCTCATGTCGATCTTCGCTTCTTTGGGCGCCTTGCCGTCAAACTTTACGGTTCCGTCGATGGTCGCGACGGTTGCGGGATCGATTGGCGTGGCTGCGGGAGCCATTGCCGGCTGCTCTGACATGGTGTTGGCCGGTTGTTCCTCTTTCTTGGTGCAGGCTGCCGTCAGCAGCAAGGCGCACAGAGCCAGCACGCTGACGGATATCATCCAACTGGTTTTCTTATTCATGATGTCCTTCTTTCTGTCGTGTTTGATATTTATTGGCTGACCGACGCCCTCGGCGGCTAAGCCGCAGTTGAATTTGAGGGCTTTGCGGCGCGGCTGGAAGCCGCGCCCTTTCAAAACGTAATCACACATCGAGTTTTGCGTAACCGCCATTCTACCGCGAACCACCGCTTGCCGCTGCATGCGATTCCACTGCCGCCTGTTTGCGATCGCTCTTTCGCTCGACCGCCGCTTTCGCGTGCGGCATGGACGCAGCCACCCTCCGCTGTTCTTCCGCGGTTAACTGGAAGATGTAATCCGTGAGCAGCTTGCGATGATCTCCGGTGTAGCCCTGGAACGACGGCGGTGTTGGTCCGGCAAATACCCACTGATTGTTCTGCTCCTTGAAAAGACCCGAAGGCATTGACGTTCCCGGGCTGACCGCTTGCGGGTCGGTGATCCAGCGCTCCACCCAGTCCGGTTTGAGACGTTCCTTCGCCAGCAGGAAGTTGGGCGCGGTGGCGATCTTGTCGTGCGAGGGATCGCCGGTGGCGTGGCACTTCAGGCAAGGAGCCGCGGTGCTCGAGAACAGACTGCGCGCCATGTCTGTTTCCTTGGTTGTGAGGACCGGCACCTCTTCGGGGATGTAGGGCATGGGCTGCTGCGACAGAGCCTGGAAGAAGCGCACCAGCTTGCGCAGTTCGTTATCCGAGAAAGAGAACGTGGGCATGCGAACCTTCAAATAAGGACGCACGCCGTTGCGGTTGGTGTCGCTGGTGCTCAATGCGGGATTCGACAGGAATTTGCGCAGCCACTCGGGATCGACTCGCGCACCTTCGGTCAAGAGCTTCGGAGGCAGTTGCTCCTGCACGTCCTGATACTGCTTCAATCCCATCAAGATTGTTTGCTGGCCGGGGATGAACTGGTGGCAGCCCATGCAGTTGTATTTCTTGACGACCCACCAGCCTTCCTGAATGTCGTGGCGCGCATCGCCAGGCTTGTACAGATAACTCGCGGGCAGGGAAGTCTCTTCGCTTCCCATCAGGAAGGTTGTGAGATCGAGCACCTGTTCTTTCGTCAGGTGCAGGTTGGGCATGCGGAGCTTTTCGGTTTCACCCTTTTCCATGCCCTGGTCGTAAACGTTGGGCTCGGCCAGCTTGTGTTCGAAGAATCCCTTGTGGTCGTACCAGGGTCCGGTCGCGGGGCCGTCGGGCAGCCGCGCCAGATCTTCTTTGTCTTTGATGGGCTCGGCGTCTTTGCCGCCCCGCTGGGCTGTCTCGGTGAACAAAGCGAAGTCGAGACGCTCGATGGGCTTGCTGCCTTCATAGGTGAGTTCGGTGCCGATACGGCCTTCGTCTTCGAAGCCCGCGATTTCGTGGCAACCGGAGCAGCCGAAATGGCGGACCCATACCTTTCCTTCAGCCTTGAGCTTGGGGTCATCCATGAATGGCGCGTCTGCGTACGATGACGGATCCTTCTTTTTCTGCGTCATCAGATAAGTTGCGATGTCTTCCGCATCTTCCGGAGACAGGCGCAGGCTGGGCATTACGGTCATGTTCTGCACTTGCAGTTCGTGCCCGTCGTTGGGGCAGCGGCTGTGGTCAAGATCGAATTGATAGGGAAGGCCCTTCTTAGCGTAATCTTCGGGGCCAATGTCTTTCTTTTCGTAGGGGCAATAAGGGCGGGTGCGCTGGCGCGCGTTGTGAATCCAGCGGACGAGGTAATCGTAGTTGGCTTTTTCGCCGACGCGAGTCAGATTCGCAGCGAAGGTGCCGCCTTGCATCTGGTCGCCTTCGCCGATCGAGTGGCAGGCCAAACATCCGCGCTCTTCAAATAATTCCTTTCCGTGTGCGGCGTTGCCGGGCTTGTGTTTGGGAAGCGGGTCGGTGAATCCAGATTGCCAGATGTAGGCGGAAATCGCCTGGATCTGATGATCGGTCAGGCGGAAGTTCGGCATCTTGGTGGTCGGACGGAAATCCGTTGGCTTCTTCAGCCACACCGGAATCCAGTTCTTGTTCAGCTTGAGGCGAACATCTTTGAGATTCGGACCGACCTTCTTCATGTCCTGCATCAGGCTATGCGATTGGTAATCGAGCTGCTGCAAACGGCCGTCCAGCTTGCTGTTTGCGACTCTCAAGTCAACCGCCTGGGTATTCAGCTTGTTGGCTTCTTCGTTCGACTCGGCGGCGTCGGCCTGCTTCATCAGGTACGCATTCTGCTTAAGATTGTCTATCTTCTGGTTCTCGATCTGCTTGATCTGCTGACTGATCGCGTTCAGGTCTTCGGGCTCTTTGTCATATCCCTCGTAGCGATGGCAGCCCATGCAACCGCGCTGGCGGAAGAGGTCTTTGCCGTTGTTGATGGTTTGCCACTGAACGTCGCCGCTGGCCAGCACCATGTCGGCGGCGTGGCAATTCTGGCAGCCGGCCTGAGCGTTTTCCTTGGGGAAGAGCGGCCAGAGCCAGTGCTCGTAGTTTCCGTGCGCTTTCTCGACGCTGGTGGTGGCGCGTCCGTTTCCCTGGTGGCACGGTGAGCAGCCGAACTTTTCCGGATCATGAATCTGCAATAACTCGGGCTGAGTATGGCTTACAAAGGCATCCGCGTATTCGTCCGGCTTCTTCTCGCCCTTCGCTGTCATCGACACCGCGCTGATTTTCAGAGGCTCGCGGGTATTCATGTGGCAGGACTCGCAACGGTCAACAATATTGGCGTCGGCCACGTTGATCTGCACGATCGCCGGAACCCATTCGGTCGCGCGCCTTTTCAATCCGTCGATCTGCTGCGGCGTGAGGTCGACCATGTGGTCGGAGATGTATTCATCCATCTTCGCTTTGGCCGCGGTGACGGGCTTTAACACTTCGCCGAGGTCCAGGCTTAGTTTCGTGCGCTCGTCGCGAATCTCGTTGTATTTTTCCTCGAGTTGCGGAAACGTATAGGACTGCTTGCTGCCATCAGGATACGTAACCGTCGCCTGTTCGCTCTTGTATGAGTCAATCTCTTTTTGCTTGCTGGCCTTGGCGGACGCGCTGGTGCTGGTTTCGAGTTCGTAGGTCAGCGCGTTCACATAGGCGCGCCGGTCGGTGAATACACTCTGCACCGCGAGCAGACGGGCGCTGGCGTCGTCGAGCTTCTTGCGCGCTTCTTCAGCCTGAGCCTTGGAATCCTGATAAGTCTTTTCGTAAGCCTGTTTGAGAGCGGTGTAATCGGGATTCTGCTCGACATCTTTTTCTGACGTCGCCGATTTCGACCGCGCCGTATTCAAGAAAGCGCTGTAGCGATCTTTCCACTGTTCCTGGAAGGCCTTCCAGGGACGCTGGGTCCACGCCTCATCCCACAAAGCCCAGAACAACGTCGCCATCAGAATCACCATCGCGATCAGGTAATAGGCGGCGTACGACTTGCTTGTGATCGGATCCTGCTCGGGGTTGGGTTGTTCAGGCACCGCTTCCTCCGAAAGTGTTTGTCATTCCAGTCTCTTTGTCATTCCGAGCGAAGCGAGGAATCTGCTGTCCGCGCCCGCTTCACTTTTTCACGGCTCCTAAACATTGAACCAGGGCGTAATCCACACATACTTGATGTGCCACAGCAGGCGCAGCCCCATCTTCAGAGGCAGAGCCACCATGGTCAGCAAAAGAAACTGGGTGATGGAAAATTGCAGCAGGCTCATGCGCTTGAAATCTTTCGCCATGAATCGCCGGAACAGCGAATAGACGATAAAGCCGCCAAGCAAGTAATAGCCGCCGACGACGATCGCGCCGAAAATTCGCCTTTGCCAGGTTCGACGTGATGCCGAAAATATCGGGCAAGTCGCGGTTCACCTCGTAGATGAGCCGGTTGTGATCCCAGGTTTGCCCCGGCCAGAACCACTGCCAGCCAGGGCCGCGAATAAACGTTCCGATGATGATCATCGAGACCCACAGAATGATGAAGCCGAACAGAAATGTGCCGATGGAAAACTTGCGCTGCTTCCACGTGTAGTAGCCGCTGCCCAGCGGGTTCGTATCAATGTATGGAATCACCATCAGACCGACGATGATCATCGTCGGCATAACCACGCCGGCGATCCAGGGATCGAAATAGACGAGCATCTCCTGCAGTCCGAGGAAATACCACGGAGCCTTCGCCGGATTCATCGTCAGATTCGGGTTGGCGGGCTCTTCCAGCGGGGCGTTCAGCGTGATCGACCAGACCATCAGAATAATCGTGACGATGATAGCGGCGAGAAACTCGATGCGGAGCAGGAACGGCCAGACATGCACTTCTTTTTGCCAGCCCGGCTTGAAGGGCCAGGTCTTGCGATGATGCGTCTTGGCCAGGGCGGGATCGGCTTCGAGTTGCGCGATGAGCTGGTCGTTGGCGTGCGCCTGCTTCCACGCCAGATAAATGTAGAAGCACAGCAGTGGAATCAAGCCCACGATCGGCACATTGTCCGGAGCCGAGCAAATTTCCCAAAGTTGTCGCCAGTCCATAAGTTTTCTCGGTGTCGATTACTAAAAAATACTTTGTCATTCCGAACCGGACTGAAAGCCCGGTGAGGAACCTGCTGTTCTTCCGGCTGCGCTACTCTCCCGCCGCCTTCGGCCCCCGGCGCGGCTTGTCGGCTTCCGCTTCCAGCATCACTTGCGCGGGGCCTGAGATTCCGCCGTCTTTCCGCACGCGCCAGAAGTGAACGATCATCAGGATCGACGCGACAATCGGAATTCCGATGCAATGCCAGATGTAGGAGCGCAGCAGCGCATTCGCATCCACGATCGATCCGCCGAGCAACCCGAAGCGCACGTCGTTGTAAGGCGTCATGCCGAGCATCGAGCCGAACGGGCCTTCATGCCCCAGCAGCGGCGTGGCTCGCGCCATGTTCGTGCCCACGGTTACGGCCCAGAATCCCAGCTGATCGTCGGGCAGCAGATATCCCGTGAACGAGAGCAGCAAAGTAAATACCAGCAGCAGCACGCCGATGTTCCAGTTAAACTCGCGCGGCTTTTTGTACGAGCCGGTCAGAAATACGCGGAACATGTGCAGCCACACGCCGATCACCATCAAGTGGGCGGCCCAGCGGTGCATGTTGCGCAGAATCTTCCCGAAAGGGACGTCGTGCTCGAGGTAGAGCACGTCGCGAAACGCCTGCACCTTGCTGGGGTGGTAATAAAACATCAGCAGCACGCCGGTGTAGGTGAGGATGATGAACAGAAAAAACGTGATCCCGCCCATGCCCCAGGTGTAGCTGTAACGCACCGAATCGCGATTAATCTTCGCCGGATGCAAATGCAGAAACACGTTGGAAAGCACGCCCAGAGCCCGGTTGCGCGGCGTGTCGTCGTGCTTGTGACGGAAGATCGAAGTGTAGACCTGAGTCTTGGTCGGATCTTTCAGGCCTTCGATCTGCTCCTTCGCCTTGGCGGGGATGTCGACCTTCATCGCCTGAATGTCATCTTTGACGCGGTCGACCAGGCCCACTTTGCCGTTCTTGCCGTTATTTTCGTCAGCCATATGAGTCCTACGTTTGAAGATCTTAGATATTCGGTCTCAGATCTTAGGCGCTAGGTCTTCGGGTTTTGCCTAAGACCTAAAACCTAAGACCCGAGACCTTGCTCTCTTACACTCCCGTTAAGAATGCTCCTGGATCGTTGAAATGTGACGGTTGCCCTTTCGGCCACTGATAGAGCCTCGAGGTATCGACAATGATCTGCCCATCGGGAGCCAGTTCGACCTTGGCGCGGTCCATGGGACGCGGAGCCGGGCCTTCGAAGTTGATGCCTTCGCTGTCATAGCCGCTGCCGTGGCATGGACACTTGAATTTGTTCTCGCTCGGTTTCCAGTCCGGGGTGCAACCCAGGTGGGTACATCGTGCGTAGATCACGAACACGCGGTCTGGAGTGCGATCGACCCAGATGCGATATTTCTGCTGAAACTTGGTGTCGACGCCCAGAGCAAACTCCGAGGGATAGCCGATCTTGAAAACTGTGTTGGGTTCGAAAAGAGTGCGAGGGAGAAAGAAGCGGAAGAAAGCCAGGAACCATGCAGTCAGGAACGCAGTTACCGCGACCCACACCAGACGGCGCCGGCGGCGATCGATCTCGGTATTCGACGGCCCAGGCGAGGACAATCCAGCAGCCGCTGCGGCTTTCGAGGTTCCGACCGCCGGCGTGCCTACGTACTTCGTGGCATCAACCGCGCCCGTGGCGGCCGGCTTGGCTGGCTCGGGATTCGGGGTGGGCTTCGCGCCCTCCGGTTCCGGCATGAGTCTTCCTCCTTATTCTTTTTTACTCATCCAACAAGAACGCTCTCGAATAGCAACGCTGTCGAGCAAATCTTGGATCTGCTAGTCGGCGGCCATCAGCACCGGCGCAACGTGGGCATTGACCTCTTCGCCCAGAGCGTCCACCACGAACTGCGTGAGCGCTGAAATAAACCTGCGGTGAATCGTTCAGTCCCGCGCTCATTTCGAATTGCGTGATGCCCAGCCGCCGCGCTTCCTCGCGTGCTTCGTGATCGATCTCGCCGAGAGTCTCCACGTGATCGGAAACAAATGCCACCGGCACGATGCAAACTTCCCGCACCTTCTCAGCGGCAAGGTCGCGCAGCGTGCGGTGCAGCGAGGGCTGCAGCCATTTGCTGGCTCCGACCTTGCTCTGGTAGCAGAGCCGGTGACGATTGCGGCAATCCGCCGCGCTCCATCAGGAGACGCACCGTCTCCTCAATGTGTCGCTGGTAGGGATCGCCCTTCGCGATCACCGACATGGGGACGCTGTGTGCGCTGAAAACAATCTCGGCGTGGTCCGGCTTTGGAAATCGTTCGAGTGCCTCTTCGATCTTTTCGATCACTGCATCTAAATACATGGGATGCCGGTAGAAGGCGTCCACGTTGTGTACCGGAACATCGCCGTGGAACAGTCGCTCCCACTCGTTCAGGCTGCTGCCGGTGGTGGTCGAAGAATACTGCGGATACAGAGGAAGCAGGACCACTTCGTCGCACTGCGCTGCCTCGAGTTGCGCGATGGCTTCGCTGGTAAAGGGATGCCAATATCGCATCGCAATAAAACACCGCGCGTCGAGGCCAAGATCCGTCAGCTCGGCTTCGAGCGCCCGCGCCTGCCGCTCGGTGAAGCGGCGGATGGGAGAGCCTCCCCCAATGGTTGCATAGTGGTGCTGCACTTTTCGGGCGCGCGTGGTCGAAATCAGTTTGGCCAGAGGTTTGCGTCCGATGCGGGCAAAGGGAAAGTCAATAATATCGGGGTCGCAGAAGAGGTTATAAAGGAAAGGCTCTATCGCAGCCAGCGTGTCAGGACCGCCCAGCTGAAACAGAATCACCCCCACACGCCGTGTTGTGCGCGCCATTCCCCAGATTCCCCAGAACGGGCGAATTTACTCTCATCTGCGGCGAGAGTCAATGGCGGAATCGATGGCGCGCCAAATCTAAGATGCGGCGCGGACCAAATCTGCTAGCTGCGACCTATGGCAACCGCAATTCGCCATGCTCCGGCACTACGATCTGATGTCGCTCCCCAGCAGCGGAATAGAGAACGCGCAGCACTTTGCGGACCGACGGGTCTGGGTCGCCGCCCATGCTGCGATTATCCACGCCCACGTAAAGCTGCCCTCCATGTTGATAGCTGCGCAACTGCTCGGTCACGTTGACGAAGTGGCCAGCGCCACCGTAGTAGGCGCGCAGGATGGCAAGTTTCATGCCTCCCGCCCTATACCCTGCATCGGGATCGAGTTCGAGACTTATATGCGAATACTCCGGGAAGCGAAACTCCTCCACCGTGCCGTCCCAATGCCGGATGCGGATGAACAGCTCCTTGACGTGATTTCCAGCCGGATCCACGCCCAGGTTCCGGTCGTTGACGTCGAACTGCAAGATGCCGTCGTGCATAAACGACCGCACCTGCGGAGTCACGTCCACGCGGCGATCGTGGGCGCCGTACTCTGCCGCCACTAACACGCCTCCTTGTGCAGCCGCCAACCCTGCCAGAAGAAACACGCAGGCCACCGCGATCGACACGTTTGCGACGAGCCTCGGCTTCATGGGATCCCTTCTTGCCTCATTGGCTCATGAGGGTAAAGCACAAGCGAACTGCTCTTAGTGAATCGCGGCCGGCGCGGTCTTCGCTTTTTCCATTTCTTCGATCACGGAGTCGGCGAATTGCGACGTTCCCGCCTGACCACCGATATCTTTCGTCAGCTTCTCAGGATGGCGATATACCTTTTCCAGCGCATTTCGAATCTGCAGAGATGCGTCGAACTCTCCGAGATGGCGCAGCATCAGCAGTCCGGATCGCAGCAGTGCGGTCGGGTTCGCCAGATTCTTTCCCGCAATGTCAGGAGCTGAACCGTGTACCGCCTCGAAAATCGCACAATGATCGCCCAGGTTCGCGCTGGGCACAAATCCCAGACCGCCCACAAACGCCGCGCACAAGTCTGAAATGATGTCGCCGTAAAGGTTTTCCATCACCAGCATGTCGTACTGATAGGGATTCATCACCAGCTGCATGCAGGTGTTGTCGACAATGTGCTCGCCGTAGGTGATCTCGGGATACTGCTTGGCCACGGTGCGGCAGCAGCGCAGGAATAATCCATCCGACAGCTTCATGATGTTGGCTTTGTGGATGGCATGAATCTTCTTGCGCTGATTCTTGCGGGCATACTCAAAAGCAAATTTCGCGATGCGGGTCGAAGCCTTCTCAGTGATGATCTTCAGGCTCTCGACCACTCCGGGCACCACTTCGTGCTCCAGCCCGGAATACAGGCTCTCGGTGTTCTCGCGCACGATGATGAGGTCCACATCCGGGTAGCGCGTGGGGATGTGCGGCAGATTGCGAATCGGGCGGAAGTTGGCGTACAGCTCAAATTTCTGGCGCAGCGCCACGTTGATGCTGGAAAAGCCGCCGCCTACGGGCGTGGTGACCGGTCCCTTCAATCCCACGCGCGTGCGCTCGATCGACTCGATTACTTCTTTTGGAATGTACTCGCCATGCTTTTCGAAGGCATCGGCGCCCACTGCAAAGGACTCCCACTCGAACTTCACCCCGGTCGCTTCCAGAATGCGCACCGTGGCCCGGGTCACTTCGGGGCCGATGCCATCGCCGGGGATGAGAGTTACTTTATGACTCATGCGAACCTCAGTGGCCAGTGGTCAGTGATCAGTGGCCAGTAAGAACATTCGGCTTTGCTTAACTGGCCACTGACCACTGGTCACTGACCACTTTTTTTGGTCTTAACTTCGCCTGTGTCTTTCGATTTCACCAAATCCGTCAACTCATTCATGAATTCTTTCACGTCTTTGAAATCCAGATAGACGGAGGCGAAGCGCACGTAGGCCACCTTGTCGTAGCGGCGCAGGCGGTTCATGATGAGTTCGCCGAGTTCGCTGGTTTTGCGCTCGCGTTCCTGCGATTCGATGACGAACGATTCCGCCTCGTTCACAATCTGTTCCAGCTTGCTGATCGGCACCGGACGCTTCTCACACGCTCGCAGCAGGCCGTTCAGCACTTTCTGGCGATCGAACTTTTCCCGGCGGCCGTCTTTCTTGACGACCATGTAAGGGATTTCGTCAATGCGTTCGTAGGTGGTGAAGCGCTTGCTGCATTTCAGGCACTCGCGCCGGCGGCGGATCGATTCCGCCTCTTTACTTTCCCGCGAGTCAACGACTTTGTCGTTAGCAAATCCGCAAAAGGGACATTTCATGGCGCTGATGTTGATCGAAAACGAATCGGTCTAACTACGTTGAATGATCGGGATCGATATAGAAATTGTAACAGGCGAGTAAGGTAGAGCCTTCCAGGCCGTACCTGCGTAATAGACATCGGACCTGCTTTACGCTGGAGGCCCAGCAGTTTCCGCTTCTTCGGCTTGATGGCTTTCTTTCGACAACTTTCGCAATGACAATCTTTCATGATGCGCCAGCGCCAAGCCGAGCGGCACGACTGCCGCGAACGTGACCAGCCACAGCAGAATTCCGCAACTCGCCGCCATCTCCGGAGGCACGTCGAACACGCTCGACAACGCGGCAATGGTCGCCATTTGCGAACCGCCGCCTACGGCCGGCAACTGCAGCATCGACCCTACCATGCTCGCTCCCATCAGAATCAGAATCTGCGACACCGGAATTTCCAGCGCCGCCGTGCCATAGGAGTGCGTCACTTCCTGATACGCGAGCGCAATGATGTACCACATCCCTACCGAAACCAAAGTCAGCCAAAGCATGGACGCGGGCCCGTGAATGGTGTCAAGTCCCGCGCCGAACTCGCGCACCCTCTGAGCCAGCCTGTGGCCAAAGTTCGACGAGAGATGCCCGAATTTCTCTTCTACCCAGCGCGCTACGGCGTCTCCGCTGCGCCGGATCACGATCGCGGCCAACGTGGTAACCAGCACGACGCCGACTCAGAAAAAAGCCGCCTTCCTGGAAGCGGCGGTAGTACTCCGGATGGGGAATCGCGGGTAATGCGCTGGGCAGAAAAATCGCCAGCACGATCAGCACCGTGAACGCGCCAATATCAAAAATGCGCTCTACGGTCCACACTGCCAACTGCGAAGAGAAAGGAAGGTCAGCGCGCCGGGCGATCAGATAGGGACGGATAAATTCTCCCGCGCGCCCGAGCAGAGCCAATCCGGTGAATCCAATCAGAGTCGGAGACACCAGTTCCATCGTCTTCACTTTCGGTCTCACCGGCTTGCAGAAAAATCTTCCAGCGCAATGCCCGCAACAAATATCCGATGTAGATCCAGCCCAATCGCGTGCAATACGTTTACTTTGTTGATGCGGTGGGTCTGGCTCCAGAACGTACCCCAGTCAAAGCTCTGCCAGTGACGATATTGCAGGTAAAGCAAAACGGCCAGGATGAGGAACACCACCGTACTGGCCAGGATGCGCTTTTTGTCCATGAAGGGGGCAGCCTCGCGCCGCGACCTTCGCAACGCGAAGCGGAAACGGCACTCTCAAGGTAAATGACTGGGAGTGGAGGGTCAAACGAAGGCTTCGTTTACTGGCTGGGTGCGGGGGTCGCTTTCGCTTGGGCTTGCGAAACTGACTTGCTCGGTTTGGCCGCCGGAACCGGCGTTCCGGTCGCCTTGCTTGCCGAACTCTTCGGAGCTATGGGCTGGTTTGCGGCTTTCGCGGCGAGTTTCTTTTTGTTGAAGTCGCGCACGATGCGCGCTACGTAGGCTTTGGTTTCGTAATAAGGAGGAACGCCGCCGTACTGCTCCACTCGCTGCGGGCCTGCGTTGTAGGCGGCCAGCGCCTTGATCAGATCAAAATCATAGCGCTCCAGCAGTTCGCGCAGGTAGCGCGTGCCGCCTTCGACATTGGCTTGCGGGTCGAATGCGTTGTGCACCCCTAGTTCTGATGCGGTCTGGGGCATCAACTGCATCAATCCTTGCGCGCCTTTCGGCGAGACCGCCCGCACGTTAAAGCCGCTCTCGGCGCGGATCACGCTGCTTACCAGATCCGGATCCAGATGGTAGGTTCCGCTCGCGGCTCTTACCACTTCGTTTAGATCCGTCGAAGGCTCGAAGTTCTCAGTGGGAGATTGCGACTGTGCGGGACCGTTCTTTGCTTTTGCCGGTTCGCGCGGCGATGATTCCGCTGGCAGAGCTTCGAAGTGGTCGATTTCTGCAGTTGGCACATCCACAAAACTCGAGTTGTCGCCATCGATATACAGGCGGGTGATAGTCCCGATGACCTGGCGGCGCTCGTGGCGAATGGAGAATCCATTGCGCAGAACGGCCGCGTCGGCGGCGGAGCAGGGAAGCGCCGTTGCGGCGAGAAGGGCGACGACGGCTGCCCAATGCCCGATCTGGATTGGCTTCTTCATCTCAGAGATTGCGACGTCCCTCAGCGGCTAAAGCCCGGACCTTCTTGGCTCCTCTACGTCACGGCTTAAGCCGTGCCCTTCCCGAACCTTTACTCGCTTGAAGCCGCACGTTCAATCGTTCGCAGCTACTCCACCACTTCTGCGACGGCTGCGGCTACGCCGCAGCGATCATTGCCAAGGGTTACGCTCCAGCCACGCCCGCGCAACTCCTCGCAGGCATTCCCCATGATAACCGGATGGCCGGCGAACTCAAGCATTTCCACATCGTTGTGGTTATCACCGATGGCCATGACCTGCTCGCGCTTATAGCCCCGATGCGCGGCCCAGCGCTCGAGGGCGTGGCCTTTGGAACAGCCCGCGTTCAGCACGTCGATCATCGACAGATCCCGCTCGGGATATTCGGTGCGCAGCACCGTGATTCTTCCTTTCATGCCGTTGGCTTCGAGCGTACGCAAAGCTCCGCTCATTCGCTGCATGGAGCCGCAAAACATGGCCTGCACGGGGTCGTTCACCAGTGCATTCTCGATGGGCACGACGAACTCGATGTAGGCCATATTCTTTTCCAGCCAGCGCCGGATGCTGGCGTTCAAGTCGTCGAGGTGCTCGAGCACGATTGCGCCTTTGGATTCCTTGTCAAAGGTAGAACGGTATTGCCGCGGAAATCTTGCATGGTGCCGCACAACTCGCGGCAGGTCTCGCGGGGCATCAGATCGCGATGAAAAGTCTCTCCGGCCAGCGAGCGGGTTACGGCGCCGTTTGAGCTGATCAGCCAGAGATCGAAACCCAATTGCTTGGCGATGGGCAGGGCGAAGGTGTGGCGACGTCCGGTGACTAGTACGACTTCGATGCCCGCAGCATGGGCTCGCCGCAGCGCTGCGAGGTCGTCGTCGGAAATCTGGAATTGGGGATTCAGCAACGTGCCGTCGATGTCGGAGGCGAGCAGACGGATCGGCGCGCGTGAAGGCTTGACCACTGGCTGATTCTAGCATTCGCCGAAGCCCGAAAGCTGAAGCCCGAAGCCCGTGATATCTTCGCTGTCATATTGCGCTGTCCATGGGATCACTTCTCTTCTTTCTCGGCGGATGGGGATTTGTTCTGCAGGCGGTGGCGATTGTTCACTTCATTCGCCGGCGGCCGGATACTTACTGGATTTTTATCATTCTGTTTCTGGGATGGGTTGGGGCGCTGATCTACATTGTCGCCGAAGTGATTCCCGATGCCGGGCTGCTGCGCGGGTCGTTTCAGGCGTTTCCGCGGCGGCGGCGGATTCATGAACTGGAGCGGGCCATTCTTGATAATCCTTCGGCCGGCAACTACGAAGAACTTGGGCTGCTCTATCTTGACGACGGCGATTTTTCGCGGGCGCGCGCTTGCTACGATAAGGCGATCTCGTCGCGAACTGATTCCGCCGATCCCTTTTACCGCCGTGGCATCGCAGAAATCGAACTGGGCGATTTCGCCGCGGCGGTTCCTGATCTCGAGCGCGCGGTTGCGGCTGATCCTAATTACGACTTTCAACGTGCGAAGGGGCTGCTGGCTCATGCCTACGCGCAAACCGGACACGCCGGAAAAAGCCGAAGCTCTGTTTCAGCAGGCCACGAAGACTTCCACGAGTTCGGAGACTTACTACAACTATGCCCTCTTCCTGCAGTCGCAGGGGCGTGCCGACGAGGCTCGCGAGTGGGCTCAGAAGATCCTCGATAAAAGGCCGAGCATGCCGGGATACCAGCGGCGGCGGGAGCGTCCGTGGTTCCGCAAAGCGTATGCGCTGCTGGCGAGGCTGCGGCTGCAGAGCCGAGTAGCGGCTGTGAAAAACATGCGTGGAAATTGCGTCTCGCTTTGGGAAAAAGGCTGTTTCCTTTCTTAATAACTGGGATACCCCCTCCCCCCTGATCTATTGGAATCATCGTGTTGGCGAGAAAATGCAAAGTAATCTCTTGGAATCAATAATTTGCGGGCAAAATCTTGACTTCATGGGACTTGGCTTTGTCCTGAACGCGAAAAAACTGCATTCGCGCACCGCCTCCGCCGCGATGATCGGATGTTGGGGCTGTGGATGACAAGGTTGGATGTCACAAGGACTGAAGTCCTATTACTTTTTGTGAAGTTTCACGCGGCGCTGAAGCGCCGCTCTTCCACGGTACCCCTGGCATTCGCGAGTTTTCCGCGCAGAGGAGTGGATACCCAGCTAATAGCGGTCGTTGGTGTCGATGTTGAAGCCGAGGATGGCGTTGACTTCGACCGGCTGGGTGCCGCGCATGGCCGGGCGGAACTTCCAATTGGGTAGGGCGGCCATGATTTTGGCGGTCATGGCGGCCGGGCCGGGTTCGAGGACCTGGAGATTCTGCAGCTTGCCGGAAGCATCGAGTGTGCATTTGATGACGACGCGGGCGTGGGGAAGGCCGGCGGGCAAATCGGTGACGTAGCCTCGCGGGCCGGTGAGCGTTTCGGACTGGGCATGCGCGGCGGGATTGACTTCGGCAAATTGCATCACGACCGTGCCGATCGAAGTATCCACATAGACGGAGTAGTTGTCGCCGGGGAGCTTGCCGTAGAAATCAAACACTCCGCCGGAGCGCGAGGTGGCGACGATGGTGATGGCCGGGCCCTCGTTCGGCTTTGCCGGGGAGTGGTCGGGAGAATTGGGAGCGCTGCTGTCCGATCCGAAGCTGGGCAGATTGACGACGCTGGTGCTGCCGCCGCGGACGTCGACGCCGGGCACGGCGGGAGATCCGGTGGGAGCGGTGCCGGCGCCGCCGGGGCCGGGCGTGGGAGAGATTCCGCCACGGACATCTTATTGGGATCGGAGCCGACGCCGGTGCCGGTCTTGCCCGCGCCTGGGCCGGTTGCAAGCTTTTCTCCTTTCAAACCGCTGCCGGGACCTTCGCCGTGACCGATGCTTGAGCCTCCGCCGGATCCGCCGAGGCCCGGCTTGTCTCCACCGGAGGGCGACATGGCCAGTGAACCTTTGCCGCCGCCGGGCATTCCAACCTTGGAGCCGGGTTGGGACGAGATCACGATTCCAGAACCGTCGCTGCTTCCGGCTTCGCTTTTGGGAGGAGCGAGAACTGAGCCGGAATCGCCGGGACCACCGAGGCCGGAGCCTTTTCTGCCGGAGCCGGAGAGTCCAGAGCCTGAGCCGATTGAAGGAGGCGGTGGAACTACATTGTTCGCCAACTGCGCGCCGTTACCGGAGCCGCCGGAATTTCCTGCTCCGCCGGGGAGCCGTGAGTTGCGCCTGAGCCTGCGACGGATGGGGGCGGAGGGATGACGTTTGATGCGCCGAGGGACGAACCCGGTGCTCTTCCAGAAGCCGAGTTGCGGAGCCCGCGACCGACGGCGGAGGGGGAACGATTTTTGCAGCGAGAGATTCGCCGGGCGCTCCGGCGGTTTTGCTGGCGGTTGCTGATCCGACGGTGGGTGGAGGCGGAACGACGTTGGTCGCGAGCGAGCCACCTGGCCCGCCGTTACGAGCGGTTCCTGATGCGCCTGCGGGGGAGACGGTTGGCGGAGGCGGAACGACATCCTGCGTGCCGAAAAGTTTGCCGATGATGGTGCTCACGAACGATCCGTTGCTGGTCGGTGTGGGGGGCGGAGGAACTACGGCTTTCGAGGGGTCGGTGCTGCCGCTTTCGAGACGCCGCAGGTCGTGGGCGGAATCGGCGGAGGGCGGAGGCGCGACCACGGATGGCGCGGGCAGATTGAGCTTCGCATTGCGTGCGGAGTCGCGTTCCGGCGCTGAAACCGGCGGAGGTACGACTGCGACGTTGTTCATCTGCACTCGCGTGGGCGAAACTTCGCGGCTGAGCGGCGGCGGGAGCAGGCGGAATCACGCTGGCATTGAGCGCGGGAGCGGGACGCTGCTGGTCGCGGGAGATGCGCGTTGATGCCGGGGCGATCACGCTGGTGTTCAGGGAAGGCGCGGCCCGGGTGCGCTCCCGGGAAACATGGGGAGCCGGGGCGATGATGCTGGGGTCGAGCGCGGGCGCGAACAGGGCGTGCTCGGAGCGGACGCTGGGCGCGGGAGGCACGACTGCCGCATTCAGAGCGGGAGCGGATCGAGATTTGTCGGAAGAAATGTTGGGAGCGGGGGGGACGACGGAATCGAGGTGTGTGCGGCGCGGGATTGATCGCGAGTGAATGTTCGCGGGCGGCGGAGCAATCACGTTGGCGGGAAGGCTGGGAGCAACCAGAGAAGAGTGCAGGCCTTCCGACGGAGGCGGGCCGGGGCTGGCGGCTTTGAAGGCGAGCAGATTGGCGACGGCGCCCGCGGTGGAAGGAAGTTTGAGGTCGGGAGCGTCGACAACTTTAGGAGCGAGCGAGCCGCCGCGAGCTACGTGAATGGTTTGGGTGCGGTGATGCGCTTCGTGACCGCCGGCGCGGCCGGTGGCTCCGGCCTGGGCGCCGCCAAGGTCTTCGGTGCGCGGCAGTTCGTCGCCGGAATAATAGATCACTTCATAGGGCTGTACCTTGGGTGGGGCGTAGGGGCGAAGCTTGGCAATCTCCTTCGGGAATAACGATGAGGACGAACAGCATGAAGGCTTGCAGCAGCAACGAAGCCAGCATGCCTGCGTAGGGGAAAATACCGTGAGGAGCTTCGCCGGCCAGGCGCGCGCCGGAGCGGGCGAAGGCGGGGCGGATGGAGGTGACGAACTCCTGCCATCGCGGGGACCACTCGACCAGGAGCTTGGGCGCGTCGTGCAGATCCGAAGCTGGATCGGGTCTTCGAGTTGGAGAGTATCGGTCACTGAGGGTTTGTGCCAGGGGCTAAAGCCCGGGTCCTGATTATTGTTAGCCGGTGCGGCTCGGCTGGAAGCCGCGGGTGTTCAAAGCTTGTCTCGGAACCGCGGAGTCTAGACCTCCTCCTTTATCTTGATCTCAATTCTATCGCCGAGAGCGGTTCCTGTTGAGGTTACCGTGTTTTGCGGCAGCTCCAAGACTGAGGCTGCCTGCAAGCGGACGGGGGCGAAGCGCCAGGGCCGCAGAGCGCGCTCGAGGTGCACGACCGTGCCGGCGGGGTCGAGGTAGACCACGTCGATGGGGAACCGCATAGCTAGAGTATGAACGCCCCGGCAGGGTCGAATCCAGAGGCCGCAGCCGTTACGGAAGTCATCTTCGGAGGCTCCGAGCAGGCCGACCAGCCGGGACCAGTGGGTCTGGGCCACGGCGAGGTTGGTGGCGAGAAAGAGCTGGCGGGTTTGGTTGAAAGCCTGGTGGGGAGAAAGGACGCTTCGTATTTCGAGTCGGCTGGAAATCTCGCGGCCCAGGATGAACCACCAAACGGTTCCGATTGCCAAATAGCACAGCAGCGCTAGCTCAGTGTGATTTCTCCAGTCAAGCCAAATCGCGATGATCGAAACCGGAAAATCCACAAAAGCCAGGACTTCCCAGCCAGAGCTAGATAAGGCCAGTTCGGTGTGAAATAACTTGTTGCAGAAACTAGGCAGAAGCAAAAGTGCAACCCTGCCAGGAAATATTGCATGCTCCGGGCTGTCGATTTCGTCTCACGCATCACTTCAGAGCGATGCTATTTGGTGACGAGCGAGTGATAGGCCTGAATGAGTGCCGGTCCAACGGTGACGAAGAGGAACGGAACCAGAATGAATATAACGAGGGGAGGGACCATTTTAATGGTGGTTTTGGCGGCTTGTTCTTCGGCCCGCTGACGGCGCGCGGTGCGCAAAGAGTCGGAGTGAACGCGCAGAGCTTGAGCCACGCTGGTGCCGAAGCGGTCGGTCTGGATGAGAGTGCCGACGAGAGAGCGAATGTCATCGACGCCGGTGCGGTCGACGAGATTGCGCAGGGCTTCGGCACGGGGCTTGCCGGCGCGCATCTCGAGATTGACAAGGTGAAATTCGTCGCTGAGGTCGGGATGGGCGTGATGCAGGTCTTTGCCGACGCGCATTAGCGCCTGGTCCAGCGCCAATCCGGCTTCGACGCAAATTACGGTGAGATCAAGAGCGTCGGGCAGGGCGATGCGGATGCGCTGCTGGCGGTCTTTGATCATGCGCTTCAGGAAAAAGCGGGGAAGGAAGAAACCGAGCGCGGGCACGCAGACCAGCAGGCTCAGACTGGTGAAACCGGAGAAAAGCACGACACCGGCGAAGCCTAGAAACGCCAGCAGCAGGCGGGCGCCGAGGTAGTAGCTGGCGTGGCGCGATTCGCGAAGTCCGGCCTGGATCAGCCACGCGCGGGTGCGGGAGACGTCGGAGGGCGAAAGCGGAATGGCCTTGCTGAGCGGATCGAGCGCCTGCTCGAAGCGCTCTTTCATCTTCATCGCAGGCTTCTCGGGAGCCTGCGATCCCTGTCCGCCGAGGGCGCGCAGGCGGGCTCCCAGCACGGAACTGGGCGTCACCACGGCCGCGCCGAAGGCAAACACCACCAGCACGACGGTCACAAATACGACGATGGCGAGAATCATCGACGGCATTCTTAACCTGTTATCGCTTAAACCTGAATCTTAATAATCTTCCGGATCACGAAATAGCCAATGGTTTGCAAGGCAATGCTGACCACCAGCAGAGTATGGCCAATGGGATCATAAAAAAGCGGGCGAACAAATTCCGGACTGAAGACCGCGAGAATCGCCACCACGGCCGGAGGCATGGCCATGAGCAAGGCCATGGTGAGGCGGCCCTGCGCGGTGTGAACCCGCACCTGGCGCTGAATCTTGAAACGCTCGCGGATGACGTAGGACAAATTGTCGAGGATTTCGGCGAGGTTGCCGCCGGTTTCGCGCTGCAGCATGACGGCGGTGACGAAGAACTTCACGTCCACCAGGGGAACGCGCTCGGTAAGATTCATGAGGGCGTCGCGTACCGGCATGCCGAACTTCTGCTCTTCATAGAGCTTGCGGAACTCGCCGGCCAGCGGCTCGGAGGCTTCGTTGGAAATCATTTCCAGAGCGGTGGTGAAGGCGTGTCCGGCGCGGACTGCGCGGGCCAGAGTGTCGATCGCCTCGGGGAAAAGCTCCTCGATTTTTTCAAAACGCTTCTGGCGGCGGTAGGACACGGAGGCATAGGGAATGAATGCGCCGATGATCAGCGCGGCCCAGGTGATGGCAGGATTCCGGCTCCAGACCAGAGCGGCGAATCCGGCGACGGCGCCGGAGGCCAGGCAGAGCACGAGAAAGTTGCCGGCGCGAAATTTCATGCCCGCCTGCAGCAAGGCTTCCTGCATGGCGGAAATGCGGGCGGAGCGGCGCAGCAGACTGTCAAGGGCGGGGATCTCGCTGAGTTGCTCGTCGCGCAGCAGCGCAAGTTCCTCGTCCGGCTCGCGTTCCGGCGCTTTCTGCACGGTCGCCAGACGATCTTTGATGAGCCGGGCCTGGGCGCGGCGCTGGTCGACCAGCGACAAACCCGCGAAGGCGGCGAGGGCGACTACGACGAACACCAGGAATGTAATCAACAGTGCGGACATAGAAAGCGACTCGCTAATCAATAGCAATCATTCTTTCTAAACTTCAGTCTTCGATTCGAACAGTGACGGACGCAGCTTGGTGCCCGCATTGGCCAGCCGTTCGGCAAATTGCGGGCGGACTCCGGTGGCGCGGAACGCTCCGCGCACCTTCCCATTTTCGTCAATGCCGCGCCGGTCGAACACGAAAATGTCCTGCATGGTGATGGATTCGCCGTCCATGCCGGTGACTTCGGAAACCGAGATGACCTTGCGCGTGCCGTCGGACAGGCGGGCGACCTGGACGACGGCATGAATGGCGGAGGCAATCTGATGGCGCACGGCGCGCTCCGGAATATTGAGGTTGGCCATCGAGACCATGTTCTCGACGCGGGCCAGGGCATCGCGCACGGAGTTGGCGTGGACCGTGGTGAGGGAGCCTTCGTGGCCGGTGTTCATGGCCTGCAACATATCGAAAGCTTCTTCGCCGCGGACCTCGCCGACCACGATGCGGTCCGGCCGCATACGCAGGCTGTTGATCACCAGCTGACGCTGGCGGACCGCGCCTTTGCCTTCGATGTTGGGGGCGCGGGTTTCGAGGCGCACCACGTGTTCCTGCTTCAGTTGAAGTTCGGCGGCGTCTTCGATGGTGACGATGCGCTCCACATTAGGGATGTAGCCGGAGAGCACGTTGAGCAAAGTCGTTTTGCCGGCGCCGGTACCGCCGGAGATCAGCAGGTTCAAGCGCCCCTTCACCATGGTGGAGAGAAGTTCGAGCATGGCTTCGGTGAGGGTGTGGTTCTCGAGCATGTTGCGGGCTGTGACCGGGTCGCGTCCGAAGCGGCGGATGGAGAGGCAAGCGCCGTCCAGCGCAAGCGGAGGAATAATGGCGTTCACACGGGAGCCGTCGGCCAGGCGGGCGTCAACCATGGGAGAAGATTCATCGACCCGGCGGCCCACGCGGGAAACGATGCGCTCGATGATCTGCATGAGGTGCTGATTGTCTTTGAAGGACAAGCCGGTTAGCTCCAGCTTGCCGGCGCGCTCGATGTAAACCTTGTCAAAACGGTTGACCAGAATGTCGGAGATAGTGTGGTCCTTGAGCAGGGGTTCGAGCGGACCAAGGCCGAAGATTTCATCGAGAATCTCGCGCGACAGCCGCTCGCGCTCGGCGAAGCTGAGGGGAACGACCTCGCTGTTAACCGAGTTGCGGATGAGGACGAGAACTTCTTCGCGGGCGGTATCGCCGGTAGCGCGGCCGAGCTTTTCGAGGTCAAGGCGATCGAGGATCTTGCGATGCAGATCGGCCTTTACCTGCTGGTACTCGCCGTGCTCGAAGGTCTGCAGATTGGCCATAACGTCTATATCGTCTATCGTCCCAAACCCAAACCGTCTTAAATCTATACCGTCTTATGCCTACACTGTCTTGAACAAGGACCAGGCAGCGCGTTTCACATCGACGTCGTTGCGGGTCAGTTCATGGGCCAGTCCGGAAAAGCAACGGGCGATCTCGGTGTGGCTTTGCTCCATCACCGGCGAGCCGCGGTCGATGGCGGAGGAGATGGCAAAGTATTGATTGGGAACGCGCCACAACAATTTGACGCCGGCCGCGTTTTCCGCATCCGCCTCGCTGAAGCCGGGAACTTTGCGAAAACGATTGAGCACCAGCCGCAGGCGTTCGCGGTTGCCCGTTTCTCCCAGGTACTGCTGCACGCGCGCCGCACTCCAGAGCGAGGCCACGTCGGTGCAGGCAACCAGCAGCACGCACTCTGACAAATTGGCGACCAGGCGGCTGGCGGCGTCCAGGCGGGAGGAGTTATCCACTACCACGTAGCGATAATGGGTGACCAGCATGTCGAACAACCGGACAAACTCCGCCGTCGAGGGTTCGATGGCGGCGGGGGCATTGGTTCCCGCCAGCAACTGCAGACCTCCGCTGTGCCGGGTCATGAAACTTTCCAGCAGGGAACTATCCATGCGGTGCAGATTGCGGGTGGCGTCGGCCAGGGTGAACAGCGGTTTGAGATTCAGATGTAACGAGCTGTGTCCGAGAGGCGCGAGGTCGACCAGAGCGGTGTTGCCATGGGCCGCCTGCAGAGCGAGGGCGAGGTTCACAGCTACAGTGGTCGCGCCGCTGCCGCCTTTGGCATTGACCACGGAGAACACTTTGCCGCGCGGACCTTCTTTCTTAACCTTGCGCTGGGCCGTGGTCAGGCGAACAAAAGCTTCGAGAAGATCGGTGGTGGTGGTGGGGCGTTCGATGAACTCGCGGGCCCCGGCGCGCATGGCGCTGACGATGACTTGCGGCTGATTGAGACTGCCGATGGCGAACACGGCCGAGTCTGGCAGTTCCTGGCGCAGAAGTTCGACGGCGCGCATGGCCGTCGAGGGATTATCGGCAGGAATGTCGACCAGCACAACGTCAGGGCTGGCGGCCTGAACCCGCCGTGTGACTGGATCAGACGCCGCTAGCGGGAAACTGGCGCAGGTATGGACTGTGCGGGCTACGCTGGTACCATCCACCAACACCTGCAGCACGGTGCGCTGCTCATTGTCTGTGGCCACGATGACGACTGAAAGCTCGGCCATAACTTATGACTTCTCCACTCCACGAAAAGCAGTTGCCAGTGTCCAGTTGCCAGTTGCCAGTAACCCAGTTGCCAGTATCATCTACGCTTCCATAACGGTTACTTCCCCGACGGCTTCTTTCCATCGAACTTGTCGTTGTTGATGAAAGGCTGGGGATTCTTGGGGGTGGCCGGTGGTTCGGTACTGGGCGAAATCCGGTGCACGGTGCAGAGCACCATGAGTTCGGAATTGCTCTTCTGGATGCTCTTACTCTTGAAAAAATTACCCAGGATCGGAATGTCGCCCAGGCCAGGAACCTTGTTCCAAATGTCGGTGACACGATTATCGATCAAACCGGCGATCACAAAGCTTTGTCCATCGCGCAACTCGAACTCAGTCTCGGCTTTGCGCGTGCTTAAGGCGGGGACGGTGAAACCAGAAATAGTCAGAGCGTCGGCAAAATCGAGAGTGCTGACTTCTGGCGCGACGGTGAGGTGAATATTGCCGTTGGGCATGATCACCGGGGTGAACTCGAGCCTCACGCCAAACTCCTTGAAGGAGATGGTAACGGCGGTGAATCCCTGTCCAGGTTGCACAATGGGGAAGGGAAATTGGCCGCCGGCGAGGAAACTGGCTTTCTTGCCGTTGACGGCGATAAGGTTGGGCTCGGCCAGGATCTGGAGAAGGTTCTTGGTTTCGAGCGCCTCGATCACAGTGCCCAGGTGAATATTGGGCTGAAACAAAAACAGATTAAGAACGTTGCTAAGGGTTTGAGTGGCCGTGAACGGAGGACTTTGTCCCTGGGTCTGGGTGATGCTTGGCGCAGTGAATCCGCCGTATTGGCCGGTGGTTGTGGTCCCGAACAGGTTGCCGGCGCCGGTGGAGAAAACGTTGATGCCCAGCTGGGTAAGGGCGGAGCGGTCAACCTCGGCAAACTTCACTTCGAGCAAGACTTCCTGGGCGCCCACGGGACCGAACGTGAGCACATTGATCACGTTCTTCGAATAGGCGGTAGCCAACTCCCCGGCGCGCTTGGCGACATCCTCGGTGGTCACGTGGCCGGAGAGCACGATGGCGGCGCGCGAAGGCGTGACGGAAATCTGTTCATCGGGGAAGACGCGATGTTCTTCTTCGGCGCAGGCGCTAACATCAACGTCAACGCGGAGATCGAAGCTGCGCGAGCGTTCGTTTCTGTCCCAGATGATCAGGGAGACTTCGCCGGGGGCTCGCCCGTGGACCAGGATCTGTGTGGAAGTGAGTACGGTTGGATCGGCGATAGTTGAGTCGGTCACCGAAATACGCGCGATGGGCTCGGTGGTATTGATGAGCAGAGACTTACCAACCATGACGCGCAGCGGAGCCGAGCCAGTGGGCTGAGCCGACTGCGGCGGAAGCGTGGTTTGGGAGGCGGCCGGCGGAGTTGGTTCCTGAGGCGCCTGAGTCGCGGGGTCCTGCGTTGCGAGATGAAGGGGCAGCGCCTCGGCCAACCCGAAGACGGAGAGCAGGAGCAACATTGCGGCAGCTGCGAAGTGTGTCGTGCCAACCTTCATCGTTTGATTCCTCTCCACATGAGGAAACCTGCTATGCAGCCCGGCGAACACGCAGGCTGAACTGCTCTCCGACTACTTGGGATCTTCACCGCCTTCTTGCGGTAACGTGACCTCAGTCTTCTTGTCACCTTTAATAACCTCGATACTGAGGACCGAAGGAGAGGAAGGCGGTGGCTCAGTTTTCTGCTTTACGGGACGGATCGTTACCCGCGGCCGAGCTGCGACCGGCGTGCCACCCATATACAAGCCCTTGGCATTCGCCGCCTCGACGGGGTCCTGATGGGTATCGAGCGGGTTACGCAAAACGAGTTGGATCTTGCCTTCGGAACTGGCCAGGGTCAGGCGTTCGGCGTCCTCAGGAGAAGCCAGCAGCGTAATTACCGGAGTGGCCTGAGCTTCCCCGGCAGCATTTCGTTCCAGGCGTTGGCCGGAAGCAATGACCGCGACATTCTGCAGGACTGTAGTGGTTTGGGACTCGGAACTGCCGCCGGGGGTTCCGGTAAGGAGCACGTCGACCCGAGTGCCGGGACCGACGAATCCGGCGACTGAGACTACTTCATTCACCCGCACTGAGACGGCGCGCATGCCTGGCGGAATCAACGCTGGCAACCCCGCTCCGGCATTTTCCGGAGCCAGCTTGCTGGGCAGAACGAATTCGCCTTTGGATATGGGAATAATGACGCCGCGGCCCATCACCTGAGACCTCTTTGTGTAGGCTCCGGGCGGCAGACCAGAGGCGGGGAACCTGGCAATCCGGATGTCATGTTCTTCGACCCGCGATCCCACCTGAATGTCGTCTGCGGCTACGATGACGTCTGCGCCGGCTTCGACGGTTGCCGGCCGGCCTTGCAGGTTCTTGTACACGAAGAGGCTGACAAAGGCTCCCAAAGCCAAGGCCACAACCCCGATCATCAACAAACGAGTGCGGTTCATAATGCTGTGTCAGGACAAGCAGAAGCGCGATCCACGCCGTATCCGTGGAGGATTACCTCTTTACGCTGCGCCCGTTGGCGATCCCTTACTGAATCGAACTGGCGACGTTGGAGAAAACATTGTTCGCGTTAGAGCCGATCAGCCGAATGGTGCCTACGACGATTACAAGAATCACGGCCAGCATCACGGCGTATTCTGCGATATCCTGTCCCTCTTCCTCGCGCCACAATCTCCAAAGACGATCCATAGTTTCCGGCCTCCTTAGAAATCTCAAGGTTCTGAAGCAAGCGTTCAAAGCAGAGAAAGAGCGCAGGGCCTCGGGGACTCGTCCCATTAGCTCGCGCTGCTCTGCAGGGAGATTAATCTCCCACATCATAACCTGCAAAATGCTTTAAGAGGTGTACTTTCTTGCATACCGATGGTAACTGCTTTGCGGCCTAGGCATCGGACGCTAACTGACTGGTGTTCTACGGATTTGGATTGGCGATCGACGGTTTCGCTGGAGCGGGCTCTCTCCCGATCACATTGGGAAGCGCCGTAAAAATGACGGCCTGTGGGTCTTCGTAGGAGACGGTCCAACCATGAGAACTCCGCAAACCAGTTGCCACGGGGGAATCGGCGGGGACAATCACCGCATCGATGTTCCAGCGCTGGAGGGGTTGCCGCCAGTCGCCCTTGAACTGGTAGGTTTCAGCGAACTGGTCAAACAGTTGTTGTCCATAGAGATCGGCGCGGCCGTCGATGAAGACGGGAGTGGAGGGGTAAAGCTTCCAGATGAGGTAGCCGCCCCAGTCGTAGTGGTTGAAGATTCGACCGGACGGTGGATGATTCTGCAAAAATGCAACTGCGCGGGCGGGGAAGCGCTCGATCTCCGCTTGTGGTTGGCGCTGGATTACCTGGGCGACGTGGATTCCGGCAAAGGCGGCCATTGCCAGCAAGATCAAGCCATTGAGCAAAGTGCGTGCTGCCGATTGCAAGTGCCGTGCGTCGGTTCGTGGCCAGTCTCCGAGCCGCGTGGCGATTAACGGGACTGCGATCAGGACGAACAGAGGTATCAGCCGGATTGAGACGAGGGCGGCATACAGACTGACGAGCAAGAGAAGCAGGTCGCGCAGTCGCAGCTCGAGACGGGACCAACTGAGGGCCGCAAACATAGCCAGCACAACCAGCAGGAAAGGCCAGTACTCGGGATGGTGGAAGTTGGGGGAGGCCCATTCGGCGATGTATTTCTGCATGGCAGAGGAGCGGAGGGTCTCGAAGGGGTAAGAGAACATCCGCAGGCCGTTGGGATTCAGCGGCACAATCAGAAAATCTAGTAACAAGATCAGAGCAGCAATGCGCAGACCGGACGGGCGCTGTTGCGAGCGGCCTAGCGCGCGTTCGATCCATTCGCCCGCAAGGTACAAGGCTGAAAGCGCCAAGCCTACGGCGAATCCGGCGTGCAGGTTCACCCAGAGAAGAGTGAGCGGGAGAGTCCACCACAGGAGCTTGGGATTGCGCTCGGAGCGATCGAGAATCAGCAGCCACAAGCTGGTCAGTAAAAGAGATAGAACTTGCGGGCGCACTCCCCATAGGGGTACGGTGGCCCAGGCTGCGACGAGGGTGGCTACGCCCGCTACGTAGGTCGCGGGTCCGCAGCGCAGATACAACAGGAAGAATGCCGCAGTCAGGATTGCAGCAAAGACCAGGATCAACCCGCCCCAGCCCGTGGCTCGGTCAATCTCATACAGGAGAAGCTCGCTCAGCCATTCATGCGCGACCCAGGGCTGTCCCGCGCGAGTGTAGGAAAAGGGATCGGTGTGAGGAACGCTTCTTTGCTCGGCGATGTACTGCCCGGTCTTGAGATGCCACCAGACGTCGGGGTCGGTGACATTGCGCGCGGCCATGGCGAACAGTCCGACGAACAACGCCGCCAGGAAGACGTTTCTTGTCCGAGAAGTCTCTTCACAGTGGCATGGATCATACCTCGCTTGGGGCGAAGATATAATCCCGAACATAAATCAAGAAGACCCAGGAAGAAGACCAAGGAATAAGTGAGCCGAAACAGACTCAAGACGTGGATCGCCGTGCTGATCGTTGGCATGCTGTGCATTCACGGCGTGCTGTTCTGGAAGGCGAGAGTGCTGGTTCGGCAGGGCTACCCGGACTTTACGATTTTCTATACGGCGGGAAAGATGTTGGGCGAGGATCTGGGGCACCGCCTGTACGACGGCGCTTTGCAGTATGAAGTGCAGCAGACTTTTGCTGCGGGAGTGCGAATCCGGAAGGGGCCGTTGCCTTACAATCATCCGCCGTTTGAGGCTTTGATCTTTGAGCCGCTGGCCTCTCTTGATTACCCCACGGCGTATCTGGTGTGGAGTGTGATCAATCTCGCGATCCTGGGATTGCTGCCCTTTCTTCTGCGACGATATATTCCGATGCTCGCCCAATACCCCCTTTTTGTGTGGCTGCTGGTCTTGCTTGGCTTTTTCCCCGTGCTGGTTGCGCTGCTGCAGGGGCAGGATGTGATTTTGCTGCTTTTGCTGAATGCGTTGGCATTCGCGGCCTTGAAGAGAAATGCTGACACGCTCGCCGGATGCTGGCTCGGCCTTAGCGTGTTCAAGTTTCAGCTCATCGTTCCGTTGGTTCTGATTCTTCTGTGTTGGAAGCGCAGCAGGGTGGTTCAGAGTTTCGTGGTCACCGCGGCTGTGATGGCGGCAATCTCGGTGGCTATTACTGGGTGGGTGGGTGCGGTGCGGTATCCCTGGTATGTCTTGCATTTCGAAAAATTCATGGAACGGGGAGGAATCGCGGTAGACATGCCGAACCTGCGCGGATTGCTCGAGGGTTGGTCTTTCAGCGGGTTCCCGGGCGCGCATGTAATTACCATTGCAGTTTCCATTGGTCTGCTTGCGTGGGTTTGCGTGAAAGGGCGCGGCCGGACGCATGCAAGCCAGCGATTCCATCCAGAGTTCGATCCGCCGGAGTTCGATTTGCAATTTTCCGTGGCGATGGTGGTGGCAGTGCTGGTCAGCTATCATGCGTTTCCTTACGACCTCAGCCTGCTTGTGATTCCAGTGCTTCTGGTGGTTAACTACGCGATCGAAACGGCTTCGCTTCGGCGTTATAGAAACTGGGCTCTCATGTTGCCTGTGGGATTGCTCTTCTTCACTCCAGTTTACATGCTGCTTTGGATCCGATTCGATCACTTCAATCTGTTTGCGACCGTGTTGCTGCTGTGGACGTGGGGTATTGCGCGGGAGATTTCATCCCGTTTCGATTTGCCGGAGAGGCAACTTTGACAAGGCGGGACTCTGGTCGGTTCGATGCTCGCTCTCGTCGCCGCGGCGAGTATGTGGTTTTATGTCGATCGAATTCTTGTTGGTTTTCAGGTTGCGGATGCTGCGGCGCGCGAGCGTCCGCGCGGCAATCTGTCCGATCTGTATCCGCGCTGGCTGGGGGCGCGGGAATTGCTGCTTCACCACCGCAATCCTTACGGCGATGACATTACGATCGAAATCCAGAAGGGATACTACGGACGCGCTCTCGATCCTGCCCGGCCCAACGATCCCAAAGACCAGCAGGGGTTCGCTTATCCCGTTTATGTGGTGTTCCTGCTGGCGCCGTTTGTCAGATTTCCATTTCACACTGTGCAGTTTGTCTTTTACTGGGCGCTGATCGCGCTGACTACAGCGAGTGTCTGGCTGTGGTTGCGCGTGCTGCGATGGCGGCTGCCGGGGTTTGCGACAGCGAGTTGCATCGCGCTCACGCTGGGAAGCTTTGCCGCGGTGCAGGGATTGAAGCTGCAGCAGTTGAGCCTGCTAGTGGCGGCGCTTCTGGCCGGCGCGACGGCTTGCGTGGCCGGAGGTTTTCTGTTTTGCGGCGGAGTCTTGCTGGCGGCGGCAACCATCAAGCCGCAGCTGGCGTGGCCTTTGGTGGCCTGGTTAATCGTGTGGACGTTGAGTGACTGGAGAAATCGGAGACGCTTTCTGTTTGGGTTTGGCTTGGCGATGGCGTTGCTGCTCGGTGGCGCAGAAATTATTCTGCCTGGTTGGTGGCGGCTGTTTGCCCATGCTCTGGGGCAATATCATCGCTACACTCAGAACCAGTCGGTGCTGCTGGTTCCGTGGGAGTATTCGGGAATGTTTATCGCCGCCGCCGTGGCCGCTTGCGGGTTTCTTCTTTGGAAGCTGCGTGCGGAACCTGCCGATAAGCAAAACTTCAGTCTGGCTATTTCTCTCGTTTTGGCCTTGACCGTGCTCGTCGTGCCCATGTACGCGCCTTATAACCAGGTGCTGCTTCTGCCGGCGATTCTGGTGCTGGTGCGGGATCGGACGTTATTCATGTCGCGGTCGCGCGGAGTTCGCTTCCTCTATCTGGCCGCGGCTTTTGCTTTGGCGTGGCAGTGGATCGCGAGTTTGAGTTTGAGCTGCGCCTATTTGCTGGGATGGCGGGCGTGGGCGATTAGCGCGTGGAAAGTGCCTTTCTTTGCGACGTTCAGTTTGCCGGTATTCGTATTTGCAATCATCCTTCTTGCTGTGCAGGGTGCGCAGCGGCGGACGCGAGTCGAAGAGAGCTCTGGTTAATCGACCGCACTAGCTTCTTCTCGCCGCAGTAGAAGCGCCACGCTCAAGAACAACCCCAGCAAAGGAAGACTCATGAGCGCATACACGCCCCCTCTGAGCGTCCAGAGATGGAGCGGAGGCAGAAACACGATTCCGAGCCAGCCTAAGGTTATCCAGTTCGCAGGGTTCCGTGCGCTCGGCGTTCGGTCGGATGTACGGCGGAAAAGCAGGGCAATCGGCAACAGCAGAAGGCTCAGGTCGTGCGGGTTGAGGTGATAGCTGACCAGCAGCGCGAACATCACACTCTTAGCGAAGGCCAGATCGAAGTCGTCGTTATTACTGTTGTTATCGTTATTCCGTCCCGTCTTCTTCCATCCCAGCAGCGCCATGATGAGCGCGGCTGCGCAAAGGATCGACAAACTTATGATGGCGCCGGAGGATTGGTCGCTGTGAAAGAAGAGGTAGATCAATCCCCGGAAATTCGCCATGGCCTCGGGAACGATTCCGGCGAATGGCTGGGCTTGCAGACGGAGCAGAAACTTTGGATAGACGAGGAAGAGGGACCATCCGGAGATGGCGACCGACAATGCGGCGAGCGCCAGCGCAGCCAGGCTAAAGCCCTTCACGAGGCCGGTTCGGACGTTTCTGTTTTGGGTCACGACCAGCACCAGCATTAACGGCAACGCGAGTTGAAACTTGAAAAGTCCCAGGCCCACCCAGCAGCCTGCGGCGAACCCGCGGCCGCGCCGGAGAGCTGCAAAGGCCAACACAACCGACAACAGCAGGAGTAAGGAATCCTGACCCTGGAGAAAACAGAGCAACGTCGGAACGAAGGTGAGTGAAACCCCCAGCGATAAGCGCCAATCCCAGGGCTCGATTTCTTTAGCCAGGCGGCGCACCGCAACCCCTAGAAATGTCAGGTTCAGCAAAGACCACAGCAGATAGGCGTAGCGCAACGGCAGCCACGCCACGGCGAGATAAACTGCGGCTTCAAAAGGCGGATGAATGTAGAGTGTGCCGACTCTTCCGGCGTAGCGGGCCTGATATTGGCGCTGGAGGTCGGCATCGTAGAGTTGGTGCCCGTGGCCCACAGCCAGCATGCGCGCGGCGCAATAAAAATCCGGAAAATCGGTGCCCTGCAGGAACGCCGCGGAGCGTGTGACGGCGAAAGCCGCGAGCGCGAACACAAAGACACAAATAATGAAGGTTTTGATTGCCGAGCTGAGAGCCGTCTCGCGACTTGAGTCCCGGGAGAACACGCCGCCGCAGTCTATCGAACCGCTGTGGGAAGCGCTACCGGCAGTCTCGACGAAAGCGCTCCCGGCGGGGCATAATTCCTCTGCATCATTCTTATTTGGGCTGTTTCCGTGTAGTCTTGGACAGGGGGCGGCGCCACATCCCATGGTCTTAAACGCGATAGGCCGGCCACAGTCGTCCGCTTCGGGAGTGTTTCCGGGGCTGGTACTGGTGCAGGGCAATGAGCAGAAGAACATCGTGCTCAACCGCACGCCCTTCAGCGTGGGCCGCAAAATCGATAAGGATCTGGTCATCGCCGATCCGCGGGTGTCGCGGGATCACGCGCTCATCGTGCTGGAAGATGACGGATTCTTTCTGGTCGATCAGGGCAGCAAACACGGCACGTTCGTCAACGGGGAACGCATTCAGCGGCAAAAGCTGGAGCGCAACGACCGCCTGGAATTTGGGGCGCGCGATTCTGCCTACGCGATTTTCAATCCGGCGCACGGAACTTCGAACACGGCGCGGGAGTTCCTCAGCCAGATCTCCGAAATTCAGATCTCGCAGGAGGCCAACGACCTCGAGAAGCTGACTCTGTTTCTGGAAGCGGCGCGCAAGTTGAACACAGCGGGTGTGCTCGACGAAATCCTCATGACCATGCTGGAGGTGACGCTGCGGCTGACGCGCGCCGAGCGTGGTTACGTCTTTCTGAAAGACGACGACGGCAGCCTGCGGCTGGCCGCGGGACGCAACAACAAGGGCGAGCCGCTGCTGGATGACAAGACCATTTCGCATTCCGCGCTGGAAGAATCGCTGCGGTCGAATTCCGAGTTTCTGCTGACGGATACCGGCAGTTCGCCGGAGCTCGCGGGCCGGCAGAGCATTGTCGCCTATGACCTGCGTACCGTGATTTGCATTCCGCTGCGCAAGCGGCAGGTGCAGGCCAAGGTACGCGAACAAATGACGATGGTTCCGGGCGCGCCGTCCGCCGAAGTGACGGGAGTTCTGTACGTCGACTCGCGTTTCGCCTCGCGCGAATTCTCCGGCGTTGGCCACGACATTCTGCGCGCGATCGCGACGGAAGCGGCGTCTTTGATCGAGAACGCCCGCCTGGTGCAGGCCGAGGAGGAGTCCCGGCGCTACCAGCAGGAACTCACCATTGCCGCCAGCATCCAGCAGCGGCTGATGCAGGTGAAAATTCCCGACGTGCCGTTTGCCAAATTGCGCGGGAAGAACCTGTCTTGCAAGGAAATTGGCGGGGACTTCTTCGATGCGGTCCACACCAAAGAGGGCCTGGCTGTGGTGCTGGCGGACGTCAGCGGCAAGGGCGTCTCGGCGGCGCTGCTGGCTTCCACTTTGCAGGGAATGATCTATTCGCATCTGAGTTCCGGCATGCCTTTGCTGGACGTGGTCTCCGCGGTGAACCATTTCTTCAGCGAGAAACTGGTGGGCGAAAAGTATGCCACCGTCCTGCTGGTTCTGCTGCGCCGGGACGGCGATCTGGAATATGTCAATTGCGGGCACGTGCAGCCCTTGCTGGTTTGCGCTGGAGAAGTGATGCGTCCGCCGCACGGCAATGTGCCGGTGGGCTTGCTGCCTGATGCCACGTTTGAGAGCGCCCGCTGCCAGCTCAAATCGGGTGACCGCTTTATCCTGGTGACCGATGGCGTGACCGAGGCGGAAAATGCGATGGGCGATTTCTTCGAGGACTCGCGGCTGGAAGCGACTGCGGCGAAGAATCCTACTCTGGAAGGTATCTTTTCCGCGGTCTCGGAGTTCTGTGCCGGAAATCCTCTCAGCGACGATTGCACCGTGGTGGAACTGATTTACTCGCACGCCGGCCCGGTGTCGTCGGTCTAGACCACCGTCACTGTGTAGTCCTTGCCCTCCCAGCGATTCTCCTGTGTCCAAAGAAACGTGAACACGATTTGGCTTCCCGCGGGCAGCGAAGCTGTCGGCAGGTCGAGTATGTGGAGGCCCAAGCCGGTGTCGCGGGTGTTTGTGTCGTGCGCACTCTTCCAGCCGTCAATGCTCCAGTGCACCAGCGCGGGATCGAGCAACTTGATGCGCAGCTTCTTGTGCTGCGGGATGGAGCGAGGCTTGTTGTTAATCCTCCAGCCGGAGAACTCTCGCGTAGGCTTTTCAACCTGGTAGCGTTGCACCGTCTGCGGGGCTTGGTCGAAAATCTTCCCGTCGCGCAGCGAGCGGCGCAACTTGATGTATTCGGAGTGAGCCCAGACCAGCGGACAGGCAGAGCCGGTGGGCTTGCCGCGGAACAGTTCGAGGCTGGGAATATCGTCGGCATCCCAGACTTGCTCGGGCAGCAGCCGGCTCTGGCCGATGGGACAGTTTTCCATCATGGTCAAGCAAGGACTCGGCTTCGCTGGCGCGGCCTGCCGCCAGTTCGTAGTGAGCGCGTTCCCCGGCCAGCAGAGGCCAGGGGCGGCCAATGCCGGTGCCGTCGAACGGCGAACCATCCTTGTGCTCGCCGTAGCCGTCGCCGTTATAGCGGTACCAGCAGGGGCCCTGCGGCAGTTGCACGCGCAGCAGAGCGTCGATGACTTTGACGGTATTGAGGATGCGTGGATCATTGGGCGCGCGCAATCCGAAGCGCACCAGAGCCAGCGCATCTGGACTGATGATATGAGATGCGCGTTCCCCATCTTCTCCGGGAGGGCGATTCTTGATCGGCACAAAGCCTTGCGTCGGAGAGGCCGCGACCATCGGTATCTGGCGGAGCGATGCGCACGTAGTAGCCTTCCACGCCGACTTGCTGGGCAAGATCGCCGCCGGTCGCATAGATCCAGCGCTCGATGTTGTCGTTCCAGGCATCGGCAGTGTCACGCAGGATAGGAGCAGCATCGGAGTGGCCGGTTAATTCGGCGATGTCCGCTGCGGCCAGCAGCGCGGAAATTTCCGCCGCCAGCGTGAAGGGGGAGTAGCCTGCGTCTTCTTCCCAGCGATCCTGCTGTGTAACCGGACCGTTGCGCAGGATAAAACTCGCAGCTTTGCGCACCATAGGCCACCAGCGCTCGAGCTTGCCCAGGCCGGGCGCGGCTTCGCGGCGCAGCAAATCGAGCAACAGGATGGGGAAAGCGGTTTCGTCCATCTGCACGCCGCTCCAGTAAGAGCGCCCGTCGAGCCAGAGATTCTGCGCCCAGTTGCCCGCAGCTTCCTGCGTGGATTCGAGGTAGCGAAGCACTCTGACGGCCTCGGTAGCGGCGCCGGCGGCCAGCAACGCTCCCGCAGTCTCGACCAGATCGCGCGGCCAGACCAGGTGATAGCCGCCGAGGTCTTCGTCGCCTTTATTGAAGCCCCAGGGAATCGAGAGGCTGGCGATGATGCCGCCCAGAAAATCCTTGGATTCGTGCGTGCGCAGGACTGCCGTCGAGGCGCGGTAGAGATCCTTCTCGCGCTTCGGTTCATCGAGCTTGAGCAGCCTGTTCTGCCAGTTTCCCCACTCGGCCACGTAGTACTCGCGGATCTTCGTGTAGTCCTCGGACAGGCTGGAGCGCACGTGTTGTCCGGCTTCACTCCAGATTCCGCCAAAGCCCAGGGCCAGCACGAACTCTCCGCCGCAGGCCGCGAGGTCGATCTCTCCCGTGCAGGCGAGGTTTCCATTCTCCGCGCGCTGGTACTCCCACTCCATCTGGAAGTTGGCCGAGAGATCCTGCCATCCGTCGGAAGCGCCCACGAATCCCACCGACATTTTTTTCCAGGGCGCCGAGCAGCCCAGCGCCAGCGCTGTTCCGTCGCGCTCCGCGAAGAACATGGGTACACCTTTGTAATCGCCCACCCAGCCGGTATTGTGGTAACCGCAGTTGGCCAGGTGCGGCGAGAGCAACGCGTAAAGGTGATAGTCGGCGAGCTCTCCCTGCAACGGTTCGAAGCGGATTTTCTGCAGTACCACGTTGCGGAGAGGAACGGTTAAGACTTCTTTGTGGATGCGGTAGCGGCCGCTGCCGTCAGTGTTGGTGAGTTCAAATGCCGGGGATGCCAGGCTCGAACGGCTTGTTCTGAAAATTGCAGTGTCGCTTCTCCTCGGAGAAGAAATCGCGGCCATTGGTAACGATAAAGCCGAGATCGCGGGTGCAGGCTTGATCTACTCGCGGGAAGTACACTTCATTTAGAATGCCGTGGCTCAGCGTGAACCAGACTTTGCTGTGCGGGTCCAGCGCCGTGCCGACCCCGATTTTGGCGCTCGAAGTCCAGCGGGGTGGAATGCCCGGCCAGCCGGGGGCGTAGCGTATAGAATCGCTCATGAAATTTTCGTCCTGGGACCTTCCGCCGGGAGTGTAACCCAATCGCCGAACTAGGGTACTCGAGGCGAAGTTCCGATTGTAGAGGAGATTGCACGCTCGCAGCCTTCAGTGACGTGGACGCCTCAAAGTGTCCGCCGTTCATCAGAAATTCATCCGTTTGTAACCATGCTGTAATATTGCGCCGATAGAACCGAGGATATTCATCTTCAAGGAGGATTCATCGAGCCATGCGCAGACTCACCCTGCTTCTGTTGTGCGCTCTTTGCAGCCTTGCCCGCATTAGGGCAGACCACGCTGAACGGAGCGGGCGCGACGTTCCCTAACCCAATTTACTCGAAGTGGTTTAGCGAATACCACAAGCTGCATCCCGATATTGAGGTCAACTACCAATCCATCGGCAGTGGCGGTGGCATCCGCCAGGTGACGGAAGGAACGGTGGATTTTGGCGCCAGCGATATGCCCATGACGGATGGACAGCTCGCGGAAGCCCAAACTAAATTGAAGACTAACGTCCTCAATATCCCCAGCGTACTGGGTGCGGTCGTCCCGGCATACAATATTCCGGGAGTGAGTGGGGACGTGAAGTTTACTCCGGATGCCTTGGCTGGAATCTTTCTCGGCAAGATTACCAAGTGGAATGACAAGGCGATTACCGGAGTAAATCCGGGCGTCAATTTTCCCGACAAAGACATCATCGTGGTTCATCGCTCTGACGGCAGCGGTACGACCTTCATTTGGACCGACTATCTCTCGAAAGTCAGCGCCGACTGGAAGGGCGAGGTGGGCAGCAACACGTCCGTTAAGTGGCCGGTCGGACTGGGCGGAAAAGGGAACGAAGGAGTAGCTGGGCTGATCCGGCAGATGCAAGGAGGCATAGGCTACGTCGAGCTGATCTATGCCATCCAGAACAGTATTCCGTACGGCAGCGTTCGCAATGCGGCGGGGAATTTCGTGAAGGCGTCGCTTGAAGGAGTGACTGCCGCGGCTGCGTCCGCGCCCAAAATGCCTGCGGATTTTCGCGTCTCCATCACCGACGCACCGGGCAAGGACGCTTATCCTATTTCCAGTTTCACCTGGCTATTGATTCCCCAGCAGTCAAAAGATGCGGCGAAAGGCAAAATCCTGGCCGATTTTCTGAACTGGATGGCGACGGACGGGCAGAAGATGACGGCCGCGCTCTCTTACGCTCCGTTGCCGGAAAGCGTTGTCCAGAAAGAGAAAGAGACAATCAAGCAGGTCAAGTAGGGCAAGCCACGCAGGACGCGCGAGCTTCACGTGGCCTGGCGCTTTGCGATCTTCCGGCGCATCGGACGGCAAGAGCAGCCGTTCCCGATGCGCCGGATTGCTTTCAGGCATGTCGGACGATCCCGTCACGGGCTTCCCTTGATTCGCCGGTCTGCGCCGGGCGGGGCGGATGTTTTATACTAGACAGTCGTAACGCCGTTTCCCCTCGGCAACAAAAGATCGCAAAAATGAAGGCGTAGCACCCTCGCACATGGCTCGTCTTTCTTTGGAAAATCCTGCGTATTATCTCAACCGCGATACCTCCTGGCTCGCGTTCAACCGGCGTGTGCTCGAAGAAGCTGAGGATGAAGGCAATCCGCTTCTGGAGCGGCTCAAGTTTCTGGCCATTTCCGCCAGCAATCTCGATGAGTTCTTCGAGATTCGTGTAGCCGCCATGGTGCAGCAGATCGAGGACGGCTATAACGAGGCCGGTCCCGATGGCTTAACGCTGACTGAGAAGCGCGAGATTCTAGCGCGCCAATGTCACCAATTCGTCGACGACCAGTACGAATGCTGGAACGCGCTGCGCCCTGCCCTGGCCGAGCACGGAATTCGGTTGCTGAGCCTGCACGAACTGGACGCAGAGGCCCGTCGGTTCGTCGACCAGTACTGCGAGAAAGAATTGGATCCTCTGCTCACTCCAGTGACCGTCGATCCAACCCATCCCTTTCCACGCGTGATCAACAAGGCGTTGTGCCTGGGATTTCTTTTGCGCCGTCGCCGCCGCTCCGCGCTCACCTATACCGGCGTGGTGTCGGTACCCCGCGCGCTGCCCCGTCTGGTTCGCCTGCCTTCGGATACTACGACCGACTTCATTTTTCTTGCCGATCTGGTCGCGCACCACGCCCAGAATATGTATCACGGCTACGACATCGTTTCCTCAGCGCCATTCCGCGTGACCCGCAACAGCAATCTTTATCTGCAGGAAGAAGAAGCGCGCAATCTTCTCGAATCTGTGCGGGCGGAGTTGCACAACCGGCGCAAAGGCGACGCGGTTCGCATGGAAATCGAAGCTGACGCCGACCCCGAGATCGTCGACCGCCTCCGAACCGTGTTCGAACTCGATCCCTGGCAGGTTTTTCCAGTGAACGGCCCGGTCAACCTTTCGCGGCTGTTTAACGTCTACGACCAGACACAGCGACCGGATCTGAAGTATCGCAGCTTCGCTCCGCGCGAATTGAGGCTTACAGCGAAGTCACAGAATCTTTTCGAGGAGCTGCGGCGGCACGACGTTCTGCTGCACCATCCTTACGATTCCTACGATGCGGTGGTGTCGTTCATCGAGTCGGCTGCGGAAGATGAGCATGTGCTTTCGATCAAGCAGACCCTCTATCGCACCAACGAGCACTCTTTGATCGTTCCGTCGCTCATGGATGCAGCGTCGCGCAAGGAAGTTACCGCGGTCGTCGAGTTGAAGGCGCGTTTCGACGAAGCCCACAACATTCGCTGGGCGCGCGAGATGGAAGACGCCGGGGTGCAGGTGTTTCACGGGCTGGTTGGTCTGAAGACGCATTGCAAGCTTTCACTGCTGGTCCGCCGCGATCCCGATGGCGTGCGCAGCTACGCCCACATCGGAACCGGCAACTATAACGCGACGACCGCCCGAATTTATACGGACCTCAGCTTGTTTACGGCGAATCCGGAGATTACCCGTGCGGTGCATGACGTTTTCAGTTTCCTTACCGCCTACGCCGAGAATCCCAGCTATGACCCGCTGCTGGTGGCGCCGCTTGATCTCGCCGAAAAAGTGATTGCGCTCATCGATCGCGAGGCCGATCACGCGCGGCAAGGCAGGCCGGGGCGCATCATCGCCAAGATGAACGCCCTGCTCGACAAAAACATCATCCAGGCTTTGTATCGCGCTTCTCAGGCGGGAGTGGAGATCGATCTGATCGTGCGCGGCATTTGTGCCTTGCGGCCGGGCGTGCGGGGCGTGAGTGACCGCATCCGGGTGCGCAGTATCGTGGGGCGCTTTCTCGAACACAGCCGGATTTACTACTTCGCGAACGGCGGCGAGGAAGAAATCTACATCGGCAGCGCCGACTGGATGCCGCGCAATCTCTACGAGCGCGTCGAAGTTCTGGTGCCTCTGCGCGACGAATTCCTGCGCGAGCGCGTGCGCCGCGAAATTCTCGACGCCTATCTCGCGGATAATCGCAAGGCTCGCATCCTGTTGCCGGATGCGAATTACATTCGAGCCTGGCAGCCCTTGCATGGCAAACGCAATCGCAAGCCGCCGACGGGCGCAGCCGCCTTCAGCGCGCAGGATTATCTGATCAGCGTTGCAGAAGGCAGACAACCGGCGGGCTTCGCGATACCGCAACTTCCGGCGCCCAAGCGCAAAGCTCCCGTCGGGAGAGTACGATAACCGAGAGTACGTAATCCAGAGAGCGATAGCCCAGAGAACGATAATTCCCAATGATTATTTATTTTCTGCGTCATGCCAGTGCCGGCGAACCCTTCGCTAACCCGAAGAAAGACGAGAAGCGCGCGCTCGATAAAGATGGCATCGAGCAGTGTGGTTACGTAGGCCGCGCTTTGGCCGCGATCGAGGCGCAGGTGGATTGCATTATTTCGAGCCCGCTGAAGCGCGCGACGCAAACTGCTTCGCTGGTCGGCAACGAGATGGGTTACGAAGGCAAGCTGCAGATCGAGACCGCGCTGCGTCCGGGCGCGACCTTCGCCGACTTCCGCCGTCTGCTGGAAAAGTACGCCAAGCAGGAATCGATCATGGTCGTCGGACACAATCCCAACCTCAGCCAGTTCCTCGGCACCGTAATCAGCGAGTCCGGTTGTGAAGCTTCGGTGGAACTGAAAAAGGGAGCCGTGGCCCGGGTCGACATGCGCCGTAGTTCCGGCACGTTGATGTGGTGCCTGACGCCGAAAGCGCTGCGCACTCTTTATACGGCGGCGGTGGAAAGTTCCCGTCCAAACACCTCGCGGAAATAAGCGCAGTCTTTCTCGATTGCCCACAGTTCCAGGTCTACTCCCATGCGCCGGCGGGGCACCAGCGTCAGACGGATTTCCGCGGCGCGCTGGCTGACTCGCACCTTTTGCACAGCGCGGCTGCGGCCCAGGTTCAAGGAGCGCGCCAGGCGCAGCAGCAGAATCGCTTTCTGCACTCCGGCGCGTTCTGCGGGATCGATCGCCTTCATCGGGCCGTCTTCCATCGCGGGTCGCGACTTACCCAGATAGCGCGCAATCGCCGCGATAATCCGCCGCTGCTGCGGCGTGTAACCCAGAATCTCCGAGTTCGAAATAATGTAATACGTGTGCCGGTGATGGCCGTTGCGGTTCACATAGTCGCCCACTTCATAGAGCATGGCCGCCGCCGAAAGCCACTCGCGGAATTCCGGCGCCAACCCGTGCACCGAACGCAGTGCCGAGAACAAGAACATGGCGGACTCGCGCACATCGAGCGCGTGTTTCATGTCGACGTTGTAGTGAGCGACGGCCCGGGTGATCGATTCCCAGCGTTCCGATTCAATCTGTTTTCCCGAGCGTGTGCTGTGGTCATGTTCAGCCGCCATCTGCGCCAACAGTCCGTCGCGCAGGCCCAGCGGGGAATAGCGAAAACCTTTGAGATGGCAGCGATCGAGCAATTCGTGATAAACGATCGCACCGGCGACGATGATTTCCGCCCGCCGCGGACCGATGCCCTCAATCTGTTGCCGTTCGTCTGCCGGCAGGCGAGACAGCTGTTTGGCGATTCGCGTCATCTCCGCGCGGGAGACGACTGCGCGCTGGCGGCTTCCGTTTTTCCGCAGATGGCTGGCGGCGGCGGCCAGCGCCGCGGCGGTTCCAGACGTGGCAATCACATTCTTGACCTTTGCCGCCACCACGCGCGATGCGATGCGGTTCACTTCGCGCGCCACGAAGCCTTGCATCCGTTTGAGTTCGCCCTTGCGCGGCGGGTCGTGGCTGAGAAATTCATCGGTCAGGCGAACCGCGCCCAGCGGCAAACTCACCATGTCGCGGATGTGTCCGCGCCCGGAAACTGTCAGCTCGCAGCTTCCGCCGCCCAGATCAACCATCAACGCGGGCGAACTGTCCACACGGAGATTTGCGACTAGTCCCAGATGAATCAGACGGGCTTCTTCCAATCCCGAAATGATTTCGACCTTCCACCCCGTGGCCGACCGAACCCACTCCAGAAAAGCTTGCGAATTGCGAGCGTCGCGAAGTGCGCTGGTGGCGACGACTCGGACCGGGTCTGTAACTACTTGTTGCGTGGCTCGATGAAAGCGGCGCAGAACTTTGACCGTCTCAGCCATCGACTCGGGAGTGAGAAAGCCGGAACGAAATACGCCTTCGCCCAGCCGCGTGACTTCGCGGTCTTCGTGGATGGAACGAAGGCGTCCGCGGGTGAGGCGCGCAATCTTCAGCCGAACGGAATTGGAACCGATATCAACCGCGGCAAACGTTGGCATGAGGCAAGGCCAACAGTTTACATGCCGCAATGCCGTCCGGTCATCCGGCTGTGCAAGGTGTCCGGTGCGATGCCTGTTTCGAAGGCGCTGCAGTTCAGGCTGCCGAGGTCGACTGGGCCGAGCTCTTCGCTGTCGCTCGCGAGCTGGGGGCTCGAGGCAGGGCGTATCGGGTCGGGTGCGACTGAGCTTGCTCGCATGGCGAGAGCACCGCAACCGCGTGGCGAAACTTTGCTCCCGTTACGTTGTGCAGTTCCGCCACCAGAGGCGACTCCCGCACTTCGCCGAGATGCTCGGTTGCGGTTTGCGTCAGAGTGAGCCAATCGTGCCAATCGCCCAACGCGTCTTGAATGCGCTTCACTCCGGCGATGAACTGTTCGCGCTTCCGCCGACGGCTCGGCGAACTCGGCCGCATAGCGCGCGCGCTTGCTCAGGATGCGGTATTGGTGCAGCAGCGCTTCGCTGACGGGCGCGTCTGCCCGGTTGATCCCTTCCAGCATTCCTCGTGGCGACCGCCAGAGGATCGCGGCTGGCTTCCGGATTAAAGTTCTTCCCGGCGCGTTTCAGGCGTTTGCGAATCTCGCGGACAGTGTCTTCATCAACCGCTTTCCGCAGTTTCTTTTCCTGCTGCGCCCGCAGTTCGATCAGATGGTTTACGAGCTGCGTCTTACGCCGCGGTTCCTGCGGGATTTTCAAGCTGCGCAACGCGGCCAGCTGCACGTCGAGATCGCGCACTTTGCCGGCGCGCTTGCGGATTCGGCCCAGCAATTTCAGAAGCTTTTTCTGATTCCGGTCGAGCTTGGGCGAGAGTTCGCCCAGCAGTATCTGAAGGCGGCGCGTGCCGGTGCGGAAACGATGAACGTTATCCGCCCGAGGTTTCGAGGAAAGCTTGACCAAGTCCCGTTCAAGCTTCTGAAAAACCACACGGCTGCGCTTTGGCGCGATCGGCATAAGAAGCAGAATCGAACCGGGAGATGAAAATACAGGCTTGCCGGGGAAAAGGCAACCCGAAAAGCTCGTCATTTTAACATCCTGTTAACAGGATTCTGCTACGGTGAGGCAGCATGGCCTTTTCCGCCATACCTCGGCCCGATATGCCGGCTCCGCAACCTGTTGAAGCGACGAAGGTTAGTGAGCCTCCCTCCGGCGGGACGGCAGCCGGCCCATTTCTTCGCGGGAACCGCGGCGAAACCGGCGACCGGGTGTTCAAATTCGCCATGCTGCTGTGCGGTCTGGCTGTGCTGGCAACGCTCGCGTTGATTGTCTACGAATTGATGTTGCGTTCCGGACCTTCCTGGCACGCCTTCGGATTTAAGTTCTTCGCCGGCCATGACTGGGATCCGGTGAATGAAAAATTCGGCGCGATGCCGTTCGTCTACGGAACCTTGGTTTCTTCGTTCTTGGCTTTGCTCATCGCCGTGCCGCTATCGATTGGGGTTGCGGTGTTCACCACCGAGATGTGTCCCAAGGCGCTGCGCGGGCCGCTCTCGTTCTTCGTGGAATTGCTGGCGGCAATTCCGAGCGTGGTCTACGGCCTGTGGGCGATCTTTGTGCTGGTGCCGATCCTCAGCAACTACGTCGAACCGTTTCTGTCGCGAACGCTGGGCTGGACGGGATTTTTCGACGGCCCGCCTTACGGCATCAGCATGCTGGCGGCAGGAATCATCCTGGCCATCATGATCATCCCGATTATTTCTTCGATCACGCGCGAAGTGCTGATGGTAGTGCCGCAGCACCAGCGGGAGGCCGCGCTCGCCCTGGGCGCCACGCGCTGGGAAATGATTCGTGTCGGAGTGCTGCGCAATGCGCGCGCCGGCATCATGGGCGGCATCATTCTGGGGCTGGGCCGCGCTCTGGGGGAAACCATGGCCGTGACCATGGTGATCGGCAACCGGCCGGAGATTGCGAAGTCGCTGTTTGCGCCGGGATACACCATGGCGAGCGTGCTGGCCAACGAGTTCAGCGAGGCCACGGGCGATGTATATCTTTCAGCTCTGATCGAGATTGGCCTGGCGCTGTTCCTGGTCACGATCGTGGTCAACGCGCTGGCGCGATTGCTGGTCTGGACCGTCACTCGCGGCCAGCCTTCGAGGGCCAATGCCTGAGACTGACAAAATCCGCCGCGCTGCATACCGTCCCGCCGATCGCTTTGCGGCGCCGCATCACCGACCACGTCATGACCGGCGTGGCCGTGCTTACGGTCATCCTGGTACTGGTGCCGTTGTTCGCGATCTTCGCCTATCTTGTCTATCGCGGCATCGGATCGATCAACTGGGCCTTTCTCACGCAAACTCCGAAGCCGGTGGGCGAAGCCGGCGGCGGAATGGCCAATGCCATCGTGGGTTCGGCATTCATTCTCGCTCTGGCCAGCATTCTGGGAGTGCCGCTGGGCGTGGGTGCCGGCATCTACCTCGCGGAGTATCGGCCGCAACCGCTTCGGCGATGTCATTCGCTTCACCGCCGACGTGCTGAACGGCGTGCCTTCGATCGTGATCGGCATCGTGGCTTACGCGATCGTCGTTCTCTCCCAGAGGCACTTCTCCGCGCTGGCGGGCGGAGTGGCGCTGGCCATCATGATGATTCCGACGATCACGCGCACCACGGAAGAAATGCTTTTGCTGGTGCCGCAGGCTTTGCGCGAGGCTGCGTACGGGCTGGGCATTCCGCGCTGGCGGACGACGCTCTCGATCACGCTGCGCACCGCAACCTCCGGCGTGATTACAGGAATCATGCTGGCCTTTGCGCGGGTTGCAGGCGAGACTGCGCCGCTGCTCTTCACCGCGTTCGGAAATCAGTTCTGGAATCTGCGCGTCAATCAGCCGACAGCCGCGCTGCCGCTGCAGATTTTCAATTACGCCATTTCTCCCTACGACGAATGGCACCGCCAGGCGTGGGCGGGGGCGCTCGTGCTTATCGTTCTCATCGTCAGCGCAGTCGCGGCCGTGCGCTTTGCCGTGCGCCGTGGTACTTTCGGAGCGGCATAGTCTATGGGCGTTGGAATCCAGGTCGAAAACCTGAATGCCTGGTACGGCAAGACCCAGGCGCTGTACGACATTCAATCTGACGGTGGCGGCGAACCACGCCACGGCGTTGATTGGGCCCTCGGGCTGCGGCAAGTCCACATTCATCCGCTGCCTGAACCGCATGCACGAGACCATTCCTGAGGCGCGGGTGACCGGCAGCGTCCGCATCGGCGAGATCGACGCCTACAACGGCACTTCACCTACGCAGCTTCGCCGCCGCGTCGGAATGGTGTTTCAGAAAGCAAATCCGTTTCCCACCATGTCGATCTACGACAACGTCGCATCGGGCTTGAAGCTGAACGGTTTTAGCGACCGCCGCAAGCTCGACGAGATCGTGCAACGATCGCTGGACTCGGCCGCGCTGTGGGACGAAGTGAAGGATCAGATTCACAAGAAGTCGGGCGCCAGCCTTTCCGGCGGCCAGCAGCAGCGGCTTTGCATCGCGCGCGCGCTGGCGGTTGAGCCGGAAGTGCTGCTGATGGATGAGCCTTGCTCGGCGCTGGATCCGATCTCCACCGGCAAGATCGAAGAGTTGATCTTTCAGCTGAAAGAGCGGTATACGATAGTGATTGTGACGCATAACATGCAGCAGGCGGCGCGCGTCGCCGAGTTTACCGGATTCTTCCTGCTGGGCGGATGATCGAGTTCGATAAGACGGAAAAGATTTTCACCAAGCCGTCGGACAAGCGGACGGAAGACTACATCACGGGCAGATTTGGATAAGAGAAGGGATTTGAAGAAGGAAGGTTCGGATAATGCGCACGCGTTTTCAGCAAGGGCTCGACGATCTGCGCCAGAAGTTGCTCCGCATGGGTGGACTGGCGGAACAGGCGGTGGATCGCGCCCGTCAGGCCTATATCGATCGCGATCTCACCCGCTGCCAGATGGTTCTCGAAGGCGAGAGCCTGATCAACACTCGGAGCGCGAGATCGACGAGGCTGCGTTCGACCTGCTGGCCATGCAGCAGCCGATGGCGGTCGATCTGCGCTTCATCCTCGCCGTCACCAAGATCAATTCTGATCTCGAGCGCGTCGGCGACCAGGCGGTGAACATCGCCGAGCGCGTGATGGACATGATGGATCTCCCGGCTGTTGACTTGCCCGTGGATATTGCGCGCATGGGCGCGGCGGTAAGCGCCATGGTTCGCCGGGCTCTGGAGTCGTTCATCGAAGGCAAAGTTGAACTCGCCCAGGCCGTCCTCGAAATGGATAACGTCGTCGATCGCATGAAGGACGATGCTTTCATCCAACTGGTGAAGACGATGAACCAGCGTCCGGAAGTGGTGCGGCAGGCGCTCGATGCGCTGCTGGTGGCGCGCAATCTGGAGCGCGTCGCCGACCATGCCACCAACATCGCCGAGGATGTGATCTTCTGGGTGCAGGGCGCCGACGTCCGCCACAACGCTGGCGCGGAGGAGCACCCCGAGCCCTCGGCCCGACTACGAAGCGCTCGACGCGGGCCTCGGGAGTTTAGGAAGTCTCCATTCGCCCTGTCATCCTGAGCGGCGTCGCTGTTCTAAGCGACACTCAGCGTCGTTCTTCACCGTCGCTCATCGCGTTTCTGCCCGTCCATACGTCTTTGACCGCAGCTTCCCGCTTGAATTACGCTCATCTTTCTTCATCTTCTGCTGCAGATCCTCGCGGAGGTTCCGTGATCTCGATTCTCCCGCTGTTTTCTTCTGATTGCATTTCTTTCTCTTCACGTTGCGCTTCCGGCGCAGGAAGCAAGCCCGAGGCCGTCTCGATCTCGCTGCCCACCAGCAAGACGCTGACCATCCCTTCGCCGGGCCGCATCGGCAGCACCAACAGCTTTCCCGCAACCATCGCGATCAGCCCGGATGGTCGCTATGCCGCGCTGTTGAACAACGGCTATGGCACGCAGGAAACCATGGCGATGCAATCGATCGCGGTGCTCGACCTGAAGACGAATCAGCTCGCCGATTATCCCGACAAGCGATTCGGCGAAGAAGTGCACCAGAGTTATTTTCTCGGGCTGGTTTTCGGCTCGGATGGAAAACATCTTTACGCTTCGGTCGGTTCGATTACTGATCCGACGGGAGAGAAGTCGGGCGACACGGGGAACGGAATCGCGGTTTACAGCTTCACCGATGGCAAGGTCGCGCCGGAACGATTCATCGCCATTGAACCGCAAGCGCTTGCTGCGGGCAAAAAAGTTGCAATCGGTTTACAGAAGACGGCACCGGGGGCTGCGATTCCTTATCCCGCGGGATTGGCGCTGGTTGCTCGGGAGGACACGGTCACGACCGGCTTCTGGTGGCCGACAATCTTTCCGACAATGTGGTGCTGCTCGATGTCGCGAGCGGCAAAGTGCTGCAGCGATTCGATCTGAGCACGAACGATCTCGTGCCGTCTTCGTTTCCTTACACAGGCGTCGCCACGCGCGATGGCCGCCGCGCCTGGTGCAGCCTGTGGAATGCATCGCGAGTCGCGGAATTGGATTTGACCAGCGGCAAGGTCATCCGCTGGATCAAGTTGCAGGAACCCGACGATCCGATTGCGCCGGGCTCGCATCCCACGGCGATGCTACTGAGTCCGGATGAGAAGATTGCTGTACGTGGCATTGTCGAATGCAGATGCGGTCGCGGCGATCGCAACCGAACACGGAGCCGCTGCCACTTGATTTCCTCGCTACGAGGCCAGGAGCAGAATACTGCGGGAACCTATCCGATCGCGTTGGCGGAATCCGCCGACGGCAAGCTTCTTTTCGTCGCCGATGCATCGCTCAACGCCGTCGCGGTTTTCGATACTCTGATCTGAGTCAACGAGCGGCTGAGTCTCTACGCGGCTCTCGGATTCATCCCCACCGACTGGTACCCCAGCGCGCTCGCCGTTCACGGCGACGATCTCCTGATCGCGACCGCCAAGGGCCAGGGCACACGCCCGAACAAAGGGATGGGCAAGACGGCATGGGAGATCAGACATCACGAGCATCCCTACATTCCCACGTTGTTGCGGGGCTCGATCGCGCGGCTGAATATTCCCTCCACGCTCGGCAAGCTCGACGAACTCACCCGCGTCGTCGAGCACGACAACCTCCTGCACAGCGATCCCGGGACAATCCAATTCGCCGGCGGCAAGAATCCGATCAAGCACGTGATCTATGTCATCAAGGAAAACCGCACCTACGATCAGATTCTCGGCGATCTGAAGGTCGGGCGACGGCGACCCGTCGCTCACCATGTATGGCGCCGACATCACGCCCAACGAGCACAAGCTGGCGCTGCAATTCGGCGTGCTCGACAATTTTTACGACAGCGGAGAAGTTTCCGGTGACGGCCATCTCTGGTCAACCGCGGCCATCACCAGCGATTACAACGAAAAAACCTGGCAGATCGCCTATCGCGGCAAGGAACGCACTTATGACTTCCAGGGCACCGTCGCCGATGAGTATCCGCTCGATCACAACCAGCCGGATATCGACGATCCTGGTACCGGATATCTCTGGGACAACGTGGCTCGCCATGGCTTGAGCTATCGCGACTATGGCGAATATCGTGAACGCCGAGTGGTGCAACAAAACCCGCAAGGCGGCCACGCCGAAGCAGGGAACTCCTTCGGCGCAGGAAGCCGCATGCCCGCGCACCGAACTTCATCAGGGAGATGCTTTGCCGCCCAATGTCGGCGATCCGCACGGCGGGCCGAGTCCGTTTCCGTGGACGGTGCCGCTGTTCAAGGGTGTTAAGCCTACGAAGGCGGTGCTGCGCGATCACTTCGATCCGCTATATCCGGATTTCAACACGGACTATCCCGACCAGCTTCGCGCCGACGAATTCCTGAACGAGTTCGCAGCCTATTCTCGCGCCCGCGAGGAGAACGAAAGCGCCGGAGTTCCAATTGCCGGCATTCGTTCTGCTCTATCTTCCCGACGATCACACCGGAGGCACGCGGCCCGAGCGGCCGCGCCCGGCGGCCTCGGTGGCGGATAACGATCTTGCGTTGGGTCGCGTCGTCGATGCCGTCTCGCACAGCCCTTACTGGGATGACACGGCCATCTTCGTCCTGGAAGATGATGCGCAAGACGGCGGCGACCATGTCGACGCCCATCGCTCCATCGCTTTCGTCGTCAGCAAATATTCGCCAGGAACGGCGGCCGAGCCTTACGTCGACCATCGCTTCTACACCACGGTCAACATGGTTCACACCATGGAAATGCTGTTAGGCCTGCCGCCGATGAACCAGAACGACGCCTACGCTCCGGCGATGGGACCGATGTTTTCCGGCGCGGGCGACCAGCCCGCATTCAAAGCGGACTATCGCAATCTGAAGAATGGTCTGATCTATGAGACCAACAGGCGCGATGCGCGGGGTGCGAGCGAATCGTCGAAGATGGATTTCTCCCGCCCCGACGCGGCTGGGGCCGCGGCTCTGAACCTGGTTCTCTGGCAGGATCAGAAAGGCGATGCCCCCGTGCCAGCACCCAGGCACGCAGTTTTTCCAGCCGGAGGATTAGATGCCGAGCACCACGGGGTGAAGCGCGCGCCACGCGATTCCCGACCGCTCGCCGACCCGGAACGGGAAAATAAAGTTGCATCTCCAAACCGGAACTCCCGCCCGCTTGTGAACTAATTTAAATTCTTGCCGATAGATTGGAATGAGCGCAGTTTATGCCCGAGTTCCGCATGCCAGTGATGACTCAGGTGGAGCCTCCAAAACGAGCGCAAGCTGGCAAGGAAAGGAAACCTATGCAACGCAAATGGCTCGAACTACCCTGGGGCAATAAGCCGGACGGCCTCAGCGTAAGCGGCGACCGAGGTGGCGACGAAAACAGCAATAGAAAGCAGGATGAGAAGGAGAATCTCAGGCCCGCAGTCACTCCGCCCGCACAAAAAAGTGCCGCGGCGCGAGAGGTCCCGAACTTCCAGGTCGAACTGTTGGCCATGGAAGATATTTACCGCGCGGCCGGCATCATGCTTCCGCGCAAGGGATACAGCATTAAGAAGGTTGTCGAAATGCTCAACAGCGCGCACATCTGCGGGTTACCGAAGGAGATGAAGCGGGTCGCGCTGCTGATGGCCCTCGATGCAGCCGGTGTTCCCATCGACGAAGTGTTGCGCGACGCCGAGGCCCGCCGCGATGCGCTGGATTCCTACGAAGCCGCTGAAAGAAAACAGATGGAGGCGGAATGGGCGCGGAAGGCGGAAGAAAATCTGCAAATTCAGGCGGAACTGGAGAGCATAAGGGCGCACTACACAGCCCGCATCGGCCGCAACCTCGAAGGCGTGGCGCGGGAGAAAGCCACTTTCGACAGCTGGGTGACGTTGAAGCAGGAAGAATGCCGAAGCATCGCCGAGGCCGCGGAATTGTGCATGAAATTGCCTGCTTCCGAGCCCGCACATCGCTCGCCCTCGAATGGTGGCATGGCGAAAGCCGCCAGCGCCGCAACCTCCAGGTCGCCAAGCTGTTGTGATTGCGGATCACGCACCGAAGCCGTAATCCGCTGCACGCGCATGCGTTTTGTCGATTTCGATCTGTGTTTTCGCCGTCTGAATGCTGGCGACAGTCGACTCGCGGACTTCAGGGCCGGAAAGCCGAAGCCCGCACTCCTGCTTTACACTAATCATGTGAAGATCGCGCTCGGCCAAATCAACCCCACCGTCGGAGATTTCGCAGGCAACCGGAACAAGATCGTCGAGTTTTCCCGCCGCGCGGAATGGAACGGCGCTGGGCTGATTTTGTTTCCCGAGTTGTCGGTGTGCGGCTATCCGCCTCGCGATCTGGTGGAGCGTCCATCCTTCGTCGCGCGTAATCGTGAGACTGCCGAGCAGATCGCTCTCGAAACCCGGGGCATCTCCGTGATCTGCGGTCTCGTGACCCCAGCTCACTCTGAAACCGGCAAGTCCGCCATGAATTCCGCCGCGCTGTTGCAGGATGGAAAAATTGTCTTCCTGCAATCAAAGATGCTATTGCCCACCTACGACGTCTTCGACGAAATGCGCAACTTCGCGCCTGCGAAGAGTCAGGACCTGTTCTCCTTCTGCGGCAACGAGATGGCGCTTACCATCTGCGAGGATGCGTGGAACGACAAACTGTTCTGGCCCAAACGCCTGTACACGGTCGACCCCATCGAAGCTTTGGTCCGCGCTGGTGGGAATTTCGTGCTCAACATTTCCTCGTCTCCTTTCTGGATCGGCAAGCGCGAGCTGCGCCGCGACATGTTGGCCGCCATCGCCCGCCACCACAAGGTTCCGGTCGCCCTGGTCAATCAGGTTGGAGGCAACGACAGCTTGGTCTTTGACGGCTCAAGCATGGTGCTCAATGCAAAAGGCGAGGTCGTCGCGCAGGGAAAATCGTTCGAAGAAGATCTCATCTACTTCGATTCCAAAACCCTCACCGGCGAACTGCACGATCAGATAGAAGGCGAGGATGCGAGCGTCTACGCTGCGCTGGTATTGGGTACGCGCGACTACATGCGCAAATGCGGATTTCAACAAGCCATCATCGGCCTGAGCGGTGGAATTGATTCGGCGCTCACCGCGGTCATCGCTGCTGACGCTATCGGAGCGGAGAACGTGATCGGCGTGGGCATGCCTGGCCCGTATTCGTCGCCGGGTTCCATCGACGACGCTCGCGCGCTGGCGAAGAATCTGGGCATGCGCTTCGAGTTGCTCTCGATCGATCGAGCGTTTGAAGCATATCGGCAAACGCTGCAGGAAGTGTTCGCGGGCCGGAAGGAAGACGTTACCGAAGAGAATATCCAGTCGCGTGCCCGAGGCACGCTGCTGATGGCGCTGTCGAATAAGTTTGGCGCCATCGTGCTTTCCACTGGCAATAAGAGCGAGCTGGGCGTGGGCTACTGTACACTTTATGGGGACATGGTCGGCGGCCTTGCGGTCATTTCGGATGTTCCGAAGACCATGGTTTACCGGTTGAGTCATTACGTGAATTCGCGCCGTGAGGTGATTCCGCAGGCTACACTGGAAAAGCCGCCATCTGCGGAGCTCAGGCCCGACCAGAAGGATAGCGATTCGCTGCCGCCCTACGAGATTCTCGACGCAGTGCTTGAAGATTACGTGGAAGACGCGCACTCCGCCGAGCGCATTGCCGCCGATCGCGGTTTCGACATCGAACTGGTGCGGCGCGTCGTCCGGATGGTGGACCGCGCCGAGTACAAGCGTCAGCAGGCGGCCCCGGGTATAAAGATTTCTCCCAAGGCTTTCGGCTACGGCCGCCGTTTTCCCATTGCTGCGAAAAGCGAGGTTTGAAAGGGATCGGTCAGAGATTGGTCAGACGATCCCAGTGTGTCTGCTCTTCAATAATTTTGAATTGAAAGGAAACCATGCGCAGTTTTATCAATCTGATTCTCATCTCCCTGCTGGCATGCAACCTGACCGCAGCTCAAGCTCCAGGCAAGGCGAAGGCTCCAGACGCGAAGCCCGCCGATAAGCCGGCCGGAGCGGCAGTCAATCTTCCTTCGGAATCTACGGTGGACTCCTTCATGCAACAGACCTTTGGCTACGAACCCCAGGTGAGTTGGAAGATTTCCAGCATCAAGCCTGCTCCCGTGCCGGGGTTGGCCCAAGTCGACGTGGTCATCGCTACGCCCCAGGGCCCGTCGGCGAGCCGGTTTTACGTTACAGCGGACGGGGAACACGCCGTGCTGGGCGAAATTATTCCGTTCGGAGCCAAACCTTTCGACCCGGCACAGAAGATTCTGGCGAAAGGCATTACTGGCCCCTCGCGCGGACCGAAAGACGCCGCGGTTACGATTGTTGAGTTCGGGGATCTGCAGTGTCCGGCATGCAAAGCGGCGCAGCCGGTAATCGAGGGCCTCATTGCGGCGGAACCCACGGCACGATTCGTCTTTCAGAATTTTCCTCTCGAGATGCACAACTGGGCGGCAAAAGGCGCGGCTTACGCCGACTGCGTGGGGCGAGCATCGAACGAAGCGTTCTGGAAATTCATCGCCAAAACCTACGAAACGCAATCTGACATCACGGCCGAAAACGCCGATGAAAAGTTGACGGCGCTGGCGGATGGAGCGGGCCTGAAAGGGACCGACATTGCAGCTTGTGCCCGCACTCCCGCAACCAAGTCTCATGTTGATGCGTCCATTGCCCTGGGCAAGGCTGTTGCCGTGAACGGCACGCCGACTCTTTTCATCAACGGCCGGGCCATCGGGAATGTCGATGGGCGAATGGCTGATACCTATAAGAGTCTGGTAGATTTTGCCGCGAAGGAAGCGAAGTAAGTCAGACAGCTATTTCTCGCTGAGCCAGATCTCGTCCGTGGTCCGGTCTGGGTTGGCCAGGACGTGCGGAGTGATTACGATGAGCAGTTCGTCCTCTTCTTTCATCTTGTTGTTATCGTTCGCGGCTTGATTCAAGAGCGGAATGTCCGAGATGCCCGGAATGCCGGCTATGGAGAGTTGATCGTTAGTCGAGATTTCTCCTGCGACGACGGCCGGCTCGCCATCGCGCAGTCTTATGCCGCCTTTGTATTCCGTGTTGGAAAGCACGGGCACCCCGTTCGAACTCTGCCCGGTCAGAGAGCGCACCTGCAGTTCGAGCGTCAGGGTCACTTCGTTGTTGCCATGGACTACCGGTTTGGCCTTGAGGCTCAGGCCGAGATCCTCGTAACTGACCGACGGAACGGGGGGCACGTAGCTCTGATTCCCCAACACCGCAGAAATCGCCGACGAATTATAGATGGGCGCATAGGACGCATTCAGGATGGGATAGCGCTCGCCCAGATGGAACGTAGCGTCGTTGCCCTGCCCTGCGCGCAGGGTTACGTGACTCAGGCTGCGGGCCCAGGACTCGTTCAGGGAAAGCGCGGCCGTAAGGTGATCCAGGCTCACTCCTGAAAAGGAAAGGCCGTTGCCGAAAGTGGCCAGCGGCTGGCTGAAGATGCCGCTGGTCTGGTTCTGCAGTTGCGCCAAAAGCCCGGACAGCGCCGTACTTCCGGCGGCGTTGATGCCGCCCGAAGAAATCAGCTGGTTGGCGAGCGACTGCAGGTTCTGTCCGCCGAGCGCCGCCACTGCTGCCGCTATCGCTGCCACCGGAATGTTGTACAGATTGAACGTATTCGGAATGTGCATCCCGATTTCGCGCGTGAAATTGTGGCTGATCTGGTAGATCTCGATATCGAGCGCCACCTGCGGACGCTCGTTGGTCAACTGAGTCAGAAGCCTGGTGCACGCCTGCAACGTGGTCTGCGGCGCCCGGACTTCCACGGTTCCGTTTTGTCCTGAACTGATCTTCTGAAATTCGCAGATGGTCTTCAGTGAGGTAACCAGTTCGGTCACTTCCTGCGGCGTGCTCGCGCCAGGTACCGAAAAAGTGGCGAGCGACATCCGGTCAAACTGCTTGTGATTCTCTTTAGTGTCCTTCGCGATCATTACCTGGTGGGCGTCGAGCGGAGTCCACATCGTCCCACTCACTAGACACGCCAGTCGAAGAGCGGTGAAGAAGTCAACATTGTCCACATAAAAGCGCACGGGCTTCGCCGTAACCGAATCGTCAAATTCAGCGCTCACGCCGAAAGCCGAGGTCAGCTCATTAAACAATCCGCGAACATCGCCACGGTAGTGAAAGGTCGCAAGATCCTTGCGCGGCAGGAGCTCGATTTCGCTGGCGCCGGCCAGCGTCGTAGACAATTCGACCAGCCGGGAAACCGCCGGACCGCGTAGCGTTTGCGCAAGGCGCTCCTCGACATAAGCATCGTCGGGGTCGAGTTTCAGCGCGGCGCGGAACTCAGCCGCCGCCTGCTCTGGCTGGGCCAGGGCGAGGAGGGAATCGCCACGTTCCGTGTGCTGAAACACCAGTTGCGACTTCGTCTGTTCCTCCGCCGAAAGGAACGCCACGTCTTGCGGCTCCAACCGAGAAGCCTCGTCGAACAGCGTAAAAGCTTCTTCCAGACGATCTTGACCCTGCAACTTTAATCCGCGTGTATAAGCGTTGCGGGCTTCCTTCAAATCCTTCTTCGTGGGAGCGCAGTAAACGCCGCCGGGAATCCCATTGCCGCAGGAGATGATCGGAGCGTCGATGCTGGCATTGTCCGCGGCGAACGCGGGAATAGCCGGCATTGCCGCCAGAAGACAGACCGCCAGGATGATCCATACTCGCTGCATTGATTTGATTTTACCCTGAGGCCCCATCTTCGCCGAGAGCTAATTGTCTCCGTGCCTCCCGTCTTAACGGGGGGGCGGAATGGAGCGCTATCGATAAGAACGGGCGGAGGTTGCCTTTCTTGCACGGATGCCGATCCATAAGGTTTTGACAATGTCTAAGGGCCTCGGATTGCCGCAACTGCCCGCTTCCGAGCGATCATGAAGGCCCGGAAACCGATGGGTTGTGGTATGCGCTCATCAATCTTGCGATCAACACGGCAAGGTAAAGTACGCCGATAATGGCCTCAATCACGGAGAGCGAGCGGGCGGGTGCTGAGACGGCGGTAATACCGCTCGCACCAAGGGAGACCATGGTCGCGAAGCTGTAATAAATAAAATCGAATCTATTGGGAATAGCGTGGAGATTCGTCTGAGGATCGAGATAGAACGCCTTGGGCTGAATGGCAGCTACCATGCTGTAGAGACTGGCGAAGGTGAACCCGATGAGCAAATAAATGCAAAGCGCCCCGAAAATTGTTTCCGAATTCGGTTTGTCGTTACCGAAGACTCGGCGGAAGATGACGACCACGATAAATACATCGAACACAAAGCTAAGAACGGTGCTGAGAATGGAAAGCAATCCTGCGTCGGGTTCCCGGGGCAGCAGACGTTGTGCGACGGCCGGGACGGCCAGCACGAGAGCGATGAGCAAGAATGTTTTCCGCAAGCGGATCGCGTATACAGCAATCAGAATTCCGGCGATGCTGATCACACGGAATGCGAAATAACCAAATCCACCGTTCTGCACGTACGGATAGAAGATGAGAATCGCTAACAAGAAGACGAAGAGCAAGAAAAAGTGATGTCCAGTCAGAGGCTGGGTGTGACGAGAGGGGGTCGAGTCGTGCATAGGGGAAGCGGGGCGAAGTGACAGCGCAAACGAACAGAAGGTCGCCTCTTTCTAGCATCCCGCGCGATTTCGCGCAACATGATTGTGGCAAAGACGACGTGGCGTTCATTGGCCGGGTTCTGAATGCTGACGCCTGATTTCGCTAGTTATCAGAAGAAGGCGCCAATGCGGAGCGGCGTTGCGAGCCATCATCTTTTGCCTGGCTGGATGGATTTGAACATTTCCAGCATCGTTATCGGAAATCTCTCATGGGGGAATGCCCGAGCGATCTGCCAACCGTGGCGGCGATAGAACTCGATCGCCGCTGCGTTCGATTGAACGACGCGAAGATACAGTGTTTCATGGCCGCGAGCGATTATTTCAGCTTCTCCTTGCGCGAGCAGACGCTGGCCTACCCCACATCCCCGGCTTTCGCGAAGCACCCATAAATCATCCAGCCATTCTCCGCTTGTCCGAACCACTCCGATGATTTTCGTGTCCCGTACAGCGACCCAAAAGGATTGCCAGTTCTCCTCCTCGACCGGAAGTGGTGGAGATGCCCAAAGGCCGCCGTAAATCTCATCCACTACTGTTTGAACGATGGCGCGAACGGAATCGTGCTCAGTGGCCTTTGTTCGTCTAATGAGCACGTCGATCATCTCATCGGCCCATGCAGCGAGTTATTGGCACTACTCGGAGTACGGTTGGCAGCGCCTTCAGCGCCGATTCAACTCAGCATCAGCCGTTCGATATCCCGCGCCTTGCCGGTTTTCTCGTCGCAGTCGATCACCACCGCGCACAGCCGGACGTCGCCGGTGGCGGGCTCAAAGCGCACCGGCATGCCGTTGAGGAACTTGTTTACTACTAATTCTTTCTTTACGCCGATCACGCCGTCATAAGGACCAGTCATACCGACATCGGTGACATATGCGGTGCCATTGGGCAGAACGCGTTCATCGGCGGTCGGAACATGGGTGTGCGTGCCGACGACCGCGGTTACGCGTCCGTCGAGATACCACCCGAGTGAGATTTTTTCCGAGGTAGCCTCGGCGTGGAAGTCCACGAAGATGACCTTGGCAGTGATCTTTTGCAAAAGCTGGTCGGCGGTGCGAAACGGATCGTCATTCGAAGCCATGAACACTCGCCCCTGCAGATTGATCACGGCATAAGGGATCTTGCCTTTGTGACCCTGATACAGGCCCCAGCCCGGCATGTCCGCGGGATAATTTGCGGGACGAAGCACGCGGCGTTGCGGACCATGGCCGTTGCCTTCGACCATCTGAAAGTAGTCCAGGATTTCGCGTTTGTCCCAGACATGGTTGCCGGTAGTGATGACGTCAATATTGAGCTCAAACAACTCCTCGGCCAGCGCCGGAGTAATGCCGAAACCAGCCGCCGAGTTCTCTCCGTTCGCGATCACCAGGTCAATGGCCTGATCGCGGACAATGCCCGGCAGGCGGTCCTTGACGATGGTTCGTCCGGGCCTCCCGAAAATGTCGCCGATGAAGAGAATCCGCATGGTAGCGCCGGCATCTCGCCGGCATTTCGCTATCGTCCGTGAAGATTGATGGTAACACGCGAATTCAGGCAGGCTACTGGCCGATCGCAATCACTTCGCCAGTTCCGCGGTGCGCAGAAAATCGTAATTCCCCGCGGGGTTCAACTTCAGATTCGTTACGCGTTTGTTGTGCACTAGAACGTTATCCAGATACCACAGATTGATGTAAGGCAGTTCCTCAGCCAGGATGCGTTGTATCTCGGCATAGAGTGGCTTGCGCACGTTCGGATCCACTTCGCGGCGGGCCTGGTCGATCAGGGCATCCACTTTCGGATTCGAGTAGTAGCCGCGATTGGCGCCGTTCGGCGGGAACCTGGCTGAGCTGAAACACAAGGAAAAGATATCGGGATCTTCGTTGCCTCCGATCCAGCGCAGCCCGTAGAGCTGAAACATCCCATGAGTTACGTCGGCAAAGAATGTGCCGAACTCGAAGCTGCGAATGTCGAGCGCAATCCCGACTTCGCGCAACTGCTGCTGCATCACGGCTACCATCAGACGCGTGTTCTCGTCCGTGGAGGTCTTCATCGTGATATGAAACCGTACGCCGTTCACCTCGGGATAGCCCGCGGCATCCAGCAACTGGCGCGCCTTTTCGGGATCGTGATCATAAACCTGCACGTTGCCGTTGTAAGCCCAGCTCTGCGGCGGAAGGATGCTCCGCGCCGCTCGCGCTTGGCCGCGCCAGAGGTACTCGATCATCGGACGGCGGTCGAGAGCATACGCAACGGCCTGCCGTACCCGGACGTCCTTCAGAATCGGATCCCGCAGGTTAAATCCCAGATAAGCCAGCCTGGTGCCGGGGCCCGACTCGACGGCAAGGGACGACTCGCGCTCCAGAGTGAGGACGGTATCGGGTGGGAACCCGCCGTTGATGATGACATCGCCGCTGCCTTTGCGGAGTTCGAGCGCCTGCGTAGTTGCATCGGGCACGATTGCAAAACGCACGCGAGCCAGTTTCGCCTTCTCGCCCCAGTAGTTATCGTTACGTTCAACGATGACCTCCTTGTCAGTTTCGGCGCTGACAAACCGGAATGGCCCCGAGCCGATAGGAAGGCGCGAAACCTCATCTCCGCTGCCGTAGGGCACAATGCCCAATGCGCCATCGGAGAGATTCCACAACAAGGCGGCGTCCGGTTCCTTCATGTGGAAGATAACCGTGAAGTCATCCGGAGTGTCGAGATGATCGACGAAGCGATACGCCGCCGTTTTGGTGCTGCGAATCTTCCCGGTAAGCAGGGAATCGAGGGTCCACTTCACGTCGCGCGAGGTAAGCAGACGCCCGTCATGAAATTTCACGCCGTGATGCAGATGAAAAATGTAGGTCAGCGGATCGGGACTTTCCCAGCGCTCAGCCAGTCCTGGCGCCACATCCAGGTTGTCGCCACGGGACAGAAGATCGTCGAAAATTAAATTGTCGATCCGCTCCGAATATGCGTCCTGGCCTACCCGCGGGTCAAGATTTGTAGGGCTTGATTCGATCACCATCACCAGCGTGTTGGGATCGGCCTGGCTGGAGCAGGAAAGCAGGGAAGCCGTCAAGGCTAGTGCTCCGAGAGTTGAGAGCACTGAGGAAGTCCGGGCCATTAGCGGCAGTCCCGGCACATCTGGTGGAGGCAGTTCACGGTTTTCCAATTGCGAGTGGTCGCGACTACAGATAACACGCCATCGAGTGGATGCTTCCACAAACTGCTGCCGGATACTCCATTCGGAAAATACAGATAGACCTCCCTGCCGAGACCGCGAGATTGGTCCGGCTTCAAGGTGAGCTGCGCCAACTTATTCAAAGCCGATGGTGCAGGAGCCTCCGACAGAAAAGCGACGTGAAGTTTCTCGGGATCGATCCCCGGCTGGTTCAGGAAGGGATTGTTCTTGATCGTGTTTGCTAGTTCGTCCGCTGTCCTCGAAATGACGGAGACCGAAAAACCAAAGTCGCGGAGAATTCGTTCTTCAATGTTCTTCGACAATCCTGCGGAGGAAGCTTTCGCCGCCTTAAAAACCACGTTTCCACTTTGAATATAGGTCTTCACCTTATCGAAGCCCAGCGCCTCGAACGATTCACGAAGCCGGTCCATCTTGATTTGCTTGTGCCCGCCAACATTAATTCCGCGAAGCATCGAAATGTAAATCGGCATAACTTAATCAACCCGTGAGTATAAGATTACCGCGCTAGAGATAAGGGTAGGAAATCTTTCCCAGCACTGCAGGGCGTCTCGCTCCTGTCGCCGAAGGAATATTTGATGCTCGCCGGTGCCAGGTTTCGTGGGCCAGAACGGCAAAGGCCACGGCCTCTTTTGCCACCGAAGGCAGGCCAAATTCGTCGGAAAATCGCAGCTGCAATCCGAGAGATGCAAGTTCGCCGGCTAACATGACCACAAGGGTGGAGTTCTTCGCTCCTCCCCCTGAAAGAATCATCTCCCGAAAACCCGCTTTCCGCGCGAAGCTTGAGTTCAAGACAAACCGCCGCATCGCATCTGCGATCGACTTCGCGGTCAGCGCCGTGGCCGTAGCTACTACATCCTGCTTTCGGCTACGTCCGCAACTCCGCAGGAACTCGCTCACAAACTCCCTGCCGAATTCCTCACGCCCCGCGGTCTTAGGAGGCTTTCTCCGGAAAAAGTCGCGCTGCAGCATTCCGCGGATGACCTTATCCAAAACTTTTCCCGAAGCTGCGATCTTCCCACCTCTGTCGAATGGCTTCCCGAACAACTTCTCGGTGACCGAGTCGATCACCATGTTACCCGGACCGGTATCGAACGCGGTCACATCGCTTGCCGCCGCGCCCGTGGGAATCACTGTCATATTTGCAATGCCGCCGATGTTTTGCACGAGCCTACCCACGCGGGTATCGCGAAACAACAAGTAGTCGAGAAACGGAACCAGCGGAGCGCCCTTGCCTCCGGCCGCCATATCCGCCGGACGAAAATCCGCCGCCACTGGCACGCCAACTCGGGCCGCGATGATAGCCGCCTCGCCCGTCTGCCAAGTCGCGGCCACTTTGCGCCCAAGAAAGGACTGAGGCTCGCCCTGATGATAGAGCGTTTGCCCGTGGCAGCCGATCAACTCTACCTTCGTCCGAAACTGCCGCGCCGTAGCCAGTACGGCATCGGCATAGAGTTCCCCCAGCAGGAAATTGAGTCGGGCCAGGTCGGCCACACTGGCTCGCGGAGCATTCATTGCGGCCAGCACCTGTGTCCGAACCTTTTTCGGGTAAGCATACTCAGCGTGCCCCAGCAACTCAAAGTGGCGCGGACGCCCCTTCGGCAGGCTCAGGGCAAGCTCTCGTCCGCGGCTGCCGGGAGCCGTGTTGGGTGCTTCGCGCAAGTTAACTCGAACTAAAGCGACGTTAATGCCGTCAGCGGATGTCCCGCTCATTACCCCGGCTACAATCATGTCTTTCTTCATCATTTTTGCAGCCGCAGGTTCTCCGTGCGATTCAGAGCTTCCAATAGTACTTGCTCGCTGAATTCCCACAGCTTTCGGGAGAGCTTTCCAGCGGCGGCGGCAGATGGCTCTTTCCCCATCCGCAGCATCTTGGCCGACTTCTTCTTGAACTCCAGCACTCGTCGTATCGATTCTTCAACGCGCCTGGCGAACCTGGGGTCGCGCTCCGCTGTCTTTGCCAGCTCTTCGGAGGCCTGCGCGATGTAGTCCTCACGGTGGCAAACCAGGCACAGATCTCCGCCGGCGCGAACGAATTCAACCGCCGCAAGTCCTACGGGCGCTGCCGACAAGACTCCTCCCATTTCCATATCGTCCGACACAATCAGCTTGCGGTATCCAATGCGCTTGCGCAGGATATTGGTAATCCAAACCTTCGAGAGAGACGCGGGAGTCCGATCCTTCGTGACCGCAGGGTACGCCGCATGCGAAACCATGACCAGCGGCAACGGCCCGCGGAGCATACGGTAAGGCAGCAGGTCTTCTTTCCAAAGTTTCGTCAACGGCTTTTTGATAACCGGCAGTTCATGATGGCTGTCGAGCGCGCCTTCTCCCAAACCAGGGAAATGCTTGCCACATCCCAGTACTCCCGCGGCCCGCAGGCCGGCGAGAAACTCGCGTGCGTAGGCAATCGTCCGGCGCGGATCTGCCGAAACTGAGCGCGTAGTCATCACGCGGCGCGAAGCTTCAAACGCCAGATCGAGAACCGGAGCGAAGTCAACGTTAAATCCAAGAGCACGGCAATTCTCTCCGATCACCTGCCCATGCTTGCGGAAAAGTTTGCGATCGCCGGTCGCGAACACATCCGCCGCCGCTGGCGCGGGACCAAGCAGATCGCGAAAGCGATCGACGTGCCCCCCTTCGAGGTCGACGCAGGTAAAGAGCGGTGTCGACACGCACTTCTGACAATCCCGCAGCAGCCGCCAGGTCTGCCCGGCACTCTTTATATTGCGAGCGAACAGAATCACCCCAGCCGGCTGCAGACGCGCGAGCAGGGAGCTGAGCCGCGGCGTCATTTCCACGCCATCGAAGCCGACGATCAGAAGCTGGCCAACGTTGGGTGCCTTAAGCGTCTTTCCTTTAGCAGTCATTCGATGCGATTTATCGGTGGCTCTTCTGATTTTGCGGCTAGATTTCCTTCTTCAACTCTGCAAGCAAATTCAGAGCCTCCAACGGCGTCAGCCGGTTCAAATCCACCTCGCGCAGCTTTTCCAGAACCGGCTGCGACAGCGGGGTGAAGATCGTCAACTGCGTCGCCGGCGGCGAAGCTCCGGGAGAAAGATGCCCCGTCGCCAGTCGCTCGACGGATTCATGCTCGGCTAACACCTCGCGCGCCCGCGTAATCACTTCATTCGGGAGCCCTGCCAGCTTGGCTACTTCAATGCCGTAGCTGCGGTCGGCCGCTCCGGGCTGAACCTTTCGCAAGAATATAATCCCGCCTCCAGTCTCCTTCACCGAAACGTGATAGTTCTTCACCCCCGCAAGCTGTTCGGCCAATTCCGTCAGCTCGAAATAGTGCGTGGCGAATAAAGTCTTCGCGCGCACGCGCGCATGCAGATACTCGATGGCCGCCCAGGCAATCGCTAATCCATCATAAGTCGATGTCCCGCGGCCCACTTCATCCAGCAGAATCAGCGACCGCGCGGTCGCGGTGTGCAGAATCGCAGCAGTCTCCGTCATCTCGACCATAAAAGTCGAACGACCGCGCGCCAGGTTATCGCTAGCGCCGATGCGCGTGAAGACGCGGTCGACCACGCTGAGCCGCGCCGAACGCGCCGGAACGAACGAGCCCATTTGCGCCAGGATTACGATCAGCGCCGTCTGCCGCAAATAGGTAGACTTGCCGCCCATATTCGGCCCGGTGAGCAACAGAATCGTGTGCGTGGACGAATTCAGGTAAAGATCGTTGGGCACAAAGCGCTCGCTGCCCCCAGCCATCTCCTGTTGCTCGATCACGGGATGGCGTCCCTCGACAATCTCCAAGTCGCCCGCATCGCCAGCCGCCGTCGCCCTGCCCGTTGAAGACATTAATTGCGGCCGGCAGTACTTGCGCAGAGCCGCGATGTGCGCCAGCGAAGCCAACACATCTACCTCGGCCAGCGCCAATGCTGTCTGCCGGATCCGCTTGGCTTCGGACGCAATCGCTGTTCGCAATTCGGTAAACAGACGCCGCTCGATCTCAGCTATCTTTTCCTGGGCATCAAGAATCTTGGCTTCATATTCTTTTAATTCAGGAGTGGTAAAGCGCTCGGCGCCCACCAAAGTTTGCTTGCGTTCATAATCCTGCGGAACCAGATGCAGGTTTGGTTTCGAAACCTCGATGTAGTAACCAAAGATGGAATTGAATTTCACCTTAAGCGAGCTGATCCCGGTCCGCCCACGTTCCCGCTGTTCAATCTGTGCCAGCACCTGCTTGCTGTTGCGCGAGAGTTCGCGCAATTCGTCGAGATCGCGATCCACGCCCGCCGCAATTACGCCTCCATCGGCGAAACTCAAGGGAGGCTCGGACACAATCGTCTTCTCAATGCGCCCGCGCAGGTCACCGAGTTCGTCGAGTAAGCTGTGCAAAGTCTTCAGCCGCTCCGCCGCGAGTCGCCCCACGGCAGCCTTGATTCCAGGAATCTTCGCAAGCGATGCAGCCAGAGCCAGTACATCGCGCGGATTCGCCGTCTCCAGAGTCACGCGGCTCAACAGGCGCTCCAGGTCGAGCACGCCGTCGAGGGCGCGGCGCAACTCCTCGCGCGCGATGATGTCTTTTACGGCCGCTTCCACGGCATCGAGCCGCGCATTGATTTCTGCCAGGTCGAGCGAGGGCCGTAACAGCCAAGCCCGCAGCAACCGCTTGCCCATGGGCGTGACCGCGGCATCGATCGAGCGAAATAGAGTAATGCCTGCATCCGTCCCAGCAAACAGCGGCTCGATCAATTCCAGATTCCTGACCGTGACCGCATCCAGCACGAGACAGTTCTGCCGTTCGTACCAGCCGATGCGGTCGACGTGATCAAGCGATCCACGCTGCGTCGAGCGCACATAATAGAGGATGGCTCCTGCCGCGGCCGCGGCAGCAGTGCGTCCCGCCAACCCAAAGCCCTCAAGCGACAGCACCCCAAAATGATTTTCCAGCAGCGGGATGGCATGATCGGGCGCGAAGATCCAGTCATCGAGCGGAGTCTCGGCACAGGTAATCCCCGGTGCGCGAGGCTGAGGTGTTGGAGCCGGCGGTGGTTGCGCAGGCAAGGCGTGGCTGGTTTTACTTTCAAACAGCGGCGCCGCTGACCCGTACAATAATTCTTTCGGCCGCAGTTGCTCCAGTTCATCCTGTACCCGCCGCAATGCGTTCTCACCCGAAAATTCCGTTGCGCGAAACTCGCCGGTGGAAAGATCCAGCGCGGCGAAGCCTACGTTTTCTCCCACCTGCGCCAGCGCCGCGAGAAAGTTATTTTCCTCCGACCCCAGCAGGGAGTCGGCAGCCGTCCCGGGGGTGACGACGCGCGTCACTTCGCGCCGCACTAATTTCGTGCCGATCTGCTTCTTCACGAGCCGTGCGTCTTCCATTTGCTCGCAGATCGCAACCTTAAAGCCTTTGCGGATCAGCTTGCCAATGTAGCCCTCCGCCGCGTGGTGCGGCACTCCGCACATGGGCACCGCGATGCCTTTTTCCTTGTTGCGCGAGGTGAGCGTGATTTGCAGCTCTTTGGAAGCGACAATCGCGTCATCAAAGAAGAGCTCGTAGAAATCTCCCAGGCGGAAAAACAGCAGCGCGGTGGGATGTTCTTTCTTGACGGCAGCATATTGCCGCATCAGCGGAGTGGACGGCTCGGTCATCGTTTCAACGCGCTTGGCGCGGATTATAACAAGTTCAGATTCCTTAAGTTTCAAGGTTTCAAGGTTGCAGGGTTTCAAAGTTTCACGGTTCCCAAAACAATACTCGATGCACGTTCTCTTTGAGACCTTGCAACCTTGCAACCCTGAAACCCTGAAACTTTTAAACCTTGCTTGACGCAGCTTCTCCCACAGTGTTTACCTAATGCATGGAACTCCGCAAAGATCCCATCACTCGCTCCTGGGTCATGACGGGAGACGACCCAGCGGAAACCGCCGCGCGTGCTCAAACCGCCTGCCGTTTCTGTCCAGATTCACCCGATGCCACTCAGGTGATCGCCGCTCTGCCCAGCGCAGCGGGCTGGTCGGCGCGATCTATGGTGCATCCCGCTCCGCTCTACCATATTGAAGGCGAACCCGGCCGCCGCGGCGACGGCATTTATGACCGCATGAATTCGGTCGGGGCGCACGAAGTGCTGGTCGAGAATCCGCAGCATGACCGCCAGCTCTGGAATGCGAGCGACGATGAAATCGGAATGTTCCTGCGCCTTGCCGCCGAACGCATCCTCGATCTTAAACGCGACCCGCGCATCAAGTACGTCAGCCTCTACAAGGACTACGGCCCCAGCGCCGGGCAGGAGTTCAACCATCCCACATCACAGCTCACGGCCACCATGTTCGTTCCCCGGCGAGTGCTCTACGAATTGCGCGCAGGGCGCGAATACTTTAAGGAAAAAGAGCGCTGTGTGTTCTGCGACATTCTCAACCAGGAAGAGCGTCAAGCCTCACGCGTGATCGAGGCCCGCGGCGATTACGTTGCGCTCGGGCCCTACGCTCCGCGCGTTCCTTACGAAACCTGGATTTTGCCTCGCAACCACGATGCCTCCTTCGAGCGGACGGGACTATCGAAGCCGGGATTGCGCGTGAATCTCGCCGCGCTTCTGCGCCGCACGCTGCAGCGCATTCGCACCGTCACGGAAGGCTTCCACCTCGTGCTGCACACCTCGCCCAACAGCCTGCATCCCTCGAAAACTCTGGGCTATTGGAAGACCATTGACGACGACTATCACTGGCATATCGAGATCATGCCGGTAATCGCCGCCAAGGCCCGGTCCTATACCTTCAAGGAGGTTTATTATTCGCCGGTGAGCTCCGAGACCGCAGTCAAGCAACTGCGGGAGGCGAAGATCGATGGATGAGGCTTCCACACCGGATCGCAGGAATTCAAAGCCACAGAGGCCGGTTGGAATCACGCTCTTGGCGGGAGTTTTCTTGTGGATCGGTTGCCTTGGAAGCCTCTTCTTTCCCATTTTATTGGGTTTTGGTCTCACGCGGATAATGTGGGAGGGGATGACTGCTGGAGCCGCGGAGTCGCATCCGTGGCTGCAGCCATTCATCCACTACGGCGCTTATCCCTTCTTCATACTCTACTGGCTGCTCTACATAGCCTATGCGTGCATCGGATTCGGGTTGTGGAAGCTTCGGAATTGGGCACGTCGAGGGCTGCTGGGCCTTTTGATTTTCTTCGCAGTCGCAAGCGTGTTGTTTATACCGTTTGTCGCGCAGCCAGCAGAGTTTCGTTTCGCAGCAGCCGCGGGACTAGTTATTGTTTCGGGATGGGTTGCCTGGTATTTGAATCGCCCACGTGTACGCTTCGCGTTTGGTTTGGAACCGCGGCAATCTGACGGGAGCATGCAGCAGCCGCCCGGAATGTCGACAAACGGGAAGGTATGGACCGCATCCGCTGCAATTGTCACAATCGGGCTGTTTGTTGGCAGCATACTGTTTGCGGCGGAGAGCATGATTCGCGAATCTGAAATCTACAGGACCACTCTCGGTGTGGCTGAACGTTCCCCTTGTTTGGCGATCAAAGTCGGAGAACCTTTCAAGGCGGGATGGATGGTTATGGGTAATCTGCAGGAGAGCAACACGAGAGGCTCGGCACATCTGGAAATTCCGATCTCAGGCTCGAAAGGCGCTGGCAGCCTTGTCATGTCAGCAGAAGAAAAGAGCGGCGTCTGGACGATAGACGAACTCGCGCTGGTCCAAAAGAATGCGCGCCTACAGATCATTCCCGACGGCTCATCTGCTAGTTGCGAGTAGGGAGTTTGCAAACTGCTACAATCCCGTCCTTGGAGATCGCCTTTTGAAATATCTGATCTGCGTCCTCGCGCTTCTCGCCTCGGCCTCGGCCCAGACCGCCAATACTCCAACCGCAAACGCCCCCTCCCAGGAGAAACAGAAAGTCCTTTGGCAAAAACTCGAGTCGACGATTCACGATGTCGACCAGCACCTCGACGGCGTGATGGGTGTAGCCATCGAAGACCTGACCACCGGCAACCAGTTTTTCCTGCACGAGAATGAAGTCTTCGCGCAGGCCAGCTCAATCAAGATCACGGTACTCGCCAATCTGTTTCTCCAGGCGCAGCAGGGCAAGCTGAAGCTCACTGATCTCTACACTGTGCAGTCGTCTGACCTGGTCCCCGATAGTGACATCATGGGCGGGCTCACCCCCGGCGTCACCCGCATCACGCTGCGCGATCTTGCCACCATGATGGTCGCGGTGAGCGACAACTCCGCCACCAACGTGCTCATCGACCGCGTCGGGATGGCGAACGTCAACGGCATGCTCGATTCCCTTGGACTGGCGCACACTCGTCTGCGCCGCAAGATGATGGATCTCGAAGCCGCCAAGCAAGGGCGCGAAAATATTTCCACGCCCCGCGAAATGATGACCTTGTTTGGAGACATTTATCGAGGAAAGGTGCTCGACAAAGAATCGACCGCGGACTTCTTTAAAATTCTAAGCACAAATAAAGATTCCTGGATTCCCCGCGACCTTCCGTCCGATGTGAAGATCGCCAACAAGCCGGGCTCGCTTGAAGCGGTGCGCAACGATTCCGGCATCGTCTTCGTCGAAGGCCGTCCTTATGTGATTTGCGTGATGACCGCGTTTCTCGCGAACGAACGCGACGGCGAACAGGCCATCAGCAAGATTTCACTCGCGGCCTGGCGCATGTTCGACCGTCTGAGCCGTGCTTCGGAATACGGCCGGGTCGTCTCCCCGGGCAACGGCGCCCGTTGAACGTGCCGCCTCTGCTGCGCAGCACGAAAGCGACGTCCGCGCGGCCAACGCCCGCTAGGGCCGGCCTCCGGCGCGGCGCAACAAACGAATGACCTCGGCATTATTATGAACTTGCGCCCAGGTCAGGGGAGTGTAGCCGGCGCGGCTGCGCAGGTTCACATCCGCCCCCGCAGCCAGAAGTGCTTTCACAACGTCGGGGTTTGCCTTGGGGTTTCTGCAAGCCAGAATCAAAGCCGTTTGCCCGCTCTGATCCAACGCGTTTATGTTCAGCGCACTCACGCCTGCATTCACGTTGGCGCCCGTTGCCGCCGACAGCAGTTGCTGCACGGTCTTCAAGTCTTCTCGCCCTGCCGCGCGCATCAGGTTGGTTTCATCAGGATCCTCAAGGGTTTCGCCACCCCGGCCTAACTCGATCGGCCAGGCGATGGGAATGATCCGGACCACCTTAATGCCGATATCCCCATTCATCTTCTGAAAATCGTTGAGCTTGAAATATCCCCGCAACAAGGGCTGAATCTGTATCCCAATCGTCGATTGCCACGCCGGACTTCCCACCTGACGCCAGGCTGCGGCGGTGTCGTCCCACGCTTGCAGGCGGAACACGTTGAAGCCGTCGGCCAGGTTCCACTCAAAATGCGCATCCAGATCATGAGTGAAACCGGCGGGGCTGATCCACACGACAGTGCAAACCACCAGCAAAGCCGCTACGACGTAGGGCCACGCGCGCCGGCCGGTGATGCGAGATACCACCACCGCCGCCAACCCCACGAACGCGACCGCTTCAATCAAAAACCCCGCACCGATGAGCGCTTCACCAGCAATGTTCCACCAGCGCAGCCGCCAATCCAGGAACCCGCCCTCATCGAAATGCCAAAACGGATTGAGATAGAGAATCACCAGACCGGCAACAAACAGCACCGCTCCGGCCTCCAGACCATAGAGTGTCCAGGTCATGCGGCGAATGTGCTTGGCGGTTGGAGTGAGCATCAGCGTCGGCCAGCGTCATGCCGACCGGCAAGAAGAGTATAGACACTGCGCGGGAGGCGGGGAATCAAAGCCGGCACTACTGCGGACGTCATGATGGGAACACGGACGACGGGTTATTGCGCTCCCGCCACCTTTGCGTGGAGTGCCGACGCCCGTTGGCGCAGAAGCTGCTCGGCTGCTTTCGCTTCCAGCGGCGGGGAGAAGAAATGTCCTTGCCCCAGTTCGCACCCCAGCGCCTGCAGGTGTTCGAATTGACGGGCGGATTCAATACCCTCGGCAATCGCCTTCAACTTCAATTTGTGCGCGAGCAGAACAATCAACTCCACTGTGTCAAGCATGCCGTGGTCAGCCAGCATTCCGGCAATCAAGCTGCGGTCGATCTTCAACGCTGCAATGGGGAACTGGCGCAGCCCGCTCAGAGAGGAATTACCTGTTCCAAAGTCGTCGAGGATCACACCGACGCGGAGTTGCTTCAGATGCGAGAGGACGGTGGCCGTCAACTTTTCATCGGCTGCCGCCACGTCTTCCGTCATCTCCAGGTGCAGCCGTGATGGGTCGATCCCGGTTTGCCGCAGGGTCGCTTCCAGGCCGCTGACGAAGCGCGGATCGGCCAATTGTCTGGCTGAGACGTTCACGCTTACGCTGACGGGCAGCAGTGGGGAATTCTCAGTCCCAATCTTTCCGTCGGAGGCGTTGTCCCAGACACGCAACTGCTCGCATGCCTCCACAATCACCCACTGGCCGACCGAAACCAACAACCCGGTGTCTTCCGCTGCGGCCATGAACTTCTCCGGCGAAATCAGGCCCTGCACGGGATGCTGCCAGCGCAACAGTGCCTCAAACCCGCTGATCCTGCCTGGTCTCGAGTTGCACGATGGGCTGGTAGTGTACGCGAAACTGGCGTTTCTCGAGGGCCTCGCGCAACTCGGATTCCAGTTTTAGCCGGTTGACCGCGCGGGTGTGCACCGCCTCGTCAAACACTTCGCAGCGCGACCCTCCCATCGCCTTGGCGCGGCGCATGGCGACGTCGGCATCCACCAAAAGATCCTCGGCGCGCTCATGCGTGGGCTTGCTCAAAGCGATGCCCACGCTTGCCGAAGTTCGCACCTCGCGCCCTTCCACCAGAAAAGGTTCAGCCACGGCAGAGAGGATTCGCTCCGCGACCCGCATCGCGTTGCTGGGATGGCTCACCTCTTCGAGCAGGATGGTAAATTCGTCACCGCCCATGCGGGAAAGCACTGGATCCATCGTGGAGTTTTCGAACTGAGGGCGGGAAACCGTGTCGTCATGCCGCAAACAGGCTCCCAGACGCTGGCCAATCTCGACGATCACGCGATCGCCCAGCGCCTGACCCATGGCGTCGTTGAACGTCTTGAAGCCATCGAGGTCCACGAGCAACACGGCATGCTGCCGCTCCGGGTTGCGCCGCGCCCGGGCAAACAAGTGCTGCAGCCGATCGAGGAAGAGACGGCGGTTGGGTAACCCGGTTAGAGCATCGTGAAAAGAGTTGTGCTCGAGTTCTTCTTCCGCGCGTTTGCGCTCGGTCACGTCGCGATTCACGATGACCAACTTGGCGACTTCGCCCTTCTCGTTCCGGATGGTGCTGGCCATCGACTCGAGTACCCGCCAGCTTCCATCTTTGTGGCGGATGCGGTATTCCAGCTTTCTGCCCACTCCCGTGCTGCGTGCCTCGCGCGCCGCCTCCAGCACTTTAAAACGATCCTCTGGATGGATCTGCTCAAACGAAGATGTCTGGGAGAGTTCCGCCGCCGAATAACCCAGAATTTTCTTGTACGAGGGACTGTTGTAGAGCCGCCGCCCCTTCACGTCGACCAGCGCAATCATGTCGGCGGCGTTCTCGGTGACGATCTTGAACAGCTCTTCACGCTCCTTCGACTTCCGCCGAGCCAGGTACATGCGGAACTGCTGGTAAATTACCAGGATGCCGAGCGCGCCGAGAGCGACCCCGTACCATTGCGGCATTATTCTGTACCCAGGCTGAGAGGAAACACGTCCGAAGCCGACCTTCAAGGAGACTATCGGCAAATATGGGCAGGACGATTAGCTGGCTGGCGGTTCTCTAGGGATTCACCACAATCTTGCCAAACATCTGGCTCTTCTCCAGATACTCGTGCGCCGCCCGCAACTCGCTGAGGGGAAACACGCGGTCGACCACCGGCTTCAGACGGCCGGCGAATACGTGCCGCAGCACTTCATGCAGCTCGCCCATGGTTCCCATATAGGAGCCCAGCAGCGTCAACTGCCGGGCAAACAGATGCCGCAGATCGAGCGCGACGTTCGGTCCCGTGGTCGCTCCACAAGTCACCAGCGTGCCGCCGCTCTTGAGAGACTTCACACTCTCGTCCCAGGTCGCGGCGCCGACGTGCTCGACCACGATGTCGACGCCTTCTTTATTCGTGATCTTGCGCACTTCTTCGGAGATCTTCTGCTGGTAGTGGTTGATGCCGTAGTCCGCGCCCAGTTCGCGGCCCTTGGCCAGCTTCGATTCGTCGCCTGCGGTAGTAATCACGCGGCAGTGAAAGAACTTTGCAATCTGAATGGCCGCGATGCCCACGCCGGAACTTGCCCCCAGCACCAGCACGGTCTGCCCCGGACGAATGCCGGCTCGTCCCACGAGCATGTGCCACGCCGTCACAAAAACCAGCGGCACGCTGGCCGCCTGATTGAAATCGAGCGAGTCGGGAATCGGAATCACGTTCGCCGCCGGCACCGCGATCAGCTCGCAGTTTCCTCCATCCACACCATTGCCCAGCACGGTAAATTCGCGGCACTGGTTCTGCAGCTCCGGCAACACACTTCTCGCAATGTCCGCAGAAATGCATGGGCGCAAGCAGCACGCGCTGCCCGGCCTTGAATCCGCCGACGTACTCGCCCACCTCGACGATCTCGCCCGCGACGTCGCTGCCGAGAATGTGCGGCAGCTTCACTCCCGGCAGCCCCTTGCGCACCCAGACATCGAGATGATTCAGCGCACACGCGCGCACGCGCACCAGCACCTGATCCTTGCGCGGCTGCGGATCGGGCACATCTTCGTAAGTCAGAACTTCCGGCCCGCCGAATTGATGAATGCGGACGGCTTTCATAACGGTCTTCTCCCAAAAGTCTGAAACTAACACAAAATGACTTGCGTTTGACTCTCCCCTGTTAACCGACTGATAATCAGACTGCAAGCTGCCTCCCGTCTCATGGACATCTACGAGCAAATCGTGCAGCTCCGCCGCGAAGGACGCCGCGGCGCGGTCGCTACCATCGTGAACGTGCGCGGCTCGATCCCTTCGTTCCGGACTGCGAAGATGCTGGTGCGCGACGATGGCTCGATCGTCGGCACCATCGGCGGCGGTTGCGTCGAGGCCGACGTGTGGCAGGCGGCGCGCGAAGTCATGGAATCGGAGAAGCCCCGCACCCTCACCTTCGATCTGAATCAGGATCCGAAATACGATACCGGCCTGGTCTGCGGCGGCACGCTCGAAGTTTTCATCGAGCCGGTATTACCTCCAGCGTTACTTTATATTTTCGGCGCAGGTCACGTAGCCGTGAATCTTTGCCAGGTCGCCGCCAATGCCGGATTTGACCCGATCGTCACCGACGACCGCACTTCCTACGCCACCAAGGAACGTTTCCCCGCCGCCCGCGAAGTGCACGCGCTGGATTTCGATGAGGCGACCAAGCAGCTTGATCCCAACGAAACTTCCTACATCGTCATCGTCACTCGCGGTCATCGCGACGACATGCGCCTGCTGCGCTGGGCGGTGCAGACTCGCGCCCGCTATATCGGCATGATCGGCTCCAAGCGCAAAGTGATCGAAATCTTCAAGACGTTGCAGAAGGAAGGCGTGCCCGCGCATCTGTTCGACCGCGTCCATGCTCCGATCGGGCTCGACATCGGCGCCATCACTCCCGAGGAGATTGCGGTGGCGATCACGGCAGAGTTGATCGCGGTTCGCCGGCATGCAGGCGCCGGCTTGCCTCACATGAGCTGGTTTCGGTCAGCAGGAATCGCAGCCTGAACCGAACGAGACGCCGGACGCGCGAGACGCGGCGCTCGATGAGCACGAGTAAATTGTTGATTGCTGTTTTCTGATTGTTGATTCGTGAAGCAGGCCTCAATCAAGAATCAACAATTCTTTGCCGTTCCCTGCTATCTTCGCAGCATGACCCGCGCTGCCAGCTTCGCCGGAGTGATTCTCGCCGCCGGAGAATCCTCGCGCATGGGCGGCGAAAAGCCTGCTGCCTTGGCCCCCGCCAGTGGCCGGACAAGCGATTCCAACGAAACATTCCTCTCGGCCGCGATTCGTTCGCTCTTGCTGGCCACCGATTTCGTGGTGGTGGTGGTCGGGCAAGAATGAAGCGGCGCTGGCGCCGATTATTTATGCGGACGGAGCGTCTCTCGTGGTCAACCCAGACCCGGGTCGCGGCCAGTTCAGTTCGTTGCAAATCGGCCTGCATGAAGTGCTCAACCACGGCCGCGATGCCGCCATGGTGACTCTGGTCGACCGCCCTCCGGTGAGCCCCGCGACCATCCAGATTCTGCGCGATGCCTTCGAGGCCGCCGATCAGAAATCTGGGCGGTGGTGCCTGAGTTTTCCGGCAAGCACGGGCATCCCTACCTGGTGGGCCGTGAAATGATCGAGGCGTTTCTCCGGGTCCCGGCTACGTCGATCGCCCGCGACATCGAACACGAGCATCAGGAGCACATCCAGTACGTCCCGGTCGACGATCCCCTGGTCGCTCTGAATGTCAACACGCCGGAGGACTACGCGGCGCTGCTGACACGCTGCTCTTGACCGGTCTTGCGCCGATTGCGCGCTTCCCCTCGAGCACGTTATCGTCGATAGATGAACGCTGCCGAGTCCGAAACATTTCTTCCCGTCACCAACGAATTTCTCGATTCGATTCTCCGCCTTAAGCTGCGCGTCGCGGCCTTTGATTGCGACGGCACGCTGTGGTCGGGCGATGCCGGGGAGCGTTTTTTCGATTGGGAACTGAGAGAGGGCGAACTGATTCCGCAAGACCTCGAACGTCCATGCGCGAGCGTTACGCCGCCTACAAGCGCGGCGAAGTGGATGAGACCACGATGTGCGGCGAAATGGTGACGATGCACCGGGGCATTTCGGAGCAGAAGATGATGGACGCCGCCGACGCGCTTCTTCGACCAGTTTTTCGTCGCGCAGATTTTCCCCGAGATGCGGGAACTGGTGCGCCGCCTGCAGGAAAATGGATGCGAGGTCTGGGCAGTCTCTTCTTCGAACGAATGGGTGATCCGCGCCGGGATGAAGCATTTCGGCATCCCCGAGAACCGCGTCCTCGCGGCCAAGGTGGAAGTCGAGCGTGGCATCGTCACCGATCGACTGATCCGCGTGCCTTCCGGCGCGGGCAAACCGGAGGCTCTGCGCGAAGTCGTCAAGAAGGAGATCGACGCCGCCTTCGGCAATTCCCGCTGGGATACGGAAATGCTGGCGATGGCGAAACATGCTTTTGCGGTGAACCCGAATCCGGATCTCGAAGCCGCGGCCCGCGAGCGGGGCTGGCGAATTTATTTTCCCGAGGGCACGCGTTCGCGGAGTTGAGTGTGCTGCCGCGTACTGCCGTTTACAATTGAGCTGCAAATGTATTCCGCGCAGCTACTCGATCATTTTCAGAATCCGCGCAATGCGGGAGAAATTGCCGATGCCGACGCCACGGCAGAAATTGAAAATCCCGCCTGCGGAGACGTGTTGCGGCTGACCTTGAAAGTCAGCGCAGGCCGAATTACCGAGGCGCGGTTCAAGGCCAAAGGATGCGTGGCGGCGATTGCCTGTGCTCGGCATTGACCGAATTGATTGTGGGGAAGACGCTGAACGAGGCTCCGAAGCTGCGGCGCGAGGACGTGATTGCCGCCGTCGGCGGCCTGCCGCAGGCCTCAACCCACGCCGCTCAGTTGGCCCTCGACGCGCTTTCGGCAGCGCTGAGTCAGATCGGAAAGTAGTTCAAAGCTCATGCCCTCCTCTCACACGCCGCGCCGCATCGCCTGCCTGCAACCCAGCGCGACCGTCATTCTCGCCGCCATCGGCGAACTCGATCGCGTGGTCGCCTGCACGAAGTATTGCGCGGATGTGGTTCCGGAAATCATGGCGCAGCCGCGGACCATCCTTGCCGACTCCTGGACGGCCAACGCCGAGCAGATTATTGCTGTCCAGCCTGACCTCGTCATCGCCTCCGTGCCTTACCAGGAGAAGGCGGTCATCGAGATACTCAAGTCTGGAACGCGTTTCTGGGCTTGCTCCCAAGAGTCTGGCCGACATCTACACCGACATCGCCATCATCGCGGGCGTGGTCGGCGCGAGTGACGCGGCGAAGAAGTGATCGCTCGCATGCAGCAGCGAATCGAACAAGTCCGCGCTCGCACCGCTGGAGTAGCTCGTCCAAGAGTCTTCTGCGAAGAATGGGGCAAGCCGCTGATTGCGTCGCAAGCCTGGGTCGCGGAACTGGTGGAAGCCGCCGGCGGTGAGTTTCTGGGCACACCCGGACGGCAGATTTCCGCCGAAGAAGTTGCCCGCATGGATCCTGACATCGTGATCGCCGCCTGGTGCGGAGCGGGCGACCGGGTCCCGCTGGAGAAAATCGTTGCCGAGCGCAAGTGGCAGGGAACTCGCGCCGCTCGCGCGTCCCGCATCTATTGCGTGCGGGACGAGCATCTCAACACGCCCGCTCCCACGCTGCTGCACGGTCTCGATGCGCTGGCCTTTGCGATTCATCCCGAACTCTTTGCCCGCACGGAAGGAATCCGGCAGATTACCTGCGTTTCATCTTCCACAGCCGCGAATCTCCCGCTCTGAGTTAAGATTCTCCTCATGCCCGTCACCACCAGAATCGAAGAGGTTCGCAACGAAATCACGGCGCTCGCCCAAGCGGCGCCTACGGCCAAGGATCTCATGCAAGGCGTCTGCAAGCTGTTGCACGAGCGCATGCTGAAGTACAACTGGGTTGGCTTTTACATGCTCGAAGCCGGCGCGCAACCGCCCATGCTGGTGCTGGAGGCTTTCGTGGGCGCCATGACTCCGCACACGCGAATCCCGCTCAACCAGGGCATTTGCGGGGCCGCCGCCTCCAGCGGCAAGACCATCGTGGTCGACGACGTCAGCAAAGATCCCCGCTACCTGGCCTGTTCTCTGGAGACCAAGTCTGAAATTGTTGTGCCGATTTTCGTCAAGGGCCAGGTCGCCGGCGAACTCGACATCGACAGCCATTTCCCGGCCGCGTTCGGCGCCGACGACCAGAAACTCGTCCAGTACTGCGCTGAAGTGGTGGGGAAAAAGCTGGAAAAGGGTCGCTGAGCCTGGTCTTGCTGGTAGAAGCCACAAACTCAAACAGGAACTCATTCGTCCTCTGGAATCGGCACAATTATGAAACGGGTGGTCGCAGCCGTGATCGAAAAGGATGGCAAGCTGCTGGTCTGCCAGCGCACGCGGCATCAGACCATGCCGCTCAAGTGGGAGTTTCCCGGAGGAAAAATTGAAGAAGGCGAGCAGCCTCGCGACGCCCTGCGCCGGGAATTGGAAGAAGAATTAGGAATCCACGCCAAGATCGGCGACGAGATCGCCCGCCTGCAGCATACCTACCCGAACGGCGCCATGGTTGAGCTGCGATTTTTTATCGTGCGCGAGTACGATGGCGAAATCGAGAATCGCATCTTCCGCGATCTGCAGTGGTCGGCTCCCAAGGATCTGGCATCGTATGATTTTCTTGAAGCGGATGCTCGCTGGTGAAGGATTTGGCGGCGGGAAGCTGCTATGAGCGCAGCAGCGATTTCACTGTCGAAGGCAAACTCCGCGCCGCTTATCCTGCTAGCCACCGCCTCGCAGCGTCCAGAACCACGCAATCGTCAGCCCGATCATGATCACCGTGGTCACCCAGGCTACGGCATTGAACAGGCGCGTGTTCACGTACTCGCCCATGAGTTCTTTCTTGTTGATCAGCAGCAGCATGAAGATCAGCACGAACGGGCAGCACCACGCCGTTCACCACCTGCGACAAGACCGCGATCTTCACCAGCGGCAGGCCGGGGATCAGAAGCACGGCGCCGCCGGCCACAATCAGCAGCGTGTAAAGCCAGTAGAAGAACGGAGCTTCGCCGAATTTCTTGTCGACGCCGGATTCAAAGCCCAAGCCTTCGCACACCGTGTAGGCCGTGGAAAGCGGCAGAATCGACGCGGCGAACAGCGAAGCGTTGAACAGCCCCACGGCAAACAGGATGTAGGCGTACTGCCCGGCCAGCGGCTTCAGGGCCTGGGCCGCGTCCGCCGCATACTTGATGTCGCGGTATCCGTGCACATACAGCGTCGCGGCGCAGGCCACGATGATGAACCACGCCACCACGTCGGTAAAGATGCAGCCCGTGATCACATCCCAGCGCGAAGCTTGGAGCCCGCGCCGGGTCACGCCTTTTTCCACGATCGAGGCCTGAAGATAGAACTGCATCCAGGGCGCGATCGTCGTCCCGACCACGCCGATCACCATGAACAGATAAGCCTGCTCGCGGAATTTAGCCCACTCCGGCGGCTTGAAGGTGGCGACGGTTGCGTCTTTCCACACCGGATGCGCCAGCGCTCCGGCGAAAATATAAGTGATGTAGAAGAACGACGCGGCCAGGAAGACCTTCTCCACGCTCTTGTATTGGCCTTTCACCACGATCAGCCAAACGATCACGCCGCAAACCGGCACGGTCACGTAGCGCGAAAGGCCGAATAACTCCAGGCTGGTGGCGATGCCGATAAATTCCGTGACCACGTTGCCGAAGTTGGTGATCAGAATTCCCAGCATCATCAGAAACGTGATGCGGAGGCCGAACTCTTCGCGGATCAGGTCGCTCAGGCCCTTGCCGGTGACTGCGCCCATGCGGGCGCACATCTCCTGCACCACGATCAGCGCCAGCGTGATCGGGATCATGGTCCACAGCAGAAGAAATCCGTATTGCGCGCCGGCCTGCGAATAGGTCAGGATGCCGCCGGCATCGTTGTCGACGTTCGCGGTGATGATCCCCGGCCCGACTACGGCCAGGAACAGCAGGGTCCGGCCTCTCCAGCGTTTCCAAAGCTTCATGCGCGCATTTCGCCGACATAGGAATTAGAACAACCTGAGAACGGCCTGCGGGCTGCGTTTCGCGGCGCACATCCGGCTCAAGGCGGCATCAGAATACATGGGGAGCCCGTGTCCGGGATAGATGAAAATGAAAAATTGTGGAGAAAAGAATCGAAAGCGCAAACAGTTTAAGATGTTTCCAGGCCCGGACTTCGCAGCTAGAGGGGCAGGCCAAGACTCCGGATGACGAAGAACTCCGCGCGCGCCTTCTACCTTCTGATCGCCCTCGTCGTGGTCCTGCTGGACCGCTGGACCAAGCACATGGTGGCGCAGCGCATCCCGCTTTATTCGCATATTCAGGTCATCCCCGGCTTTTTTCGTCTTACTCATACCGAGAACACGGGCGCGGCTTTCAGCCTGTTCGCCGACTCGACCGCGCACTGGAAAACGGCCATGCTGATCGCGTTTTCTGCGATCGCTTTGATGGTGGTCTCGATCTTGCTCTGGAAAAATAACCATGCTCAGATGGTCGACCGGCATCGGCCTGTCACTGATTATGGGAGGAGCTGTTGGGAATCTCTGGGATCGCCTGGCGCACGGCCGCGTGGTCGACTTTCTGCTGTTCTACGTAAAGCGGTATCAGTGGCCGGTCTTCAATCTGGCGGACAGCGCGATTGTGATCGGGGCGGGATTGCTGGTGCTGGAGATTTTGTTTCACAAGTCGGGCGGGGACGAACGGCAGCCGGCTGGAGGATAGCCATGGCATCTCACAAGCGAAGATGCGCTGCGTTTCGTCTCCTGGCTGAATCCGTTCTTCGGCATGGTGCCTTGCGCTTTGTTGCTTAGCGTACGGGCAGCAGGTCGCTTACCCCGAGCAGGAGGTCCGCGTCAACGATGTGCCTTCGCATTGACGGCGCGGTCTCCGCACGCTGCCGATGTGCTGGCGTCATCGTTCGAAATCCTTTTCAACGACAAAGAAGTGTGCTGCGGAAAAAATTCTGCTCTGGAAGACAGCATCGAGTCAGCAGATCCAAAGTCCTTGAAAGACATTGCCAGCAAGCTGCAAGGAAGGCATCTTCTAAGCGACGGCCGAGCCATCATGGTCACGACGGAATATCTGACCCCGGATCAGGTTAACGCCGGTCACTTGATCACCATGATTCGGAACCAGCGCGCTGCGCTGATGATGTGGAACTCTCGCGTGTATGTGGTTTACGGCGTGACTTATGTCGGGACGGTTGACTACTCCGCGAACGAAACCGCATACGCGGTTCACAAGTTCTTGCTGCAGGATGTGCGCTTTTCTGATTCGCGCCGCGCAGTTACTTTCGACCGGTTAACCGAAGACGCGAGTAAGGTGCAAGGATTGTTGTTTGTTCAGGCGGCGCGGCCCTAGCCTCGCTCCTACGGCGTTCCGTAGAGCTGCTTGTACACGCTGGCATTGCGCAGGATCGCCTGCACGTATTCACGGGTCTCGGTGAAGGGAATCGATTCGACGAACTCCTGCGGATCGCGATACGTGCCTTGGCCCAGCCAGTCTTCGACGCGGTCTGATCCTGCGTTGTAGGCGGCCAGCGCGTATTCGAATGAGCCGCCGAACTTGTCGACCATGCCGCGGAAATAGCGCGTGCCCAGTTGCAGGTTCACCGCGGGCGTGTACAACTGGCTGGCGGTGTAGCGCTTCATCTTCACTTGCTGGGCCACGGTTTTGCCGGTCTTTGGCAACAACTGCATCAGGCCCACGGCGTTGGCGCGCGAAACCGCGTTGGGATTGAATTCCGACTCCTGCCGGATGAGTGACGCGACAAGGTAGGGATCCAATCCATTCGCCGCGGAAGAGCGCTTCAGGTCGCTCCAGTAGGCTTTGGGAAATAGCGCTTCCCAATATTTCCGCGGCAAGATCGGGAATGTCGAGGGCAAAATAATTCGGCGTGGAATGCTTCATGACCTCGATGGCCTGGTCGTAGTGCCCGGTTTCATCGTAGAGCTGCGCGGTTTCCGCCGGGCCCCAACTGCCGCCGTCGGCCGCAGCAGCGGCCTGCAATTCGCGCACGGCAAAATCGACCAGTCCGCCATTGCCAAGAAGCTCGGCCTTCTGCACATGCAATTCGTCTGAGGGCGGTTCCGAGTCGGCTACTTTGCCGCTGTTGTCGAGGGGCGGCACGCGATCGAGCAAAGCGTAGTGGGTGGCGGCATCGGCTGCCGCCGCGGGAAGATGCTTCAGCCTCTGCCGTCCCAACTCTGCGTAGTAGAAGTTGCGATAACGATCCGAAAGCTTCTGATAAAACGCGCGCGCCATAAGGGGCTGATTGTCTTCTTCCGCGAGACGGGCGCGCCAATATAAAGCCGCGGGAGTTTCTGCTCCGGAAGGATACAGCGCAATCTGCTCTTCGAAACGCCTTCTCGGCATCCTGGTTGCGTCCCTGGCGCAAGGTGAGCCAGGCTGCCTTCCAGTGAGTATAGGAAGCGCGCGCGCCGTTCGGGAAGCGCTGCTGCGCTTCGCGAAATGCGTCGAGCGCCTGATCGTATTCGTGATGAACCAAATGCAGGTTGGCAGCGGAGAGCAGCGCCTGCTCGAGCCATGGACTTGCCGGAGCGGCCTGGCGCAGTTCATCGACCGTGCGATAAAAGGCGTCGTTGTCGCTGGAGGCGAAGTCGACTTGACCCAGCAGATACAGGCGATGCGCGTTGATTTCGCCGCCTTCGCCACCGACCAGGGCGAGGACCAGCTTGGCGTCACGGTTTTTGCCGCCGCGATGAAGCGCGTCCGCCAGGGCAAGTTGTATCGCTGATCGCTCCGTGCTGTTGGAACGGGGCTAATCTGGTTGACCAGACTGCGATATTCGTCCGCGGCGTCGGCATAGCGCTTCTTGCTCATCAATCCATCGGCGCGGGTTTTGAGCTGAGTGGCGGTTGGCGGCGGTACGCGAGGGCAGCTTCTTCAACTCGGCATATGCCGCATCGGCTTCGGCGCTGGCCGGCATCGTGTAATAAATGTTCGCGAAGGTTTCGGCGGCCTTCGCGGTCTGGCCCGCCGCCGCGTAGGCGCGTCCCAGCGCAAGTTCCACGTCGGAGCGCACGGGGGTGCGATCCTGCTCGAGCAGAGTTACGGCTTCCGCCGCTTGGCCTTCCGCCAGGAGCGCGCCGGAATAGCTGACGTCGGCGTCGCGCACCAGCAGGGAATCGGGATGGGCCTTGGCAAAGTCGGCCAAGGTTGCCAGCGCCTCGGCCGTGCGTCCGGTCTGCAGGTACGAAGTTCCAAGATAATAGTCGACGTAATCGCCCAGGTCTCCGGCATGAACTTTGGCGCGGCTCAGCGGATCGATGGCTTTGGTATAGTCTCGATCGAGCACGTGAGCATAGCCGAGCACGAGCCAGGCCAGAGCTCCGGCATCTTCTTTAGCGTGAGCGCGCGCATAGGCTTCCACTCCGGCGTAGGCTGCGGAGCGAGCGATCCTGCAGAAGCTGTTGCGCCATGGGACGCAGGCTGGCCGAAGCCACAAAAGCCTGCCGCATGCGCCGGACTCGCGGGGAAATCGTCCGCCGGTGCGTGGCGGTGGGGCGACGCCCTGCTCTTGGCTGCGGGCTTTTTCGCTGGGGTTTGTTGGTCGGGGTGCTGGTTGTGCCGGGAGCAGCGGCTTGATCGGCCTTCGGGGCTGCTTCCGCAGGCGGTTTCGCTGGAGGTGTGTCTGCCTGCGCTTGGACGGAACCCGGCTGAGGTTGCGGCAATGCCTGTGCCGGAAGCAGAACGCCGGAGACGCCGCAGAGAGCCAGGGCTGCGAGCACCCACCACTTCGAAGCTGATTGCACTACGTTTGCTTTTCCTGGAGACACGCTACTGCCAGAACCCTTCCGCAAATCTAGCGGCGGAAATTTGAACCCATGATGGAGACGTCGTCTTCGGCCAGACTGCGCAGCAACTCGCTCTGAAAATAATCAGCGCTGGCGGCCGCCGTGTTGCCGTACCGTTTCTGAAACGTACCGCGGCTCTTGTCGATATCTTCTTTCAGCCGGTCGTACAAATCTTTATTGCGGCGCCCCTCGGCGACTTTCGCCTGGTTGTAGAGCTTGATTTCATCCACCAGCAGGCGCGCGAAGCGCTGCGCTTTGCGATGAACGTCGGCATCTTCCGGCGACAGTCCGGCCAACGGATCCGTGGCCGCAGCTGGTGCGGCGTGCGGCATGCGCCGAAGCCACTTCCACCACTTCGGCCGCGGGTTCCGGCTCGACCGCAGCCTTGGCGGGCACATGCTTGGGCGCGTGCGAGGCGAAGGGATCGGAAAACGAAGAAACCGTTTGCACCGGCGGGGTCTCAACCCGGCTCACCGTCTCGCTGTCTTCTCGGGCCGGCTGCCTGCTTGCGCAGCGAAGTGACTTCCAGCCACGCGCTGGTCGCGATCACCAGCAATTCCAAGGCATCTGGATCAAGCTTGCCGCTATCGCCTCCGTCGGCATAAACCAGCGCTGCTACTTTATCTTTGAGTGCCAGCGGCAACACCAGCACTTGTTCATTGGCCGGGCTGCCGAACTCTTTCACGAATTTGCGGCCCATCTCAGCGATGTTGCCCGGCGTTGCCACTCGATTCTGGTAGGTGTGGGCCACTGGACCGGCAGCTAAGATCGAGGGCAAAATCCTTGACGACTTCCTCATCCCCGAAACCGCGGGATTGCCATCCGGACGCGGCTCCCGCCTTCACCACGAACAGCGCGATGCGCGAGCAATACCCGCTGCCTGCGTCCAGCAGCGCGCGCAGAATTTCCTTCTGGCTTGACCCGGCATGAATTGCAGCGACGGCTTGAACCAGTGCGCCGGAGTCAGCGGCGCCCGCAGGAGCGTGCGCTGCAGAATCTTCGCTCGACCGCGCCGGCAAGGCTTCCAGCACGTGCTGCACAATCTGCGACTGCAATTGCGGAATCTGCGCCTGCAGGGCTTGCGCCACGGCGTGTTCGATTATCTGCCGCACTTCATCCTGATTCTGTTTCTCGTGCCCCATGCTTAGAGAACCGTATCCCTTCGAAATGCGCACCGCGGTAACATCCGCCCGAGTCTAGCCCTAAGTGCTGATTATACGGCACTTGTGGGAAGGCCCCAGAGTACGCAAGGACGTGTTCGACCGCGTACCTTCCCAATCCTCGACTCTACCGCAAATCTTGGCCCGGCAGAAACTGGAAAGCGATTGGGCAAACACTTCGGTTACCAAGTAGAATAACAGCTTACTTTTCAGTGCCGCGGTTTGGACCCGCAAAATACTGCATCGTCGATAGAATGGGAGCCATCCAAAACAAACTAGAGGGGCCTGTCAGTGATGAGCTGACACTGGTTCGGGCGGCCAAGCAAGGCGACGACTCAGCCTTTGAAGAGTTGGTTCGCCGCTACGACCGCAACGTTTTTCGGATCGCGCAACACATCACGCAAAACCGCGAGGATGCGGAAGATGTGGTGCAGGAAGCGTTCCTGAAGGCGTACGGGAACCTGGCGAAGTTTCAGGAGCAGTCGAAGTTTTATACCTGGCTGGTACGCATCGCCGTCAACGAAGCGTTGATGAAGTTGCGCCGCAGGAAGCCTGAACGAACGGTTTCGCTCGACGAAGACATAAAGACGGAAGATGATTCGCTTCCGCGTGAGATCGCGGATTGGAGTCCGAATCCGGAGCAGCAGTATAACCAGGCGGAGTTGCGGGAGATTTTGAGTAAGACGATCCAGGGCCTGCCCCCGGGCTTCCGGACCGTGTTCGTACTGAGGGACGTGGAAGGACTTTCGACCGAGGAAACCGCGGCGGCTCTGGAGTTGAGCGTGCCCGCGGTGAAGTCGAGGTTGTTGCGGGCGCGCCTGCAACTGCGCGAGCGCCTCGGAAGGTTCTTTCAGAAACGCGAGAGTGGAGATGGCGACCAGTGAAATGCTCTGAATTTTTGCACGAGCTGACCAATTATTTGGACGGCGTTCTCGACGAACCTACGAAAGTCGAGTTGGAGAATCATCTTTCCTGGTGCCACAACTGCTATGTGGTCTGCGACACCACGAAAAAGACCATCGAGATCTATCGCGACTCTCAGCTTTACGAATTGCCTGAAGACCTCCGTTCCCGGCTGCGATCCGCCATCATGACCAAATGTCAGCAGCATAAGAAGCGCGGCCCGGAGAGCGTGTAAGGGCTTTTTCAGCCATTCACCCCACGAGATGACGAGCGCATTGCCGGCACACCTCGAAATCGGTGCGATCATTTTCCCGTAACATGGACCAATGTGACTTCACTGGTCCGTTCGAGGTTTTGTCGCGCCTTTCTGATTCAACCTTTCACATTACGTGGAAGCGCAGGGAGCCCATCCGCGACTGCCACGGCCTGATCCTTACTCCGGAAGTCAGCCTAGCGGAGTGTCCCCAACTCGATTTGCTGGTTGTGCCTGGTGGACATGGGCAAGAGGCGCTCATGGAGGATGAAGAGGTTCTCTCATTTATCCGCAACCAGTCGCGTGGAGCGAAATACATATTCTCCGTCTGCACCGGCGCTTTGCTCTGTGGCGCTGCTGGCTTGCTTAAGGGAGTGAAGGCCACGACCCACTGGTCGGCATTTCAGCTGCTTGAATATTACGGAGCCATCCCGGGCGATGCGCGTGTCGTAGAAGATGGCAAGATGGTCAGTGCTGCGGGCGTAACGGCAGGGTTTGACGGAGCCTTGGTCATCGCTTCGCGCTTGCGCGGCGAGGACGCAGCCCGCGAGATTCAATTGGCGATGGAGTACGCGCCCGAGCCTCCTTTTGAAAGTGGCAGTCCTAAAACGGCCAGGCGCGAAACTCTGGAGGCAGCCAGGCGTTCCGCGAGCCAGATTACGACGGCTCGTCTGACCACTGCCCGGCGCATTGCTGCGAAACTCGGGATTCACAAATAGCCAGTGCGAAATGAACTCTTGGCGGTCGTATCGGCCTTTCCTTGTGGCGCACGGCCACTGGGACGGCGCTATAATAGCTGAGAGTCGGCCTGGGGTATGTCATGGACCGTGTTCGCGTTCTGCTGCTCATCACCCTCGTAACCGCTGCCACGGTTGTGCTCGCGGGCGAACATTGCAGCGCGCAATCTGCGCAACCAGATTCCCATGGGCAGCTTCGCAAAGCAGTTCAGCCGACGCCATCCTCCTCAGAACAGCCCGCAGTTCCTCCGATTCCCGCCAACGCGCCGCGCATCAGCAAAGAGAGTCGTTATCAAATCATCCGCGAATTTGAGACCCAGTTGGTGTACGCGCGCACGTCTTTTCCCATGGGCAAAAAAGGACTACTGCTGAAAGACGGCGTGATCTCACCGAACGGCGAACAATTGCGGCAGGACCTGGCGCTCTGGGGACCAGCAGTCAAGCCGGGCGATCCCGCGCACATCTCTTATGTGCAAATTAAGGATGACCACATTCATTTCGAGATTAATGGCGGGCCCACCCGTCGCAAGAAGTGGTACCAGCGGGTGGAGATTACAGGGGCCAACGGGACTCCGGTTGGGGGTGGGCCGGACGAGGCGCAAGCCAATCCGCACGGTACGTTCTTGGACCTTTATTTCGACAAGCATGTGCCCGAGATGACGGTTGAGCAAGCGCGGGCATTGCTGTATCCCGTGCTCGATTTCAACGCCAAGAATAAGGAGCAGGCCTATCTAGATAGCGTGCCACCCAAGGTGAAGGCGGCGATTCAAGCTCACCATGTTCTGGTGGGGATGAATCAGGAGATGGTGCTTTACGCCAAAGGCAAGCCGCCAAAGAAAGATCGCGAACGGGATGGGGAGACGGAATACGAAGAATGGATTTACGGCGAGCCCCCTGCGGATGTCGACTTCGTGCGCTTCGTCGGAGAAGAAGTAGTGCGCGTCGAGACCATGAAGGTGGACGGCGAAAAGATTGTGCGCACGGAGAAAGAAGTAATCCTGGAGCCGTCGGATAAGGAAAGAGACAAAGAAGCGAAGAAAGAACCAGCAGAGCAGCCTGCGAACGCTCCCACCCTGCGCCGTCCCGGGGAAGATTCGCAAGATGTGCCGAAGCCGGCGAACGGAGCCTCGCCGCTGCCGACCATGCCGCCTCCTGACATTCCTCAGCCTCCGGGCGAACCGAATGGGATGCTGCCGGCGCGATAACTGCGCAAGGCGCGGCTATCGCGTGGCGAGGGCCGCTCCAGCATCAGCAAATGAGAAAGCCAAGGCTACGTTCGGAAACTCCTGGCCATCGACCTCCACGTAAGGGTAGACGAAATAATTTAGCGGCTTACCCTCTTGCGCCGGGTGGAGCCGCAAGTCGCGTCCCATGCTGAATTGCACACGGTTCACATCGTGGGAGCCAAAGAAGTAGTCGCGCTTCTCCGGGTGCTTCCAGGCCTCGGAAATATCCACGGGGATCCATCCCCGGCCGTCAATCCAGAAATCAGACCAGCAGTGGTATCCGGCGATCTCGGTCGAGCGCTTGTCAGGCGGCAGCGGAAACCCAATCTCGAAGCGGGCTGGGATGCCCTGGGACCGAGCCATGGCAATGAAAAGGGAATGAAAATCTGTGCAGTTGCCTTTCTTGGCGTCGCAGGCATAGAGGACATCGCCGTGTCCCCAGCCGGTTCCGGTTTTGTCGTAGCGCATGGTGGTGAAGACGTAATCGTAGATGGCGCGGGCTCGGTCGAGCTGATCGGCCTTGCCTTGAGTGACCTTGGCTGCAAGATCGGCGGGCAGCCCGGTCACGGGAACGAGTGCGTCGGGCTGAAGATCCTGATCCCTTTCTGTGGAGGAGAGTGAAACGGCAGTTACGCGGAGCGCAGTTTCTCCGAGAGCCACGCGTTCATGGCGCGTCACATCGTATTCCACATCGAAGTGCAGTTCAGGCTGCGCGGCATTCGTTTCGGCATAATAGATCTCGTTGCCGAATTTCGATTCGGTAGTTTTCTTCAAAGGCAGATCGCCTTGAGCTGAGATGATTTTTACCTCTTGATAAGCGTCCGAGTGCGCTGCAGGGATCCAGATTCGGACTTTCTTTCCAGCAGGAAGATTCCTTACCGTGAAAGCGTAGTGAAATGTGAAGTGCCGGGAATCCTGGCCGATGGCGGACAGAGCGAAGGCGACGAGGAGAGGCGACAATACGCAGAGCTTGCGCAGCATAGGCGGCGTCCTTTCATGTCCTCAACTGAGAACTGAAAACTGGAAACTGAGAACTGGATGGAAACGACACACGGGCGTCTTAGAGGGAACGCCGTCAAGTAAAGCCGCGCTTGGGAGTGCGCATGGAAGTCAAGATGCCGGACAAGAATCCGGCTATCCGGTATTTTAGCAGGGCAGGAGTGGAACCGTAACCTCCGGGACGTGCTCCATGTTGATCCGATAGAATCGAATCGTGCCCATTGCTATCCAATGTCGCGATCTGCGCAAGACCTATGACGGCAAGGTCGAGGCCGTGCGCGGACTGAACCTTGAAATTCAAACCGGTGAATGCTTCGGTCTCCTCGGGCCGAACGGGGCGGGGAAGACGACGACGATTGAAATCCTTGAGGGATTGCTGCAGCCGACTTCGGGCGAGGTGTCGATTTTCGGGCACTCCTGGCGCGAGAATGCGCGTCAGATGCGGGAGTGGCTGGGGATCTCTCTGCAGGAGACGCGGCTTTCCGAAAAACTTAGCGTACGGGAGACGGTGGAGCTGTTTGCCAGTTTCTACCGCGAACCACGTTCATCGGATGAGGTGCTTGAGCAGTTGCAACTTACCGAGAAGGCCGACGCCTGGGTGGGAAAGCTTTCGGGCGGGCAGAGGCAGAGGCTGGCGGTCGCGACGGCGCTGGTGTGCAATCCGAAAATTCTTTTTCTCGATGAGCCAACGACGGGTCTCGATCCGCAGAGCCGGCGGCAGTTATGGGAGATCATTCGCGAATTTCAGCGCGCCGGCGGCACCGTGCTACTGACCACGCATTACATGGATGAAGCCGAGCGGCTGTGCGACCGGTTGGCGATCGTCGATCATGGGCAGATCATCGCCGAGGGTTCGCCACCGGATTTGATTGAGCGGTTGGGCGGGCATCACGTAGTGGAATTTGCCGTGGGAGCACGAGCAATCGCGAATTCTGATGGCGCAGTTCTGGAAGCCTGGCGTGCGCTGCCCAGCGTGGAATCGGTGCGCGAGGAGGACGGCATGGTCGCGCTCAGTGTGAAGGAGCCGCATCTGACGATCCCGGCGCTGCTGCAGGCAGTCGGGAAGCAGGGAAGCGAGTTGCAGCATTTGACCACCCGGCAGGCCAGTCTGGAGGATGTATTTGTGCGCCTGACCGGACGGCATCTGCGGGAAGAGTGAGGCGAAGTAAAAGGACGGACATGATTGTGCAGAGACATTTTCGCTGTATGGTTCTTCTGGTTGTGACGGCAGCGGTGATGGTGGGCGGGCGGTCCGGCTTTGCACAGACTTCGGTGGCGGACTCGCCTTCGGGCTTTCCTCCACTAGACCAATGGAAGGCCGACGTTCTCGCCGGGGACGCCGTGGCTGTGAAGGCGATATACAGCACCGACCCAGTGGTTCAGGTGATGGCGAACGGCGTTCGGACCGATGCGGAGTCGGACGTGAACTTCTGGCTGGGCCTAAAGGCGCGCAGCATTAAGTTGGAGACGGTTGCAGTGCTCGACCGGCCTAAAGGCACGAGCGTTGTTTTCCACGCCGATGTGCAGTTGGCGAATGGCCAGACTCTGAGCGTGACCGACGGCCAGATGTGGCGCAAACAGGGAGAGCAGTGGCGACTCACGAGCGTGGAGCGCGCGGATGCGCCTCACCTGAAACAGCCGTCGGATATGAACAAGAATATCTATCCCGCGGATGCGGACGCGCGCGCAGAGATCAAGGAAGCCGAAGAGCGAGCCTCAGCCGGGCACAAGCGCGTGCTTCTGGTGTTTGGCGCCAACTGGTGTTACGACTGCCATGTGCTTGATCTGGCGTTTCATCGGCCCGATTTTGCGGCGGTTATGGCGTCCTATGAAGTGGTGCATGTCGACTTGGGGCCGGACGAAATGAAGAACGCCGATCTGGTGAAGGAGTTCGACGTGCCACTGAACAAAGGCATTCCTGCGCTGGCGGTTATCGAGAGCGACGGCAAACTCGTTGTCAGCCAGAAGAACGGTGAGTTCGAGGATGCGCGCTCGCTCACACCCGACGTGTTGCTTGAGTTCCTGAATAAATGGAGACCCGAAGCGCGCTAGGTAGATCGTCTGTAGGTAATCGATTATGAGTGTGGCAGAGCAAACACCTGTTCTAGAAAAAACCGTTGCGCAGAAACAACCACCCCGGCGGAATGGGCGCTGGGCCGGATACAGTCATCTGCTGATGGCGCGCATGCTCGAGTTGAAGCGTGAGCCGGAGGTGGTGTTTTGGGTATTCGTGTTTCCGCTGTTGCTGGCGTTGGGGCTTGGGATTGCCTTCCGCAACAAGCCCGCCGACGCCTCTTCTGTCGTAATTGTGGCGGGCGTTAGGGCCCAGGAAGCTGAGGCATTGCTGCAACGCTCACCGCAGCATGCGTCCTTCAAGATCGATGTACTGGACGGAGATGCAGCGCGCAAGGGTTTTCGTCTGGGGAAATACGATCTCGTGATCGAGCCAGATGGCGGCGGAGGACTTCGATATCGCTACGATCCGGCGCGGCCCGAGAGCGTGCTTGCCCGGGCTGAAGTAGACGATGCGTTGCAGACTGCGGCGGGCCGCAAGGATGTAGTGGCGACCTCCGTCGTGACTTCATCGGAGCCGGGCTCGCGCTACATCGATTTTCTGATCCCCGGATTGCTGGGCATGAACCTGATGAACTCCGGGATGTGGGGCATTGGATTCGCGCTGGTCGACATGCGGCAACGCAAACTGCTCAAACGCTTCGTGGGTACGCCCATGCGGCGCAGCGACTTTCTGCTGGCGCTGATGTCGAGCCGCCTGGTGCTGATGATCATTGAGATTGCACTGTTGCTGACGCTCGGCGTCATCGTGTTCCACATGAAAGTCCTGGGATCGTTGTTCTCGATTCTGCTACTGGGTGCGGCGGGAGCACTGTGCTTTGGAGGAGTTGGATTAGTGACGGCAAGCCGGGCGCAGAAGATCGAAAGCGTAAGCGGCCTGATGAATCTGGTAATGATGCCGATGTGGATTTTTTCTGGAGTGTTCTTCTCTTACGAGCGCTTCCCGGCGGCGATTCAGCCGCTGATCAAAGCACTGCCGCTGACCGCTCTGACCGATGCGCTGCGGGCCAGCATTCTGGAAGGTACGCCGCTGATCCATCAATGGCCGCGGCTCTTGGTGATGTTTTTGTGGGGCGGTATCTCGTTCGTGCTGGCGCTACGCTGGTTTCGATGGACTTAGTCCGGACTGGCTCTAATCTTTGCTTAGTCCGAAGCTTGGGCCTCGCCCGCAAGTCTTGGGAGAAGTTACGAACGAGGCCGGCCGCGGCGCTTGCGAAAGCATTACTCTACTTATGACTTCACTAGCTTGCCGGCTGCCTTTCGGACTTTCGCCCAGCGTAGTCTCTGCGCTGCGGCGATCCGTCTGCGGGCGTCCTTGCTCAAGGTACGGCCTGTCTTTTTGAGTTTCTTCCCGCCGGCATGGCCGAGAGCGTCGAGCGCCTTCCCTACTTGTCCCATCTCTTTTTCGAGACGGGAATACTCCTTCTGCAGGGAAGCAACCACTTTATTGATTATCATTGAATACCCCCTTGCCCATAAGGCTAACACGACAAGACATCTTGTTGAGACCTCGCGGTGACTCTAAGTCAGCCAGTTAGCCTGCGCCGATAGTAGATAAGAAGCGCGGAGCCTGACGAGCTTTTGTAGTTTGTTCGAAAGCGAAGGCCAGTCGGATGAGAACCGGCTCGCTCCACGCACGCCCGAAGAATGAAATACCGACCGGCAAGCCGGAGATAAATCCCGCAGTTACGTTGATATTAGGATAGCCTGCGACAGCCGCGGCGTTCGAGCTTCCGCCGGCCGCGTGGTCGCCGTTGATCAGGTCGGTAAGCCAGGCCGGGCCGCCGGTGGGCGCGACGATGGCATCGAGGCGGTACTTGTCCATAGTGGCGTCGATGCCTTCGGTGCGGGCGAGTTGATGGTTCTTGTCGAGCGCGTCGAGATATGCTTTTTCAGTTAGAGGACCTTTGGCTTCGGCTTTCAGAAATAAATCCTGGCCGAAGTATGGCATCTCTTTCTGTCGATTGCGGTCGTTGAAGTCGATGATGTCTTTCAATGTGTGCACGGGAGCGTTCGGGCCGAGGCGCGCGAGATAGTTATTGAGGTCGGCTTTCAGTTCGTAGAGGAAGACCAACAGTTCGCTCTCATCAAACTTACCCAGAGTTTCAACATCAGCGGGATCAACCAGCGTGGCTCCCTGTTTCTTCATGGCGTCGAGGGATTGCTCCATGAGAGCATCGACGGCATCGTTGAAGCCGAAATACTTCCTGGCGACGCCGATGCGCGCGCCCTTGAGGCCGTTGGGATCGCAGAACTGCGTGTAGTCCGTGTAGGACTTGCCCGCGCTCGCGGCGGTCGCGGCGTCTGCGGGATCGACGCCGGTGAGTGCGCCCAGTAAAATCGCGGCGTCGCGGACAGTGCGGCACATCGGCCCGGCGCTATCCTGGGTGTGCGAGATGGGAATGATTCCGCTCCGGCTCACAAGACCGACGGTGGGCTTGATGCCGGCAAGTCCGTTCGAAGACGACGGGCAAACGATGGAGCCATCGGTTTCCGTTCCGATCCCCACGGCACACAAGTTGGCCGAGATACCCGCCCCGGTGCCGGAACTGGAGCCGCACGGATTGCGGTCGAGGGCGTAGGGATTTTTGGTAAGGCCGCCGCGGCCGCTCCATCCGCTGGTGGAATGGCTGGAGCGAATATTCGCCCACTCGCTGAGATTCGTCTTGCCCAGAATCACCGCGCCGGCGCTCCGCAGTTTCTGCGCAACATAGGAATCTTGCTGTCGGCTTCGAACCAACCAGCGCGAGCGAGCCGGCCGTGGTCATCATCCGGTCTGCGGTATCAATGTTGTCTTTGATCAGCACGGGGATGCCGTGCATCGGGCCCCGCGGGCCTTTCGCCTTGCGTTCCTGATCGAGAGCGTCGGCGATGGAGAGAGCGTCCGGATTCAATTCGAGAATGCTGTTGATCGCCGGGCCGTGCTTATCTTTATCGATCTCTTCGATGCGCGCCGAATATTTCTCCACCAGAGAGCGAGCCGTGAACTTGCCGGACTTCATTCCATCTTGCAGGTCGGAGATGGTAATTTCATCGAGCTCGAAGGGTTTGATTTCTGGAGGCGGGACGGAGGAAGCAATCTCACGCGCGGCGCCCAGCGCGGGATACAGCGGAATCAAGGTTGCGGTTGCACCTGCCGATCAGAGTGTTCTTGAGGAAGGAGCGGCGGCTGGCGGCAATCTTCGTAGCGGTTCGGCGCATGGTTTAAAGAAATCCTTTTTGACGCGGTTAGGATTCGCGAATCGCGACCAGACATAGTAATCCATGCAGTCCAAAATCTGCTGAAACGAGCGCCGACCAGCGAAAGGCGCAGCGACAGCCGAGGGATCGAACAGGCTACGCTCGTTTCTTGCTGGGGCGCGATGTACGCGTCGCGACTTCCGCCGTAGCTGGCTGCTTAATTGCACCGGCCTTCATCGCTGCCGCAAACAGATGTTGCTCGTCATCGTACGGATTGTAAGCCTCGTCGGGATACCAGGCGCCCGCGAAAAGATCGCCTTGCCGGGTGACCGTGCAGCGCTGCACATGCACGCTGTCGACAAAGCTGTGCTTGATTTCAGGGGCACCCCAGTCGCCGCCCCAGATGAGCCCGCTGCTGTGCGCAAGCTGTCCCAGGAAGGAGAAATCACCTTTCCAGCAAGGCTCCCCAGCCGCCACGCGGACGATGTCACAGGCCAATCCGTAGTGATGAACACCCACAGTTCGAAGTTTGGTAGCGCCGTCGTTGAAGAGCTCCTGCTGGCGGTTCTGGCTGCGGTAGGTTTCGAAGATCATCACCTCGATTCCCATCTGCTGCGCGGCCGAGACTACGCTCTCCACGAGTTGGCGAGTCGTGGGTTCGAGCAGGGAAGGGTCGCTGACGCGCGTCAATGAGGCAAACCGCGCGTCTTTGCAGATCACGTCGCTGTAGAAGTTTCCCATGCCAATAGCTTCCCGCGCCTGGCCTGAGACAAACCAATGAATAGCGCGGCACAAGCATGGCTGGAGGAATGGCTCAAGCTAATCACGGATAAGTCCAATGTCCACTGGAAACGCTGAGAAAGTGCAAGGGAAAACCGTCGTTTGTTTCAAAATGGGACTGCCACATTGGCGGGCCGGTTTTCCTGAAAATCGAGGCTGCCGCAAGATTTGGCGTGGTTTCTTGCTTCCTGGTGTACAATGGTTTTAGCTAAGTTTGACTCACGAGCAACTGAAGGTCGGTATCGCCAACCAGCGTCACCCCCTCACTAGCAGCGAATCTTCTCAGCACAATCCAAAGAAACAGAATAGGACTATCAACAATGGCAGAACAAGGAACAGTGAAGTGGTTTAACGACGCCAAAGGCTATGGCTTTATCAGCCGTCAGAATGGCGAGGACGTTTTCGTGCATTTCTCCGCGATTCAAGCAGGCGGCTTTCGCAGCCTGCAAGAAGGACAAACCGTGCAGTTCGACGTGACCAAAGGCCCCAAGGGCTGGCAGGCGGAGAACGTCCAAGCTGTCTAAGCGACCGCTTTTGCAGTGAAAACAGAATGCCCGTGATTCGCAAGAATCACGGGCATTTTTGTTGGGAATTGAAAGGCTGGATCTCAAAGGTCGAATCTTAGACGATCGCGGGCGTTAGGTCTTCCGTGTCGGGTCTTAGGCAAAACCTAAAACCTAAGACCTGATACCTCACACCAAACCTTGCCGCGCCTGCTGCACCATCTCCACCAGAACTTTTCTAGCTTGTCCCGGATCGCGCACTTCCCGCAGGAACGCAATGCGCGCACCTTTCATACCCTCAGAGGTTTTCAGGCGCACATGGAAGCCGAGTCGGTCAACGGCAGTCATCGCAGCTTCCTGAGACTCGATGCCGGCAAACACCTTGCCCAGCAGGATCAGCGCATCTTTGTGATCGGCATTCATGTGGTCAATGATTCCGGCTGCGGCGTCGGCCAGCGGGTCGGGTTGAGCAAGGCCGTAGTCCGCAGCCTGCACCCAGCCCATTACTCCGAAGCCGCCCACGTAGTAAACATCCAGCACTTCCATGCGGTAGAAAGAAAAGTCTTCAAAGTCGACCCAGTATTTGCTGTTCGCGTAATGCTCCAGGTAGAGCTTGCGGGCGTCCGGCAACTCCGACTTCGGGATGGACAGAACATTTCCCATCACTGTCACTCGCGATGCGCCCAGCGGATCGCCACTGGCGTCAGGTTGAGTAACGAGCAGGCTGGCGCGCGCATCCGCGTGCAGGTTCTGCGTGTGCATGGCCATGCTGCTGATCAGGAAGATCGGACGCCCGCCCGCGTCGAGCGCGTAGGGCATCACCGATCCGAACGGAAAGCCCGGCTGCTTGCGCGACAAAGTCGAGAGGCTTCCGATGCGTCCGAGGTATACGAGCGTTCTCGCCCGCTCCGAGAATGAAGGTTCAGGGACCGGGGCGTGATCGCTGACACCGCCCGGGCCCGCGTGTTTTCGTGAGGATAAGGGGGGCACAGTTTCGCTCATCAGTTCGCTCATCAGGCAGTCTAACTGAAACCGGCGTTAGGTGGCTTTGCTCGAGCGCGACGCCGCGACCGCAGCACGATTCGGCCCAAGTTTCAGCAGAAGAGATGCGCCTCAGCAGATTGTTTCCAGCGGCTTCGAGTGCTAGACTTTGGTTGGCTTAGGGGCTTGCATTCAAGTCTTTGCCAGCGAGCGGGAGTAGTTCAGCGGTAGAACGCCAGCTTCCCAAGCTGGATGTCGCCGGTTCGATCCCGGTCTCCCGCTCCATTTAATTCAGCAACTTACGAAGTCCGAAAATCCCGCAAAGCGGGTCTCAGTATCAAACGTCGCAGCCTCCGCGCACACACGATTAGAAGCCTATAATGGTCGTATCATGGCTAATCGCAATATTGAACCTCCCTCAGTGTCGGAAGTCTGCGCGCGCGTTAGACACCTAGGATATGCGGCCTCAAGACGGGTTCGCCTTTATGGCGAGGAGTTTGAAGTGGTTTCGGACCCATTTCCCGAGGCGGATGGCATCGCGGTTCACGTTACTACCAAGAAGGACTCGAGAATCCGCGTGCTGCAGATTCCCGCAACCGTTCTTCAGAGCGTGAGAGGGCGAGTCACTAACGCCGCCTGAGCGAAGTCCGGCAAAACCGGTGCCAACGCCCAAGGCACTCAAGATTTTGATGCATCGCATCAAAATTATGCATCAAAGGAAATGCGCGGTTAACTTGACGGTATCTTTAGGTCAGGCCTAGCATCTTGAGGTAGCATGATGAGTTTCAGCAATCTTCGCCAGATGTGTATGTGTGCATGTTGTTGTTGTGCATGCGTGTGCTCTGGCGCAGGGAGGTTGCTGACTTAAGAGGTTTCATAAACTTCAGCACTTATCGCCCACCGCCAGAGAGCATCTGGCGGTGGGCTTTTTTTGCGCCGACGCAGCTAACACGAATCAGTTTATGGGAAGTCGTCTTATGGCAAATCCGGCTATGGCAAATCCAGTCAAAGAAACGAAAGCGCAAAAGGTGGAGCGCCTGAAGCGCGCAATGAATCCCTGGGAGGGGCTGGCGGAGATTCGCCGCTTTGCGCGGGAAGGCTTTGCCTCGATTCCGCCGGAATGGATTGGAACCTACTTCCGCTGGTGGGGAGTCTACACGCAGGGCGATGGAGCCGGGGTTGTCGGCGGCAAGGACGGCCAGGGGCTGGCGTTGCCGTTCTTCATGCTGCGGATTCGCATTCCCAACGGCCTGCTGCGATCGGACCAATTGCGAGCCATCGCCGGCCTGACCAGCCGCTACGCCCGCGGCATCGCCGATCTCACCGTGCGGCAAAACATTCAGCTGCACTGGGTCACGATCGAGGCTCTTCCCGAAGTGCTCGAGGAACTCTGGCGCGTCGGCCTGAACACGATGGGCGCTTGCGGCGATGTCACGCGAAATATTACCGGCTGCCCGGTCGCCGGCGTGGATGCGGACGAGATCTGCGACGCGTCTTCCCTCGCGCTGGAAGCGGATCGAATGCTGGCGGGCAATGCCGAGTTCTACAATCTGCCGCGCAAGTTCAAGATTTCCATCACGGGATGCCGCGTGTGGTGCCCGTATCCGGAGATTAACGATGTCGGCCTGACTGCGACCCAGCGCGTGGTTCGTGGAACGCCGGAGATCGGATTTCGCTCTGCGCGTGGGCGGCGGACTTTCTACCGAGCCCTATCTGGGCGCGCCGCTGAATGCGTTCGTGCGCTGGAACCAGGTTCTGCCGGTGATCAAAGGAATCGCCGAGCTGTTTCGCGACTCCGATCAGTTGCGCGAACATCGCGAGCGGGCGCGACTGAAGTTTCTTTTCCTGCGCCATGGCTGGACGCCGCACGACTTCCAGACAAGAACTGGAGCGGCGGATCGGATTTCAACTCGATCCCGCCGAACCCGAGCAGCCGCCAGCTGACGTCTACCGCGATCACATCGGGATTCATGCGCAGAAGCAGCCGGGCCTCTGCTATGTGGGGGCCACGGTTCTGCGCGGCCGGATCACTCCCGAACAGATGCACGCGGCGGCCGATCTGGCCGATCGCTTCGCCAGCGGCGAACTGCGCACAACCAACATGCAGAACCTGTTGATCGTCAACGTGCCGCGGCTGCAGGCGGACGATTTGGCAAAAGAGCTGGATGCGATCGGCTTGCCGGTGGGCGGGTCGCCGTTCTGGCGCGGCGCCATCGCCTGCAGCGGGACGGAGTTTTGCAAGCTGGCGATCACCGAGACGAAAAGTTTCTCTCGCTGGCTGGTGGAGGAATTGGAAGAGCGCTTGCCCGGTTTCGATCAGCACCTGAAGCTGCACGTCACCGGTTGCCCCAACAGTTGCGGACAACACTGGATCGCCGACATTGGAATCGAAGGCAAGAAGATCAAGGTCAACGGACGCATGGTGGATGCCTACTACTTCTGCCTGGGCGGCGCGCTGGGCTTGAATCAGGCGATTGCGAGGCCGGTAGGATATCGCTGCGTCGCGACCGAAGTTCCTGAAGCCATCGAGCGCTTGCTGCGCCGCTACCTCGCGGATGGCAGGCCAGGGGAAAATCTGCGGCGATTTTTCGCGCGTCACAGCGACACCGAGCTGCGGAACTTCCTGGCGGGAGAATTCGTGGAGGCGGTCGCCCGCGATCTGCCCGAGGGACGCGTGCCGAGCAGCGTGGAAGGTTAACGAATGAATTAATGAGCAGCTTGTTTCCAATGTTCGTGAAACTCGAAGGCAAGCGTTGCCTCGTGGTTGGCGCCGGCAAGGTTGGCGAACCCAAGATCGGCGGCCTCATCGATACCGGCGCGCGCATTCACGTGATTGCTCTGGAGGCGACTGAAGCAGTGCATCAGTGGGCAAGGGCAGGGAAGATCACTTTTGAAATTCGCGGCTTTTTCGCCGGCAGATCTCGATGGAACTTTTCTGGCGGTAGTCGCCACCGCGTCGCGCGATTTCAATGAATCGATTTATCGCGAAGCGCAGCGGCGTGGAGTTTTGTGCAACGTGGTGGATGTTCCGGAGTATTGCGACTTTTACTATCCCGCGGTCGTGCGCCGCGGCGATCTGCAGATTGCGATTTCGACGAACGGGCAGAGTCCTTCGCTGTCGCAAAAGCTCGGCAGCAACTGGAACGGCAGTTTGGTCCGGGATACGCCCGGTGGGTCGCGGAACTGGGAGAGACGCGAAAGCTGGTGCTGGCCAGCGATCTTGATCCGCAACGGAAGCGCGAGCTGTTGCAGTCGCTGGCGAGCCGCGAGGCTCTGAAGGCGGCGTTGGCGCGAGAACGCAAAGAAGTCGGCAAGGAACGTGAACGGAACGACAAGGAGGGTAATGGCATGAACGGCAAGGTGTATCTGGTGGGCGCGGGTCCGGGCGATCCTGAGTTGCTCACGGTGAAGGCTCTGCGGTTGCTGCGGACGGCCGACGTGGTGTTGCACGACGACCTGGTCGCGCCCGAAATCCTGAAACTGATTTCGCCTGCGGCCCAGGTCCAGAACGTGGGCAAGCGTTGCGGCAGCAAGACCATCCGGCAGGAAGAGATCAATTTTCTGCTGGTGACGCTGGCTGCTTCAGGATTGCAGGTGGTGCGTTTGAAGAGCGGAGATCCGCTGATCTTCGGCCGTGCCGGAGAAGAGATCGAAGCGCTGCGCGCGAGCGAACATTGAATATGAAATTGTTCCCGGCGTGACTTCAGCTCTTGGCGCCGCGGCAGCAGCCGGAATTCCGCTGACGCATCGGCGAAGCTCTTCCACGCGTCGTGCTGACGGCGGGCCATCGAGCGCTGTCCGAGCAGCGAACGAAGACGAGGATTGGAGCCAGTTTGCGGCAGCGGAATCGACGCTGGTCGTCTACATGCCCGGACACGGACTATGCGCGAGATTTCCAGCCGGCTTGTCGACCTCTGGATTCGCGGAAGAAACTCCTTGCGCAATTATTTCGCGGGCAACGACGCCTGCACCAGCGGGTATACCGCACGACAATTTCGGATCTCCATCGCGCGCCGCAGACTCGCGTCTCCAACCTTCTCGTGGTCGGCGAGGTCGTGAAGTTTGCCGATCGCAATTTAGTTGACGAAGCCGCGAGTCTTCGCGGAACCGGGATTCGAGGCCGCAGTTGCGCGAACGCACCGCAGTTTGCCAGCTGAAGAGTCTGTGAGCAGATGAGGAGCCGTTGGTATGAAAGAAGAAATTGGCAAATCTGCAGATCGCTGCGGAAGCTGGGGCCCCGAACGGCGTTCTCGGGTGGGCATTCGACACCTTCGGAGACGCGGTGGCGATCTCCTCCGCTTTCGGCGCCGAGGGCATGGTCCTGATCGATATTGCTTCCCGAGTGCGCCAGAACTTTCGCCTCTTCACGCTGGATACTGAATTTCTGTTTCCCGAAACCTACAACCTCGATGGACCGGGTGGAGCAGAAATACGGCATCACGATCGAAAGGGTCTATCCGCTGAGTTCGCCCGAGGAGCAGGAGCGGGTTCATGGTCCGGCGCTGTGGCAGCGAAATGCCGATCAATGCTGCAATCTGCGGAAGGTTGAGCCGCTGCGGCGCAAGCTGGGCGAATTGCAGGCGTGGATCACGAGCATCCGCCGCGACCAGACCGCGGCCCGCGCAAGCGCCGGCAAAATCGAATGGGACGAAAAATTTGGTCTGGTGAAGATCAATCCCATCGCGGACTGGAGTTCAAAGCAGGTATGGCGATACATCCGCGAGCACGACGTGCCTTACAACGCGCTGCATGAGCGCAATTATCCCAGCATCGGCTGCACCCACTGCACGCGGGCAGTGCGTCCAGGGGAAGATCCCAGGGCAGGGCGCTGGTCGGGGTCGGCGAAGACCGAGTGCGGACTGCACATCATTCAGGCCGCTGCTCAGTCTGCCGGTGGCGACGCGTAGGCGGAAACCCTACTTGGGCGCTGAGGCTCTTTTCAAATAATCTGAGAGTTGTCCGCACTACTGGAATTGAAACCAGTTGACGTTCGCGATGCCCTCATCTCCGCCCGCTTCGAAGACCACATACAAGGTATGCACACCCGCAGCGCCTGAGACGGGTGCGCTTGCATTGACCCAGGTTTGCCAGCCTCCGGTGACCGGCAAGGTGACAGTGGCGACCGGCGTGCTTGTCATGCTGTCCAGGTAGAACGTCGCAGTCCCGCCGGTGCCAGCACTCGCCGAACGCACCGTCACCTGGCTGACTGAAGTGCCGAAGTCGACATTTTTGTAAACAACATACGCACCGGGCGTGATGTAGCCCAGATCGTATTCGCCGCTCGAGTCGCCGGTGTTCTCCGTTTCCAGCCCAGATTCACTGGAGAAGCTGGAGCCCTGTATCTGGGCGGAGGCCGCAATCGAAGGGGTGCTGCCGCTCTCCGTTCCCGTCCACGTAAATGTAGCCGCGGCGGTGCCCGGCAAGGTATAGGAGAACGACTGCGTTCCCCACTGAGCCTGGAAGCTCTGGCTCGAGGCGGAACTGTTGTACGCAATCAATGCCACTGAGCCGTCTGGATTCACAAAGGCTACGCTGGCAATGGCGGGTGTATTGCTGGAGTAAACGCGGACCGCGCCGGGCAACACGTACTTGCTGTAGTGGCCCAGCGTATAAAATTCGATGTCCTTGGTGACCGCGCCGGTCTGGCTGTTGACGGTCACAATGGGCGTGCATGTGTTGCATCCACCGAGGCCGGCGTTCTGCGTGAGGTTCGGTCCCAGGTTCTCGTCCAGAGCAAGACTCCACTTGACATAGGACTTTCCGGCGTTGCGCAGCACCAGCGTGATCTCAAGAAAGTCTGCGGTGAATTGATCGGTGACCCAGGTGCCGCCCGAGTGTTCAGTTTCCCAATTGCCAAGGGTTGTGGATTGGTTCTGCACCAGTTGCTGCGCGCCTGGGACGCCTCCATACCCATGCCACGCGGTTCCGGCCACCTGGGTCAACTGCTGCGCCGTCAGCCCTCCGATGACTAGCTCCGGATAGGACGGCGTGTCCCAATTGTGATCATAGACAAGCACACGGGTCGGAATGTTGTTGGCGGTCAGCGCGGGTATGACGTAGTTCTGTAGCAGAGTCAATTGCACGGTATCGCTCATCCCCATGCTCGGATAGGCCGTAGTGATATACAACGGCTCATTCTGCAGCGAAATGTAATCGATGGGCACTCCCCCAGCCTGATACGCCTGAATGTATTTGACGAAGTAATTCGCAAAGGCTGTCTCATTCGGCGCGGTCATCAGCAGCGTTCCACCCAGCATTGAGACCGGATTCATCGAGCTCGGGTCCTTCATCCATCCCGGAGGGCTCCAGGGATTGGCCATCAGCTTCATCTGGGGATTCAGCGTCTTGGCTTGCAGTATCAGTGGCAGGATGTAGGTCTGGTCGTGAGCAATGGAGAAGTTCGACAGGGTTAGATCGGTTTGCCCTACCGGCATGTCGTCGAAAGAATACACCGACAGCGCGAGGTCCGATGCACCCATGGGAATACGCATGAAGCTAAGGCCGATGCCATTGCCATTGAGCGTGAACAGATCGTTGAGCGTTCCAGAAAGCGTCGACGATGGCTCTACTTCCATGAGCAAATACGCGGCCGAATCCGTAAAAGCCGCGCCAAATCCTTCGATGGACTGATACTGCTGCGTTGGATCGACGACGACGGTGTTCGTTCCCGCATCCGCCGTGCTCGCGGTGAAGTTGACGCCGGGCTGAGCAGCCATCAGTTGTGTCTCATCGTTCGTGCTCAGCACTACAGAGACCGCGGGCCCTGATATCGGCGTAGGCGGTGCGGTGCCTCCGCCGCCGCAACTTGCGAACCAAAGCATGGAGAAACCAAATGCAAGAATTCTTCGGCGCATCGACCCGATTACCCACCTTGCCGACAGTCGCGAAGGGCCACTAACCGAGGCATTTGCCGAACCCCGCTTCTCGGCCGATCGATCATTCCGATGGTCAGGTATCCCATTGGCTCGTGAGGCCCAACCCGCGACCCGGAACCGTATCCCACGCGATTCTCTGAAAATCGGCGCCTCTAGTGAGCCGGGGCTTCCGTTTTCTTCAGATAGTCTGAGAGTTGCCGCACCACGGCGATGAAAGTCTTGTTGGCTACCGAGAGCGTACGATCGCGACGATAGGCCAGCCCGAGTTCGCGCCATAATTCTGCGCCTTCCAGCTCGATCAGCTTGACTCGACCCGCCGCCACTTCATCGCGCGCAAAAGACGCGCTGATGAGCGAGATGCCGAGATCGGCGGCCACGAAGCTCTTGATCATTCCAATGCTCGGCAGTTCCATTCTCACTTTTAACTCAGCGTTGTATTCCCGGAACAGCTTATCCAGCAGGCGCCGCGTATGGCCGGTCTTCGGCAGCAATAGAGGATATTTCACGACATCTTTGATATGCGCTGACTTAAGTTTGGCCAAAGGGTTCTTGGGGCTGACCATCAGCATCAGCCGGTCGCGGTAGATGGCCTGAACCTTCAGGCTGGGAGACTGCACCGGCAGGCTGAGGATGCCCACGTCGAGAGAGCCGTTCTCCAGCTTCTCCACTATCTTGTAAGTGAAGTTGCGATAGATGCTGATCTGAACATCGGGAAACTTGCGGCAATATTCTCCGAAAACTTCGGGCAGAACGTAAAGGCAAGTAGCCTCGTTTGCGCCAACCAGAAGCGTGCCCCGCGGAGTGTGGCCGTGGTCGGCCACGGCCACCAGCGATTCGTCGCGCAGCTTTTTCATGCGCAGCGCGTACTCGTGGAAGACCTGGCCGGCAGGAGTGAGCTTGACGGTCTTGCCCGAGCGGTCAAGCAGGCGGTCGCCGTATTCCTGCTCCAGCTGGCGGATCTGCGCGCTCACAGCCGACTGCGAGCGGAAAACTTTCTCTCCGGCGCGGGAGAAGCTGCCTTGCCGGGCAACTTCCAGGAATGTGATGAGTTGATCGAAATCCATGCAGTTTGGTCAGGAGATTATAGCGAACTTCGCATCGAAGTGGCTCCGGGAAGCGCGCGGCCAGCGAAAGGGCTCATTGCACGACGGGTCTTTCGGAAGTGAGAAGTTTGTCACGGCCATAACTCCGCGCTTCCTCGGCAGCGAGCCGCGCCAGAATCAAAGCCCAGGTATCTTCGATCGAGCACGGAGGCATCACGGGTTCGACCCGAAGCAGCGGCAGAGCGGAGCATGAAAGCAAGTCGGCAGCGCGCGGACTGCCCGTGAGTTGCAAATGCCGGCGGAGAATGCGGCGGAGCCAAAGCTCTTCCTGAGGTTCGAGAGTTGCGAACCGCACGGAATCGCGGTTCATGGCATCGTCGTTGAAGTAGTCGTCGGCGTCGTCGCGCAATAGATACGCCAGGCCGCCAGTCATGCCTGCTCCCATATTGGCTCCTGCCGGACCCAGAATGATGACGACGCCTGCAGTCATGTATTCGCATCCGTGACGGCCCACGCCCTCGACCACGGCAAGCGCTCCGCTGTTGCGCACGGCAAACCGCTCTCCCGCGCGGCCGGCGACAAATAGCTCACCTGACGTGGCGCCATAGAGCACAGTGTTGCCCACCAAAACATCTCCTCGCGCTGAAGCTTCCGCTTGGGCGGTGATGGCGATGCTGCCGCCGCACAGGCCCTTGCCCACATAATCATTCGCTTCGCCAATGAGCCGGAAGTTCGCGCCGGAAATCAGGAAAGCGCCAAAGCTCTGACCTGCCGTACCGAAGAACTCGCAGTCGACTCCGGCCATTTCCAGAGTTGAACGTCCAAATGAAGACCCCAGGCGGCGCAGCACCTCACCGCTGAAGTGCGCGCCCACGGCCCGATCCTCGCTGGTGATTTCAAAACGATAAGGACGGGTGGAGAGCGACTCCAGATCGTCGACCACACGATTCAGTTTAACGTGGAGCGCGCTCGAGTCCTCATGCGGACAGGGAAATTGCGCAGGCGGATTGAGAATAGGCTGCAGCAATGAAGCCACGCTCTGCTCGGCCTCGGCCGAACGCGGCCGCAGGCGGTCGACAGAGCCTTGAATTTCGTCGACGGAACCTGCACCCATGCCCGCCAGCAGTTCGCGGACATCGGCTGCCAGCGCGCGGAAGAAGGTTTCGACCATCTCTGGATTTCCGGCAAAACGTGCGCGCAGAGCTTCGTCCTGAGTCGCAATGCCGACGGGACAGGTATTGAGATGACATTGCCGGGCCATCACACAGCCGATGGCCAGCAAAGCCGCAGTCCCAAAGCCGAATTCCTCAGCTCCGAGCAGGGCTGCGACGACAACATCGCGGGCGAATTTTAATCCGCCATCCACGCGCAGTCTCACGCGGGCGCGCAGGCCGGCACGCACCAGCGCCGTGTGTGCGTCCCGCAAACCAATTTCCCACGGCAATCCGGTGTTCTTGATGGAGGTAAGCGGCGATGCGCCGGTGCCGCCATCATGACCGCTGATGGTAATCACGTCCGCGCCAGCTTTGGCTACGCCGGTAGCGATGACGCCAACTCCGGAACTGGAAACCAGCTTCACCCCAATGCGCGCGTTCGGATTTACGGCGCGCAGATCATAGATCAACTGCGCCAGGTCTTCGATGCTGTAGATGTCATGGTGGGGCGGCGGCGAGATGAGCGATGTCCCAGGCACGGCGTGCCGCAGGCGCGCGATGTAAGGAGTGACTTTCGCCGAAGGCAGCTGTCCGCCTTCGCCCGGTTTCGAGCCCTGCGCCATTTTGATTTCGATTTCGTCGGCATGCACCAGATATTCCGCAGTCACCCCGAACCGCGCCGAGGCCACCTGCTTGACGCGGTTATTCGCCTCTGGACGCTCGTAGTAAATGCTGGGGTCTTCACCGCCTTCCCCGGTATTGCTGCGGCCCCCCAGGCGGTTCATCGCGATGGCCAGCGTCTGATGAGCTTCGGGCGAAATTGCGCCAAGCGACATGGCTTGCGTGCTGAAGCGGCTGAGCAGCGAGACTTCACTCTCTACTTCGTCCAACGATAAAGCCTGCGCGGGACGGACCTCGAGCAAGTCCCGCACCGCAATATTTTTTCGCTCGTTCGAGAGTACAGCCAGGGACGCGTGATTTTCCTGCGGTCGGCGACTTGATGTAGCGATGCATTCGCCGCACCAGTTCCGGCGAACTCGAATGCAGTTCGCCGTTGTCGCCGGAAGCGGTACAACCCAGCATCGCGAAACTCCGCAGCGGCAGAGCCAAAGCCCGCGGCGTGGCAAGCGAGGCAGTCTTCGAGAAGACCGTCCAGCGTTTTCCCGCTGAGCGTGTGTCCGGCATCTTCGAAGAACTCTTCGCAAACCGCCGGATCGAGACCGATCGTCTCGAAGATCTGGCTGTTCCGGTAACTGCTCATGGTGGAGATGCCCATGCGCGCCAGCACCTTGCGCAGACCCTTCTCAATCGCAGCGCGATAACGCGCCAGGCCGTCGAGATCGGCGCGAGCGCTCAGGCTCATGGCGAGATAGGGATGCACAGCGCTCGCCCCTGCCGCAACCAAGAGGGCGACGTGATGCGTATCGATGACCTGGCCGGTCTCCACAATCAGCGGCAGTTTCCAGGCGCCGGCAGCAGTCATAGCGCGCCACGCGCACGAAACCGCCAGCAGCGCAGGCACCGCCGCCCGCTTATCGCTCACGGCGCGATCGCTTAGCAGAATTGCCCTGCCAGCTGCTGCCATCGTCGAAGCTTCTTCGCGGATCCTGCTTCAAAGCCTGACGGGCAGCTTCAACCCCTCCCGCCGCGTCGAAACTGAAGTCAATGCAGTGGATCGTTAGCAGCGCTTCGTCCAAGCGAATCCATCTGCCCTGCATCAAGCAGCGGAGATTCCAGCTTCGTATTTTCGCCGAGGTACACGTCAAGCGACATGACGTGGCTCTCGCGCAGCGGATCGATGGGAGGATTCGTAACTTGCGCGAACCGTTGCTTGCAGTAATCCCAGAGCGGACGCGGCAGGCTCGAGAGCAAGGCCGGAGGAGCGTCATCGCCCATGCTCCACAGCGGTTCCTGGCCATTTTCTACAAGCGGCTGAAACAGCATGCGGAACTGATCTTCCGTCCAGCCAAACGCCGCCATCAAACGGTTGGCATCGAGACTCGTCGGCGCGGCCGTGTTCTCCGCCGGAATTACCGTTGTCGCGGGCTGCAGAATCGTCATCCGCATGCACAAGCCGCGCCACTTCGCCCGGCCGGAAAAACGTTCCGCTCGCCGGGTCGGCAATCAGCATCTCGCCCGGGCCCAGCCGCTGCCGTTCGATCACCTGCTTATCAGAAAGATCTGTGATGCCGACCTCCGAGCCCACGATCAGCAATCCATCCGAAGTCAGCGTATAGCGCAGCGGACGCAGGCCGTTGCGGTCCAGCTTCGCGCCTACGAGATGCCCGTCGGTGAAAAGCAGCGCAGCCGGCCCGTCCCAGGGTTCTTGTTCGGGGGCGCTGTCGGCAAGGAACTGGCGCAACCCGGGGTCGAGGCGCTCGTCGTGCTCCCACGCCGGCGGCACCAGGCGCAAAGCAGATTCGGCAATGCTGGAACCGCTCCGCACGAGGGCTTCGAGTGCATTATCAAAACTTGCGGAGTCGCTCATTCCCGGCTGCAACAAGCGTGAGTTCTCTGGCAGCCCGAGCTGGCGGCGCAACGTGGCCCCGCGCGCCTGAAACCAGCGGCGATTGCTGCTGATGGTATTGATCTCGCCGTTGTGCGCGACGAAGCGAAAAGGTTGGGCCAGCGACCAACTCGGTTGCGTGTTGGTCGAATAGCGCTGGTGGAAAACCACAAACGCGCTCTCAAACTCAGGATCGTTCAGGTCAAGATAGAACGGGGCCAGCTGCTCCGGAGTGAGCAGATCCTTTGTAAACGATGGTTCGCGAAGAGAACGAGCAGTAGTAGCCGGCACCGGAAACGGTTTCCAGTTCCTGCCGCAAGCGGAAAAGCTGCAACTCAAAGTCGAAAGAATCGAGCCCAGGAGATTCTAAGTGGGAAGCCCCGCCGCGAGGCGCCACAAAACATTGCCGCACAACGGGCAATGAATCGCGCGAGCGCGGTCCGAGGATCGAAGAATCGGTGGGCACCGACCGCCAGCCCAAAAACGAGAGATCGAATCTTCGCAACCGCAGAGCGAATCGCCGCCAACGCATCATTCTTCCCGGCCACGCTGAAGAAACACCATGCCGACGCCAAACTCTTCGGGCAATCGAATCCCGTCAGCACGAGCCGACCCTGCGGAAGAACGCCTTCGGAAGCGCGACCAGCAGGCCGGCGCCATCCCCGCTGCGGCCATCAGCGTCCACGCCGCCGCGATGGGCCAGGCGCGCCAGAGCCTCAAGCCCGCGCTCGACCACGCCATGCGACGCAGGTCCGCCCAGTTGGGCGATGAAGCCAACGCCGCATGCATCATGATCCGCCGAGAAGGTGAGGCGACTCTCCGCCATACTACTTGTCTAACCTGAAACACCCGGCCAAGTACAATCGTCATTTTCGATGCGATGGATGGAGTTTTTCTGCATGGCTCGGGCAAGTGATTTTCAGGGGCTCCGGCCGGGGTTCCTGTATCGTTAGGCTTCGATATTTCCTTCAGGTAAAATGACGACTCTTGCCGCTGTCAGCGCTCCCATGGTCAGTCTCTCGGACATTCAATCCGCCCTCGCCCGGATTCGAAAATCGATCTACGTATCCCCCTGCACGCGTTCCGAAACGTTCTCCGAACTCACCGGCAACTCCATCTATCTCAAACTCGAAAACCGGCAGAGAACCGGCGCCTATAAAGAGCGCGGTGCGCTGAACAAGCTGCTAAGTCTCACCCCGGAGGAACGTTCTCAGGGCGTAATCGCGGCCTCGGCGGGCAATCACGCGCAGGCCGTCGCCTACCACGCCTCGAAGCTCGGCATCCGGGCAAGAATTGTCATGCCCCTGGCGACTCCGCTGATCAAGGTGTCGGCCACGCGCGGCTACGGCGGTGACGTTGTGCTTCACGGAGCGAATTACGACGAAGCGTACGAGGAAGCCTTGCGCCTCAGCGCGCAAGACCACCTCACCTTCGTCCATGCCTTCAATGATGATGTGGTGATTGCGGGGCAGGGAACTCTGGGGCTTGAATTGCTTGAGCAGCATCCCGATCTGGAGGCGGTCGTCGTGCCGATCGGCGGAGGCGGACTGATCGGCGGCATCGGTTGCGCCCTGAAAGAAACCAATCCCCGCATCCAGGTCATCGGAGTTCAACCGGCGCGGCTGCCTTCGGTCAAGGTTGCGCTTTCAGAGGGGAAGCCCGTCACCTTGCCCTCAGCTGTGACCATTGCCGACGGGATCGCGGTGCGGCGCGCCGGCGAGCGCACGCTACCGCTAATCCAGAAATATGTGGACGAGATCGTCACCGTAGAAGAAGAGGAGATTGCCAACGCCGTTCTGTTGCTGCTGGAGCGAGAAAAGATTCTGGCCGAAGGAGCCGGGGCGGCCGCCGTTGGCGGCGATCGTTAATCGCCGGATTCCGATGATTGGTGACAAGACCGGCAAGAAAGTTGCCGTAGTAGTGAGCGGCGGAAACATCGACGTAACTTTGCTGGCACGCATCATCGAGCGCGGCCTGGTAAAAGATGGAAGGCTGGTTCGCCTGCGCGTCCATCTTCCGGATTATCCCGGAGCTCTGCACCGGGTCACCGGCATCCTCGCCCAGCACCGCGCCAACATCGTTGAAACTTCTTATGATCGCGCCTACCACAACGTCAATCTGGGAGACACCGCCATCGACATCACCATGGAGACGCGCGGTCCCGACCACATCGCCGAACTGATTTCAGCCCTCGGCGCCAGCGGCTACACCCACGAAAGAATCCTGTAAAGGCCAGGCGACCCGCTCGCTCCAATTGCATCTTAACTGGTAGAGTGGAGAAAGAAGTTCCTTCGCTTTGTGGCGCGATAGGAGCGTGAAAGTCATCTGGAGCAATTGGGGAGAACTGACCCGCACAATCTCGGGATTTACCAGGACTGACATTCTGGCGGGAATGCGGAGACTGTTGGCGGAGAATGGACTGGTAACAGTGGACTGCTAACATCGCCTCGGCGACATCTTAATCAACTGGATTGGAGCCGTTATCAATTTGAAACTGAGCTATTCAGCGCGTGTAGGCCTACTGACCGTGTCGATCTTATCCTCTGCGGCTTTTTGCGCAGGTCAAAGCGCCCCGCGGACTCAAACATCGGACCCTGCCCAATCCGCCCAAGTCGCCCGCGACCAGTTCTTCGAAGCAGGATAAACCCGGAGACCAACCGTCTGCCCAGAGTAATTCTCAGGATCCAAGCAGCCCGGTCCAACCAGATACAAAGAAGGCCGAAGATTCAAAGAAGAAGGACGACCGGATGTTTTACGTGATGCCGAACTACTTGACGGTGGATGGTCAATCGCAAGTGAAGCCAGTTTCCTGGAAAGAGAAGTTCGCCATGGCAGCCAAGGGCTCCTTCGACCCCTACGAATTCACGGTCGTGGGCATCGTTGCAGGCATTCGGCAAGCGGAGAATTCCTCTCCGGCGTTCGGACAGGGAATGGAGGGATACGCGAAGCGCTATGGAGCGGCTTTCGCCGATCAGGTGGATGGCAATATCATGGTGGGCGGCGTTTACCCGACGATACTAAAAATCGATCCGCGCTATTATCGATTGGGCAGGGGTTCGGGCTTGCACCGCTTTGGCTATGCCATCGACCGTATTTTCATCGCTCGAAAGAGACTCCGGGGCTCACATGTTCAACGTTCCTGAGTTTGCCGGCAACGCAACGGCGATTGCCATTTCCAACGTCTATTATCCCGCCGCCGATCGCAGTTTTTCGTCGAGTCTCTCGGGCTGGGGAGTGCAAATGGGTATCGACGCCTTTGGAAATGAGCTGAAGGAGTTTTGGCCAGATATTCACGGCTATTTGCAGAAGAGACACGCCCGCCACCTGCAGAAACAGCAGCAGAAAGCATCCGACTAACGCCTCCCAATTCTGGATTCCACACTAACCGTTTCTGCCGTTGGAGTGCATCCAAACGGCCGATTCAAACAATCCAAGTTTGGGTAACTGGCAGGAATTGTTTGAAAAGCGCAGCAGATAGGGCCCGAGCGGGAAAATACGGATGTGGGGGGAGATTTGAAAGCTATTCGATTATTTTGCATGGCGGTAGCGCTGGCGGGGATGTTGGCAGCCGTGCCTGTTCAAGCTCAGGAACCAGCCTGCGCGCGCGAACAGTCCCGAGAAGGAACGGTGCCGTCGGGTCTGGACGATAGTTTCGCTGAGCCACCAAAGTTACCCTGCTCGATGTTTCGTTAACCGATATTTCGCAAAGCCAGACTTCGCAAAACCAGTCCCCACCGCCACCCGCCACAACCAACGGATGGAAAGTCCTCCCTGCCAGACGCGCCCGCGCCCAGCGTCACCCCCGCAGAGCCAATAACCCCAATGACCAGTATGGTAAACAACCAAAGAGAATTCTGTGGATCATCCCCAATTACCGGGCGGTCAGCGCCAACACCCATTTGCCTCCGCTGAGTTTCAAGGGTGAACTCTGGCTGGCGACCCAGGATACATTCGACTACTCCTATTTCATTTTAGTGGCAGGGCTCGCGGGAATTGACATGGCCGGCAAGTCGGAGCCGGCCTTTGGGCAGGGTGCTGAGGGCTATGGCAAATACTACTGGCACAACTTTGCCGACGGCGGCATAGAGAACTACATGACGGAAGCAATCGTCCCAGTGGTGACGAGAGAAGACCCGAGATACTACACCATGGGCAAAGGCGGATTCCTTAAGCGGACCGGTTATGCGGTAACTCGGCTGTTCATCACCAGGACCAACTCGGGAAAGAGCACCTTCAATCTGTCGGAGATCGTTGGGGCCGGAGCGGCCGCGGGCATCGGCAATACGTATTACCCGGCACGAATCCAACCCGTGGGTGAAAACCTACCAGCGCTGGGGAACGCAGGTGGGCTTGGACGGCGTGTTCAACGTGTTAAAAGAGTTCTGGCCCGACATCAATCAGGCAGTATTTCACGGAAAATACTAATGCCGTCTTAACGATGTGGCGGGAGTACGTGGAAGTTCCGAGTTCCATCCGATTCGCAACCGCAGGTCCGTGCGAGGGGTCTCCACTCCGGGGAAGGATTAGGCGGCTCTGTTGGGTAATCCTGTTTTTTATGGGATCGAGATCAGCAGGCCGCCGCTTATTCCGAGCGATTGCTCATGCCCTCGCCCAAAGTTGTATTCATAGCCCGGTTCGAGGTACCAACCGAACCTGCGCTTTGCCGATGGCCAGAACATAAAGTCCAGCACGGCTTCACCACTGATGGAGTTCGTAGTCACGCTGAATGTTGTCGCGTGAACCCACTCCGGTCCAATGCCAGCCATGAATTCCGCTTTTTTCGAGAGCGTCCAAGGTTTCTTGAAAAGAAGGTCGAGGTCCCATTCTGTCGAGTGACGCCTAAAGAGCGGCGTGACTCCAGACTCAAGCTCCAGCCAATTCTCTATCGGCGTAACTTCAACAGCGACGGTGGGGCCGAAGCTCGATCCGCCTTCCGTGATGCTCCAGTCTGTTGCGCCTCCTAGCTCCACAATGGCAGCGGGCTCCTTAACCGACTGGGCAAAGGCGTTTCCAGAATAGAGAAACAAAGACGCCAGCAATATGGATTTCGCCGCGTTCACTCGGTGTCCCTACGTGGCAGTGACTTGCGCCACCAAGAGCTACAGTACTTCAAACTGGCGTGTCTAGTTCTTAAAACGAAGGCAGCGCGATTTTTGGTCGCGCTGCCCTCGGCGCTGGGGGAGGACAACCCTAGAAGTGAAACCCGATCTCCGCCGTAAGCGCTCGCGGCGTCACATAGTGCGTCCCGCTGAAGGTGGAAAGAAAGTTATAGAGCGCGTAATTGTTGGCCACATTGATGGCAGTCACTTGCGCACTCACTCTGTACTTGTCGCCTGTGGAAATGGAACAGGTTGTCATGGCCGACCGAGATGTCGAACAGATTCCGCGATGCGATGCGCGGCGGATTGTGGTCGTCGTTCTCGGCTTCCCGGCGCCGGCACTTTGATAAGACTGGATCCGAACTGCGATGCCAGGCACGTGGAAGGCAGTGGCAGTGCTCGGCGTTGCGCGGGCGCCATTGCAGGTGAACCCGGCCTGGAACTCCTGATCGGCGCTCAGCGGGTTTCCGAAAACATCTTGCATGAGGACGGCTGGCTTGCCCGCTGAGTGTGGTGGACTGCGGGCAATCGTTGCCGGCATTTACCCCGTAGCAGGGCGCATTGCCGGCCACCAGTCCGCTGTCATATCGCCAGTTGAAGCCGATCCAGGGGCCGCGCTTCCAGGGTTGGTATTGCAAGTGGGTGGTCTGGTTGAACTTTTCGTCGTGGTCAATGCGGAAGGGAAGTCCCGGAGGCTCCCACGGTCGCGCCCGCGCCGCCAATCTGCGGCGGGAAAAAGCGCGCCGCCACGCTGGAGAACACCATCAGCGCCGAGAAGCCATGGATTTCGGGCACGCTCACGCGCCCCGCATATCCGGGAATCTTGGAGTTGTGCCATTCAATCGGGAACGTGATCGGCGTGTCGCCAAGCACGCTGAAATCGTAGCCATTGTGCGTGTACTTCGTGATCCACTCACCCGAAAAGACCAGGTATTTCCCGAACGCCTGCTCGATCCCAGCGTGGAATTCGTTGCGAAAGCCAGGACTCAACGGCCCCGCTCGACAAGCCGTGAACAAGCAAGCAGCGGAGCCAAAACAGCGTTCTCGCATCCGATGCTCGAAAGAATCAAGATTCTCATTGAACGGAGATTCCAGCGTGCGGGCGTAGGAAATGCGAAGAATCGTGTTGGTCTTCTTGATGTTGTAAGCGGCGCCAACCCGAGGCTCAGCCTGCCGCGCGATGGAGAGGCCATTGTACAAATCGCCGCGCAGCCCAAGATTCAACGACCAGTTTCCCTTGGTGATCACATCCCGGACATACAGAGCCAGCTCCTTCACGTCCGTGTGGCCGTTGAAGTGTGTACAGGCTGCTCCGCACTGCGGGTCAAGTCGTAGGGAGACAGGGTCGGATTGAAGTCAGGAGTAAAACGCGAGCGTGGGCGCATTGGCATTAGACGAACGGGCTTGCAGGATCGTGCAACATTTGGCGCGAGGCCGGCACCGGCGCATTGCGAGGGATCAGTGAACCCCGGGGCAGCGAACATATGGGACCGCTGCACGCCGTTGAGCAGTCATGCAGGGTGCGTTGTAGGTCGGGTCGACGATTCCGAGAGTGTCGTTTTCATTGAGAAAAGTCTGTTCGTACGTGACTCCAGCCTTGATTTGGTTGATTCCTTTGACATAGGAGAGATCGGATCGAAGTCCCGTGTTGGTGAGCGTCCGGTTCTGGCCGACGGACTGTCTCTGCAGACTCGGCGGCCCCAGGTCCGCGAACGGGTCGCTGCTGGGATAGTAGTTGTAATCGTCGCGGCGAACGAATGCGCCCAAAGTAAATACGGCATTTCGTGTTCAGCAACATGCGTCCACGAAGGGGCAATGTTGAAGGTGCCAATCTTGGAGCGCTGGTCGGTCGGTCCGACCGACACGGGACTGCCGTTCGGAGTGCCGATAGGACTACGCCGTTATAGTCCGCTACGTGCGGATCAACGCCGCCAGTCCACTCCACGGCGTCGCGTTTTCGGCGTCGAACGAATTCGGCGTCTGGAACCAGCTCCGGCTGTAGCCGAAGTTCAGGTGAATCGAGTCAGCGGTCGAGAGCTGATAGTCCACGCGGTCGAACAGGTTTTCTTCGTTGCCCTTGTCGTGCAGCACCGTGAATTCCGGCGGATCCAGGAACCGGCCGGTATTCAAGACCGTTCGCCGAGATGAAATTCCCCCAGTTCTTACCCCCGTAAGCAAGCTCGGCCGCCACGTTGCGATGTTCCAAACGATCCATAGGAAGTGGTCACGCTGCCGTGAGGCGTGGTCACACCCTGGCCCGAGCGCGTGGTCGCCACAATCACAACGCTGGTCTTGCCTCCGTATTCCGCCGGCGGCGCGCCCGAGATGACTTCCAGCGATTGCGACCGAATCGAGAGGGATCTGGTTCGAGAAAACCTTGCTCTGCTGATCGGTAATCGGCTGGCCGTCGACGGAGAACGAATTCTCCGCGTGGTCGCCCAGCCCGTGGAACAGCCCATTGGAATCGGCAGCGATTCCCGGCGTTGATTAGCGTGACCAGCGAACTCAGCGATGAGGACTGGCTCTCCAGAGGAATCTTTGTCGAACAAGTTGCTGTCGATGTCGGAATGAAAGGTCGAATCGTTCTCCACCAGGTCTCCCGCCTCCGACCGTCACCGACGTGGTCGACCCCAATACTTGCAGACTGACCTTGACGCTGACCGGCACGACGGAGCGCACTCGACGTCCTGCGCGGTCGGGGCGAATCCCTCCGCTGTCACCGTCATGTGATAAGGATTGAAAGGCACGTTCGGGAGATTGAAATTTCCGGACTTATCCGTGGTGGTGGAGCGGTCAAAGTGGCTGACCGGATTGTGAATTTCAACCGTCGCATTGGCCACGACGGCGCCGGTGGGGTCAAGGACGGTGCCGCTGATCGAACCGGAACTTCCGCCCGACTGCGCGCTGACCAGAGTACCAGCCAAACCGAACGATACGGCAAGAATGGCGATGAGCAACTGCCTGAATGAAATAGGCATGAGTCCTCCTGGGACGAAGTGCAAGAAATAGGGATCGACCGGCTTGCGACGCCGAAGAGCTTCGATCTGTTGGGAATCCCTAGACGGCAGGAGGACCACGAATGCCCAGATCAAAAACACTCGAGCCGGGCTTTCGCGATAACTGCTTCTTCTTGCAGCAGGCCGACCGCGGCAAAAACCGGCCGGATGTGATTGGAGCTGCGGTGGGGCTGGTCGTGTGGGCCGCCACGCAAATCGAGCAGGAAGCGCGATTCGGTCTGGTTCGGATGGTTGTGGGTAGACTCCGCCACCGCCGTCCACAACATCAGGGACAGGCAGAGCCACGCCAACCATCGAGAACTAAACCGCATGCGTTCCTGCATTGGGCTAGATTTGTTTTAGCTTATATCGGTTGTCCCGCGCAAGGCAATGCCGGACAAGTTACTATGGGGCATGACTGTTATGTTTGGACCGCCGCGAGTTAAGGCGCGCCGGCAGCAATCAAAATTCACAAGCGAGGAAAGCATGTCAGAACCAACTTACGAAGAACTCAAAGCCCGGTTATCCCAGTTGGAAAAAGAAGTCGAGACCAAGAAGCGCAGCGGCGACCTGATTTTCAAAGTCGGCGAAAAAGGCGGCGTCAGCGTCTACGGACTCGGCCGTTTCCCGGTCACGCTTTACTACGAGCAATGGAATCGCCTGCTGGGTGCCGCCGAGGATATAAAGAAGTTCATGGAAGAGAACAAGTCCCGGCTGAAGCTCAAGGAATAAGGCTGACAGGCGAGTTCTCAGTCCTTAGTTCCCAGCTCTCGGATCGTGGTTCTCAGTTGGTTACTCTTGGGGGTTCGCCGAGAACTGAGAACTGGGAACTCGAGAACTGCGTTTCGGGCTATAATAAAAAGACCGTGCCCAAGTACTCCATCGTCGTCCCTCTGCACAACGAGCAGGAGAACGTCACCGACCTCTACGACCGCCTGAAAGCGGTGATGGAGGCCGCGGGCGAGACCTTCGAAATCGTGCTGGTGGATGACGGTTCGAGCGATCACACCTTCGCCATGCTGCGCGAGATCGCGGCCGTCGACAGCCGCGTCACGGTGGTCAAGCTGCGCCGCAACTTCGGCCAGACCGCCGGCCTGGCCGCCGGTTTCGACCATGCCCGCGGCGAATACATCATCGCCATGGATGGCGATCTGCAGCACGATCCCGGCGACATCCCGCTGTTTCTGGAAAAGATTGCCGCCGGCTACGACATCGTCAGCGGCTGGCGCAAGGTTCGCGTCGATAATTTCTGGATGCGCCGCATCCCCTCCCGCATGGCGAACTGGCTGATGGCCAAGCTCAGCGGCGTCGACATTCACGACTTCGGCACCACCTTCAAAGCCTATCGCCGCGAGATCCTCGAGCAGGTGCCGCTCTACGGCGAACTGCACCGCTTCATTCCGGCGCTGGCTTCGTGGTATGGCGCGTCCATCTGCGAAGTGCCCATCCGCAATGTGAATCGCGAGCGCGGCACTTCGCACTACGGCATCACCCGCACCTTCCGCGTGTTCTTCGATCTCATCACCATTCGCTTCCTGCTCCGCTATCTTTCCCGTCCGCTGCATTTCTTCGGAACCTTCGGCCTGCTCAGCCTGTTCGGCGGCAGCGCCGTCGTAGCGTGGCTGGGAGTCGAAAAATTCCTGCGCCACGTTCCCGTCATGGCCTCTCACGGCCCGCTGATGATGCTGGCTCTGGGCCTGCTGCTCGGCGGATTGAACCTGCTAGCCATCGGCCTGCTCGGCGAGATGCAAGTCCGCCACTACCACGAACCCCGCCACCGCGCTCCCTACTCCGTCGACCGCGTCCTCCGTTCCCAGAACGAAGAACACAGCGTCTCGGAATAAAGTTCCGAAAATAGGTTGATGGATTGTTCTCACCGGTCTGCCGCTCGCCATGGGCTTCAATTACACCCACCGCGCCGCCGGCTGCCCGTGCCGCAGCCACTCAATAAAATCCGTGCCCGGAGGCACTCCTCCCAGTTCGCGCAGCCGGGTGGCATTTTGTCCGCGGTGGTAGTGGCTGTGCATGGCTGCCTGGGTCAAAGCGTGCCGCACGCTGATCTTCAGCGGCGGCTGGAACCACGGCACTTCAATCGTCTTCGCTCAAGCTCGCCTCCTGCAGGTCTGCCTAGCATCGCCGACATTTCGGCGTGATACTTCCGCGCGAACGCCTTCAAGTCGGCCAGGTTCGAATAGTCCTCGACCTTGGTGATCACGAATTTCGCGTGTTGTGACCCCTCCACCACCCACAGAAATGCCGTGCCTGCACCAGATGAATGTGGATGCAGCCGCTCACGAATCCTCTGGTCTTCCAGCGCTGCAGGGTAGGCCTCGAACGCGAGCCAGTGCTCCGGCGTCCGCCCATTCCTGATGTAGATATAGTTCGCGAAGATAAGTGGTCATCGCGTCCCCGACTTCATTATAGAGAGTTAAGGTCCTGTCGAGCACACGAGATGCGCCTCACCTCCGGCGTATAATGTGCCGTTTGGCTTCTTAGGAGTCCCGTCATCATGGCCCAAACCACGCAACACGAATTGCAACTGGCCCGCCGCATGTCGCGCCTCGGCACCGAAACTGCCTTCGAAGTTCTGAATAAAGCGCGCGCGCTCGAGCGCCAGGGCAAGAGCATCATTCACCTCGAAATCGGCGAGCCCGATTTCGATACTCCCGCCAACGTGATCGAGGCCGGCGTCGATGCCCTGCACAAGGGCTGGACCCACTACGGTCCCTCCGCCGGCTTGCCCGAGCTGCGCCAGACCATCGCCGACTACGTGAGCCGCACTCGCGGCGTAAAAGTCTCCCCCGAAGAAGTAGTCGTCGTGCCAGGCGGTAAGCCAATTATTTTCTTCACGATTCTGGCGTTAATTGATGAAGGAGATGAGGTTATCTATCCCAACCCCGGCTTCCCGATCTACGAGTCGATGATTCACTATGTCGGCGGCAAAGCCGTTCCCATCCATCTGCGCGAGGAACGCGATTTCTCCCTCGACGTGGACGAACTCGCCGCCCTCATCACCGACCGCACCAAGCTCATCATCCTGAATTCGCCGCAGAACCCCACCGGCGGCGTGATGCAGCGCCGAGACGTCGAGCAGGTTGCCAAGATCATCGGCGACCGCAACATCCTGGTGCTTGTCGGACGAAATCTACAGCCGCCTGCTTTTCGAAGGCGAGCATTTCTCCATCATGTCGGTGCCCGGCATGCAGGAGCGCACCATCCTGCTCGACGGCTTCTCGAAAACCTACGCCATGACCGGATGGCGCATGGGCTACGGCGTGATGCGCGCCCGACCTGGCCGCCCACATCACCCGCCTGATGACGAACTCCAATTCGTGCACCGCCAGCTTCACCCAGATCGCAGGCATCGAAGCCCTCCGCGGCGACCAGAGTTCAGTCGACCAAATGTGCGCCGAGTTCAAGCGCCGACGCGACGTGTTCGTCGCCGGCTTGAATAAGATCAAAGGTTTTTCCTGCCGCATGCCCAAAGGCGCATTCTACGTTTTCCCCAACATCACGAAGACTGGATGGAAGTCGAAGCCGCTCGCCGACGCTCTGCTGGAGCAGGCTGGAGTCGCCGCGCTCTCCGGGCACAGCTTTCGGCGAATTCGGCGAAGGCTACCTGCGCTTCAGCGTAGCCAATTCGCTGGAAAACCTGCAGCAGGCGCTCGACCGCATCGACCAATGGACCCGCAAGAATCTCTGAGGCCGACGCGCTGACTTGACTAATTTCATGCCAGCAAAAAAGAAAGCACCGCGATCAGGAAAACCCAAGTCCAGCCGTCCCCTCATGCCCGGCTACGGCCTGCCCGAAGGCAGCAAGGGCCTGCTCCCGTGGAGCTGGGCCGAGCAGCGCCTCAAGAAATCGCACAACTACTGGATCACCACCCTGAAGCCCGGAACCTCGCCGGACAAAGCTTCGCCGCCTCGCCCACACCATGGTGGTCTGGGGCCTGTGGCAGGACGGCCGCTTCCTGTTCAGCACCGGCAGCAAGTCGCGCAAAGCGCGCAACCTGGCGCAAAACACAAACTGCGTCGTCTGTACGGAGCACGCGCACGAAGCAGTCATCGTTGAAGGCACAGCGGAAATCGCCGATGTCCCCGCGCGCCGCAAGTTCCTGCCCAAGTACGAGCGCAAGTACAACTTCGACATGTCGAAAATGAAGCCAGACATCCTCTCCATGAAGGAACCGATCTTCGCCGTGCGTCCCCGCGTGGTGTTTGGCCTGTGGGAGAAGGAATTCATCGAGAAGTCCACGCGCTGGACGTTCGAAAGGCAATAATTCTGCCGCAGCGCGAAACTACCGGCGGAGAGCCTGACCAGGCCCTCCGCCGTCTCGTTTCAACCACTTAAGCTCCACTTACAACGAGCGCAGGAAATTCAGAAGGTCCTGCACCTGCGATGGTTTAAGCGAATCGTATTTGCGGATCACCATATTCGCTTCTGATCCGCTGCTGCTGTGCGCCTGAATGGCCTGGATCAGATCCGAGGTGCGGCCATCGTGAAGAAAGAACAGCCGCTGTCCCAGTCCCCACAGCGGCGCCGTGCGGAATTGATTGGGACCGGCCGAGCCCTGATGGATGCCGTCCGCCAGCCCGGTGCCCATATCGTGCAGAGCAAAGTCGGAATAAGGATGGTAGGCGACATTCGACATGCCGGTGAAAATTGACGTGCCGGTGGTCAGAGTCGGCGAGTGGCAAAGATTGCAGCCGATGGCATTGAAATCAGCCGCTCCATTTATAGTGGATTGAGTGAAGCCGCGGGCGTCGCCGGCGCTGACAGGCGAGCGAACGCGGCAAAGTTCACCACGTCCGACGACATTTCCGATTCCGTGCCCAGGCTGGTACCGAAGTTCGGGCTGCTCGCATTTTGGTTCAGCAGGTTGGTCGCGTCTTCCGGAGTTCCGTTGAACACGCATCCCGGCACCGCGCTGCGCTCATTGGGAAAATTCTCGTTCGATACTCCTTGCTCCACGTTGTAAGCCTCGCCCGCAAAAATCAGCAGCGACTTGTTCTGCGCCTTCCAGCCGAAGCGGGTGATGGTGCCGTCATTGCCGCTGGTGTTGAAGACGCCGCCAATTTTCAGCGCCGCTCTCGCCGATTGCGTGGCGGCCAGGTTGGCTTGCAGATTGGCGTCGGGCGTGGCTTCAACCAGGCCCAGACCAAACAGCGGCGTGGGCGTGCGGAAAATCACATTGTTGGTGGAAAGCGCGCTGGCAAAGTCAGGCTGCGCCAGCGTGCATCCCGGTAGCGTCGGAACGTCCCGCTATGGTGTAGAGGTCGTGCACTCCGCCATCCAGCGCGCCGGTCGAAGTCTTGACAAATCGGGCTTCGAGCACCGGGCCATTCGCAGTAATAAATGAAGGAACCGAGTTAGTCGCGCCATCCAGCGCGGCCAGCGCTACTTGCGGATTCTGAATCGCGTTCTGTGGACTGAGAAGGCCCGGGCTGGCGCCGCCGATCGTGGGCTGGGCATGGCACTGCGCACAGCTATTGCCGTTGAAGGTCGGGCCAAGACCCGATCCCGTTTCGCCGGCAATGCCGCCGGAAACCGAATCCATTTCCTGAAAACGAAGCTGCGCCTGGTTGAAAAAAGCTTGCTCATTGGCGTTGAGGGTTGGATAAAAACTTCCCGCCGCCGCCGGCCCAGGGCGAGGACCGGGATCGTTTTGCGCGTGAAGAGGAGAAATGGCGATAGCTGCCAGCGCGAGACACACAACCGCTACATCCAGATTTCGACACTTCATTTTGCACCTCCGTGCAGGGTGATGGGACACACTTCTGCTCGGTTTTTTTCTCTTGGCGAAGCGCGGCGCTGAGTTGGGCTTTAGCTGTTCAGCTTCAGGCTATGGGCCGGCGCAGAAGCCGGTGCCGTCCTCACCGCGAACGGAACAGCACTGTGGGAGCGGAATCCCACCAGGGAATCTTTCCTCAGGCGAGGAAAGAGGATCGAATATTGGTGAGACTCTAGGCCGGATGCGGCATCTGGTCAACGGCCCGGAAGTACATTCGTAGCTCTCCTGGCGATGTCAGCTGCGTGATACTTGCTGCACTCGAAAGAGCATCTCCATGTCGCGTATGATATTTTCGATGTTCCGCATTGCAAGGTGCGAGTGTAGCATTTCGTTTCAACCGCAGTCACACGAAGAACATGGACAAGAAATTCCGCGTCTTTGCCACCTGCGACATCGGAGAAGCCATCGAACTGCTGCGCCACCGCGGCTACGAAGTCGAAGTCTATCCCCAGCCCGAAGCGCCGCCGAAAAGTCTGATCATCGAGAAGGTCAAGTCCGGCATCGACGGCCTGATCACCACGCTGCGCGATCCCATCGACGCCGAGGTCTTTGAGGCGGTAAGAATGAAGCCGGCAAGAACACGCTGAAAGTCGTGGCGCAGTATGCCGTCGGCTTCGACAACATCAACCGCGCCGATGCCAACCGCTACAAGATTCCTTTCACCAACACGCCGATGTCCTGACCGAGGCCACCGCGGAGTTCGCCTTCTTCATGCTGGGCATGCTGGCCCGCAAGATGTGGCCCGCCGAGCACCTCACGCGCGACAACCAGTGGGGATACTGGCATCCCTACCTGCCGTTTCTCGGCGACGAAGTGACCGGCAAGACCATCGCCATCATCGGCACCGGACGCATCGGCCTCGCCATGATCAAGAAGTGCGCCGGCTTCGACATGAACATGCTGTGCTACGACCCGGCCTACGAGAATCACGACTACATCAAGGCCATTCAGGAGACGATGGACCTGCGCCACGCCCGCGGCATTTCCCAAGAAAAGAACTGGATCAAGTACGTCGGCTTCGAAGCCAGCGCTGCGCGAAGCCGATTTCGTCAGCGTGCACGTGCCGCTGCTGCGTCCCGGCGAAAGCGCAACGCCCACCTATCATCTGTTCAACGAAAAAACCTTGCGGCTGATGAAGCCGACCGCCTTCCTGGTAAACGACTCGCGCGGCCCGGTCATCGATGAACTGTGCTCTGGCAAAAGCCCTGCGCGAAAACTGGATCGCCGGCGCCGCCCTCGATGTCTACGAAAAGGAGCCGCTGCCCGCCGACTCGCCGCTGCGCGATCCCGCGATTGCCGACCGCTGCCGCCTGATGCCGCACTTCGCCAGCGCCGCGCGCATCACGCGCCTCTCTACCGATCCCGACAAAGGCATGGCGGGCCGCTGCGTCCAGGGATTGATCGACGTGCTCGAAGCCAACTATGGCGGCGATATCACCAAAATGCCGTACGTCGTAAACAAAGAGGCGTTCGGAAAGTAAACCGCCAATCCATAGCGCCGAGCCCTCACCCGGGCTATATTGACTCATGGCAGATTTGCCGGACCCTCTAGGCGCGTCGAAATGATCAAACAATTCCTTCTGCTCTTGGGTGTGATCGCAGTCATCCTAGCGGCGTTGCTTTGTTCTCTCTATATCCTTGATCTGGTGAAAGCCGCCGACCTGCAAACTGATCTGCGCAAAGTCTTCGGACTCGTAGGAGTGCGGCCGCTGCCGGGGTGTTAATCACGCTGCTCATGAGGGCCGCCCACAAAAAGTAATCTGCCGGTTTTGTTGACGATTCTACGTCAGAGGTTTCCTGCGACGCTGGTTCCCGCTAGAATAGGGCGTTGTCAGTTTCCCCAAGGATACGAATGAAAAAACGATTCCTTCTTCCCGTCGTTCTGCTGCTTCTGATTCCGGCAATGTTTGCCCAAGCTCCTGCCGCGGAGACTCGAGCTCAACCAGACTCAGCCGAACCAGATTCAGCCGACCGATTCAACCGAGCCCCGATCAACTCAAGTTGATTCCCGCGCCCAAGGAAGTGCGCCTTCAGCAAGGCGGCTTCCGCGTGAAGCCAACCACCAGAATTCTCGTGGAGTTCGGCCATCAGGCAGAAGACCGCATCGCCGCCGAAACGCTGGCAGAAGAAATCCAGGACCAATCCGGATTGAAAGTAAGCATCACCGGCTCCAAAGAGAAAGACGAAACAGAAGTGCGAAGCACCATCGTGCTGGCCCGCCTGCAGGACCGCAGCGTCAGAGATTTTCTGGCATCGAAGGGCCTCACGGCGGATTCGATCGGTGACCAGGGCTACCTGCTTTTCTCCGACAAGACCCACCTGATCGTCGCCGCCAACACCGGACAGGGATTGTTCTACGGCGTGCAGACGCTGCGGCAATTGCTTCGCCAGGACGATGGAAAACTAATCTGTCCCGCGGTTTCAATTCGCGACTGGCCCAGCATGGAGTGGCGCGGCGTGCAGGATGACATCAGCCGCGGTCCCATTCCCACCGAAGACTACATGAAGCGCCAGATCCGCACTCTGGCGGCCTACAAGGTGAATCTGTTCGCGCTTTACATGGAGCACGTGTTCGATTTCGCCAGCCAGCCCTTGCTCGCCCCCACAGGAGCCGCGCTCACTCCGAAGGAAGTCAACGCCCTGGTCGACTACGCCAGAAAGCTCTACGTCACGATTCTTCCCGAGCAGCAAACCTTCGGACATCTCCACCACATGTTGAAGTACGAAATTTATTCCGAAGTCGCGGAGCGCCCGCACGGCCACGTGCTCACCCCGACCAAGGAGCAGTCCTACGAAATCATCAAGGCCATGTATGCCGATCTGGTGCCGCTTTTCCCCGGACCTTTCCTGCATGTCGGCGGCGACGAAACCTTCGAACTGGGCCACGGACAAACCGCAGCGCGCGTCGCACGAAGTCGGCCTGGGCCGGGTTTATCTCGATCACATGCAAAAGGTGTTCAGCATTCTCGCAGCCCTATCACAAGCAACTCATGTTCTGGGGCGACATCGCGGTGAAATATCCGCAACTGCTCGGCATCCTGCCCAAGGACATGATCGCCGTCCCTTGGGATTACGATGCCGAAGCCGAGCTATCGACAGCATCATCAAACCCTATCGCGATGCCGGCCTGCGCGTGGTCGTGGCCCCGGGCGCGCAAAACTGGAATCAACTGTGGCCGAACCTGGACGCGGGTTACGTCAACATCCGCAACTTTGTGCGCGACGGCCAAAAGCTAGGTGCGATGGGCATGCTCAACACCACGTGGAATGACGACGGCGAGTCGATCTACGGCATGGCGTGGCCGACGCTGATCTTCGGCGCGGCCGCGGGATGGCAATCGGGCGAGTCGAACATCGATCAATTCAAGAACGCCTACGACTGGGCCTTCTACCGCAACGGAAACGACGCCACTTTCCGCGACGCGCTCGAGAATCTCGATCGCGGCCACCAGGCGCTGGCCAAATCAAAGTCGAAACCGAGACCGACGATTTGTTCTGGATCGATCCCTTCACTCCGGAAGGCGCAAAGATGATGCAGAAGCTGGCCGCCGGCCGCTCCCGAAATGCGTCTGGGCGCCGAGCACGCGCTGGAATCGCTCTACCGCAATCGCGCCAAAGCCCACGCCAATCAGGACACGCTGGCCGACATGACCCTGGCCGCCTGGCGCTGGGACGCGCTCGGCATGAAGGCCGAGTTCACGCAGGAGATCAACAAATTTTACTGGGACGCTTTTCTGAACCCGGCCGACGCGGAACGCGTAGGCAATGATCTGGAAGAAATCACGTCCATCAACGCGCGCCTCGAAGACCTGCGCGATGCGACCACCCGCCTCAGCCGAGATGTACCGCGAAGCCTGGCTGCGGGAATACGGCCCGTACTGGCTCGACAACGTTTTGGTCCGCTACGACGACTCTGGCTCGCGAATTCCAGAAAAAAATCGTCGCCGTTCGCCAGGCCCGCCGCCAATACGATGCGACCAAGACTCTGACCCAGCCGCAAGAGTTGGGATTCTACCTGCAGCCGTAAAGTCAGGGGTTAGGTGCCAGTGATCGCGCAGGCTCAGTGATGAATGATCAGTGACCCGGAACGTCACGTGTAAGTCCGCCGGTTCTGCTGACCCCTGACCACTGACCCCTGACCACTGAATTTAATGTTCTCCAACCGCACCAACTGGAAGCTCACGCGAAATCGCCTGACCGAAGCGCTCGAAGAGGTGCGATCGAGCGGCGCGCGCGTGCTCGATCTCACCATCTCCAATCCCACGCGCGCCGGCCTCCGCTACGACGCAGCCGCAAATTCTTCAATCGTTGGCCTCGCCGCAGGCCATGGATTACGATCCCCAGCCCAAAGGCTTGCCCAGCGCGCGCGCAGCCGTCGCCGATTATTACCGAACCGAGCATGGAATCAACCTCGACTCCCGAACAGCTGATTCTCACCACCAGCACCAGCGAAGGTTATTCCTTCGTCTTCCGCCTGCTCTGCAATCCCGGCGACGAGCTGCTGGTTCCGAAGCCAAGCTATCCATTATTCGAATTTCTCGCCGACCTGCAGGACGTCAAGCTCGTGCCTTATCCCCTGATCTACGACCACGGCTGGCAAATGGATTTTCCCTCGCTGCAAAAGGCGGTGACGAAGCGCACCCGAGGCGTGGTCGTCGTTCATCCCAACAATCCCACCGGTTCGTACGTGCATCCGGAGGAACAGAGATTCTCTCAATCGTTTTTGCCGCGAACACGAACTGGCGCTGATCGCCGACGAAGTTTTTCTCGACTACGCCCACGACGGAGCAAAGCGGCAAAGCTTCGCTCGCGAATCAGGACGTGCTCACCTTCACGCTAAGCGGAGTTTCGAAGATCTCCGGCGCTGCCGCAAATGAAAGTGGCCTGGATCGTCACCAGCGGCCCCGCAGCCGAGTCGAAGCCGCACAGGCGCGTCTCGAAGTGATCGCCGACACCTATCTCTCCATGAATGCGCCCATCCAGTGGGCGACTCCGGCGCTGCTCGATCAGCGCAAAAACATTCAGCAGCAATTGCTCGATCGCGTGCGCGGCAATCTGGCGGAACTCGACCGCCAGCTCGCACGCTCAGAAGACTTGTCAGCGCTTGAACGTGGAAGGCGGATGGTACGCGGTCCTGCGCGTCCCGGTAACGCAGACCGACGAAGAGTTGGCAGTCGATCTGCTGCGCCGCAAGTCTGTGCTCGTGCATCCCGGCCACTTCTACGATTTCCCGAGCGATGGATATCTGGTGTTGAGCTTGATCACGCCAGCACCGGAGTTCGCCGAGGCATCCCTGCGCGTCTTGAAGACGCTGAATCCGTAGACAAGAGATTACCGCTTCACCAGAAACGGATTGCTCTCCCGCTCTTCTCCGATCGTGGTCGACGGCCCATGCCCCGGCACCACCACGGTCTCATCGGGCAAAGCCAGCACGGTCCCATGCAGCGACTGCATGATCTTCTGCATCGATCCGCCGGGCAGATCAGTGCGGCCAATCGATCCGGCAAACAGCGTGTCGCCCGCAATCAGAAGTTTCTCGGCAGGGAAGTAGAGGCAGACGCTGCCTTCGGTATGCCCCGGCGTGTGCAGAATGCTGGCCGCGTGCGCCCCGGCCTTCACCGTATCGCCGGTGCTCACGCTCTGGTCGATCTTGACCTCGCCGGGCGCCGCCACGCCGATCCACGCAGCCTGCACGTCGAGCATCTTGAGCAGGGCATAGTCGTTCTGGTTAAGCAGGATCGGCGCGCCCGTGGCCGCGCGCAGCTTCATCGCGCCTCCCACGTGATCGATGTGGGCGTGCGTGATCACGATTTGCTTGACTTGCAGGTTATGCTTGCGGATGAGCGCGAGCACGTCCTCAATGTCGTCGCCGGGGTCGATGACCATGGCTTCGCGCGTGGTCTCGTCGCCAATGATCGAGCAGTTGCACTGCAGCGGTCCCACGGGAAAGATTTCGTGAATCATGCTTCCATTGTAACGTCGGGGACTACTGGGAAAATCTCGTGAGAATGGGCTCGGGAAGGGCACGGCTTCAAGGAGCCTGCCCTGCAGCGAAGCCGAAGGTGCCGTCCGGGCTCCGTCAGGGTCGGGGCTTTAGCCCCTGAGGTTCACACTGCCACGCGTTCACACTTGTCTTGAAGCGCCGGCGGCGAGACAATACGCCAACGTGCTCGGAGGTTCCGTGGCCAAATACCGTCAGCATGGATATCAGGACCGCGACCGCGAAGAAAAGCCGCGTCAGGGGTCCGGAGAATGGGTCCCGAGGAAAAGAGTCCCGGGAAAAGCCGGCCCCCGTGCCGCCCGCCAGACGCGACTACAGCATGGGCCCAAAGCCCGTGAATATGCCCGGCACCCGCGCCGTTTCCCGCTGCGCCCAGTGCGGCACCGTGCTGCAGGCGATTCCGCCAACCGGTCTTTGCCCCAAGTGCGGCTTCGAATTGCATTCCTGCAAGCAGTGCATGTATTTCGATCCCGGCAGCCGCTTCGAGTGCATGCAGCCGATCAAAGAGCGCATCGCCAAAAAAGATGCCCGCAACGATTGCACGTTCTACGAAATCCGCGTGACCCGCGAAAAGGAAACTTCCACGCCCGCCAGCCTGCGCCCCAACGACGCCCGCCAGGCGTTCGAAAATCTGTTCAAGAAGTGACGCCCGATCATGTGGAGACAGCCGCCTCGGCTCACGGTTTCTGCGTAGGCCTCATCAAAATCTCACTCACAAACGACTGCGGACTCTGCGTCACCAGCATCGCCACAGCATGCGCCACATCTTCCGGTTGCAGCATCTTCGCCGGATCCTTGCCCGCGTGCGGACTAAGTTCAGTGTTAGTCGAGCCCGGACAAATCACGGCCACGCGGATGTTATGGCCGCGCAGTTCCTCCGCCACGGAATAGCTCAGCCCATTCAATCCCCATTTCGAGGCCGCGTAAGCCGCGCCATTCGGCAGCGCATTCTTTCCCGCGAGCGACGAAATGTTGATGATGTGCCCGGAGCGCGCCCGAATCATCATCGGCGCAAACGCTCTCACCGCGTAGTAAACGCCCCGCAGGTTCGTATTCAGAATCTGGTCCCAGGCGTCAGGCGGAAGCTGGTGCAGCGGGCCACCGAACTCCGCCAATCGCGGCATTGTTCACCAGAACATCCACGCGCCCAAACAAGCGTTCGACGCGCCCGGCCGCCGCCTCAACCGACTGCAGACTGGTCACATCACAAGGGACGACTTCGGCCGTCCCACCCGCCCGCGTGATAGCTTGCGCCGCCGATTCGAGGGCGGCTCATCGTGCGCCCGCACAGCACGGCAGTCGCGCCCAGGCTCGACAACTCCTTTGCAATGGCGAGCGCCAATACCCCGGCCCGCCCCGGTAACCACGGCTACCTGCGCAGCCAGCGGGTGCGCCGCATCCGCTTCGAGCATCCTGTCGTTTCGACCCGTATCCATGGAAAGAGCCTTCCTGTCTAGTTTCGCCCACACAGCCGAATCGGAGCCTATGCGCGAGCCTCGATTCGTGCATCTTATACAATAGCTTCGCGGGGGCAAACTAGGAAGTTGCTTGCCTTCGGAAGAAGACGTACTTATAATCCGGCGAAACCCGAATGATGGGTCAGTCGCCATACGTCTCACGCAGATGCAAAATTGTCGATCCCGTAAATTCCAAGGAGCCACACTGATGAAAAAGATTCTGGTCACGGTTGTGCTTGGCGTTGCTGCGCTGGCGGCGGCCCAAACCGCCACTCAGCCGGCACAATCGCAACCGTCCGCGGCGCCCGCGCAGACGCAGCCCGCCAGCCGCGCCCACCGCAGCGCCCGGTTATTAAAGACCCAGCCGAGTACAACGCCTACGTCGGCGCAATCGGGCAGAAGGATGCCGCGCAGATCAGCGGCCTCGAAGCATTTCTCACCCAGTATCCCAACAGCATCATGAAGATTGCCGCCCTGCAAACTCTCATGCAGGACTACCAGCAGGCGGGGAACACGGCGAAAACCATCGACACGGCCACGAAACTGGTGGCCGCCGACCCCACCAACGAGCGCGCCATGTTCTTGCTGGCTTATTTTGATCGCCTGAAGGCGCAAGGTGGCGACGCCAATGCCGCGCAGGATCTCGCGGATGCGAAAAAGTTCGGCCAGATGGGACTCGATGGCCTTCCCAAATTCACCAAGCCCGATGGCATGTCAGACGCCGACTTTCAGAAGATGAAAGATCAGATGACCGGGGTTTTCAACGCCGCCCTCGGACTGGCCGCTCTCACCGACAAGGACTATGACGACGCGAGGAAGGACTTGCGCGCCGCCGTCGACAGCAGCCCTGATTTTCAAAAGGATTTCAGCGTGGTCTATCCTCTGGCGCTGGCTTACGCCGGACCCACTCCTCCTGACCCGAAACTTACTCCCGACCCGATTAATGCGATCTGGTTTGCCGGGCGCGCTTCCGTAGTAGCACCCAACGCGCAGTATCAGCAGCAGATCGAGAAGTACGCCAAAGGTCTGTACATGAAGTACCACGGCGGAGACGATGGCTGGGCCGATGTACTCGCCCAAATCAAGGCCAACCCGGTGCAGCCCGCCGGTTTTACCATCAAACCCGCTCCCACTCCCGCTGAACAGGCGCACAACATGGTGGTAGCGACGCCGCCCGACAAAATGGACTTCGCTACCTGGGAGTTCGTCCTCTCCAACGGCAGCCAGGCAGATCAGGATGCCGTCTGGAATGCCATCAAAGGCAAGCCGGTGTACATGAACGGCACAGTCATCAGCGCCACCGCAACCGAGTTCGATATCGCCGCCAGCTCCGATGACATCGACGCCAAGAAAGCCGATATCACCCTCACCTTTGAAGAAAAGGTTCCGCTGCGACTTATCCCAAAAGCAGGCGCCAGCCTGGACTTCCAGGGCAACCCCGCCTCCTACACTCCGAACCCATTCATGATGACCATGGAAAAGGGCCTGCTGCCGAAACCGAAGGTTGCGGCTCCCGTGCATCACAAACCAGCTTCGAACTGAATTCCGTCCGACGCGAATAAAAAGGCAGCCCGCGAGGGCTGCCTTTGCTTTTGAGCGGGCAGGCAGCGGACTGTTGCGCGCAGCGCCCGGTATCGCAGGTCGGAAAAGGCTTTTCTCCGGGCCTTTGAGAGCCCTTAACTTTCTATGCCCCTGAAGCCTTCAAGACACAAGAGTCGTCTCGCACCTAGCGCGCCGCCTTCTTTTCCCGATCCAAAGACACGGGCCTCGCACTCCGCGGTGGCCGTTTCGCCCCATCCCGAAGCTGGCGCACGTCGATCTTCAATTCATCAATGGTCCGGCTCAGCGTGTTGCGGTGCATCCCCAACTCGCGCGCCGCGCGGCATTGGTTGCCCTTATTTTCCTGAAGAACAGTGAGGATAAATCGCTTCTTGAATTCGCGCACACCCTCCGAATACAGGATGTTGCTCTTATACATTTGCAGAATGAGTGCTTCCAGTTGATCTTTCACGTTAGGTCTCTCTCTTTTTCTGAATGTCTTTTTTTGACTTTCTGCTCGCCCCGGCACTTATTTCGGCTTCGCAGCCGGAGCCCCGGTCAAATCCTGCGGGGCCCGATGCAGAAACTCCAACCCATCATTGAACCGCGCCCGCAACTCCGCCGGCGCCACCCACATCGCAGCCCGGCCCACGACCAGGAAATACGGTGCCAATACCGACGTCTTCAGCATGGTTGAGGTAGGCGTGAACGCGGTCATGCCCATCAGCACCACGGTCACAACCAAAACCCCCTTCACCACGCCGAGCAACGCTCCCATAAAACGGTCAAACCCGCTCAGCCCGGCCGCCTTCATCAGCTTCCGTGCCACCCTGGCCGCCACGTTGAACAGCAGCAGAATCACAAAAAAGATGATGAGGAAACTGAAAATGTCCGCCAGCCACGCGTTCTTCAAAAACGTCATGAACCAATCAGACAACCCCGGATACTTCCACGCGGCAACAATGTAACCCACCACCAGCCCAGCCATGCTCAGTGCTTCCGCGAAGAAGCCCTGCACCGCCGCCGAAATAATGCTCAGCAGTATAACCGCGACAATCAGCCAGTCCGCCGCGGTCATGCTGCTTCTCCTGCCCGCCGCTTTCCCTCGGGGCCCCACTCCTACACATCCAGCTTGTGTCCCGTAATCTGGAAATAGGCATCAAGATACTTTTCGCTGGTCCGGCGCGCCACCTCATCCGGCAATGCCGGCGCAGGTGGCTGCTTATTCCAGTGAATTTCTTCCAGGTAATCGCGAACGTACTGCTTGTCGTACGATTCTTGTCCGCGGCCGGGAGCGTACTTATCGGCGGGCCAGAAGCGCGACGAATCCGGCGTGAGCACTTCATCCGCCAGCGTGATGCCCTTCGCCGTCCGTCCAAACTCAAACTTCGTGTCGGCGATGATGATACCTTTCTGCCGGGCATACGCGGCAGCTTTCTTGTAGATTCGCAGCGTCAGGTCGCGCAGCGTGCTGGAAGTCTCCGAGCCCAGAATTTCGCACATGCGGGCAAATGAAATGTTTTCATCATGCCCGCTCACTTCCTTCGTCGCCGGCGTAAAAATAGGCTCCGGAAACGCCTCCGACTCGCGCAACCCCGCCGGCAGTTCGATCCCGCACACCTTGCCGCTAGCCTTATATTCCTTCCAGGCCGATCCTGAAATGTATCCCCGCACCACGCACTCCACCGGAAACATTTCAGCCCGCTGCACAATCATCGACCGCCCCCGCAGCACCTCGGCATATTTCTGCAAAGCCTGCGGATACTGCTCAACGTCTGCGGTAATTAAATGGTTCGGAACGATGTCAGAAAGAAAATCAAACCAGAACAAGGAAATCTGAGTCAGCACCCGCCCTTTTTGCGGAATGCCGGTCGCCAGCACATAGTCGAAAGCCGAAATGCGGTCGGTAGCGACGAACAGCAGGCGCTCATTATCCAGCTGATAAACGTCGCGTACCTTGCCGCTGGCGTGAAGTTTGAGGTCGGGGAAATCGGTTTGCAGCACCACGGGATCAAGAAGTTTAGGAGTCATGTTTTAAATTTAACAGGGCAAGGAGCGAGGCGTATTTTAGCCTCTCAGAAATTTTTGTCAACGGCAGAGATCACATCCCGGAAGGAAGCCTCTATCCTATTGAGTACGGAAGCGTTCCACGCTCAGCGCGTTAGATGTTTCTACCGCAACAGTTGTGGAAAAGCTGAGGATGAAAGTGGATAACCTGTCTGATCCGGGGTTGGTGGCCCCGGCTTGAGTTTATTCTCGGGCGTCATCCCGAAACGCGGCGTACTTCAGCCGCGTGAGGGCCCCCCTGAGCGAAGCCGAACGGATCTCCCCTGGATACGGCAAGGGGACCTCGCTCCGCCTCAAACTGACCCCGGAACCGAGGCCAGAGATTAAAAAAGTGACCACCCCCATTTAATATACCTTGACAAGTATATGCTCCGTGGCGTATATCAGGGCAATGGAATCGATCTTCGAAGTCATTGCGGAGCCCAACCGTCGCGCGATCCTAAGTCTCCTTGTCTCGTCAGAACAGTCGGTCGGAGAGATCGAACGTCAGCTTCGTATGTCGCAGCCGACCGTGTCCAAGCACCTGCGAGTGCTGCGCGACGCTGGTTTCGTAGAATCCACGGTAGACGCCCAGCGCCGTCTCTACCGGTTGAACCCCGAACCTCTTCAGGAGCTGGACGCCTGGCTGGCTCAGTTCCGCCGCTTCTGGTCTGCTCACGTAGATGCTCTCGAACGCCACCTCGATCGAATGAATCACGACAGCACTAAACCGGGGCAACCTAAACCGAATCAACCAACACCAACGAAAAGAAAAAATAAGCAGAAGACAACCCGATCCAAACCGCGAACGTAACCAAGGAGAATCGAAATGAAAATCAAAGTGACCACCTTATACGTCGACGAGCAAGACAAAGCCCTGCGCTTCTATACCGAAGTCCTGGGCTTCGCCAAGAAGACCGATTTCAGTCAGGGACCATATCGCTGGCTGACCGTAGCCTCGCCCGAGGAGCCGGACGGCACTGAGCTGCAGCTGGCGCTGAACAACAATCCCGCAGCCAAAACCTATCAGCAGGCGATTTTTCAACAGCGCCAGCCCGCCGCCAATTTTTTTACCGACGACCTCAAAGCCGACTACGAGCGGATCAAGGCCCGCGGCGCCGAGTTCACCATGCCGCCCACCGACGTGACCGGCTCGACCATCGCCATGCTGAACGACACCTGCGGCAACCTCATCCAGCTCACCCAGTTGGCCCGCTGGTCCCACTAAGGAGAAAGCTAAGGAGAACAAGATGCTCGACCCCGCACACTACACACCGGGCCCAGCCAGCGGCGCGCGGATCCAAAAGGACCGAGGGACAAAACAACGAAGACCAGTGGACGCTCATCCTCGTCCGCGAACTCCGCCACTCCCCGGAAAAAGTGTGGCAGGCGCTCACCGACCCGAAGCAACTGCGCGAGTGGGCTCCCTTCGACGCCGATGGCAACCTCGGCACGGTTGGAAACAAGGTGAAGCTCACCACCGTTGCGGCGCCCAAGGTGAACGTCACCGAAGCCAGCGTGACGCGAGCCGACGCTCCCAACTTCCTTGAATACAACTGGGGCGACCACGACATGCGGTGGGAACTCGCAGCCTCCGCTACCGGCACGCGCCTGACCCTCTGGACCAACATCGGTCACCGCTTCATCGCCATGGGAGCCGCGGGATGGCACATTTGTTTCGACGTTCTCGATCACCTGCTCAGCGGAACTCCCCTCGGCCGCATCGTCGGCCCAGACGCGATGAAGTTCGGCTGGCAGCGCCTGCACGCCGAATACGCAAAGCAGTTCGGAATCGAACCACCCAACTGGCCGCCTAAGACGGCTCAAAACTCATGAATCGAACCGGCGGCTATCGCCGATCAAAGGAGGACAATAGTCATGAAAGAAGCCACCAAACGCTCAATCTTTCGCTGGATTCACATCATCTTCGGTGTACCGATAATCGGTTATATCTATGACTCGCCCACCAACACCCCACACTACGCCCCCACGATTCGGTACGTCTTTCTTCCGATACTGGTCCTCTCGGGGCTCTGGATGTGGAAAGGCCATGTCGTTCGACGACTGATAAACTCACCCAATAAGACTACTCACCCGAACACGCGACAAGAATTGGAGGCATAAGAATCCAATGAATCCATCACAGCGCATTGACCAACTGATCGCAGGACTTACAGACTGGCGCGGCAAAACGCTCGCCGCCATCCGCAAGACCATCCTTGAAGCCGACCGCGAGATCATCGAAGAATGGAAGTGGATGGGAAGCCCGGTCTGGTCTCGCGATGGAATGATCGCGGTCGGCAACGCCCACAAAGATAAGGTGAAGCTAACTTTTTCCCACGGCGCGAACCTCCCTGATCCCGACAAACTCTTCAACGCCGGCCTCGGAGGCAACGCCTGGCGAGCCATCGATCTTTTCGAGGGCGATAAGATCAATGAACGCGCCCTAAAAAATCTGATCCGCGCCGCCATTGCCTACAATCTCGTCAAGTTGAAGCGCAAAGCACCCGCGCGCCGGACAAAAGCCGGCTAAACGTAAATGTGGGACAGCCGCCGCCGGCCGTCCACCGGGCAAAGCCCCGGCTGCCCCGAGATCAGCATTGACAACACCCACTCGCGGGATTAGCTTGTTTACGGGTCTGGGTTTACGGCTTGAGCCTACTGGTCACGGATGTAGCGACGCGATGCGATTTCGTTTGACATTAGTTCTGTTCCTATTAGCGGCCGCAGTCTGCGTATCCGTCATACCCCGGCCTGACTTGCCCGAGACTGCCTTCAATGAAGCCGACACTCCCGTAAATCTAGCTCCTCCTGTACGTCCCCGCATCCAGGTGATTTCTCCCGCTGTCAATCCCATAGCAATTTTGCCTGCCGCGCCGAACCACTGCTCAGGATGCTTCGTCAGCGGAGTCGCGCTCCAACCCGCAGTCACGCTGAGACAGCGCCATCCCCGCTCTTTCCAGGATCTCCTCTGTACGTTTCTGATCTGAAGTCACTCCTCGATCCGACCGAATAGCTCGCTGTGCCGTGGAGTCGGCCCCGTCTGCCGTCGCATGGACACACCACCGGACGATTTTCCGGAACTCTGAATTCCGCGCAATCGCCCGCAGTCTTGAGCGCAATTTCGTCCCAGCCGAACCCCGTCATCGAGCCCAACCAGGGCAAACGTCGGCGTTCGGCCACAGTTGAGGACTGAAATTTCAATCACCGAAGCAGAGGAGAATTCCATGAAAAAGATTATTTCCGCCCGTGTTCAGCGACCACGACCGCAGGATGCCACCGTAGTCAGCACGGAGTTTTCGCCGACCATTCCGTGCTCGCCCTCAAAATCCCTTTCCAGTGCGTCTTCCCCAGGCAAACGCTCCGCCCCCGAACCCGCCAACCCTCAGTCCAAACCGTTCTTTCACCGCTGGCTCGAAACCTGGAGAGACCAAAACGGAGGCGACCATGGACAAAGCAGGTAAGCCGTTTTTCCCCTCCAACGCCGAGCGGATGCTCCTGCGCAGCGCCGTCGGCAAGGCCTATTCCGATTCGTCCCTCTATCTCAAGGATAAGAGGGTGGCTCGGTTGGTACTGCTACTACGGCTCCTCCACCAGGACGTGGGAGGATTTGCCGCACTACCCGAACCCGAACTCAGCGAAATCATCTCCAGCGCCGTTGGAGTGTGTGGCTTTCTGAATCCGATGGAGGCCCAGGACGTGATCGACGTTGTCCTGGAGGTGATCCAAACGGAAGCTCCAATCCAGTAGAGCCCGTGATTCGCGTAGCGCTTGTCTGAAGCAATGGACAAGCCAAGTTTCGCGCGTCAAGTTTGCTCTCGCCACATTTCGTGAACTCGATTCGTGGCGCAGGGCGCGGCTAAGTGTCCGACTGCGGTTGATTGAACTGGTCTTGGGGGAACGGTTCCCTCAACCCAGTCGGACGCAAGCTGCCCACCCCGTCTCTGTCATCCTGAGCGAAGCCGAAGGGACCCCCAACCCTGCACGCGACCGTCGGGCCCGAAAGGCATTTCCACCGCGGCTGAGGGTCCGCACTCCTGGGAGATGTACTTTTCGCGGAGCAGCGCCTCCAGCCCCGCGAAAGCGCCCATTCCACCAAGAGGCCTTGTCATTCCGAACAGGGCCGAAGGCCCGGTGAGGAACCTGCTGTTGACCTCGCCGATGCCAGCCACAAATCGCGCCACGAGCAAAACCGCGAAGGGCACGACTCACCGCGATGCCGCAAAAGCTCTAACAGAAGAGAACCGCGCTCCAGCCCCAAGCCCACTTGCCCCCCAATGTTAAAATAGAACTAGAACCCCAAAAATTTCGCGAAATTCAGGCGGAGCCCCAGGGCTCCGCCTTTCTGTTCTCAAGAAAAGGTTCTAAGAGCAGGAGCCCCGATGTCCAAGCGCGAGCCCAGTCGTCCCGACGACCCCAACCGCCCCAACACCAAGCGCACCGGAGAACGTTCCGAAGCCGCTTTCCTCTACCAGGCCAGCCAGCGCCGCTTCGCCATCTGCAAGCCCTGGGGAGACAGCGAGCGCTACGACTTCATCCTCGACAACCGTCCCCAACCTAAAGTCCACCTCTTCCGCATCCAGATCAAATGTACCGACTCCCTCCGCGCCGACGCCTACGAAACCCGCGCCACGTACACCGTAGGCAAGCGCCGCGCCGTCTACACCAAACGCGACATCGACTTCATAGCCGCCCACGTAGTCCCGCTCAACATCTGGTACATAATCCCGGTAGAAGTCTGCACCCCGCAGCCCATGCTCCGCTTCTACCCCCACCGCCAAGCCAAACAAATGCGCCTGGAAAAATACCGCGAAGCCTGGCACCTGCTGGATCCCCCACTCCCAAACCCGCCAATCACAATCCAAGCCTGCATCGACGAAGATTATCCAGAAGGCGACGAGCCAGCGAGAGAATTCCCAGAGAGCCACTAAGCTCTGTCATCCTGAGCGAAGCATGACGCCCACGAAGTGGACGTCATGCGCAGTCGAAGGATCCCTACCCCCGGCACACCATCGTCGGCCTTACAAGGCATTTCCACCACGGATGCGGAGGACTAAGCCGCTAAATGGACCGGCGGAGCCGTAGGGTGGCGCAGCGCTTCAGCGCTGCAATAAGAAGCAAGATGAACAAGGGCTTCAGCCCCCGAGGTACATAATTTCTTGTGGGCTGGGCTACAACGAACGACAGCAGAAAAAAAGGCAGGCGTAAGGGTCAAATGCAGCCAACGGCCAACGCTAACCCATGCCTGCCCCCGAAAGAGGCCGTCCCCCTCACTGGAACCTAACCTCTTCGAAGTAGCCCGATAATACCGTTCCCAAAATGACAAAGCTGTCCAAAATTGCTCACCCAGCCCCGAAAACAGAAGCCGGGCCCCGGACGCCCAACCGCCCGGCCCATGTGGGGACAGCCGTCCTCGGCTGTCCACCGGGCAAAGCCCGGTGCCTTTGCTGTTGGTGTTGCCCGGGTGGCACGGACACTCCGCCCGTCGCCTTGACTTGTCATCCTGAGCGAAGCATGACGCCCACGAAGTGGACGTCATGCGCAGTCGAAGGACCCCTACCCCCTGCGACCGTCACGGGCTCCGAAAGGCATCTCCACCACGGCCCGTGTAGGGGACGGACACTCCTTCCGTCGCTTTTGACGTTGATGTTGATCTCGCCTTTGACCTTGAACTGACGAGACCTCCACCGCCGCAAACACAAACCGTGAAAGAACTGCGCTTAAGCCCCGCGTAAGGTCGACCGCCTTGAAGGGGCGCGGCATAAGCCGCGCCACGAGCAAGACCGGGAAGGGCACGACTTCCAGTCGTGCCGAGTCATTCCACCGATAGCGCCTCCTTTGCGCGGAGAGCGCTTCAGCGCCCCGACCCACTCCCCGGCCACCTTCTTCACATCTTCAAACTGATTGATCTCCACAGTCCCTTCCGGGAACCGCGCCGTGATCTTCAGTTCTCCACCCATCGCCTTCACAAAACTCTGCAGTGTGCTAACGTACATGTCCGCACGCCGCTCCAGCTTCGACACCGCCGCCTGATTCACTCCCAGAATTTTCGCCAGATGCACCTGCGTCATCTCCCGCGCCTCGCGCAGTTCGTCCAACGCCATCTCGCGCAATCATCTTCTGGGCCTTGGCATCGGACCGCGCTCGCGATTCCGGCGACATCTTTGCTTCCAGTTCACGAAAATTCCTTGCCATCTTCTTCCCCCTCATTGCTGTCGATTTTCTTCTTCAACAATCTCTTTCAAGTGCTCTGCATAAATCTTGTCGGCCCTTGGCACAAATTCCTCGTACCAGCGCTTATTTCCCGTCTTATCGCCCCCAATCAACAGAATGGCAGCTCGCCGCGGATCGAACGCAAACAAGTTGCGGTATGGCCGTCCGGCATGTTGCGTGCGCAACTCCTTCATATTCGAATACCGCGACCCCGCCACAGAGTCGACATGCGGACGGCCCAGACTCGCCCGCGCCGCTGCAAAACTTCCACGCTGGATCGAACATCCTCTTGTTCCTCTTGGTCAGCGAGTCCCACCAGACCTCGAATTCGTCGGTGAACTCGACCGACCATTCCACCAATAGAATACAACTCTAGAAGGAATATATGTTCAATCGAAATCCGTCAGTAGCGTTAATGTCTGATCCTCAGCCCCTTTTCCTTTCAACAACTTACCCCCACCCAATCCCCCAATCAACCGCTAAACCCCATTTTTCCCCCATTCGTTGAGATAAAGATGCGTAACTCCTTACCCTCCAATAGCATCACACCAGACCAATACCCAGGGAAAAGTGTAAGAACCAGGTTCAATTCCCGGGGAGAACCATAAGCAGTCGGGGTTTGTGGTCAGGGTTCTGTGGGTAAGGATCAAAGGCAAAGCCAAGGCAAGTGTCTGCCCGAGTTTTTCCCTAAGACCGAACACCCAAGACCGAAGACCTAGAAGATCAGAATTTAGGAGCCAGAAGCTAACATGCGCAAGCCGATCAAGTACGTAGAGAAAGCAGTAACCGTCGCCGCCAAAGGCGCTTGGGTAGTTTTCGACCGGATGAATCGCATCAAGCCCAACCCATCGCCCACCCCGAAATGGTCCGACAAGCCTCTGCTCAAGTCCTACGAGAAGTCGAAGCCGCCCCTCGGCTGGCCCCGCTCCACCGATTCGCTGTGCCCGAAGTGTGTCCCGGAAATCCGCCAGCAGATTCTCGACGGCAAACTGCCGCACGAAGTTCTGATGAACGAAAAAGTCGGCGAGATCAAAGCCACCATCATCGAACGCGACGGCAAGATCCTGATGGTGAAAGACTGCCCCAAGCACGGCCACTTCGAAGACGTGATGTCGATCGACACCGAATTCTCGAAGCACCTGGAAGATGTTTTCCCCGGCCGCGACATCGCCGCGCACAACGACGAAAAGCTCCACCATCACGGCTCTTCAACCGTGAAGTATGGACGCGGCTCGGTTCTCACCATCGATCTGACCAACCGCTGCAACATGATGTGCGATCCCTGCTTCATGGACGCGAACCAGGTCGGCTTCGTCCACGAACTCACATGGGAAGAAATCAAGACCATGCTCGACAACGCCATCACCATCAAGCCGCGCCGGCAGATGAGCGTGCAGTTCTCCGGCGGCGAGCCCACGTTGAGCCCGTACTTCCTCGACGCAGTTCGCTACGCCAGAAAAGTCGGATACAACTCCGTGCAGGCCGCGACCAACGGAATCGAATTCGCAAAAAGTTTTGAATTCGCGCAGCAGGCAGTAGAAGCAGGCATGCGCTACGCCTACCTGCAATTCGATGGAATCGGCAACGCCGCCAACGCCCACCGCATGGTAGGCAACCTGTTCGACGTAAAACTGAAGGCCATCGAAAACCTCCACAAAGCCGGAGTAGAAATCGTCCCGGTAGTAACGATCGTAAACGGCATCAACAACGAACAGGTAGGAAGAATCATCAAGTTCGCGCTGGATAATCCAAAAACAATCAGCTTCTTGTCATTCCAACCAGTCAAGTTTACGGGCCGCGACGAAGCCGTAACCGACGACCGCCGCCAAGCCCAGCGTTACACGCTAAGCTCACCTGGCCCACGACGTAAAAAACCAAACCGGCCTAGGCGAACCATCCCGCGACTGGTTCCCAATCTCTTTCATGGGAACGTTCAGCGACTGGGCCGACCTAATGCACGCCAACGACGTAAAAAACGATTGGGGCCAACTAAGCTGCGGTTGCCATCCGAATTGCGGGACGGGGATGGCGGTGATGATTGATAAGGAGACTAAGGAAGCGGTTCCGGTTACTGCGTTTTTGGCGGGGGATCAGCTGGCTAAGGATATTGCCAAGGTTAATGATGCGGCGCGGGGGAAGTTTCTTACTGCGTTTGGAATGGCGTTGTGTTTGATGAAGAATTACGATCCGTATCAGGCGCCTACGCATTTCAAGATGATGGATCTGTTGAGGAAGTTTGACAAGAATTACAACGTGACAGGAAAGAACTACGGCAAGGTCGGTCCGGACCGCACGGTTGACGACGTGATGAAGCGGCGGACGAACGACCGCTGGAACTTCCTGTTCATCGCGGGCATGTGGTTCCAGGATCTGTTCAACTACGACTTCCGGCGGACGGAGCAGTGCATTATTCCTTACGCCACGCAGGAAGGGGAGATTTCGTTCTGTGCTTACAACACGGGCGTGGGGTGGCGGAACATCATCGAGAAGATGCATATGACCGCGACCTTGACCAAGTGGTATGAAGAGCATGGACGGCACGAGATTTTCGCCGGTGGCAAGAAAGTGAAGATGGAGGACGAGACCGCCGATTATCTCAAGCTGCGCGAAGAGATCGTTACCACGGAACTGCAGCACGATCTGGACAACCTGGGGATCGCGAAGAACGCTCGCGAGGAGAAGACGCGGGCGCGGGATGCGAAGCAGAAGGCTGCCGCCGAGTTGCAGGCTTTGGCGGTGGATCATTCGGAGACTCCGGTTGCCGGGCATCGTGGACCGCAGAAAAATGATGAGGCTTACAATGCGCGCATGGCTTCGCTTTATCGCGAAGTTGTGTTGAAAGAGAAACCCGCGGTGGCGGAGAACGGATTCATTCCGCTGGGCGCGCTGGGTAAGGCGAACGGTAACGGGGCGGATGCTCCGAAGCCGGAAGTGGCCGAGCCAGTGGCAGGGGACTAGCTGTCAGCTTTCAGCTTCAGCGTTAGTTAAAACCAAACGGGCTGCCTTCGGGCGGCCCGATTTGTTTTAGTCCGGAGTTGGACTGGCGGTGCAGGGAAGCCGGAGGCGGCGCCTTCGCCGGGGCTGCGGCCGTCGCTTTGCTCCTTCCTTTGCCCCGACTCCGGCGCTCCCCGCCCGCTTGCCCACGAACTGTCCGGCTGCGTCGCTTCGCTCCTCGCAGGACAGTTCGCCCAACAAACAGAACGCAGCCAATTGGACGGCAAGCGAGCCGAGCGCCGCGGTGATCCTGTATAGCCTGTTCTTGCTGTCCGCGTTTGGCGGACAAGAGTGTCCGCCCCACACGGCTGTGGTCGTCTTCGCTCCTTGCGGGGCAGTTCGCCCGGAAAGCTCAATCGAATCTTGCTTTTTCAATGCAGGCCTGGAAGGCCTGCTCCACCCTCTCACTCTCTCGGTCAAAAGCAGTCTTATCCCCTTGCGCCGGGGGCGGTTTTGGCGTACAACACAGCGCATGTTACCCCGTGTTGTGCGCCGCTGCGGCCTCTTCGCGGCATTTGTTTTCCTCTTCTGCATATTTTCGATCGCCTGCTCAAAGCATGAGCGCGGGTGCAACAAGAGCCGTCGCAGATCCCAGACGTGCAGGCGGAGCAGAATCCGGCGAGCGTGACTGCTGACGAAGGGGACAAGAAGACTGACTATTCCAGAGAGGGATATGTCATCGAGCAGATTCGCGCGCGCTACCGTTTCGAGAACGATGGCACGGGACGCGAGGAAAGGTCCCTTCGGGTGCGAGTGCAGAGCGAGGCTGGGGTGCAGGCATGGGGACAACTGCGTCTCGGCTATAACTCGGCGAATGAAAAGCTGGATATTCCTTATGTTCGCGTGCTGAAGGCGGACGGCACCGTGGTTACTGCCGGGCCCGACGCAGTGCAGGACGTCAACGGTTCGGTGGTGCAATTTGCGCCGGTGTATACCGATTACCGGGAGAAGCATGTGAGCGTGCCGGGATTGCGTCCGGGCGATGTATTGGAGTATCAGGACGTTAAATTACTGCACGCCCCGCTGGCGCCAGGGCAATTCTGGACCCAGTACGATTTCGTTCAAAACAATATTGTGCTGGATGAGCAGCTGGAGATTGACGTTCCGGCAGGGCGCACGGTGAAGTTGAAGAACAAGCCGGGCATGGACCCGAAGATCGCGGAAGAAAACGGGAGGCGAATTTACCGCTGGACCAGCACGCATCTGACTCCGGAGGACGAAGGGAAAGATAAGGATCGGGAAGATAAAAACAAGAAGAAGAAAAAGAAGAGGCCGGCGGATCAGGTGGCCGACGTGCAGGTTACGACATTCAGCAGCTGGGAGGAAGTGGGGCGCTGGTATGCGGGTCTGGAAAGAGAGAGGCGGGAGCCGTCGAAGGAAGTTCGGGCGAAGGCAGCGGAGCTGACCAAGGGACTTACGACGGATCTGGACAAGACGGAGGCGCTGTATGACTTTGTAGCGAAGAACTTTCGCTATGTGAGTCTGTCGCTGGGGCTGGCGCGTTATCAGCCGCAGGCGGCAGGCGATGTGTTGCACAACCAGTATGGAGATTGCAAGGACAAGAACACGCTGCTGGCGGCACTGCTGGACGCCGAAGGCCTGCACTCCTCGACGGTACTGATTCATTCCATGCGCAAGCTGGACCCGGATGTGCCTTCTCCCTCGCAGTTCAATCATGTGATCACGATGTTGCCGCTGGGAAAAGAAGAAATCTGGATGGACACGACAACGGAGGTTGCGCCGTTCCGGCTGCTGGCCTATGGGTTGCGGAAAAAGGAGGCGTTAGTGATTCCGCCGGGCGGGGTGGCACATCTGGAGGAAACACCGGCGGACCCGCCGATGCGGGACACGGAAGTGGTGGAGATCGACGGGAAAGTAGATGAAGGCGGCAAACTGGAGGCGCGAGTCACCGAGACGCTGCGAGGGGATAGCGAACTGATGGTGCGGATGCTCTTCCGGAACATGCCCACAACGAAATGGCAAACCATGGTAGAGGGCGCCAATAAAGGCTTGGGAGGAGAGGTAAGCGGGGTGAAGGTGAGCGATCCGGCGGCCACGCGGGAGCCTTTCGTTATGTCGTATGACGTGAGCAAAGCCAATTTTGTCGATTGGTCAAAGAAGAAACTGGAGCTGAGATTACCGCTATCGACCGTTGGTTTAATGGCGATTGGAAAGGAAGTGGGCAACGAGGACACGGATGCGGCGGACGCGGGGGTGGCACCGGCGAAGCCTGAGCCCTTCACGCTGGGTCTGCCAAACGATGACACTTACAGAATCAAGCTGGAATTAGCTGCGAGGTACACGGCCAAGGCTCCAGTACCGGTCAGCGTGGAGCGCGACTACGCAGCGTATCAATCGAGCTACAAGGTGGAAGGAAACATTTTCACGGCAGAACGGAAGCTGATTATTCGGCAAGGAGAGTTGCCTACGGCGCGGGCGGACGACTATCGAGCTTTCCGGCAGACCGTGCTGGCCGACACCGAGCAGCGGTTTACGGTGGAGAGCGCAGCGGGGGACACGCAGACGATTCCGGCCGGCATGAAAGCTGAAGATTTGGTCAGGAGCGGAAATGAGGCGCGAAAAAACGGGAACTACACTTTAGCCATCAACCTGTTGAATCGCGCGGTCGAGGCCGACGCGAAGAGCAAGAAGGCGTGGAATGATCTGGGACTGGCATATCTGGAGGAGCGCGAGGACGGATTGGCGATCAATGCGTTCGAGAAGCAGATTGAAGTGAATCCCTACGATCTGAATGCTTACAACAATCTTGGCCGGGTCTATCTGCGGCAGCGCAAGTATGAGGAGGCGGAGAAGTGGTTCAACAAGCAGATTGAAATCCAACCGCTGGACAAGTATGCGCATGCCAATCTTGGCCTTGCGTATATAGAGTCGCACAAGTATGAGGAAGCGGTACCGGAATTGGAGAAAGCTGCGTCGATCACGCCAGACAGTGCCGAGGCGCAGGTGAGAGTGGGGGAGGCTTATCTGAATGTGGGACAGGATGGGAAGGCGATGGAAGCGTTCGACAAGGCGGTGAAGATCTCGGCCACGGCGTTGATCTGGAATGATATTGCTTATCAACTGGCGGTGAAGAGTGCGCATCTGGATGTGGCGCGGCGCTATGCGGAGTCGGCAGTGTCGGCAACGGCGACGCGGCTGCGGAACTTGACTTTGGATCAGATCAAGCGAGCAGACTTGGGATTGACCTCAGAGTTGGCAAGCTATTGGGATACGTTGGGGTGGGTGGCATTCGCGGAAGGTCATCTGGACGCGGCGAAAAACTATGTTTCTGCGGCGTGGAATTTGGATCCGAGTGGGGTGATCGGCGACCATGTGGGGCAGATCTGCGAAAAGAGCGGCGATAAGAAAGAAGCGGCGCACTGGTATGCCCTGGCCTTGAATGGACGCAGGCCGCCAATCGAAACCCGGGACCGATTGGCGGCCGTTGCGGGGGGTGACGATAAGGTGAACGCGCTGGTGGCGAAATCTCGAGATGAGTTTGAACGGGAGCGCAAGGTGGAGTGGAAGAGTGCCGCGAAGTACGACGGGCGAGCGGATTTCTTTCTTTTGCTGGGCGGGACAGGAACTGCAGGGGTGACGATCGAAGATGTGAAGTTTGTGAGCGGAAGCGAGGGAGTGAAGGACATTGCTGATTCGCTGCGGAGTTTGAAGTACAGCCAGAAAGTTCCGGACGAGACGCCGGTCAAGATTTTGCGGCGCGGGACGGTTAGTTGCAGCGCTGGGGAATGCACGTTGTTGCTGATGCTGCCGGAGGATTTGCGGTCGGTGGATTGAAGTGGACGGACGCCTCAGGGTCAGAATCTAAGGCAAAATCAATACGACTGATGGTGAGCACATGCTGAGTCCCTATAGATCCTTAGGGGAGCATGTTACCGATGCGTTTGATTTGGGCGCCTACGGCTTTTAACTTCTCTTCGATTTTTTCGTAGCCGCGGTCGATGTGGTAGACGCGGTCGATTATCGTTTCGCCGTCGGCTACTAACGCGGCCAGAACCAGACTGGCGCTGGCGCGGAGGTCTGAGGCGAGGACTGCGGCGGCGCTTAGCTGAGTTTTGCCGCGGACTACGGCGCGGTGGCCTTCGATTTTTATGTTGGCGCCCATGCGGACTAATTCCTGCGCGTGCATGAAGCGGTTCTCAAAAATGTTTTCAGTGATGATGCTGGTGCCTTCGGCTTGCGTCGCCAGGGCCATGAATTGTGCCTGCATGTCGGTGGGGAAGCCGGGATATTCTTCGGTGTTGAGGTCGGAGGCGGTGAAGGGATTATCTCCCATGACGCGGACGGAGTCTTTGGTGGACTTCGTTTTGACTCCGGCTTCTTTTAGTTTGCTGAGGATTGCGTCGAGATGAGCCGGATCGCAGGCTGAGATGTTTAAGTCGCCGCCGGTGAGGGCTCCGGCGATTAGGAAGGTACCGGCTTCGATGCGGTCGGGGATGATGCGATGGCGCGCGCCCTTTAGTTTGGTGACGCCTTTTATTTTGATGGTGGATGTGCCTGCGCCGTGGATCTTGGCTCCCATTTTGTTCAGCAGGGCGGCCAAGTCTGCTACTTCGGGTTCGCGGGCGGCGTTCTGCAGAATGGTTTCGCCTTCGGCTAGGGTGGCGGCCATCAGGAGGTCTTCGGTGCCGGTTACGGTGATTTTGTCGAAGACGATTTCGGCGCCACGGAGGCGGTCGGCTGTCGCCTCTACATAGCCGTGCTCTTGCTTTATTCTTGCGCCTAAGAGTTCGAGGCCTTTGATGTGGAGGTCGATGGGGCGCTGGCCTATGGCGCAGCCTCCGGGGAGGGAGACGCGGGCGCGGCCGCAGCGGGCTACAAGTGGACCGAGGACCAGCGTGGAGGCTCGCATCGTCTTTACTAATTCGTAGGAGGCTTCGGGGCTGGCTAGATTCTTGCAGTGGATGGTGGTGCGGTGCTGGGCGCGTCCGTAGCCTAGCTCGACTTCGGCTCCCATGGCGGCCAGGAGGTTGCGAGTGGTTTGGATGTCGCGGACTTGCGGGATGTTTTCGAGGATGACCGACTCGTCGGTTAGAAGAGCGGCGGCCATGCAGGGGAGTGCGGCGTTTTTTGCTCCGCTGACGCGGACGGTGCCGAGGAGCGGGGAGCCGCCGCGGATTACTAGTTTATCCATTGGGTGATGAGTTCGAGGTAATGGGTTATTTTAGCGGGGAATTGGGGCGGGATAGGTAATCGAGAGGGTGCGGGCTTGTGGGGGGAGCACAAGGACATCAAAATCCCCACCCTTCGACGAGCTCAGGGCAGGCTCCTCTCGCAAAGAGCGCGAGAAGGATGGGGCACCCGTCGTCGTGAGAACGCCTTGACACGCCTTTGGTTGTGCGAGCATTTGAGGGGTCCTTCGACTGCGTTGCCCTCCGCTTCGCGCAGGGCAACTTCGCTCAGGATGACAGGCAAAAAATGATTTGAAAATCGGCTAGCAGCGGCACATAGGCTCTATTTTTCTAGCGCTATGGCCTCGCGGACGTGGCCTTTGGCTTTCTTCAGGGCGGCTTGGGCTTGGGGGCGGGTTGCTCTGGCGGCTAGCATTACGAGGGCTACTGGGGTCTTGTTGCCGGAGGCTTTCAGGGCTTGGGTTGCGGATTCGTGGGTGGCTCCGGTGGCTTGTTCGAGAATTCTTGTCGCGCGATCGAGCAGCTTGGAATTTTTCGGGGCTACGTTCACCATGAGGTTGCCGTAGACGTAGCCGAGGCGTGTCATGGCGGCGGTTGAGATCATGTTGAGGACCATTTTGTGGGCGGTGCCGGCCTTCATGCGGGAAGATCCGGCGAGGATTTCGGGGCCTACCTGGGTGACGATGGCGAAGTGGGCGGCGCGTTCTAGCGGAGAGTTGGGATTGCAGGTCAGGGCTATGGTTTGGGAGCCGCGCCGCCGGGCTTCGGCGACGGCGGCTACGGTGAAGGGAGTGCGTCCACTCGATGCGATGCCGAGGACTACATCTTTCTTGGTGGGCTTGCGGCGGGACATTTCTTTGCGGCCGGCTGTGGAGTCGTCTTCGCTGGTCTCGGATTCGGAGGCTAGAGCTTTGTTGCCGCCGGCGATGAGGAACTGGACGGAGCGTGGGTCGGTGTTGAAAGTGGGCGGGCACTCGACGGCGTCTAGGGCGGCGATGCGGCCGCTGGTTCCGGCGCCTACGTAGATCAGGCGTCCGCCGCGGCGGAGGGCGGCGGCTACTTGATCGATGGCGCGGGCGATTTGGGGCAGGGCGCGGCTTACGGCCTGGGCCACGGTGGCGTCTTCGGCGTTGATTAGGCGGGCGATCTCGAGGGATGATTTTCGGTCGAGGTCGTCGGCGGACTGGTTCGATTGTTCGGTGCTCAGCTGGCGGAGAGTGGATGGCTTGCGTTTCAAGTTGGCCTTTCGGGATTGGAGGGGCGCGTTCATTCTAACTGCTTTTCGTGATGCCGCTTGCAGTGGTTCGGGCAGAGGGTGAAGAAGATACCGCAGGGGCTAAAGCCCAGGGTCTAAGCGATTGCTCTAACGCAGGCCTGGAAGGCCTGCTCCACCCGCTTCACGTGTGCAGCGCTTTGATTATGGCGTCGTGGAATTTGGGGCGGATTTGTTTGATTGCCTGGTTGGAGGAGTCGGGCCAGGTGCGGTTGGTCAGTAGAGTTATTGAGAGCTGGCGGGTGGGATCGATCCAGAGAGAGGTTCCGGTGTAGCCGAGGTGGCCGAAGGATTGGGGCGAGAAATATTTTCCGGATTGCGATTGGGGTGAGGGGGTGTCCCAGCCTAGGGCTCGCGATGTGCCTGGGGGGGTGGATTGGCGGCGGGTGAAGAGGGCTACGGTTTCGGGGCGGAGGATGGGGCTTCCCTGATTCAGCATGGCTTGGGCGAATTTGGCCAAGTCTTCGGCGGTGGAGAAAAGTCCGGCATGGGGGGCTACTCCGCCGAGGACGCTGGCGTTTTCGTCCTGGACTTCGCCTTGGATTAGTTTTTGGCGGAACGTGCTGCGGGCCGCTTGGCTTCCGCTTAGCGGTGGCCGCGCTTCCGACAGTTGTCGGACAGGAGTGTCCGACCCACACGGTTCTTCTTTGCTCTGCGGCCGTTCGTCGGCGGTGGGGGGAATCTTTGTGCGGATTTCTGCTGGGGGATTGAACGTGGTGTGGGTCATGGCTAGCGGGGCGAAGATTTCGCGCTGGCAGAAGCGGTCTAGGGATTCGTCGGCCAGGCGTTCGAGGGCGATGCCGAGGATTATGAATCCGACGTCGCTGTATTCGGCGCGGGTGGCTGGGTCTGCCGCTAGCGGCGTGGTGAAGGCGGCTTCGAGGAGTTCGGCGCGGGTGCGGGCTTTCAGGAAAAACTTCTCGTGGGCTGGCAGGCCGGAAGAGTGGGCTAGCAACATGCGGAGGGTTACTTCGTGGCGGCGAGGATCTTTTGCTGAGTCGGTGGTGAATTCGGGGAGGATCGCGGAGACTGGGGCTTCGAGATCGAGCAGGCCGCGCTCGTAGAGGAGCATGGCTGTGGTGGTGGTGGCTACTGCTTTGGTTAGGGAGGCTAGATCGAAGAGTGTGGTGGGGGTTATAGCAACGTCAGAATCCCCGCCCTCCCGCACAGAACGCGGGAAGGACGGGGCACCCGCGTGTGTAACGCTGCCTAGGGCTTTGAGGGCTATCAGGTTGCCCTGGTGCGTGACGGCTACCGAGGCTGCGGGGAAAGCTTGCTGGTTGATTGCTTCTTGCAGAATGGCGAGGGCCGGGGCGAATGCTTCGTCTTGATTTTCGAAGGCTTCTTGCAGAGTGGATGAGGGACGGGGTGCGGGCATCGAGAGATCCATAATATGGCAGATCATGATATGGCATAAGTGGCACTCCCTTACTTGAGTTTCTTGAGTCATTGCGCCTGAGTTGTGTAGAGTCAGAGCATCCTTCCTTTTGAATCAAACTCGCGGGATAAAGCGTGCGGAGTGGTGTTCGCTCTGGGTGTGTTGCTGGCTTGCGTTCTTAGCGCGGTTGGGCAGGGCGCGGTTGGTGCTGCTGGCGAGAAGTCCGGGCTGCGCCCGGACGGACCCTTCGGCTCCGCTCAGGGCAGGCAGCCGGGGGCGGCTGTCCCTGCACGTGCGGTTGCGCTGCCGGCTGTGGATGCGGCTATTGAGCAGGCGATTCAGGAGTCGCAGGTTCCGGGAGCCGTGCTGATTGTTGGTCATCACGGGCAAGTCATCTACCGGAAGGCTTATGGGTCGCGGGCTTTGGAGCCGCGGCGTGAGGCGATGACTTTGGATACCGTGTTTGATCTGGCTTCGCTGACCAAGGTGATTGCTACTACTACAGCGGTGATGCAACTTGTGGAGCAGGGGAAGGTGCGGCTGAATGATCCGGTAGCGAAGTATTTGCCGGAGTTTGCGCAGAATGGGAAGGACGACATTACGGTGCGGCAGTTGCTGATCCATTTCTCTGGCTTGGAGCCGGATCTGGATTTGAAGGCTACGTGGGAAGGGAAGCAAACGGCTTACGGGATGGCGTTTGCGGACGCGCCGGCGGAGGCTCCGGGGTCGAAGTTCACCTATAGCGACGTTAATTTTATTGTGCTGGGCGCGCTGGTGGAGCGGGTCTCGGGCGAGACGCTGGATGAGTATGTGCAGCGGCATATTTTTGTGCCGCTGAAGATGACGCGGACGCGGTTTGTCGCCTCCGGCGGCGTGGCTGCCTAAGATTGCGCCGACGCAGTATGACGAGAATGAGCACATGCTGTGGGGCGTGGTGCATGATCCAACGGCGCGGCGGATGGGCGGCGTGGCGGGGCATGCCGGGTTGTTTTCTACTGGCGATGATCTGGCGAAATTTGCGCAGACTTTGCTGAATGGGGGCGACGGGATTTTGTCGGCGCTGACGGTGGAGAAGATGACGCGGCCGGAGCAGCCGCCCTGCGGCTCCGGTGCTGCGGGGGTTTGGGTGGGACATTGATTCTCCGCTTTCGTCGAATCGGGGGGATCTGCTGCCGGTGGGTAGTTACGGGCATACGGGGTGGACGGGAACATCGATCTGGATCGATCCGACGACCCAGACTTACATTATTTTGCTGACGAATGCGGTGCATCCGCGGGGAGGGAATGCGATTGCTTTGCGGACCAAGGTGGCGACGGCGGTGACGGCGGCCTTGCATTTGACTACGAGCGAGAAAGAGGCGCTGCGCTGGGAGAGCATTACCGGGTACAACGAGGCGCTGAGCGCGGCGCGGCATGTGAGCGTGCGGAACGGCAGCGTGAAGAATGGGATTGATGTGCTGGAGGAGCATGGGTTCGATGTGCTGCAGGTTGCCGGGGGCAAGAAAAAGATTGGGGTGGTGACCAACCAGACGGGCGTGGATCTGGAGGGGCGGCGGACGATTGATGTGCTGGCTGCGGCTTCCGGAGTTTCGCTCGAGGCGATTTTCAGTCCGGAGCACGGGGTTACGGGGACGCTGGATACTACTGACGTGGGTAATTCCAAGGATGCGGCTACCGGGGTTACGGTTTACAGCGTTTATGGAGCTAAGGATGCGGCATCGGCGGCCAGCGCCGGAGGTGATGAAGTCGCTCGATGCGGTGGTGATCGATATTCAGGATGCCGGGGTGCCGTTTTATACCTACGAGACTACGCTGGGATATTTTCTGGAGGCGGCGGCTGCGGCTGGGGTTGAGGTGATTGTGCTGGACCGGCCGAATCCGGTTACCGGGTCGTACGTGCAGGGTCCGGTGGCGGATGCGGGGCATGAGAGGTTTATGGGTTACTGGACGGTGCCGGTGCGGCATGGAATGACCATGGGCGAGCTGGCGAAGATGTTTAATGCGGAACGGAATATCAATGCCAAGCTTACTGTGGTGCCGATGGAAGGATGGCAGCGCGGGGACTGGTTTGATTCTACCGGGCTCGCGTGGGTGAATCCTTCGCCGAATTTGCGGAGCTTGACCGAGGCAATGCTTTATCCGGGCGTGGCTTTGATTGAATACACGAATGTTTCCGTGGGGCGGGGGACGGATACTCCGTTTGAAGTGGTGGGCGCGCCCTGGATGAAGGGCCGGGAACTGGCGGCTTATTTGAATGCTCGCGGGATTGCGGGAGTGCGGTTTGTGCCGGTTACTTTTACGCCTTCGGCTGCGGTTTATAGCGGGCAGAAGTGTGAGGGCGTGAATCTGGTTCTTACCGAGCGGAATGCGCTGGATGCGCCGGAGCTGGGGATTGAGCTGGCGACGGCATTGCAGAAATTGTATCCGGCGAATTTCAAGATCGGGCGGGTCGCGGAATTGCTGGGGAATCAGGCGGCGTTCGATGGTCTGATGGCGGGAGAGGATCCGCGGCGGATTGCGCAGGATTGGCAGGAGGAGCTGCAGAAGTTTGAAGTGATGCGGCAGAAATATTTAATCTATAAATGATCTGCGTTGGAAAGTGTGAGGAGCGGGTATCAAGAATGAAGCTCAAAATCAGGATGCGCGTCGCTTTGCTGGCGACTGGGTTGTGGTCTCGCCGGGGTTCGCCAGCTTGGTGCAAGGAGCGTCGAGTGGGGCCGGGCAGCAAGCCAAACAGGAGGCGGCGGGGCCCTCAACCGATGCTGTCGAATATACGAACACAAAGTATGGTTTTCGCTTTTCACTGCCGAGTGGATGGAAGGGTTACACCGTTGTAACGGAGCAGTGGGAAGCCAGCGACGCGCAGAAGGGTGTGGTTGAGCGGGGGCCGATCGTCTACATCCGGCCTCCTGATTGGACGAAGGAGACTCCGCGGCAGGACATTCCGATCATGGTCTTCACTTTGACGCAGTGGGAGTCGGTGGAGCATGGCGATTATTTTATTGGTGGGTCGGCGATTGTTCCGGGCGAGCTGGGACGCAACCGCAAATACGCGTTTGCCGTGTCTGGCCGGGTCGAAGACTCTGAGACTCCTGGAGCGAAAGAAGTTAACGAGATTCTGCAGCACCATCCGCTGCACCCGATCTGGTCGAAGTGAGTGTTGATGACCGGAGCCTAGGGAGACTGCCAGTGGTGAGGACCGGGGACTGGCAAGGCGGTCGCAGGAACTCCTAGGGAGGCCGGAGGCAGACCAGGCGCGCAAGGGGTCCCTTCGGCTTCGCTCAGGGCAGGCTCTTCGACTCCGCGGCTGGTTCGCTTCGCGCACCAGCCACTCCGCTCAGGATGACAATGGGATTGAGGCAGCCCGCTTGATGGGAAGGGCGCATCCTAGCGGCTGAGCGTGGTATTCTCGGGCTGAATTGGCGGTTCTGGAGGCCTGTGATGCGAAGTGGCGTGGGCTTTGCTGCTCTTGTCAGGGATGGCGTTGGGGCAGACGGCGGATGCTCCCAAGCCGGACGCGAGTGTCAGTTCTCCACATACCGCTGCCAGCGGCCGCGGCTGCCGATCCTGAATGCGCTTAGCATTCCGGCAGGGACCAAGATTCCCTTGTTGCTGAAGCAGGCGATCTCGACCAAGAATGCGCGCGAGGGGGATGCGGTTTATGCGGAGACGGCGTTTCCGTTTGTTATGAACGACCGCGTGATTGTGCCGGCCGGGACCTATATTCAGGGAAAGATTTCACATGTGGAGCGCGCGGGACATGGGCACGGGCGGGCGGAGATTCTGATCCACTTTACTTCGATGATTTATCCCAGCGGTTATACGTTGATGCTTCCGGGGTCGGTGGAGAACACGCCGGGGGCGGCAGACAATTCGGTGAAGGATTCGGAAGGGACGATTCAGCAGGACAGCGAGACTGGGAAGAAAGTGGAAGATGCGGCCAAGAACGGCACGTACGGAACCATCGGCGGGGCGACTGCAGGAGGATTGGCTACTGGCGGGCTGAATGGGGCGCGGGTGGGAGCGGGCATTGGAGCCGCGGCGGGCATTGGGTGGGCGCTGTTGAAGCGTGGGAATGATGTGAGGCTGGATGTGGGAACCTCGATCGAGATGGAGATTCAGCGGGATGTTCCGGTGGATGGGACGAGGATTGCAGTGGCGCGGGGGCAGTAGGAGCAGGCAGGGCAGAAATTCAAGAGTGGGATCGACAACCAAGAGCAAAGTCAAAAGCAGCGAGCAAGGGTGCCGGGTCCACACGAGCGGCTCGCTTCGCTCGCTGGACAGCCGAAGGCGGCTGTCCCCACATAGGCAGTTACGACATTTCACTTCAAATTGAATAGCGCATTTACGTGGGCGGTCACGGTTACCGTTTGTGGGGTGAATTCTTCGGTGGGCGGCGGAGCGGCTTCGGCCTTGGCGGCCATGGCGCGCATGCGTGGGAGTGGCAGGTGCTGATTTTCGAAAGTGTCGATTGAGGCGTAGGAGAGTTCTCCGATGGTGCGGCCGCTGGCGCGGGCCAGAGCGTCGGCGGAGTTTCGGGCGCGACGGTAGGCGTCTGCGACGGCTTTGTTCTTGGCTTCGTCAATATTTTCAAGAGTGTAGTTCAAAGTTTGGGTTTCGCTGACGTTGGCGTCGGCCAGTTGCTGGGTGATGGGTCCGATCTTCGAGAAATCTTTGAATTTGAGGGTGACGTCGGTGGTGACGCGATAGCCGATCAGTTTTTGCTTGCTGCTGTTCCATTCGTAGGCTGGTTGCACGGAGAAGAATCCGATGGTGGCGGCTTTGGGCTCGATGCCGTTGTCGCGCAGGGCCTGGCGAACCTGCTCCGCTTCTTTCGAGGCGTGCTCGTAGGCTTTTTGAGAGGTGATTTCCTGTACGGAGATGTTGAATTGAATTACGGCGGTGTCGGGAGCGGATTCAAATTTGCCGTCGGCGCCGACGTAAATGGAATTGGGAAGAGCGGTGAGGGAGGGGTGGTCTTGCGCGAGGGATAGTGTGGCGGTGAAGATGCAGAGCGCCAGGAGATAGGGTGCGGATTTCATCAGAGTGCCTCCTGCGTGAGTACCTTTCAAATTGTAAGTTGGGGCTGTGGCCGGCCACCAGTAAGAACGGCGGGATGGTTGAGTCTTGCAAGAGCGGATGTGCGCTTCGAGGGCAGGGTCGCGCAAGCGAATACATGGGTCCTTCGCTTCGCTCAGGATGACAAATATCAGGCAGCGCGCAGCCAAAATCGGACGCGTGTTAGTTGCCTTTGGCGCTGGCGGAGTAGCTGAAGGGGTAGGTCTGGGCGTTGATTTCGCGGCGCAGGTCTTCAAAGACGTTGTCGGATATCCGCATGAAGACGTCGACGACTTCGGGATCGAACTGGCGGCCTTTCCAGGCGAGGATTTCCTGGCGAGCTTCGGCGAGTGAGCGGGCCGGGCGATAGGGGCGGTCGGAGATGATGGCATCCAGGGTATCGGCGACCGAGAAAATGCGGGCGCCCAGCGGTATTTCGTTGCCTTTCAAATTCCGGGGATAGCCGGAACCGTCGAAGTGCTCCTGATGGGAGTAGACGATCTCGCAAGCTTCGGCGAGGAACGGGATCTTCTTGAGCATCTGGTAGCCGTGATAGCAGTGCTCCTTCATGATCTCTCGTTCGTGGTCGTCGAGTTTTCCGGGTTTCCGAAGGATGCTGTCGGGGATGGCCATTTTGCCGAAATCGTGGAGGAACGCGCCACGAGCGATGATTAGAATTTGTTCACGGGGCACGCCCATCTCCCGCGCAATGGCGATGGTAAACGCGGTGACGCGCCGGGTGTGATTTTGGGTTTCGGCGTCTTTCAGGTCGAGCGCGTCTCCGAGAGCTTGCAGAGTGATGTCGTAGGAGCGCTCGAGATCTCGCAGGGCCTCCTGCAACTGGTCGGTGCGGGCCTTGACCAGCGACTCCAGATTGATTTGATAGTTGCGGTTTTCCACCTTGAGGCGGCGATTCTCGAGAGCGCGGCCCGCGGCGTTCAGTAACTGTTCGCGCTCGAAGGGTTTGAGCAGGTAGTCGAAGGCGCCGTTGCGCACGGCGGCCAGAGCGACGGAAATGTCGTGGACGGCGGTGACCATCACCACCGGCATGTCGGGAAATTTTTCTTTGGTGCGCTCGAGCAGGCCGATGCCGTCGAGGTCAGCCATCATCAGGTCGGAGAGCATGAGTTCGAATTCCTCGCCGGAATTAAGCAGGGCGAGTGCCTCCATGCCGGAACTGGCCTGCTTCCAGTGATAGCCGGCGGCTGCGAGGATGGCGCAGACAATCTCACGGATTGCCTCTTCATCGTCAACTACGAGAATGCGATCTGGCATAAGCCTCAGTCAGTATACTCTCGGCAATTTGGGCTCCGCCGCTAGGTGCCGAAAGTAACCATACAGGGCTTGAAAACGCATGGATAAAGGGCCGGGCCATGATATTCAAAAGCAGGGCACTGTTACGTCTGGGGTGTGCGCCTGAAGAAATCAAGATGAACGTTTCCCTCTGGTCGATCTGGAACACTACCGCGCAGCCGGCGCTGGCCGGGCTGAAGGCCGGGGAGTGGGCGCTGCTGCTGATGCTGGCAGCGTCGGTGGTGGTGCTGTGCGCGCTGCGGCAACGCTATCTCTTGATCTGGACGGCAGGCTGGGTGCTGCTGGTGACTTCGCGGCTGGCGGGCGTGCACGGGGCCGCGATGGGGATTCCGGAACGATTTGTTCCGGCGGTGGTGCAGTCGGCGTTCGTGGTCGCGATTGGACTGTTCGCAGGGGCGATCCTGGTTTACATCCGGGGACGGGATCTGCTGGTTCCACTGGTCGTGATCACTGTAAGTGTGGCGGGGTTTGCGGTGGCGCGCGTAGTGTTGTGGCCGGATTCTCTGCCTTTGCGGTTCGCGCTGGAAGTTTCCTACCAAATCATTCTGGTAACGGCGGCGATTTCCTTATTGCGTGCCCGCAAAGGGCGTTGGGAGCTGGGGGCATGGCTCCTTGCAAGTTGCCTGCTGGCGCAGCACCTGGATTGGCCGCCCTTCACGAATCAGATTCCAGCGGGACTTGGTGCGATTGCGGATGTACTGCTGGGACTGAGCATGTTGCTGATTGTGTTTGGAGAAACCCGGGCGCGAGACCAGCGGCTGAAAGTGCTCCGGGCTTTGACCGAGAACATTGTGCTGGCGCAGCAACAGGGCGGCATGATGGAAGACTCACTGGGAGAATTGCAGCGGCTGACCAAGAGCAAGGCGGCATGGTTCCGCTTGATCGAGGGCGGACACCTGGTGGCGACGCATGCGGTGGGGGTTTCGGCTGACTTTTTGCGGGAAGCGGGTTTCGCGGAGTTGACGGAAACGGTTTCGCAGATGATGGAGCGGGGCAGGCCAGTCGTGGCCGCGGCGAGTGAAGCGATCCCGGAAGATGTGGGGCTGCTTGCTTCCGAAAAGCTGGGTCATGTGGTGATGGTGCCGGTGGTGGGGAAGAAGTCGTCGATCGGCCTGATCATTCTGGGCAGCGCCCGGGCGCGGAAGCTGACGGCCGAGGAACTGGACTTTCTGGAGACTTGCGGACGGCAGCTGGGAATCGCGATCGAGAATTTCCGGTTGCTCGAGCAGGCGCTGCGCTCGCAGCGGCAGTGGCGCAACACGTTTGACTCGGTGCATGACATTATCCTGGCGCACGATGCTGAGTTCCGCATCATCAAGGCCAATCAAATTCTGCTGGAGCAGGTGCAGCTGGCGTCGGCGGACGTGATCGGCAGCACCTGCGAATCGGTATTGCCGCATGGGCTGGGCGAATGGACCGGATGCCCTTATTGCGCGCGCGGGAGCGAAGAAATCAGCGAAGGAGCTGACCCGTGTTTCGGCGGATTCTCGATGGTTTCCACTTCTTCGTATTCGGAGCAGGGAAGCAAGCAGAAGGGCACGATCCACATCGTGCGCGACATCACGGAGCGCAGGTCGGCGGAAGAGAAATACCGCCTGCTGTTCGAGCAGGTGCAGGAAGGGGTGTATGTGGCGACGCCGAGCGGGCGTTTGCTCGACTGCAACGACGCGTTTGTCCGCATGCTGGGATATGAAAGCCGGGAAGAGGTGCTGCCGCTGAATCTCGACGAGGATATTCGCGTGGATGCGGGACAGCGCGACGCGTTTCATCGGGACATCGATCTGCAGAATTACGTGCGGAATTTCGAAGTGACGATGCGGCGCAAGAATGGCACGCTGCTGCTGGCCTCGGAAAGCAGTTTCGCCACGCGGGACACATCGGGCAAGGTGGAACGCTATCAGGGATTTGTGCTGGATGTGACAGAGAAACGGCGCGCCGAAGATGAGATGCGGCGGCGCAACCGCGAGCTGAATGCTCTGAATGCGATGGCGGTGGTAGCGACGCAGTCTTTCGATCTGGATGAAATTCTAAACCTGACGCTGCGGCAGGTGGTTTCGTTGTTCGGGGCGGAAAGCGGAGCGGTGTACCTTTCCGATTCAGATGCTCCAACGTATCGGCGGCGGGCGGCGTGGGGACCGAGCAGCCGGGACAAGTCGCGGCCGGCGGAAATTAGTTTTGCGGAGGGTTTCGGCGATCTTGTGATGCGGTCGCGAGCCGAAGTGATCACGGCGGAGTACCTGCCGCATCTCACCGGAACTGTGGCGGGGTTTATTCGATCGGACAGCGATGGTGCGTGGATCTGGGTGCTGTTCTGGGGCAAGGACAGTCCGATCGGCATGATGGGATTGCGCAGCCACGCGGAGTATCAATATTCCAGCGGGGAAGAGAACCTGATGGTGGCAATCAGCCGGCAGCTGGCCACAACAATTGAAAAAGTCCGGCTCTACGAAGAAACCTGCAAGGCGTACGAAGACTTGCGGCGCACGCAGGAACAGCTTTTGCAGAGCGAGAAAATGTCGGCCGTGGGGCAGTTGATTGCGGGCGTGGCCCACGAGCTGAATAATCCCCTGACCGCGATTCTGGGCTATGCGCAGTTGCTTGAGAGCGAAGGATTGAGCGAGCGCGCACAGGATTATGTGGGCAAGATGTTCAAGCAGGCCCAGCGCACGCACCGGGTGGTGCAGAACCTGCTTTCGTTCGCGCGGCAGAGGAAGCCGGAGCGGTCGGAAGTCGACATCCGGAGGGTGCTGGAAGAGACGTTGACGCTGCGCGACTACGATTTGAAGGTCAACAACATCGACGTACAAAAAGATCTGGGCTCGGATGCGGCGATGGTAGTGGCCGATCCGCACCAGATTGAACAGGTATTTCTGAACATCATCAACAATGCCGTGGATGCGGTGCTCGAGACCGGGCGCGCCGGGAAGTTGAAGATCCGGGTGTATTGCGAGAAGGGCGACGTGTGCGCACAGTTTGCAGATGATGGTCCGGGGATCAAAGATCCCAAGAGAATTTTCGATCCTTTCTATACGACAAAAAATGTTGGGAAGGGAACGGGGCTCGGGTTGAGCATCTGCTACGGGATTGTGAAGGAGCACGGCGGCGACATCACGGCGCACAACGCGGCTGAGGGCGGAGCGGTGATCGAAGTGCGGCTGCCGATGGCGGCGACGGCCGGAACAGTTGTGGAAGCTCCTGTGGTCACTGCGCCGAAGCGCGAGGGAGCCATTCAGGGCCGGGTGCTGCTGGTGGAGGAAGAAGAGGCAGTGCTTGAATTCGAGCGCGACGTGCTGAGCGGCGCTGGGGCCAACGTGGTGACGGCCAGCAGGAGCGACGACGTGAAGACGCGGTTGCTCTCCGAGCCCTTCGATGCGGTCATCATGAGCGGCAAAATGCCATCGGACTGGAACGCGAAAGAAGCTTTCCTCTGGCTCAGGAAGAATTGCTCCGACATGGAAAAACATGTGCTGTTTACGTTCTCCAACGGCGTGGAGCAGGGCGATGAGCGGGCGTTTCTGCAGGAGAACAACATACCCTATCTGGTAAAACCCTTCGAAGTGGCGGAACTGATTTCGCAGGCGCGACGGCTGCTGCAGAAGGCCAAAAGCGCGGCTTCCGGCACCAACTAGAACTTCCAACGAGCACTGCTTGTCAGAGCAATGCTTGTCATCCCGAGCGAAGCGGGGGACCTTGGTGTTCGCTCGCAGCGGCACGGCCTATGCGACAGGCAAGAACCAAGATCCCTCGCCCTGCTCGGGATGACAATTCGTCTGGAATTAAAGTTGAGTGCGCAGGCTCTTCACCAATCGGCGAAGGGCCTTTTCGTTGCGGCGGTACCAGCGCCATTGGCCCTGCTTGACTACCTCGACCAAGCCGGACTTGGTGAGAATGGCCATGTGATGCGAGATGGTTGGCTGGGAGAGGCGCACGCGCTCTTCGATGTCGCCGGCGCAGAGCCCGGCGTGCTTTGCGACTGCGGGAATGCTGGTGGCAGCTGGGCCGCGTTGTTTGAGGGCCCCTAGGATGCGGCGGCGCGTGGGATCGGCAATGGCGTGCAGCGTGTGGTCGAGTGATGTGGGCGAGGTCATGGGGACTAGGAATAGCTGTTAAATTGACGGTTGTCAATATTAGACGCGCCGTCGCGGCGCTCGCAGCCACTCGATGCGGGCGAACTCGAGGAAGCGCACATCATTATTCTGGGAACAATTCGACTGGTCGAGGTGAGGAGCCAGAGTGCCGCCGCGGATCCAATAGCCGGTGGCATCCTGCTTGAGAATGGTTGAGTCGAGTGGGTCCATGCCGTGGAGCTTGAAGATGACACGGCGGTTCAACAGAGGATCGGGCTTCATAGAGTTTCGATCTTTATCGTGCTGCCGATTTTTACTGCTGATTGTTTCAGTCTTTATTTCTTGACGATCGGATTGTATCCGTCGTTGATGAGCCGGGAACGCGTTGCTTCCGCGTCTTTGACGTCGGGGAAGGGGCCAACCTGAACGCGAAATAACTTTTCGTTGGCGGAGTTGGTGGCTACGAATGCGGGATACTGCTTGTTCTTAAGGGCGTCGACCAGGGCTTCGGCGTCTTCCTGCTTGGTGACGGCGGCGACCTGCACGAAGTAAGGGGTGCTGGGGATCGCTGCCATAGGATCGGGCGGGTTGCCGTTCTGCGAGGGCTGCGCTGGCGTTCCCGTGGAGGGCGTTCCCGGGGCCGGAGTTCCAGATGAAGACGCCACGGGGGAAGACGCGCCGGGTGAAGATGTGGTTTGACCGGTTGCCGCGGGATTGGACGAGTTTGCGTCGGCGGAGGCGGGCGTCAGCTGCGCATTGGCGTCCTTTTGCTCGACCGCTTTGTAAAAGGTCATCGGGGCGGCGGGTTGAGGGGACGCCGAGCCGGCGGGTTTGAGGCCGCTGGACGCGGGTTGCAGAGGAGTTGCGGCGCTGGGGGCCGTGAGTCCGATGTCTGACTTGCGGCCGAGGGTATAGCCGAGCGCGAAGAAAACCGCGCAGACCACCACCAGACCGAAGAACAGGGTGAGAAGTTTCGCTGTGCCTAATGTGATTTCAGTGTCTTGTTCTGGATCCATCGCAAACATGTACCTCAGGGCTAAAGCCCGCTTATTGCACGTTTCTTTCCGCAGCGCCGAAGCGCCGGTCTTCCGCCTTTATGCCCCAGCCTTGTCATCGCCCTTGCCCAGCAGCTTCTGCAGGCCGGAGAAGAAGTCCACGGGAACGGGGAAGATGACCGTGGTATTTTTCTCGACGCCGATTTCGGTCAGGGTCTGCAGGTAGCGGAGTTGCACGCTGACCGGTTCGGTAGCCAGCAGATGGGCTGCGTCCACCAGTCGCTGCGCGGCTGAGAACTCGCCCTCGGCGTGAATAATCTTGGAACGCTTTTCGCGCTCGGCCTCGGCCTGCTTGGCCATGGCCCGCAGCATGGATTCCGGCATGTCGACCTGCTTCACCTCGACGTTCGTCACCTTCACGCCCCAGGGGGAAGTGTGCTGGTCGAGAATGCTTTGCAGGCGCAGGTTGATTTTTTCGCGGTGGGCGAGGAGTTCGTCGAGTTCCTGCTCGCCGAGCACGGAGCGCAGCGTGGTCTGGGCGAATTGCGAAGTCTGGTAGACGTAGTTGGAAACTTCGACCACGGCTTTGCTGGGATCGATTACGCGCAGAAAGATGACCGCATTTACTTTCAGCGTAACGTTGTCGCGGGTGATGATGTCTTGCGGCGGGACTTCGAGAGCTTCCTGACGAAGCGAGACGCGGACCATGCGGTCGATGGGAGCGAACACCAGGGCGATTCCGGGGCCCTTGGCGGCGGATAACAGGCGTCCGAGGCGGAAGATAACGCCACGTTCGTACTCGGCCAGAATCTTGATTGAGCTCAGAGCGTAAAGAGCAAAGACAACGATGATAATAGTGACGAATCCTATTCCGATGCCAAAGATTTCCATTTGAATCTCCACCTCGAACGAACAACGATCCTATCGCGGATTGTAACGCAGGCAGAGGGGATGGGCGCGGAATTCGGGCTGCCGGCCGTTGCTTGCGCTGGTGCGCGGCGGCCTTAGCGGGTGATGGCCGGCGCGGCCGCTGATGGCGCTACGGCCAGAGGCTCGACTTGAAGCAGCAGCCCGTCGATGCGCCGCACCACGACGGACTGCCCTGAAGACACGTCAGCGGAGGAAACGGCATCCCAGAGTTCGCCGTGGACGAAGATTTTTCCGCGCGGGCAGAGATCGGTTTGCGCGATTCCGGTTTCGCCGATAATTCCTTGCGCGCCGGAGACCATTTTGTTGCGGCGGGCTTTGAGGGCGATGCTCATCAGGAATGCCGTTATCACGCCAAGAGGAATGCTGACCGCGAGCGCGGTGAGCAGGTGGACGCGCATTTCCGGGATGGGCGAATCGACGAGGAGCAAGCCTCCGAGGGTGAAGCAGAGTGATGCCGCCGATGGTGAGCACGCCGTGAGTGGCGAATTTGGCTTCCGCGGCAAAAAGTGCGAACGCGCCAAGAATGAGGCCCAGCGCGGCAAAGCGCGTGGGCAGCAAATTCAAGGCAAAGAGCGCGAGCAAGATAAAGACAACGCCCACGGTGCCGGGAACCACCGCGCCGGGATGATTGAATTCGGCGTACAGCGCGAGGGCGCCGATGGCGAGCAGAATGAACGAGATGTTGGGATCCATCAGATAGTCGAGGATCTGTTCTTTGAGGGTCATGCCGAAAGCTACGACGGGCTGGCCGGAGAGATTCACCGTGGCCTCCTGGCCGTTGAAGCGCTTGAAGCTTTTACCCTCCATCTGGCGGAAAAGATCGTCCTGGCTGGGCGCGATGTAGTCGATCAGGTGCTGCGCAAGGGCTTCCTGGTCGGTGAAAGATTTCGATTCGCGCACGGCGCTTTCGGCGAGTTCGACGTTGCGGCCGCGCCGGGAAACGACCGAGCGCATCAGAGCAGCGGCATCGTTCTCAATCTTCTGCTTCATTTCGTCGTCGGGCTTGACCTGGGTTGGGCCGAAGAGCAAGACGGGATGCGCCGCTCCGGCGTTGGTGCCGGGAGCCATGGCCGCTACGTCGGCCGCTTCGAGAATGAAGATTCCCGCCGAACCGGCGCGGCTGCCGCTGGGCGCCACGTAGACGATGACCGGGACTTGCGATGAAGTGATCTTGTCGATGATGTGGCGAGTGGATTCGACCAGGCCTCCAGGCGTATTGATCTCGATCAATACGGCTTGATCGTTGCGGCGTTGGGCTTCGTCGATGGCGCGGGCGATGTATTCCTCAGTGATGGGCTGAATGGTGTCGTTGACGACGATTTTGAGAACTTCGGCGGACGAGGTGGAACTGAGAGCTAGAGCCGCCACGAGGCCGAGAACAATCCGCAAGATGGAACCAGCTTTTCACAGAGTCGACCTACAACCATATTCTTACTCTTATTTGCGAGTCGCGGCAGAGATTTCTTCGGCTTCGGCTGGCGTTGGAAATCCCGGAGTTCGCGTCGCTCCAGCCGGGAAGACTGGTGCTGCCGGTGATGAGGCGCGCGCTGCGTTCGTAGGTGAAATACGACCACGCCCACTGGATGAAGACCAGCACACGGTTTCGGAAACCAATCAGAAAAAGAATGTGGACGAACAGCCATGCCAGCCACGCGATGAATCCGGAGATATGAATCCTGCCGAACTGGGCGATTGCGGCGGAGCGGCCGATGGTGGCAAGGCTGCCTTTATCGAAATAGTGAAAGGGCGAGCGGGGCGCGGCTTCCTTCGATCGCCGCGGCATCTCGCGGCGAATCAGCTTGGCTACGTACCGGCCCTCCTGGATAGCCACGGGCGCGACACCCGGCAACAGTTTGCCTGATGCGTCTTTCAGGGCGGCGAGGTCTCCGATGACGAAAACTTCGGGATGATTGGGAAGGCTGAGATCGGGATTGACCAGCACGCGTCCGGCGCGGTCGATGGGCACGCCAAGCTTTTTGCCGAGCGGTGACGCGGCAACGCCCGCGGCCCAGAGGATGACGGCCGCGTTCATCTTCGTTGTCGCCCATGTAAATCACGCCGGGCTCGACGTTCGTAACCATGGTCGAAGTGAGCACCTCGACGCCGAGGCGCTGCAGTTGCTCGAGAGCGCTGCGCGAGAGATCTTCGGGATAGGCGGGGAGCACGTGCGGTCCGCCTTCGATGAGATGAATGCGGGCGCGGCGGGGATCGATGGTGCGGAAATCCTGCGCGAGGGCGTGGCGGCAGATTTCGGCGAGCGTTCCGGCGAGTTCGACCCCGGTGGGGCCCGCTCCGACGACGACGAAGTTCAGCGGGTCGTTGTCGTGACTCCGCACATCATGATTCTGCACATCACGGTTCTGGACATCGTGATTCCCCGCATCCTGGCTGTCGCCATCATGGTTCTCGCCGGACCAGGCGCGGCGTTCGGCTAATTCGAAGGCGAGCAGAACGCGGCGGCGGATTTCGAGCGCGTCCTCAATGGTCTTGAGACCGGGCGCGAAAGCTTCCCATTCGTCGTGGCCGAAATAGGCATGGCTGGCGCCGGCGGCGACAATGAGCGAATCGTAGGGAATTTCCTGAACTTCATTTTGCGCGGCATTTTGCGAATCGGCTTGCACGGCAGTCTGCACCACGCGGCGCTCTAGATCGAAGCCCGTAACCTCTGCCATCAGCACCTCGACATTCTTATGATGGCGCAGAATGGAGCGGATGGGAGCGGCGATCTCACCGGGCGAGAGACCGGCCGTGGCCACCTGGTAGAGCAGCGGCTGGAAGGTGTGATGATTTTTCCGGTCGATGACCGTGATGCTTACCGCCGCGCTGGCCAGCGCCTGGGCCGCGTTCAGGCCACCGAAGCCGGAGCCCACAATTACGACGCGATGTAACTTCTCGTTCATTCTCCAGCTGATCTTCCCTTGCTGATCTTCATCTTGCTGATCTTCATCTTGCCGATCAAGCTCCTACTCTATAAGATTCAGCGCGATGGCAATGGGCTCTAGAACTTCGGCTGCGAAGACCTGCCTCCGGCGTGGGTGCCGTGGGTGGTGCCGTCAGCGAGCGATCTGATTTTCGCGGCGCTGCTGGGCTTGCTGGCGTTCACCACTCTATCGGTGCGGCTGCTGGGCGACGCCGGAATTGGCTGGCACATTCGCACCGGGCAAATGATTCTGGCGACGCACGCGATTCCCCGGGTCGATCCTTTTTCCGCGACAGCTTTCTCAGCAACGACCGGGCGAGCCTGGTTTGCCTGGGAGTGGCTGTACGACCTGCTGGTCGGATGGCTCGATGAGTGCGGCGGGACTGAACGGCGTGGTGCTGTTCACCGCCCTGTTGATTGCAGCGGTGTTCGCGTGGACCTTCCGGCTGCTGCTGCGGCGCGGCACGAATATTTTGCTGGCGTTGCTTCTGGTGCTGCTGGCGGCCTCGGCTGCGATGATTCATTTTCTCGCCCGGCCGCACGTGGTGAGTTGGTTATTCACGGTGGCGTGGTTCTGGATTCTGGATTCGTCGGAAAGAAGTTGTTGGGCCTCTGACTCCGAATCGTTCACGACTTCTGTCACAAATCGCCGGCGCATTTCGATGCTGTGGCTGTTGCCGCCGCTGATGCTGGTGTGGGTGAATATGCATGGCGGATTTCTGGTGGGCTTCGTGCTCCTGGCGATCTACTGGTGCAGCGCGGCGTGGCAGTGGGTGAGGCCCACGGGAGACCGGTTCGACGACGTTTTGCGGAAGATCCGCGCTGGGCGGCTCGTTCGAGTCTTGACCCTGACTGGCATCCTGTGCGGGTTGGCGACGTTGGTGAATCCTTACGGCTTTCAGCTGCACGTTCACATCTACCGCTATCTTACGAACCGCTTTCTGATGGATCACATTAATGAGTTTCAGTCTCCGAATTTTCATTACGTCGCACAGAAGTGTTTCGCCGGATTATTGCTGCTCACGCTGGTGGCGCTGGCGCTGAAAAAGCGCGAGGCAGGCCGGGCCCGCGCGAGCCAGGCACTCATAATCCTGTTCGCGGTGTATTCCGGACTATACGCGTCGCGGAACATCCCCGTCTCGTCACTGCTGCTGATTCTGGTGATCGGGCCCTGGCTGTCGCAAGCGATGGAGAGATTTTGGCATCGGCGCCAGGGAGAGCGAGGTTTCGCATTTCCGCAATTTCTGCAACGGATGGAGAGCAATCGAGTTCGGCTTGCGCGGCCATCTTTGGCCGATCGCGATGGTCTTACTTACCTGCTGGGTTGCGGCGCATGGCGGCAAGCTGGGCGCGAAGCCGTTGATGGATGCTCACTTTGACGCGAAGCGATTCCCGGCCGCGGCGGTTGATTACCTGACGAAAGAAGCCGTGCAGGGGCCGCTGGTAAGCCCCGACGATTGGGGCGGATATTTGATTTACCGGCTTTATCCGCAGGTGCACATGGTGATCGATGACCGCCACGATTTCTATGGCGAGGAATTCTTAAAGTCTTACTTGAAGATGGTGCAGGCGCAGGCGGGCTGGCAGGACTTTCTTCAGCAGTCCCGAGCTCACTGCGTGGTTGTGCCCAAGGATTCTGCCTTGGCTAACCTTCTTGAAGAAACCGCCGGCTGGAAGGCGATCTACGGCGATGAAGTCGCGACCGTTTTCGTGCGCACCGCGCCATGGAGCGAGTAACTCCGCGAATGCCGGTGAGACTAGCGGGCACCTCCGCCTCATCAACACCAGAGCGCCCCCACGCCTGATAAACTTTCAACGTGTCGCGCCTCACTCACCTGGAATGCACGCGTTGCGGCGAGCATTATCCCGCCGACCGTCCGCAAACAGTTTGCCCGAAAGATGGCGGCATTTTGTATGCGCGCTACGATCTCGGCGAGCATCAAGAAGAGTTTCTCGCCATCCTCGCTGTTGCCGCTGGCGCCTACGATGTGGCGTTACGATGCCGTCCTGCCTGAAGCCACGCCGGTGTCGCTCGGCGAGGGTTTTACTCCCATGCTGCCCAGCCGCGAATATCCCAGCGTCTTTATCAAAGACGAAGGCCTGAATCCCACCGGCTCCTTCAAAGCTCGCGGACTCTCCGCCGCGGTCACCATGGCCCGCCATTTCGGCCTGAAGAAGCTCGCCATCCCTTCCGCCGGAAACGCCGCCGTCAGCCCTTGCCGCCTACGCCGCCGCGGCCTCCCTCGAAGCTCACATCTTCATGCCCAAAGATGTTCCCATGGCCAACCGCGTCGAGTGCGATTACTACGGCGCAAAGGTCACGCTGGTCGATGGCCTGATCTCCGATTGCGCCCGCAAAGTCGCCGAGTTGAAAGAAACCGAGTCTTGGAAAAAAGAAGGATGGTTCGACGTTTCCACCACCAAAGAGCCTTACCGCGTCGAAGGCAAGAAGACCATGGGCTACGAAGTTGCCGAACAACTTGGCTGGAAGCTTCCGGATGGAATCATCTATCCCACCGGCGGCGGAGTCGGACTGCTGGGCATGTGGAAGGCTTTCGATGAGATGGAAAAGCTGGGCTTCATCGGTCCCGAGCGTCCGAATATGATCAGCGTGCAATCTGCGGGATGCGCTCCCATCGTTAAAGCGTGGGATGAAGGCCGCATGGAAGCGGAAATGTGGCCGAACGCCGCGACACTGGCCGCCGGCCTGCGTGTGCCGAAACCCTACGGCGACTACCTGATTCTCGACATTCTGAAAAAAAGTGGAGGCCTTGCCCTCACCGCCACCGACGCCGAAATTCTCGATGCCACGCGCCACTGGGCGAAGGTGGAAGGCATTTTCGCCGCACCCGAGGGTGCAGCATCTCTGGTCGCTTACCAGAAATTGCTGGCCAGCGGATTCTTCAGCCCCGACGATATTGTGGTGCTCTTCAACACCGGCTCTGGCCTGAAATATCTGGATGTGCTGGGCGCCAAAAAAGACGACACTAAAAAAGAAGAAACGAAAGAAGCAGGAGCTGCGCCGCCAGCGGCCCGCTCTATCGCGGGAATCATCGGCCCGTATTAAGGATGACCTCCCGGCGCGTGACCGAAACTCACTGCTCAACTTTGGAAGACTTCAGGTTCACGGCCTGGGTTGTGCTGGGGTCGACCTTGACGTGCTCCGCGATGTCGACATGGTTCTCGGGAAAATCGATGGCGAAGTAGCCATCGTCTGCACTCGGTGAAACGGCATACAGCAGATATTCTCCCGGGATCACTCCGGCGATTTTGTACTGACCGGCAACATCCGTGCGGGCTGTGAGGGTGTAGCGCGGAATCCAGCGAAGCTCCTTCGACTCAGGGATCAAAGCGACGACCATCCCGCGAGCCGGCTTCTCGCCGTCCGTAACCTTTCCTCGAATCGTGCCCGTGTCGCTGGCCAGAGTGACATCGCAATCGAGGGTGGTCTCAACCGCCAACATTAACTCGCGGGACGCATAATCCCGGCCGCCGCAGATCGCCTTTTTCACGTAAGCGGATTCTTCTCCCTGGGCATCCGAAACAGTAAAAGTGAATTCACCCGGCGGGATGTTGGTGATGACGAACCTTCCGCCAGCATCGACGCCCGGAGCTTCATGGAGAAGATGAAAGCCCGACCAGAAGGTTTCGAGCGTAATACGTTTCCCGGCCGGTGAAAGGCCCGGGGGCATCTCGACACTCCCGCGCACTTCGGCAGCGCGTCCTATTTCGATGTCGGCGTTCACGTTGGAGTCGACAACGCGAACCGACGCAAAACCCAATGCGTGCTCGACCCCCGCGGTGTCGACTGTTCTCACTTTGAGCGTGTAGTCACCCGGAGCAAGAGACGAACACTTGAAGGAATGATCGGCCTCCAGCCGCACGCTGTCGCCAATGGGACCGAATGTGTATCCCGCGGCATCCCCTCTCTCGCAGCTGACCTCCGCGTCTTTAAGCGCCGGGCTCGCCTTTGCGGAGATCACCTTGCCCGTGATCGCGTAGTTTCCCTCGGTTGGTACGGTGAATCGGACTTCGTTGGTGGTCGTCTCGGGTCCGATCCTCACGACCTGCGCTTCGTCCATCGCCGTTGTTCCGGGATAAAAAGTGTTGCGATATTGCATGCCGCCCGTTGGACCTTGCTTGAGCCCCCTTGCCCCCATCGGATGCTCGATCAAACCTCCCGCGCTCACGTAGTAAGAACCGGGTGGAAGATTCGGCATGCGGAAGTTGCCCAGGTCGTCAGTGACTGTTCGACCGAAGCGGGAAACCTGTTTTCGTCCCCCAGGCCGAAACTTGATGCGCAGAGCCATGACCTCAAGGCCCTGAACTGCCTCCCGGTCTTCATCCGAGACTTGCCCGGCGATCACTCCCGTGGGGCGAAGGCGCAGGGTCAGACTATCCACTCTTTGTCCGGGACGCAGGGTGACGAATCGGCCTTGCTCATCATCATGCGACGACACTTCTAAAAATCCGTTGCGCGAAACCGAAATCCCAAAGGTGCCCGCGGGAAGATCCGTAAACACAAATGTGCCGTCCGGGCCACTGCGCACGATGCGCTCGGCACCAGCGGCCTTCGCGGTGTCGGGATCTGCAGGGTAGAGTCCGACTTCCGCCTTGGGAATGGATTCGCCAGTGTCGGAGCGGCAAACCCGCCCGGAAATCCGTCCCAGCGCCCGTTTGGAGGGCGGGAAAGAATCTGTCGTCTGGCCGGCTGGAAGCGCGACGGGAGTCAGCAGGAGCAGTATGCACGCGCAAACTAATACGAGGAATCCAAAACGCGCAGATCTGCGATCAAGTTCTGAGTTCATCGCCCTGCCCAAACCAGCATCATACCCCGCCGCATACTTGCATGCATCAGTGCTCGCCAATCAGGACGAATTGAAAACCTACCCTTGGCAGGAGCCGGGACCTGTAACCAAGATTGCCATCGACAAGCAGCCGCGAGAGAGCGAAAACAGAGAGCATGAGGAAAGCTGTACTCGCGTTTTCCCTGCTTCTGGCCGGTTGTGCCGCGAAAAAGACACCGGTCGCGGCCACGCCCGCTCCCATACGGAGCCAGCAGCCTCCACCTACCGCCGAACTGATCGAACACTGTGTAGTGACCGCACAGGAAAATGCCAACACGGTGACCTGCAGTTGTGTGCCCGCGAAAACCGTGATCGATTCCAAAACCGGCCACACCACGCTCGTCTGCAAAGCAATGAAAGAAGAAAAATAACGCTGCGGCCTTCGATCTCGACATTCCCCCACCTTTCGGCGGAGATTGGAATGGTAGCGGTTATACTCATTGACCGGTACTTCGACAAGTGCAGATTCGAGGAGAATTCATGACGACGGAATTGCTCAACAAAGTTGCGATTGTGACCGGCGGGACCTCAGGCATTGGCCGCGATACGGCTGTACTCTTCGCCCAGGCCGGAGTCAAAGTAGTGGTCGCCGGACGGCGTGAAGTGGAGGGAAATGAAACCGTCGAGATGATCCGTGCTGCCGGCGGCGATGGCTTTTTTGTGAAGACCGACGTAGCTATAGCCGCGGAGGTTCAAGCACTGGTTCGCAAAACGGTCGAGAAATTTGGCCGCCTCGATATCGCCTTCAACAATGCCGGCATCGAGGGCAACCTTGTCCCGATCGTCATCCAACCCGAAGCCGATTGGGACCGCACCATCGACATCAATCTCAAGGGCACATGGCTTTGCCTGAAATACGAAATTCAGCAGATGCTCAAGCAGCGCAGCGGCGGAGCCATCGTCAACATGGCATCCGTCGCAGGCTTGGTCGGTTCAGCCGGGTTCGCAACGTACTGCGCGAGCAAACACGGCGTGATGGGCCTTACCAAATCCGCCGCACTCGAAACCGCACGCAAGGGCATCCGTGTGAACGCCGTGTGTCCTGCGGTAATCGAAACGCCCATGGGCGAGCGCATCTTCGGTGGTCCAGAAGTCAAGCCCTACGCCATCGGGCTCCATCCCATTGGCCGTTTTGGAAAGCCAATGGAGGTCGCCGAAGCCGTCGTGTGGATGTGCTCGGACCGCGCCTCGTTCATGACCGGCCAATCCCTGGTTCTCGACGGCGGCTTCCTGGCAGGCCCCAATTCTCCCGCCTAGCCCTCTGGGCGCTTGAAGGGAAAAGCGGGTGGAGCAGGCCTTCCAGGCCTGCGTTTAAGTTGCGCGCTCGATTTTGGCTTTAGCCCCTGCGGTACAGATCCCCAGAACCTCGAAGCCGCCGTTCTAAACGTGATAACAGCTTTCTTCAGGAAATAGCCTTGTTGTTGAAATCCCGTTCAGCCCGTACCACGTTCTCCGCCTTTCCTAGGTCGCGCCAATAATATTCATCAGCGCGAAATCCAAGAATATTCTGTCTCTTGGCAGCTAGCCGCAAGTAAGACGCGATGATCGAGAACACTCCATCTTCCGTTATCATCGGCAAAAAGCGCGGCGAAATAACATGCACACCCGAAAAGGCCAGCGCCTCGGCCTTCTTGCATGCTCGAACCAGCTCGGGATCTCCATCGCGCCCCGCTCGCCGCCCGCACAGTCGAAGCTCCTCATCGAACAGCAAGTATCGTGACGTCTCACGCTCTTGCACCGCCAGCGTCGCCAAAGCCCCACGCTCGAGATGAAACCGCACCATCCGCTCCAGATCAATCGTGCTGATGACATCGACATTGTGCAGAATGAAGGGCTCGTCCAGGCGACTTGGATTGTCGAGAAAAAAATGAGCCGCCTTCTTCAAGGCGCCGCCGGTATCGAGCAGCACCTCCTCGCGAGAGACTTCAATGCGCATGCCGAAGTTGTCGTTCGCCTTCAGATAATCGACGACCATGTCGGCAAAGTGATGCACATTGATGATCACTTCGCGCACGTCGAAGGTACGCAGACGCGTAATCGTGATCTCAAGCAGAGTTCGGCCACCAACTTCCACCAGCGCCTTCGGACGATCGTCCGTGAGCGGCCGCAGACGCGTGCCCAAGCCCGCAGCCAGAATCATGGCCTTCATTGCGCCGTCTGCCCTGGCCCAACTCCTGTCATTCCGAACCGGGCGGAAAGCCCGGTGAGGAACCTGCTTGTGAAACTCGCCACAGGCCCGGCTTCCATCTCAAACAGCATCCTTGCCCTCCAACTCCCGATGTCTTACCACAACCTCCACTCCATTTCGTCCGCGCAACCTTTTCGCGAGCTGCTCGGCGAGATAAACCGAGCGATGCTGCCCGCCAGTGCAGCCAAACGACACCATCAAGTGCTTGAAGCCGCGCTGCTGATAATTGCTGACGCTCGCATCCACCAGCGACATGACGCCGGCCAGGAACTGATGCACGCTTTCCTGCTGGTTAAGATAATCAATCACCGGGGCGTCCTTGCCCGTAAGCGGCTTGAAGCGCTCTTCACGGCCCGGGTTCGGCAGACTGCGGCCATCAAAAACGAACCCGCCGCCGTTTCCACTCTCATCTTTCGGCCAGCCTCGATGGAAAGAAAAGCTAAAAATCCGCACTGTAAGATTGTCCGCTTCTGAGGCCACCCCCTGCAGCTTCTCCGAAGCCAGCATGCTGTTGAAGGCCTCCATCAGCGTGGGCAACGCGATCGGAAGCTTCACGTTATGCAGCAGCCAGCGCAGGTTCTTCAGCGCGTAAGGCACGCTCTGCAGAAAGTGAGCCTTGCGCTCGTAGAAGCCGCGAAATCCATAAGCCCCCAGCGCCTGCAGAATGCGCACGTAGACGAAAGCATAATAATGACGCAGAAAGGCTTCGCGACTTACGTCAATGAAGCCGCCAACCTTGTCGATGTAGAGATCAAGCAATTCCTGGCGAAGTTCCGGCGGCAGATCAGCCTTGGCATCATAGAGCAGGGAAGCGATGTCATATTGCAGCGCGCCTTTGCGTCCGCCTTGATAATCCAGGAAAAACGGCTGCCCGCCTTTCAGCATAATATTTCGCGATTGAAAGTCGCGGTACAGAAAGTAATCGCAATTCGCACTTAGAAGAAAATTAGTCAAGCTATCGAAATCATCTTCGAGCGCCTGCTCGTTGAAGGGAATGCCCGCGAGCCGGAGGAAGTAATATTTAAAATAATTCAGATCCCAGAAGATGGATTGCCGATCGAAGCTGCCCCGCGGATAGCACACCTTGTAATCCAAATCGCGCCCAGCCTCGATCTGAAAGCGCGGCAACACGGCCACAACTTTCCGATAGGCTTCCACTACGTCGGGCGCGATGTTCTCCCCCGTCCGATGCTTCGAGAGAAACTCGAAGAGCGTGGTATCGCCGAGGTCTTCTTCGAGATAAGCGCCGTGGTCCAGATCTTCCGCGTAGATTTCCGGCACAGGCAGGCCGTGCTTGCGAAAATGCCTGGAGAACTCGAGGAATGCGATGTTTTCTTCGCGGACGTTGTACAGAATCCCGATCGCACTTTGTCGCCCGGCCGAGAGCCGGATAATATTCCGTCCTGATCCGCCTAGCTGGCCCTGAAGCGGCTGTACCTGCGCGGCCGCAGTGTGGAAGTGCCGCTCAAAAAGCTTCTGGAGAGCATCCATAGCCTAATAAAGATAACATCGAGGTCGAAATGGCAAGGCTTCGGTCCATCCCGTGAACCCTTGTGCCCTCTGTGTTTAAGAATTTTGTGTCCACTCTACGGCGACTTGATAACGCTCAACTCCACCACTATCCTGAAGAAAGCATGACCGACCGCCTCTACTACCGCGACTCCTTTCTCTATAACTTCGACGCCGAAGTCCGCTCAGTGGTCGAGACGCCGCGCCCAGCGCTCATTCTCGACCGCACCGCGTTCTACCCCACCAGCGGCGGCCAGATCCACGACACCGGCTCGATCGTCTTTTCCGACGCCAAATTCAGGGTCACCGAAGTTGCCGACACGGAAGACGGTCACATCGTCCACTACCTCGATGCTCCGCTCAAGGACGTGAAGCCCGGAACGCATGTCCGCGGCGAAATCGATCCCGCCCGCCGCCGCGACCACATGCAGCAACACTCGGCGCAGCACGTGCTCTCCTCGGCCTTCGTTCGCCTTTTCGGTATGACGACCGTCTCATTCCACATGGCCGACGATTACTGCTCCATCGACCTGGACACACCCTCGCTTAACAAAGATCAAGTCGAAGCCGCCGAGCGCCGGGCCAACGAAATCGTGACCGAAGATCGTCCCGTAGATGTGCGCTATGTGACGCGAGAGGAAGCAGAAAAGCTCGGCCTGCGAAAACTTCCTCCTGTGGAGCGCGACCAGCTGCGCTTAATCGACATCCACGACTGGGACGTTACCGCCTGCGGCGGCACCCACGTGAGCAGCACAGGACAGATCGGCAGCATCCTGCTGCGCAAGACGGAAAAAGCTCGCCAGGGATATCGTGTCGAATTCGTAGCCGGCCAGCGCGCCGTCGCCACGGCGCGCCGCGATTTCTCCACGCTCACCGAAACCGCCGCGCTCTTCTCCGCCGGTATCTATGACGTGCCACAGCAAGCCCGCAAGTCTCTCGACGAAATCAAGTTGCTGCACAAACAGCTCGAGCAATCGCAAGACGAACTCGCGGCCGCGCAGGCCGCAACTCTACTAGCGGAAACTCCGGAGAGCCAGGGCCGCAAGCTGGTGGTGCGCACCTTCTCCGACCGCGACCTCAACTTCCTCAAGCTGCTCGCCCAGAAGCTAACGCGACAATCTCCCGCAATCGCGCTGCTGGCGACTGAATCGCCGCAGCCCGCGCTGGTCTTCGCGCAGTCTGCGGGTCAACCGCACGACATGGGCGCGCTGCTGAAAGAAACAATGGCCAAGTTAGGCGGCCGCGGCGGAGGCAGCAAAGACCTAGCCCAAGGCGGCGCGCCAAAGTCCGAAGGAATCGCCGCAGCTATCGCCGCTGCCGCTGCAGCACTGTCATCCTGAGCGCGGCTTTTGCGCGAAAGCCTGCCCTGAGCGAAGTCGAAGGGGACCTATGCAACTTGCCGACAGCGCCAAGCCTCTAGCGGCGTGCAAGAAAACAAAAGCCCTCATCGGACTCAAGTCCAATGAAGGCGCACAAAATTATTCCGATCCCGCCTAAACTACGCGACGCGATTCCGCCGCCCACCCTTTTCCCACCAAACTCTGGGATCCTCAGGACGGTTCAGCATCTGCGACAGTTCCTTTTTGATCTCGAGCAACCGGTTGGCGCGCATTTCCACCGCCGATTGATCGATCTGGCTATCCGCGGTCTTGGCCGCCGAACGAGCGTTCATGTTCCGTAAATCCGTAATTTCCTGACGAAGGCTGGTAAGGTGTTCCAGAAGTAGGGGCATAGATTGATCATACCCCAGATTTCCTCACCCACCGTTTATTAATTCCCCATTGAAATCAGGGTTTTGCCCGCGCTTCCCGCTCCCTCGCTAACCAAAACGCGCTAACCTGGACGCATGCAGCCCGTCTATCTCCCGTCTCACCTCGTCTCAGGAGAACTCCCATGAAGCAAGCAATCGCAGCCCTAGCCTCAGTTCTGGTTCTAATGTGTTCGCTTCCCTGCGCCGCCCAAAATCAGCCGCAGCCGCCCGCAACCCTGCGCAGCCTCCTGCTGCAAGAGCTGCACACTACCCACAATCAGGCCCAGTGGTTCGTGCCCATCAGCGTAGCGGTCGACGGACTCACCGCCGAGCAAGCCAGCTGGCAGCCTCCCGCCGGAGGCCACTCCGCCGGCCAGCTCACCTACCACCTCCTGTTCTGGAATCGCCGCAGCCTGGTCAAGTTCCAGGGCGGGACGAACGACAAATTCGCCGGCGACAACGAGCAAACCTTCGAAAAATTCGACGCTAAGCAGTGGAGCGACACCGTCAAACAGCTAGACCAGGTGATGACCGATCTCGAAAAACTAGTCGAATCCGCCGACGACCAAAAGCTGGCCCAGTGGGCGCCCACCATCGGAAACATCTGCACCCACAACGCCTACCACATCGGCCAAATCGTCTACGTGCGCAAGCTGCAAGGCGCGTGGAATCCCGAGAAAGGCGTGAAGTAGCCTCGTGTAGAGCGGACGCCCTCGTCCGCTGCCTTTGACGTTGGTCCTGATCCAGCCCGTACGTCCCACGCACCTAACCCCGGCGATACCGTGGAAGAGCGGCGCTTCAGCGCCGCGTAACGCGGCCCTCATAGGAACGCGGCTTCAGCCGCTGAGGTCCGCTCCCAAGCAATCACAACCGAGCCCGCCATTTCCTCCCCATCATCACCCACCAGGCCTCCCGCCACTTCTCAAACATAGCTCCTTTCTTGCTCCCATCCGGATAGAACCACAAATTCTTCCGCGGCATAAACGCCCGCACCGGCACCACATACCAGATGTCCCGCGACACAATGTAGCCAATCAGCACATCAATATCTTTCTCCGTAAGCCCAACAATCTTCCGGCCCACATAAACCGACGCATGCACCGCATATCCCCGAGCCCCAAACCGATCCTCCGTCGACCGCACCTGCGCCCTCCACAACCGCCCGCCCGCATCGCAAACAAAGTCATACCGATAGCTGTCTCCCCAAGGCTTCGACACAATCATCCCCATCCCCATAGCCTTCCGCAAAAAATCCAGCTCCGAAAGCTCCCCCATCCTCTTAGGCGGAATCTTCCCCTGCGTCCTCAGTGATGCCGCGCTAGTAGGCTCCTCTATAAACGACTTGTCATCCTGAGGACCGCGTTCTTTGCGGGCCGAAGGACCTCCATCTCCACCGGCCTTGGCAGATTTGCCACGACCCTCGCCCTGCTTCCCACCCTTCCTCCCCGATCCACCCGGCCCAAACCGCTCATCCGCCGAAGCCATCAAATCCCCAATCAACACCCCCATAACCACCACCCCTTTTTCCGTCATCGATCTCTAGACGTTGTCATCCTGAACGAAGTGAAGGACCTCAGCGACCACAAACGTTCGTCATTCCGAACCCGATTTTTAAGGTTTGTCATTCCGAACACGCGCAAAGCGCGGGTGAGGAACCTGCTGTTCACAGATTCAGACGGAACACACCCCGCCCTACTCCAGTATCCCCATCCCAAAACGGGAAGCAAGGTCACCTGACCATCAAAAAAAATAAACCTGTGGGAATTTTCCCGGGACCCTAAATTGCCAGTGTGGGTCGGACACTCCTTGTCCAACGCCGCCGACGTTGATCTTGGATTTTGCGGAGAACGAGCAGGACGAATGTAGCACCGTGGAAGAGCGGCGCTTCAGCGCCGCGTAAAAGGCGAGAGGGTGGAGCAGGCCTTCCAGGCCTGCATGAAAGAAGCACCAAGAAGAGTCGGCTTCAGCCGCCGAGGTACCTCAACGGCAAATGTGGGGACGGTCGCCCTCGGCTGTCCAGCGGCCCGGCTTCATCGGGCCGCCCCAACGTCCCAGAGGGACCAATGAAAATAGCCCGCCAGTTCACTGGCGGGAACGCGCAACACCAAACGCCAACCGCGTCCCGGAGGGACGCCCGAGCGCACCGCACTGCCGCTGAAACGTGGTCGAAGGCACGGCCAACGCAGGATTGTGGCACCCAATTGTGGCTTTTTGGGTGCCAGCATTTACAATTCCCGTGTGAAATGCCCGCACTGCCTCGTCGAATTCCACGACCAACCAATGCCTATCTGGATCGGAAATGACCCAGACGGCCACTTGGCTATCGTCAAACGAGTGTGTCCTTCGTGTAAAAAGATCTCTCTCACTCTTCAGCAGGGGGCTGAAGTTGCACAGATGCCTCCCAACAATCAACCGGGTGTGTTTCCCGGCCTGCGGGGAAACATTAAGGAGGGACTGATAAGGCCGAAGGGTAGCAATCGCCCGCCCTGCCCCGCCGAGGTACCGAAGCAATTCGCCAGCGACTACGTGGAGGCATGTCTTATATTTCCCGATAGCGCCAAGGCCTCGGCCGCCCTAGGAAGGCGCTGTCTACAAAACCTTCTTCGCGACTATGTGGGGATCAAAATAAAGAGCGGGAACCTAGCCGATGAGATCCAGGAGGTAATTGACAGCGGCAAGCTGCCATCTGACCTAACCGAGTCTATCGATGCCGTCCGAAACGTCGGAAACTTCGGAGCGCATCCTATGAAGTGTACGCAGTCGGGCGAGATTCTGGACGTGGAGCCTGGCGAAGCGGAGTGGACTCTTGACGTGCTCGAAGAACTATTCGACTTCTACTTCGTCCGTCCAGAGCAGCGCAAAAAGAAGAGAGATGCGCTCAATCTGAAATTGCAGGCAGCCGGAAAGCCCGCGATGAAGTGAGCAGTTCCCGATGGACAAACGCTACCAAGTTTTCGTTAGCTCGACCTACGCCGACCTGAAAGAGGAACGGCGCGCGGTGATTCAAACGGTTATAGAGTTGAATTGCATCCCTGCAGGGATGGAGCTGTTTCCCGCTGCCGACGAGGAGCAGCTGGCCTTCATCAAGCGAGTGATAGACGACTGCGATTACTACCTCCTTATCATCGGAGGAAGATACGGTAGCGTGGATGAGACCGGAATCAGTTACACAGAGCAGGAATACGATTACGCGGTAGCGAGAGGGTTGTGGGTCATTGCGCTTCTTCACGACAATCCGGACGAGATTCCGTTCGGTAAGTCAGAGAAGGAGCCAGTGGCAAGGGAGAAGCTGCAAAAGTTCAGGGACAAGGTATCCAAAGGACGTCTAGTGAAATTCTGGAAGAGCGCGGCAGAACTGCCGGGGCTAGTTTCGCGCAACCTGTCGCACGCAATGAGCGCGCATCCCACCGTTGGTTGGGTGAGGGCAGATAAGGCAGCGAATGTAGAGGTGCTCGGAGAAATCAATCAAGTCCGAAAGCAAAACGCGGTGTTACAGCAACAGGCAGAAAAGTACAGCGCTCTGGTGGCTAAGCTCACCTCCCCTCCCGCCTTGGAAAACTTGGCCGGGTTGGATGAGGAGATCAAACTCACAGGTACGTACTGGAGCCTCTACTGGAAGAAATACCAAGGCTGGTACATCATAACGACGTGGCGAAAAATCTATGCGCATATCTCACCCTACTTGGCGAGCCACCCCGCCGCTGACATTGTTAAGCAAGTTCTCGCGGGGGCATTGTTCGGCGACAGACCGTCCGACGCTGATAGCGGAACGGTTAAGGATCTCGACGATCAGGATTTTCAGACCGTAGGAGTTCAGTTGAAGGCGCTCGGACTGCTGAGCATCGATTTTACCGAAACGACATCGGGAGGCATGGGACTTTTCTGGTCGTTTACCGCCAAAGGTGAGCGGCTAATGATGGAGCTTCGGACGGTGCGGTCAAGTGCAAAGCCAGCCGGACATCCGATCCCCACTTGAAATCCACAGGCTGCTAATCGTCATGGGGCCCGCCGGGGAATCTGTGGGGAATCTAGGGGCAGACGGGACGTTCCCCCGGAGGCAAACAGAAAGGGCGGCCTTGGCGGGCCGCCCTAAAGTCAGCCTAGTCGAGACGACCAGGTTCGCACCTTAGAATTAAATCTTCGCGCTCACTTCGACAGGTAGCAAGATGCGACGCCCCTTCCGGCAAAACTTAGGGGTGGGCCCGGCTCCTGATTGGGGAACGCGCGAACAGCAAAAAAAAGGCCCCCCTCTCGCGAGCGGAACCTTTGATTCAAGCTAACAGCTAGAAGCCGACGTCGAAAAACTCATTCCACTCCTCGCCGAAAAGCCAAGCCCCGAGCGTTTGCTCGGGGCTCGCAGATACTAAACGCCGATCGCCAATCAACTTCTATGATAAGCCAATCCACTCCGTAGTCAAGAACCTTCGGTATAAGTCGAGTGACCCGAGGAGGGTAAGGGAGTCGAACCCTAGTGGCTGAAAAGCCACCCGACTGATTGGCGATCAGCGTCCAGTACCCACTGGCAATACCCTCCTAAACGCCGCATCGCACAGGTAAATTCTATCGACGCGCCAGCACCCCGGATAGAAATCTCTAAGAAAAAATTCACACCCGTTCCCGAATCGGCCCAAAAAAAAAGGCCCCGCTCGCGAGAGCGGAGCCTTTGACCTTACTGGCCACTGGCAACTGACCACTGGCCACTGCCTTTAGTACATTCCTTCCATGCCGCCACCACCATGTCCGCCAGGCATTGGAGCTTCCTTCTTTTCCGGAATCTCCGCGACCAGGGCTTCGGTGGTGAGCATCAACGCTGCGATGGAGCCGGCGTTGGTGAGGGCGGTGCGCACGACCTTTGTGGGATCGAGCACGCCGGCCTTGACCAGGTCCTCGTACTCGCCGGTCAGGGCGTTGTAGCCGAAGTTGATGTCCTTCGACTCGCTGATCTTGCCCAGAACCACCGCACCTTCTTCGCCGGCGTTCTCGGCGATCTGGCGCAGAGGCTCCTGGATGGCGCGCTTCACGATGTTGACACCGATCTGCTCATCACCCTCAAGCTTCAGCTTGTCGAGTGCCGGGACGCAACGCGCCAGTGCCACTCCGCCGCCGGGGACAATGCCTTCTTCCACGGCTGCGCGGGTTGCATGCATGGCGTCTTCGACGCGGGCTTTCTTCTCTTTCATTTCGGTTTCGGTTGCGGCGCCGACTTTGATCACGGCTACGCCACCGACCAGCTTGGCCAACCGCTCCTGCAACTTCTCGCGGTCGTAGTCGCTGGTGGTCTTGTCGATCTGGCTGCGAATTTCTTTCACGCGGCCTTCGATCTCCGAGTGTTTGCCCTTGCCTTCGACGAGCGTGGTGTTGTCCTTGTCGATAGTGAGCTTTTTGACCTGGCCGAGATCGCTGATCTGCACGTTCTCGAGCTTGATGCCCAGGTCTTCCGTGATGGCCTTGCCGCCGGTGAGGATCGCGATATCCTGCAGCATAGCCTTGCGCCGATCGCCGAAGCCAGGAGCCTTGACGGCCGCGACTTGGAGCGTTCCACGCAGCTTGTTGACGACGAGAGTAGCGAGTGCTTCGCCCTCAACGTCCTCAGCAATGATGAGCAGCGGCTTTCCGCTCTTGGCAATCTGCTCAAGCAAGGGCAGAAGATCCTTCATGGAGCTGATCTTCTTCTCGTTGATCAGGATGTAAGCATTCTCAAGCGCAACTTCCATCCGCTCCGGATCAGTAACAAAGTAAGGAGACAAATATCCGCGGTCGAACTGCATCCCCTCGACCACTTCGAGCTGCGTCTCCAGCGTCTTCGACTCTTCAACGGTAATAACGCCATCCTTGCCGACTTTCTTCATAGCCTCAGCAATAATGTGCCCAATAGTCTCATCGTTGTTCGCCGAAATTGTGCCTACCTGGGCTATCATTTCGCCGGAGACGGGTTTCGAGAACTTGTCGAGTTCGCCTTTGGCTCGCTCGCCGGTTTTCTTGTCGAAGGCTCCGCAGACTAGGGAGACGGCTTTCTCGATGCCGCGCTTCATTGCCATTGGATTGGCGCCGGCCGCTACGGTCTTTACGCCTTCGCGGTAGATTGCTTGGGCCAGAACAGTTGCTGTCGTGGTGCCGTCGCCGGCTACGTCGGAGGTTTTGCTAGCTACTTCGCGAACCATTTGGGCGCCCATGTTCTCCAGGCCGTCCTTCAGTTCGATTTCTTTGGCAACGGTTACGCCGTCTTTGGTGATGGTGGGGGAACCGAATTTCTTTTCAATTACTACGTTGCGGCCCTTGGGGCCGAGGGTGACTTTTACTGCGTCGGCCAGAAGATTGACGCCGCGCAGGATTGCCTGGCGGGACTCTTCGCCGTGTACGATTTGTTTTGCCATGATTCTTTTTCTCCTTCAGAGATTGAAAAATTCTTTAACACAGAGGGCACGGGGGTTCAGAGGGTAAACCTTGTCGCCCCGATTTGTCTTTGCCTTTGACTACTTGCGGGCGCCGGCTAGTTCTTTCTTGGCCGGGCTGGTGGCGCCGGTGAGGATGCCGAGGACTTCGTCTTCTTTCATGATGATGAAGTCTTCGCCATCAATCTTGATCTCGGTGCCGGAATACTTGCCGAACAGGATGCGGTCGCCCTCTTTGACGGCCAGAGGGAAGGTCTTGCCTTCGTCGTTGGTGCGTCCCTTGCCGGTGGAAATGACTTCGCCTTCCTGCGGCTTGTCTTTGGCACTGTCGGGGATGATGATGCCGCCTCGGGTGGTGGAAGCTTCTTCCACGCGACGAACCAGAATGCGGTCATGTAGCGGGCTGAATTTAGCCATGGTTGTGACTCCTTTCAAGGTTGGATAGTCAGGTTGATGTTCTGTAAGCCTATGAAATGTTAAGGGTTAGGGAGTGCTGTTAGCAGTCTCGCCTATCGAGTGCTAATTATAAGAGGGTGAGTGTGGGGTTGTCAAGGGGGCGGGGACTGTCGGACCGGCGGGCAGCGGCGTGCTAGAGGCTGAGGCGACCTTGCGGGTCAGACTAGCCTGACGTTGCGTTCAATCCGTCTTGATCGATATGAGGGTATCGCCAATACCATCGTCTAATTGTTCCGGTTCTAGGCTTCTGCTGTCATGTGTTCGTCCCGTCCAAAAACTATTCCTAAGGAGGACACGATGACGCAAACAATCTCTACACAACCAGGCAGCAAGCAGACGTCTGACAAGAATGCGATTCGTCCGTTTCAGAAAATAAGTATTCCAGAGGCGGAACTCACCGAATTGCGCAGGCGCATCAACAACACACGGTGGCCGGAACGAGAAACGGTCACAGATGCAACCCAGGGCGTGCAGCTCGCGACGACTCAAGCACTCGCTCGCTATTGGGCGACAGACTACGACTGGCGCAAGGTTGAAGCAAGACTGAACGCGCTGCCGCAGTTCATCACCGAGATCGATGGGCTCGACATTCACTTCATTCACGTCCGTTCGAAACATGAAAATGCATTGCCGCTCATCGTTACACACGGATGGCCCGGCTCGATCATCGAACAGATGAAGATCATCGATCCGCTGACCAATCCCACTGCACACGGTGGAAGTGCATCCGATGCGTTCGATATCGTGGTTCCGTCGATACCAGGCTACGGGTATTCGGGCAAGCCGACCACCCCAGGCTGGGACCCCGCCCACATCGCGCGAGCGTGGGTCGCGCTCATGAAGCGCCTTGGCTACACAAAATTTGTGGCGCAAGGCGGCGATTGGGGCGCGGTCATCACCGAACAAATGGGTGTGCAGGCGGCTCCGGAATTGCTCGGCATTCACACCAATATGCCTGGCGCGGTTCCGGCCGACGTTGACAAGGCGGCATTCACTGGTGCGCCAATGCCCGACGGTCTCTCACCCGAAGAGAAACTCGCGTTCGAGCGGCTGACATTCGTCTACAGCAAAGGCATCGCCTACGGCTACCAGATGGGGTTGCGCCCGCAGACGTTGTACGCAATTGCGGACTCCCCCGTCGGGCTGGCCGCCTATTTTCTGGACCACGATGCGTGGAGCTATGCGCTGATCACGCGCGTCTTTGACGGGCAGACCGAAGGTCTCTCACGAGACGATGTCCTCGACAACATCACGATCACCTGGTTGACGAACACGGCGATTTCCGCAGCGCGCCTCTACTGGGAAAGCAAACTCCCGTATTTCAGTGTCAAAGGCGTTTCCATCCCGGTTGCCGTAAGCTCCTTTCCGGACGAGATCGATCTGTGCCCGCGCAGCTGGGCGGAACGGGCGTATCCCAAACTGATCCATTACAACAAGCTCCCCAAGGGCGGGCACTTTGCGGCATGGGAAGAGCCGAAACTCTTTTCAGAAGAGGTTCGGGCGGGCTTCAGATCATTACGATCGGGCGTCGTGGCAGAGTCTGCCGCATAACTTGATCGCGGCGAAGGCTAGCCTTGTGTGCACATTGCCACAGGAGGGTGCGGATGACCGGGCTCTCCTGTCTGGCAGCGCGGACGACGATGCCACGGGACAGAGGAGGTAGACATGAGACCCTGGAAAGCAGTTTTGCTCATTCTGTGTGCTCTTGCGGTTGCAGCTGCGGGATACGGGCTGATTCTCGTGCGACGAGGCTTCAGCGCACTTGCGACACCATCAGCGATTGAGGTGTTCGCGGCGACAACGGCACGCAAATTGGCCGTGCCATCCTCGTACCGCGAGCTTCGCAATCCCATCATGCCTTCAACGGAGAACATTCGGGGAGGAATGGAGCATTTCGCCTTTCATTGCTCCCCGTGCCATTCGAATGACGGATCGGGCCACACGGTATACGGCAAGGGTCTCTATCCGAAACCGCCCGACCTGCGTGCAGCCGGGACGCAGAACAAGAGCGATGGCGAGCTCTACTACACAATTGACGATGGAGTTCGTTTGAGCGGCATGCCAGCCTTCAGCGGAACGCACACTGTCCCGCAAACGTGGCGCCTGGTTTTGTTCATCCGGCACTTGCCTCAGATCACGCCTGAGGAACTCAATGAGATGAATGGGTGGAATTCGAAGATGGAGGCGGATCCAGCGCATTTCTGAAGGGCTGATACTCGAAGGGGGCGTCCGAGCCCTCAAGCACTGCCTTTCCCGAGCTTATCGGAAGCGAGGCCGGAAGTGGGTGCGTTGTGGCATGATGGCGCTATGGCTAAACGGTCCACGAGAATTGCGAAGCGGGATGAGTTTGAGAATGCGCTGAAGGAGGTTGAAGAGAAGTTGCGCTCCCGGCGCGGGAAGAATGCACCGGGGGTTGCGGCCGAGGCGACAGAGCAGCCTGAAGAACGGGAGGGCGAGAGCGCGGAGATTGAGCTGGACCCACACGGAAAGCCGGAACAGTAGGCATGCGTCCCACAGGCCATCCGACGCGCCTCTGGGGCTTTCCGGCACCGGAGCGTGACCTCGGCGGCTGAAGCGGCATTCAAACTAGGACCTTTATCGCAGCGCTGAAGCGCTGCGCCACCCAAAATCAAGCACGACCTTTTTCCGCCGCCCGTGAGGTCGTATCTTCCCGGGTGGGTCCGGACTTGCAAAATCGTTGCGAGTGGGGCAACCTCCAAGGGCATGGGCCGAATGAGCAGGTCTCTTATTTTTTCTCTCTTGGTTCTCTTAGTTGTGATCGGCACTGCAGGGGTGGGTTTCGCGCAGGTCGATCCGGGTCCCGAAGAGGGCGGCCATGAGGTGCAGATCTGGGCTGGGGGTGGGCACTCGGTGCCGGGCGGGACTTCGAATACGGGAATTTTTGATGTTGGGCTGCGGTATGGGTGGGTGATTACGGGACCGCATCTGCCGGGATTTTTGCGGGGACGATTTGAGTATGCGGTGGATGCGGAGCCGGCGTATCTGATTTTTCAGCCGGCGAATACGGCTTATGGCGTGGGATTCAATCCGTTTGGGCTGAAGTGGAATTTCGAGCGGCGCGGACGGTTCTCACCTTACCTGGAACTGAGTGGAGGGACGCTGTTCAGCGATCACAACGTCCCGACGTATACGAACACGGTGAACTTTACTTCGGCGGCGGCGCTGGGCACGCATGTGCTTGGGTCGAAATATAACTGGAGCCTGGAGTTGCGGTATTTGCATATTTCGAATGCGGGGTTGGCGAACCCGAATCCGGGGTTGAATACGGTGCAAGTTAGGGTGGGGGTGGGGAGGTTTTGGCGGGGGCGGTAGCGTGCGAAACGTCCGCACGTGGTGGAAAATCCCGCCAGGCCGATGCTGGACGGGAGCTGCAAGGGGTCCTTCGACTCCGACAGGTGCTCCGCTTTCGCGGAGCACCTGTCTCCGCTCAGGATGACAACTTGGTTGTAAGCCGGATATTCTTCTGACTTATGTCTACGCTGGTTGAATGCGTTCCTAATTTTTCCGAAGGCCGTGACAAATCAAAAGTCGACGCCATTGTTGACGCGATGAAGGTGGATGGAGTCTACCTGCTGGATCGCGAGATGGATGCGGACCATAACCGGTGCGTGATTACGCTGGTGGGGGCGCGCGAGGCGATTCAGGAGGCGGCGATTCGTGGGGTGGGGAAGGCTGCGGAATTGATTGATCTGAATGTGCATAAGGGGGCGCATCCGCGGATGGGGGCGGCGGATGTGGTGCCGTTTATCCCGATTGATGGCGTGACTATTGAAGATTGCGTGGCGATGGCGCGGCACGTGGGCGAGGAGATCTGGAAGCGGTATCAGATTCCGGTTTATTTGTATGAGGCGGCGGCCGCGACGCCGGAGCGGCAGAATCTGGAGAACATCCGGCGCGGGCAGTTTGAGGGGATACGGGCGGAGATTGCTACGAACGCGGCGCGGAAGCCGGATTTTGGCGAGGCGCGGGTGCATCCGACGGCGGGGGCGACCGTGGTGGGGGCGCGGAAATTTCTGATTGCTTACAACGTGTTTCTGAACACCCCGGATGTTGAGATCGCCAAGAAAGTGGCGAAGGCGGTACGGTTTTCGAGCGGCGGGATGCGCTTCGTCAAAGGTGCGGGATTTCTGGTGCGCGGGCTGGCGCAGGTCTCGATGAATCTGACGGATTTTGAGCAGACGCCGGTGCATCGCGTGTTTGAAATGGTGAAGCGGGAGGCCGCGCGGTATGGCGTGACTGCGGTGTCGAGCGAGATTGTGGGATTGATTCCGAAGAAGGCGCTGGAAGCGGTGGCGGAGTGGTTTCTGCAGGTGGAGAATTTTGATTCGTCTTTGATCCTGGAGAACCGGCTGGCAGCGGTGATGAGTGGGAAGGCGGCGGTGGGCGGGTTGCGGGCGGGAATGGAACCTTTTGTCGAGCAACTGGCGGCACCTACGGCGACACCGGGCGGTGGAAGCGCGGCGGCGGCAGCGGGAGCGATGGCGGCGGGACTGGCGGCGATGGTGGCGTCGATGTCGCGGGGGAAGAAGGCATACCTGCAGTATGACTCGCAGCTGAGCGCGGCGATTGGGCGGCTGGAGCCGCTGCGCGAGGAGTTGAAGGCTGCGGTCGACGCGCGACGCGGACGCTTATGCTGCGGTGATGAAGGCTTACAAGCAGGCTAAGACCGACCCGGGCAACGGTGATGCGCTGATTGAAGCGAGTTTGAAGCTGGCTACCGGGGTTCCGCTCGGCGTGGCGGAAAAGGCGCATGAAGTGGCGGAGATTACGCAGAGCCTGTTCGCTATCAGCAATCCCAATATGAAGTCGGACTTGACCACTGCGCAGGCGCTGGCCGGCGCGGCGATTACCGGGGCGCTGGCGAATGTGGAGATCAATCTGGCGTCGATTAAGGATCTGGGATTCGCGGCGGAAGTGCGGAAGAGGGCGGAGATCGTACGGCTGTAGTTTGCGCGTTGCAGGTTGTCGCAGCGCTGGGAGCGCTGCTCGACCCGAACTGCAAAGTTTTTCACCAGCCTCTGAAAAGTAGTGACCACCCTTTAAATAATTCCGGGTTGACCGAGTGGAACAGTCCGCATTGGGGTTGACGACTAGAGGTTCGGAAGACTCGCGCTGCTGCTTCGCGCAAGGGGGCGTTCCACGATGAGTCGTCTAGCACTGTTAGCTGTCTCGATTCTGCTGCTCTGCGTCGGCGGACTTCTGTTGAGCCTGAATGGCTGCAGCGGAAGCGGGACGACGACGGGTACGGTCCCGCCGCCTGCCGCGAAAATTCAGCATGTGGTGATCATTTTCCAGGAGAATCGCACACCCGATAATCTGTTTCAGGGACTGTGCATTCCTCCTTATGGCTCCGCCAGCGCCTGCAGCACAAACCCGAGCGCATCCCAGTACGATATTGCCAGCAGCGGGGTGGATTCGACAGGTGCGACCATCACGCTCAGCCCGATCGACCTGGGAACGGCCGGTACCAACGGCAACCCGGACAACTACGATCTGAGCCACGCCCACAGCGCTTTCGTGGACATGTGTCGAACTGAACCCGGCCACCGGAATATGCGCGATGGATGGCGCCGACCTGATCCCGGCCTCATGCACGCCGACCACACCGCCCGTCGCCAACTGCCCACCGCCTCCCGATCCGCAATTTATGTACGTGTATCCGAATGATGTTGCGCCATACCTGACCATGGCCCAGACGTATACGTTCGCCGACCACATGTTCCAGACCAACGAGGGGCCCAGCTTCCCGGCGCACCAGTTCATCATTTCAGGGACTTCTGCGCCTACGGCGACGAGCACTTTATTTGTTTCCGAGAACCCAGCGAAGCAGAAGGAAGCCGCGGGCTGCATCGCTCCCGCCGACCAGACGGTTAAAGTGATCGATGCCGCAGGCAGTGAGACCAGCAACCCGGCGATTTACCCCTGCTTTGAGCATCCCACGCTCACTGATTCGCTCGACGCCGCTAATATCAGTTGGCGTTATTACGCTCCGTCGGCGGGCTCCATCTGGACCGCTCCCGACGCGATTGAGCACATGTGCCAACCGAGTGCCCCGACAGGGGGAGACTGTGCGGGACCGGATTGGACCGGCACGTCGCCGAAAGTTGTCATCGGACAAACGCAGAGCAACGCCCAGATCCTCACCGACATTCAAAACAATCAACTCCAGCAAGTGAGCTGGGTGATTCCAACGGGCCAGGATTCCGACCACGCTCTGAGCAACAACGGGTGCGGGCCGTCGTGGGTAACTTCGATTGTCAACGCGATCGGCAACAGCGAATATTGGTCGAACACCGTTATTATCCTTACCTGGGATGATTGGGGAGGGTGGTACGACCACGTGCCGCCGGCGGTCATCGCCAACGGAAGCAGTTGGGGATCCGGCTACGTATATGGATTCCGCGTGCCGATGGTTGTGATGTCGCCTTACGCGAAGCCGGCTTACATCTCCCACGTCACGCACGATTTTGGAAGCATTTTGAAGTTTATTGAGACGAACTTTAATCTGCCGTCGCTGGGTTATGCGGACGCTCCGGCCGACGATCTCTCTGACATTTTCAATTTCAGCCAGACCCCGGTTGCATTCCAGACCATCACACCGCCGTCTGATACCGCCAGTTGTCTGGCGGACCCGGGCCCGGCCACCGATCCAGATGATGACTGAAGTAAAAGGCCTGCCTAGTCTCCTGCGCTGGTGGCTGGGGCCGGCTCCGGTCTGGTTCTTGAATCCCACCAAGCTTCGACGCCTTGCCGTGCAAGTTTGAAGATGGTGTCGCGGTTTTCTGAAATCACCTTCCACCAGGCAAAGCGGCCGAGCATGGGGAAATAGATTCCGCGGAAGCAGAGCCGTGCGATCAGGATATTGATGCGATAGCCGAGCGGCTGGTCATCGAGCGAGTCGACGGCCTGGGCGATGGCTTGAGGGCCGTAGGCGTGGGACCATCCGTAGTTCACTTCGGCGTGGGCTTCGTTGATGCTCATCTTCAGCGGCGTGTGGGCCATGGCGAAGGGAATGAACTCCTGCCAATGTTTGGGCCGGGTCAGGCGGCCGGCGGCTTCCAGACGTTTCAGCAGAGGAGTGCCGGGCAAGGGAGTGAGCAGGCCGAAAATCGGCAAACCGGGCGGCCAGGTGCGGACTTGCTCGAGGGTGCGTTCGGCAGCGCCTACGGTGTCGTTATCCATGCCGAAGATGAACGAAGTGATGGCGTAGACGTTGCGCTGTGCCAGGCGCTCGAGCACGGCGGCATATTCTTCCGGCTTGTTGAATCCTTTGTTGACGTCCTTGAGGTTGGCGGGATCAATTGACTCCATGCCGATGAAGACCCATTTGCCGCCGGAGGCGGAGATGAGATCGACGAGTTCCTGATCGCGCAGGAGGTTGGCGCTGATCTGAGCTACCCAGTTGACTTGGGCGCCGGCGGCGATGATGTCGCGCAGCAGGGACTTGGTGCGTTTCAGATTGATGGCGAAATTGTCGTCGATGAAAAAAACGGCGATCTGTCCACGTTCTTTTCTGGCCCGCGCCTTGAGCAGCAGAAGCTCGTTGACGACGCTTTCGTTGGTGCGGAAGCGGATGGAGTCGCCGAAGAATCCGGTCACGGTGCAGAACTCGCAGCCGTAGGGACAACCTCGTCCTGACTCTACGGGAACGATGCGGAATGTTCCCCAGCCCTCGCCAATCTTTTCGCAGCCAACGCTTTGCCGAGTGGGGCACGAGGTTGAACTGGTGGAGATCGATGGTGTCCCAGGGAATTACGGGATAGGGTTTGAGCGATGGCTTCAATTCTTTGCCTGCGGCATCGACTGGCGCGTAAATTTCTTTGAGCTGGCCGCGGGCGGCGTCTTCGACAATGCGGGGCCAGGTGTCGTCGGCCTCGCCGAGAGCGACGGCATCGGCATGGCGGGGTCCGCCATCGCGGCCCAGAGCTTCGTCGGCCATTTCCGTGACGTGAGGGCCGCCCATGACCACGGGCACGCCCACGGCGCGAACGGCGTCGGCCATGCGGTAGGCTTTGGCGATCATGCGGGTCATGGCGCCGATGCCAACCAGATCAATTTTTTGTTCGATGACGTAGCTGGCGATTCCGGCTTCGTCCATGGGTTGAGCGTTACCATCGATGAGTACAACTTCGTGGCCGGGCGGGGTTAGAGACTGTAGGAGAAACATCCAGAGGTGAGGCATAAAATTCCGCGTAACCCCGTTGTCGGGGTTGTACAAGAGGATTTTCAATATTTCCCTGATTTCTCGGCGCCCAGAATCGAGCTGCGTGGGAGCGGGTGGTTAGTAGCGGATCAGTAACGATCTTACTTCGATTCGCTTCCGCCCGAATAAAGTATTTCTTTGCCGGGGACAGAAACTGTCCCAAATTGATCATGGTCTAGTACTTTTGGCCGAACGGGAACGGCCGATGACTTAGAATAGCTTAGGATAACGGTACGGGCTAACGGGAAGGTCTTAACTTGCATCTAAAGCGCAAGATAGAGGCAGAACTCCGTTCCGTCGTTAGGAAAACAGTGGTCACGAAGACCTTTGCTTAAGAAAATCTTTATGAGGACCGAGATCTTTATGAAAACTTTGAAGGCTTATCTCACGCCATGTGTAGCGCTGGCCATGGCTTTCGTGGGCGTGGCGAATGCGATGCCGTTGAATTCGTCGGCGCGGGCGGTGGTGCCTGGTGATCTGCAGCAGTTGATTTCGGTAGATTACCGGGCGCTGCGAGACTCGCCGACGGCGACTGCGCTGAAAACGCAAATCATGGATTCGCAGGAAAGCGTGAAGGAAGCTGAGGCCGCGCTTAAGGGTGTCGGCATCAACCCTGATAAAGATATCGATACGCTTGCCCTGCCCTCGTTCCGCACTCCCAAGCAGGGAGTGAGGATCATCTTTATCGCGAGCGGGCCCTTCAACCAGAAGGCTGTGGTCAAGAAGTTGACCGTGCTGAAGATCAAGGGCACAAAGTACCACACCTCGATTCTCTACCCTATGGATGGCGGCTTTGTGATGACATTTCTCGATGACAGCACGCTGCTGTTCGGGGAGCCTTCGGCGGTGAAGCTGGGCCTGGACACGCGCGATGGCGAGATCTTGAACATCGATACGAACTCGACCATGGCGGAAATGATGTCGGACGTGGATGCGGCTGCTTTCTGGAGCATCCTGGACCAGCAGGGCTCGCAGAATATGATGCGATCGGCGCTGGGCGATGCCGCCAAGATCGCTGACTACGAGACGGTGAAGAAGCGGGTGCTGGGTTCGTACTACACGATGGATTTTACCAGCGGAGTGAACTTCGATCTGACGGTCGTGACCTCGGACTCGATTACTGCAGGGACGCTAGCCATGATGATGAAGGCCGTCATCATGTACAAGAAGAGCCAGCGCCTCGCCGGTTGAAAAGGCGGCGATGGACCTGGCTACGGCCGATTCCGACGGGACGAAGTTTATGGTGCACTTCAAGGACAGCGATGCGCAGTTTCAGTCGCTGATGCATTCGCCGTTGTTTGCGGCGATTTCGCACTAAGCGGCAGTCCCTCAGGGGCTAAAGCCCGCATTTTTCAGGGTTCTGGGCGGCACGAGTGAACTCGTGCCCTTCCCGGTCCCTCACCCAGGGTGGTTTTAGCCAGCGGGCCTTTGTCCAACGAGCTTTTATCCAACATTTTTATCCTGCACGCTCGAGAAATCTTCTCGTCTCATAACTACTTTGCCTTCCTTGCGGCGCGCTTTTCGCGGGCCCAGCCTTCTTTTACAACCTGTCGGGCGCGGCCGACGGCCAGGGCGTCTTCGGGGACGTTGCTGGTGATGCACGACGCTGCGCCCACATAGGCGCCCTTGCCTACGCGCACGGGCGCGACCAGCGTGCTGTCGCTGCCGATGAAGGCTCCGTCGCCGATTATGGTGGTGTGTTTGTTGGACGCCGTCGTAGTTGCAGGTGATGGTTCCGGCGCCGATGTTGACGCCGGCGCCGATTTCGGCGTCGCCGAGATAAGTGAGGTGGTTGGCCTTCGATCCCTTGCCTAGCTTGATCTTCTTGGTCTCGACGAAGTTGCCCACGTGCGCGCCTTCTCCGATTTCGCTGCCGGGGCGCAGATGGGAATAGGGGCCGAGGACGGCGCTGGGGCCGATGTGGGCTTCCTCGAGAATGCAGCCCGGACGAATGAGAACGCCGGCGTCGACTTCGGAGTTGCGAATCACTGAGAACGAGCTGATGTGGCAGGCGGCGCCGATGCGCGAGCGGCCGAGAATCTGGACGGAAGGTTCGATCACGGTGTCGGCGGCGATTTCGACTTCATCGTCAATCACGCAGGTCGCGGGATAGAAGATGGTGACGCCTTCGGACATAAGCTGCTGGCACTTCTGCATGCGGATCTGGTGGTCGATGGCTGCGAGTTCGGCGAGCGTGTTGGCGCCGAGAACTTCGTTGGGGTTTTCCGTTTTCCAGACTACGACGCGCTGTTTGGCGCGGCGCAGGACGCTGGCCATATCGGTGAGGTAGTACTCGCCGTGGGGGTTGGCGGTGGAAAGTTTCTCGATGTTCGAGAGCAACTGGGGCAGAGCGAAGACGTAGAAGCCGGCGTTGATTTCGTGAATTGCCTTCTGGGCGGGGCTGGCGGATTTTTCTTCGACGATGGCTTCGACTTCGGCGCTGCGAGTATTCCTGCCAGATCTTTTTCGAATCACGCGGCCGTAGCCGGTGGGGTGGTCAAGGTCGGCGCTGAGCAAGGTCAGGGCGGCCTGCTGGTCGAGGTGGAAATTGAGCAAGCGGGCGATGGTTTGAGGCGTGATCTGCGGGGCGTCGCCGGAGAGAACGATGACGTGGTCGTAGGCGGAGAGTGCGGGCTGCGCGACCATGAGAGCGTGACCGGTGCCGCGCTGGTCGGTCTGCAGGACGAAATTGACGCCGGTGTGCGCGACGACGGAGCGGACGCGCTCGGCTTCGTGGCCGATGATGACGAAGACGTCCGCGGGCGGGACGACTTGCGTGGCTGCGGCGATAACCCTGGTCAGCAGGGGCTTGCCACCAACTTCATGCAGAACTTTGGCAAGCTGCGACTTTAGCCGCGTGCCTTTGCCTGCGGCCATGATGGCGACCGCGATGCGGGGGGCGGAGACGATGGCAGTTTTGGAAGAAGGTGCGCTCGTGGATTTCTTCATTCGCCCCAATATACCTTGAGCCGGAACGAGTACAGAAGAGGGATTGGCGGTTCGGGGTCAAGTAGCTATTTCACGCGGGGCGGATTAAGATTCTCGGGCGACGTTCTCCGCGGTCGGAGCCAGACGTCGATCCAACGGAGGAAGAATGCCGAAATATGTGATCGAGCGCGAGATCCCGGGCGTGGGGAATGTTACCGCCAGATCAGTTTCTGGCGATTTCGCAGAAATCCTGCAGCGTTCTGAAGAACCTGGGACCGCAGATTCAGTGGCTCGAGAGCTATGTCACCGCGGACAAGATTTACTGCGTGTACATCGCTCCCAATGAAGCGATGGTGCGGGAGCATGCCAAGCAGGGCGGATTTCCGGCGAATCGAGTTTCGGAAGTGAAGCGGATTATCGATCCGACTTCGGCTGAGGGTTGAGACGCCGGGAAGGTTTTGTGGCGATTAAAAAAGCGCACCTCAGGCGCTGAAGCGCGGCCGGTTTTGTAGGGACTTAGCGGCACGACTGAAGTCGTGCCCTTCCCGAACCCTTTCCTTCCAGGGATCGTATCCTTAAAGACCCAGGCCGCCATCTACGGCGAGAATCTGTCCGGTGATGAATTGCGGCGCGGTGGCGAAGAACAGGACTGCAGCGGCGATCTCATCGCCTCGGCCGTTGCGCAGCATGGGAGTCTGCTTGGCCATGCGGTGCATGAAGGCGGCGGCCGATTTCTCGCCTAGATCGATCATGCCGGGCGCGACCGCGTTGACGGCGATTTCAGGGGCTAGAGCTTTTGCCATGACCTTGGTGAGCATGTGCAGGGCGGCCTTGGAGGAGCAGTAATGCGCGTGCGTGGGCCAGGGGCGCAGGCCGCCGAGAGATCCCATGTTGATGATTTTGGCTTCGATCTTCTTTGGATCGCTGCGTCGATCGCTTCGATCCGGTTCGCTTTCGGCGCATCCACTTCAGGGCTTCGCGCGAGACCAGGAATGGTCCGCGAGTGTTGGAGGCGAACATGGCATCCCATTGGCGCGACGGTGAGGCGTTCGAAATCGGCGGTGGCGTAGTTGGCGGCGTTGTTGACCAGGATGTCGATGCGGCCCAGTTCGCGTCCGGCCTCTTTCATCATGGACTTGACGCTGGCTTCGTCGGTGACGTCGCAGTGCAGGGCGAAGGCGCGGACGCCGAGGCTGGTGAGGTCGACGACCGTGCGCTGCGCCTCGCGGGCGGAGGTGCGAAAAGTGATGGCGACATCGGCGCCGGCCTGGGCGAGAGCGAGGGCGGAGGCGCGTCCGAGGCGGCAGGGCGGCGCCGGTGATGAGGCAGGTCTTGCCGCGCAGAGGCTTGTCGGGATCGTTTTTGTTGCGATCGGTGTGCATGGCGGAATTCTACCTCTTTTCATTTCTAGACAATTTCCCAGTGGAATCGGTATCCGGGAAGGCTACAATCCAGCCGTGCCAGAGTCCCGCCAAGTCGTGATTTACTCGCGCAAGGGTTGTCATCTTTGCGAGCTGGTGAAGGAGAGCCTTACGAAGCTCTCCCGCCGCGGCGGCTTCACTTGGCAGGAAGTGGATGTGGATAGCGACAGCGAACTGCGGCGGCAGTTCAATGACGAAGTTCCCGTCGTGTTCATCGATGGGCGAAAGGCCTTCAAATACCGCATGGACGAGCGGGAATTTTTGAGGAAGCTGGCGAACTGATCTCCCTGGGCATCTGAACTCTTCGGGGCTTTCCGCTACAATCATTCCCGCCATGTTGCGCACCCAAGCTCTACGCTGATCCCGAGAACGTGTTTGTGCACGATGCCGTTCTGGCATCGTGCCGCGAGCATGCGGAGAAGACCGCGCTGGTGGATACTTCCTGCGGGCGGCGGCTCACGCTATGCGGAATATGGAGAGACGGTCGAAGCGCTGGCGCGAGGACTGGTTGCGGCCGGGTTGAAGCCGGGGGAAGTGGTTGCAATTTTTCTGTGCAATTCGTGGGAGTTCTGTGCGGCTTATCATGCGGCCACTTTGGCTGGCGGCGATTCCGACGCTGCTGAATCCTACTTATCGCGAGCGGGAAGTGCGGTATCAGTTGGGGAATTCGGGCGCTGTGCTTTCTGATCACCGATGGGCCGAATATTGATGGCATCAACCTTGCGGGGCTGCCGAATTTGCGGCGAGTGTTTTGCACGCGAGAGCAGGGAAGCGGAGCCGAGCCGTTTTCCGATTTGCTGAAGCCGGTGAGTGCGACGCTGCCCGAGCCCGATCGAGCGTCAGAGAAAACTTTGGCGGCGCTGCCTTATTCGAGCGGCACGACCGGGCTGCCCAAGGGTGTGATGCTTTCGCATTACAACCTGGTCGCGAACGTTTATCAGTTTCTGGGGCCGCGCGCGACTCCGCTGAACTCCGACGACAATATTCTTTGCTTTCTGCCGCTGTATCACATTTATGGGTTGAACGTGATGCTCAATCCGGCGCTGATTCTGGGGGCAACGCTGGTGCTGATGCCGCGCTTCAACGTTGCTCAAGTGACTCAGTTGCTCACGGACGAGTCGATCACCATGATGCCGCTGGTCCCTCCGGCGATGAACGCGTTGTGCCTGGCGGCGGAGGCGGGACAGTTTCCGAAGAATCACAAGCTGCGCTGGGTGAAGTCCGGAGCGGCGCCGCTGGCGCCGGAACTTGCCGCGAAGATTCACGGCGCTGACGGGCATTCTGGTGTGTCAGGGATATGGCATGACGGAGGCTTCGCCGGTGACGCATGTGGGTTATCTGGAGCCGGAACTTTATCGGCCGGATTCGATCGGGCATCCGTTGGCGCAGACGGAGTGCCGGGTGATTGGGACGGAGGATCCGGAGCTTCGGCTGGAGATGCGGCTGAAGTTTCCGACGGGCGAGCCGGGGGAGTTGGTGATGCGCGGTCCGCAATTCATGCAGGGTTACTGGAAAGAGCCGGAGGCGACTGCTGCGGTGTTGCGCGACGGATGGTATTGGTCGGGAGACATGGTCACGCGCGATGGCGAGGGTTTTTACCGGGTGGTCGACCGCCGCAAGGAGATGATCAAGTACAAAGGATTCCCAGTGGCGCCGGCGGAGGTGGAAGCGGTGCTGCTGGAGCATCCCGCGGTGCGGGAGTGCGGAGTGGTGGGCCGTCCCGATGCGGAGGCGGGGGAGATTCCGGTGGCGTTCATTGCGTTGCGCGAGGGATTTGCGACGTGCAGGAAGATGGAAGAGGAGTTGTGCGCCTTCGTCGCCGACCGGCTGACCCACTACAAACAGCCGCGGGAAGTGCATTTTGTGGAGGTCGTTCCCAAGACGGCCTCAGGAAAGATTCTGCGGCGCGAGTTGCGGCAGTTGATTCGCTGAGTCGGCGGGATAGACGGCCGACGTTCCTTCGCTTCTAAGGCAATTCAAAAAAGCAATTCCGGCTATCGACTTTGGCGATCTGCATTCCGTTGCTCTCCAGTTAGACTTGCTGTAGTATCTCTGCCCCATGGTCCGAATCGTGCTGCTGTTCCTGCGCCGCTTGTGGCTGCCGCTGGTGGTGTTTGCCGGCTTCAGCCTGATGTGCGTGCTGGTTTACCGGCGGCTCGAGGGACTGAGCTGGCAGGATGCGCTGTTCTGGATGATCCAGCCGCACGCCATCGATGCCAGGCGGGTGCACAATTCGACCAAGCTGTTCTCGATCTTTGTATATGCGGGCGTGTTTGGGTTTCAGATCTGGGTGGCGGAGCGGGTGGCGGTCACGATTTTCAACCGGCAGGGGATGGAGGCCTGGAGAACCATGGTCAACGACGTGAGCATCGAGAAACTGCGCGATCACTTCATCATCTGCGGCTACGGGCAGGTCGGCCGGACGGTGGTGGACCAGCTTAACCGCCTGAAGATTCCTTTTGTGCTGATCGAGACCAATGAAGGTCTGTGCCGCGAACTGCTGAAGGACAAGGTGCTCACCATTCAGGGCGATGCCAAACGGCACGACGTGCTGCAGTCCGCCGGGATCGAGCACGCGCGCGGCGTGTGCATTGTGATCGACAATGACGCGGACAATCTTTACATCACGGTGACGGCGAAGGCGCTGAACCCGAAGGCGCGCATCATTACTCGGGCCGGACAGTCGCGCTATGCGCAGGCTATGCGCAATTCGGGGGCCGACGAGGTGATCATTCCGGAATATGAAGGCGGATTGATGACGGGACGGATGATTGCCAAGTTTTATCCGGATTCGCATCCGAATCTGGAGTGAGGGGACGCTACTTTGCTGTGCCGCTTTCGTCGGCAGATTTTCTTGGTAGACAGGAAGCTCCAGATGGTTTCGTTGGCGTTGAGGGCGTTGCTGGTTTTGCCGACCTCTTTTTCGCTCATGTATTGCTCGCCGCCGGGCCAGGTATTGCCGCCATCCTTGACGGCATAGAGCACTACTTGAGCGTTGTCCTGGCAGCCGCTGAAAGTAAAGGTTTTGGTTTCCTTTCCGTCCTTTTCTGCAATGGTGGGATCTTCGTCTTGAGCCGGTTTTTCGTCGCAGCGGTCGAACTTGGCCCAGGTCTTGGCGCTGTCTTCGGCGGAGAGCACATGGAACTGGCCCGGCTTGTAGGTGCCGCCGCCGTAGGGAACGATGGGGTCATCGGTGCCGTTGATGAACAGCGCGGGCACGGGACGCGCCGGCAGACAGATCATCGTCTTCGGCAGGGCCGCGCCCACTGCGGCGACTGCGGCGACGCGATCGGCCATTTCGCAGCCCATGCGCAGCGCCATGAATCCGCCATCGCCCAGGCCGGTCGCATAAATGCGGTGAGTGTCTACTGAGTACTTGAGGGCGAGCTGGTCGAGCATCTGGTTGAGAAAGGCAACGTCGTCGGCGGGCTCAGGCCTGTTCCTGGTTCTCGTCGGGATTCTGTCCTCCGCTCTGGCCGCCTCCGCTGGGGTAACCGCCGCCACCACCCGGATAGCCGCCACCGCCGGGATAGCCGCCGCCGCCCATCCCTCCGTGACGCCCGTAGCCACGGCGGGGCGCCATTGCCGGCTGCTCCTGGTGCACTCCAATATTCCATCTGCCGCGCGTGGCGTTGGGATAAACCGTAATGATGCCGTTTTTGTCGGCGACGAGCTGGTCAAAGTGCGTGAGCCGCTGCATGTCGTCGGCTTCCTGGTTTTGACCGGGCAGAAGAATCACGACTGGATAGTGCTGCTTTGAGTCGTAGCCCTTGGGCAGATGCACCACGAAATTGCGGGAAAGGTTGTCGACCTCGATCTTCTCCTGGACGTCCTGTGCCCGCGAATAAGGCGCGAACAGCAGGGCGGAGAGGCAGGCGGTGACGCATATCTGGCGCAGCAAGAACCTCCGGTGCAATTTGGTTCTCGTTCTTTCAGGCCTCATCTTGCGAGTAACCCCTTCTGAGGTTCATGTTCTAAGCTTCCCGTTCTAAGCTTCGTGTTCCAGCCGCATTTGGCTGGTTCACCAATCGCTAAGAACCAGTAGTTTAAGCCTGGGTTGCTAAGCGCGCAGCGAGAGATTTGCAAAGTTTTGTAAGCAGGATGAACTCGGAAGGGGGAACTTTTTCCTTGGGACTGCGTAACTAGGGATGACGAGGCGCCGACTGAAACCGGCGCTCGGTGGACTCTCAGGAGGTCCTTTATGGACGGAAACATCGTAGGACTGGCGGCGGTGGTCATGATCTTTGGGATCCCGATGGCGGCGATGTACACGTTTTTCCGGGTGCGCAAGCTGCGCAGCGAAGAGCGGTTGGCGGCCATTGCGCGCGGCATGGAAGTGCCGATGCAGGCGGAACTTTCGGAAGCAGCGCGTTCGCGGCGGTCGGGGATTCTGCTGGTGGCCGGTGCGATCGGCTATATCGTGACCTTCGTTCTTATCGGACGCGTGGAGCCTGATGCGATGATCGCGGCTACATTTGGCGTGATTCCGCTGGCGGTCGGGATCGGTTTCTTTGTGGATCACGCGCTGATTCGGCGGGACGCTAAGGCGCACTGAAGAGCGATGCTGGGCACGGCTGGAATAAGCCGTGCCCTTCCCGAACCCATTGATGCGATGCCTTCTAGCCGGTGAGAAACTTGTGCTGAGAGTCGGTCAGGGGAACGACGCTGAGGCGTCCTTGCCGCACCAGCGGGGAATCGGCAAAGAGCTTATTCGATTTCACCTCCGCCAGCGTCACTGGCTTGGCGATCGGCTTGCCGACTTTAATTTTTACCTGAGGATTCCTAGGGTCGCTGTCATCGACCGATACGACGGTCGCGGTGCCCATTGCGCTCTTCTCATCTCCGGTGTGATAAATGATCAAGTGGTCGTCCGGCTTCATGGCGCGCAGGTTCTTGACGGCGACGGGATTGGTGACTCCGTCCCAGATGGTCGTGTTTTCGCGCTGGAGATCGGCGAAGGAATATACGGTGGGTTCGGTCTTAAGAAGATAGTTCATGGGCAAGATTTTACTCGGGCGCGGCTATTCCTGCTCGTCGTCTCCGATCGGTTGCCCGGGTGGGGCGGCGACATCGGTTGCCGGCACAAACTTCGCCGGATCTTTCTCGAAAGCATCGATGCGGGCGATGGCTGCGGTTCGCACGGCTTTTTCTTCGGGAGATTCTGGCGCCTTCGCCACTTTAGCGGACATCCACGACCGAAGAGACAACGCCTCGGCGCGAGCCTGGGCACGGGCTTCCGGGGAAGCACTGGGGTTCGCCGCCAACGCGAGCAGATGTTCCACCGTTGAGGTTTCGGTGATGCGCTGCGTCTCAGCCCCCAGACCGGTGGCGCGCGGCGCTTTCCACGTAGCTTGGAACACAGCTTCAATGACTTGATTGAGACTGGGATTCGCGCCGTTGCGGGCGTGATACTCGACCAGCCGTGAAGCGCGCTGGGGATCAAACAGGAGCGCGAGGGTGAGACCGGCGGCGGACTCGGCCGCGCCGGCCGGATCAAACGTCAGGCCGGTGTGTCCTCCGAACGATTCGACGGTTCTGGGTAGCCGAAAGCGCGCGGAGGCAGAATCCGCAGCAGCGACTCGGGGAGGGTCAGAGTCTCCGGCGCGAGCGTCTTCAGTACAGCGTCGAGGGCCTTTTGCTGGTTTGCCGGGTCGACGATGTTGGTTACCAGTTCGCCGTCGCCGCGGAGCGCGTAACGATAGTCGAGGCCTCCGATTTCTTTGGCCGCAGCCTCGGTCTGATAGCGATGCAGTAAATAAAGAGGAACCAGAGTGTCTTCGAGTTCGGACAGGGGCCTGTCCGGCTGAATGGCGTCTTCTCCGAAACGCGCGAGAGCTGCGGCTCGAACCTTGAGAATGCGATTGAGTTCCGCTGCCGGGTCCGGGCCATTGTCCCAGAGGTGGGCATGAGGATGAGCGCTGCCGAGGGGGCGCGCATCCTGGTCGGTGATGAAATAAAGGCCGCTGGCCTGGGCCGTGTTCAGGATGTTGTCGAGGGCCGTGCGCTCGTCAGTGCCCGCAGCGAATTGCGAATAGCCGTATTGGATCGAGACTTTATCCCACGCGCCGATCCCTGTCGCGTAGGCATGCGAGAGGTCGGGCCTGCCGCTGGCATCGAGTGTGATCCAGGGATGGGGATAGTCCATGACCGAGGTGCCGGGAGCGATGGAACTGGCGGCGAAGTTATGGGCCAGGCCTAGGGTGTGGCCGACTTCATGGGCGGCGAGTTGCCGCAGCCGGGCAAGCACCATCTGTTGCATCTCGGGTGAGACGGGCTCGCCTTTTTTGTAGGGCGCGAGCAGTGCTTCGGCGATCATGTAGTCCTGGCGGCTGCGCAGGGAGCCGAGAGTGACGCGGCCTTGAATGATCTCGCCGGTGCGAGGGTCGGAGACGTGGTCATCGAGAGAGGCGCGTTGCGATGTAGCCGCTGGATAAAGTAGTAGAGATGCGTGACGCGGCCTTGAATAATTTCGCCGGTGCGAGGGTCGGAGACCGTGGTTCCCATCGACCAGCCGCGCGTTGAACGATGCACCCACTGGATCACGTTGTAGCGCACGTCCATGGGATCGGCGCCCGGCGGCAGCACTTCGACGCGAAAAGCATTCTTGAAGCCGGCAGCTTCGAACGCCTGGTTCCACCAGCTTGCGCCTTCGACCAGGGCGCTGCGGATCGGCTCGGGCGCGCCCGGGTCGACGTAATAGACGATGGGCTTGACCGGCTCGCTCATGGGCCGCGTTAGGATCTTTCTTGATCAGACGATGGCGCTCGATAAGACGCACATCGAGGGGTGAACCGAGCGGAGCCGAGTAGTCGCGGTAGCTGGTGTCAAAGAAGGCGGAGCGTGGATCGAAAGCGCGTGGCTGGTAGCCATCATCGGGTAACTGCACGAATGAATAGTGTTCGCGCAGAGTGACGGCGTGGGCATCGGGAGTTACGGTAGCTACCAGCGAGTGTTCGGCCGGGTGTTCGGTGGTGAAAGTCAGAATCGATTCGAATTCTGTGTTGAGGGGGAAGTTCTTGGTGTTTTCGAGTGCGAACGCGCTGCGTTCTTTGTCGAGTTTGTAGGCTCCCTGCTTGGTGTCTGCAAGCTGTTCCCCTGCTCCGAGAGAATCCGACAGAAGAAAGTCCGTCGCGTCGACCAGTGCCGCGCCGTCCTCTTCGGCTTCAACTTTAAAGCCGGCCAGAACTGACTCGGCAAAAGACTGCCTCACGGCCAGTTTTTCCATGGGATTGGTGGAGGACGAACGGTATTGCAGATTCGGCGCGACCAACAACACGCGCGGGCCGACACGGGTAAAGTGAACGATCCGTTCCTCGCCCAACCTGCCGCGGTCCAGACCAATGTCATTCGATCCCAGTCCATAAGGGAGAGAAACCACCAGCAGGAAGTCCTGATCGAACTTGCTAATCTGCAGGAAAAGTTTTCCAGTCTTTCCGTCCCATGCGGTCGGGAACAGGCCGTCTGCTGCCTTCATGCCAGCGATGCGATCGTGGATGGTTGGAGTGGATTCCGCGTTCGCAGCGGAAGCCGGATTCCCCGCGGAAGAAAGACCGGTCGAAAGAAGTACACAGACCGTCACGAAGAACAACATGCGGCGAATTGGCATGGTCACCTCCAGGCAAAGCTGGAGTACGACACTAACATTTCCTTTAACGGCGCTGCCAGAGAATTTGTTCTAACTGTGCGGAACGCTGCCATTGAACAGAGCCATAATCCAGCTACTGAGGTTTAGCGTTGGGATCGGGAGGCGGCGTCTTGTCGTCTTTTTTCTCGTCTGGATGGTCTTGATAAATGGAGTACTGGCCTTGCGGGCGTTTCAACTTGATGGTGAAGTCTATCTTGGCTTTATCAATGTCGTAGTCTTCGCCGAAAGTCTGGAATCCGGAAGCCAGGACCTGTACGCGCAGCGTTCCGTACGGAATGCCCTCAAAACTGGTCTTGCCCTCTGCATCGGTTTTGAGTTCGAGTCCGCCCCGGCTTTGTTTGCCGTGGGTGTTGACCGGGTGCATGATAACGGCGGCGCTGCGAATCGGCTTGCCGTTATCGTCTTTAACAACGAGAAAATTCAGGATCGCGGTTGGTTCTTCGGCCTCGTCCTTCTGTGCGACAGCTGTGCCGAGCAATGCGAAAGCCGATAGCAGGGCGGCCAGCGTCCAAATCTTTATCGTTATCGTTATCGTTCTGATCGTCACCGGTTTCATATCTCGACATTCTAGCGAGTGTGGCTGGTGCGGGAAAGCATGAAGTGGGGCGTTCGCAGCTTTAATCTCCATTAGACCGGCTTTCGCGCTCCGCTCTGCTGCTCTGGGCTTTCCTGGTCTGGGTGGGGAGTTGCATCAAGTCGCTGGCGACCCGGGCGGTGTTGTGGCGGGCGACACCGGCTTCTTCCAGGTAGTCTCCCATCACAGGGATCACGCCCAGAGCCTCGATGGCGTCGAGATCGGCAACGATCTGGCATGCACCTTCGAGCGCGTACTTGGCTGCGAGTTCCTTGGAAACAGGCGTTCGATTGATCAGCGCGTAGTCGAAGATCTGCTGGCGAGCGTGGCTGTTGAGAGCCCGGATGTGGTCGGCCGCGGTGAGGTTCAGGCTCTCGTTCGCCTGAGTCATCAGATTGCAGATGTAAACCTTGGTGGCCGGCGAGGTGACGATGGCATCGGCGATGCCGTGCACCAGGAGATTTGGGATGAGGCTGGTGAACAGCGAGCCGGGGCCGATGCTGATGATATCGGCGCGGGCGATGGCATCGAGCGTTTGCGGCATGGGATCGACGTTGGGGGGAACGAGGAAGAGTTCTTGAATGCGTCCTTTGCTGGCGGTGATCTTGGTTTCTCCGCGGACGCGGGTACCGTCTTCCATCAGGGCTTCGAGTTCGATATTGGAAGTGGTGGCAGGATAAATGTGGCCACGCGTGACCAGAATTTCCGAAGACAAGCGCACGGCTTCGGAGAAGTCGTGGGTGATGGAGGTGAGCGCTGCCAGAAAGAGATTGCCGAAGCTGTGACCTTCGAGACCGGAACCTTTGTCGAAGCGGTGGCGGAAAAGCTGGGAGAGCAGAGCTTCGTCTTCGCTGAGGGCGACGATACAGTTGCGGATATCGCCGGGCGGAAGCATGTTGAGTTCTTTGCGCAGGCGGCCGCTGGAGCCGCCGTCGTCGCTGACAGTGACTACGGCACAAAGATCACGAATTACGGGCGTACCGGGCGGGGCCGCGGCCAACTCGGGCGGGGTGAGAGCGAAACGTTTCAGTCCTTTGAGCAGGGTAGAGAGGCCGGTGCCGCCGCCGATGGCAACCACGCGGAGACCACGCTCGCGCGCGGTCTTCTCCAGGGTCAACAGATCAGCGATTCTGGTTTCCATCTGAGGATCGGGTGCGCCGATCTAATTTTGCGTCGATCAGTTTCCGTCGATCAGTCTGCGTTGATCAGTCTGTGCCGATCAGAACGATTCGTCTTCCCGGAAAGAGCTTTCCGGCGAAGAGTCGGCCGCCGGATCCGGGTACAACAGCTCGGTGAAGCGGGGGTCTTCGGCCAGGTTGTGGAAATCGGAGTCGTTACGCGCCTGGTAGCGCAGGCCGGAATTCAGGCGCAGAGCCTCGTCCAGATGCTTGAGAGCGTCCTCCACGTGCCCGGTGAGACAGTCGAGCGCAGCTAAACCGTAGACGACAAAATCAGTCTTGGGCGCCTGCTTCAAGAGCTTCTCGATGTGCTCGCGGGCGGTGACGTAGTCTCCGACGTTCATGAGAGAAACTGCGTAGTCGTAATGCTCCTCCACGCTCTTGAACTGCTGGGAGGTCGAGCGCTCGAGATGCTGGTTGCAGATGCTGAGATGGATCGCAGCCCTGTCAGTCAGCTCCTTGCTGGGCCCGGCGAGGACTTTCTGGAACAGTGGTTTCGCCTTCTCGAACTTGTGTTCCTGCAAAGCCCGCAGTCCGGCCTCGTAATTCTGCAGGGCCTGGGTGACGCGCGGGTCGTCCGCAATGGATGACTTCTTGGGGTTAGCCTTTTGAGCCATATGGAGAATTTTTCCTGTGCTCGTCGTAATAGGGACTCCTTAGCTCCTCAAACTCGAAGAGCCGACACACAAGTATCACTCAAAGGGCGGGTATTGGGCAATTCGGCTGCATCGAGCACCTAGTACCGAGCCGCCAGTACCCAGCAAAATCCGGTGACCTGGGCGCTCGACGATCTAGCTCGCGAACCTCCTCGCGCTCGCCAATCGCGCTTCGTGAAAGTGCAGTGGCGCGCCGGCAGAACGACTAGGTCGACATTCCAAAATGGGAAGCTATCGCGAGAATAGGCCCATCGGTGTGACTGAAATCCTTGTGCTGATCGCTGCGCGGGAGTTAGTTTGCGAAATAGAGGCAAGCAATCGCGGCCGCAGCAAAGCTGAGAGGAAAAAAGGATGAGCATGATGAGTAAATACAAAAATTATAAAATCTGGTTCCCGGCATTCTTACTGCTCATCTTCAGCGCCGGATGCTGCAATCCCGGAGCTAACCCGGCTCTAACCCCGCCCACTGCGAGTTCCGTGACTCCTCTCAGTGGTGCGACGGCCGCCTGTCCAAACGCACCCGTCACGGCCACTTTCAGCGTGGCGATGAATCCTGCAACCATCAACGGCACAACCTTCACGTTGACAGGGCCGGGCACAACACCTGTGACAGGAGTAGTGACCTACGATGCGGCAAACAACACTGCGACCTTTACGCCATCAAGCGCTCTCGCGCTGAACACGCTCTATACCGCCACGATTACGACCGGCGCCACAGACGTGTATGGCATTGCGCTCGCGAGCAACTTTGTATGGACCTTCACCACCAACATCGCGCCCTGCGTTGCGCCCACCGTGATTTCCGAACTTCCCGCGAGCGGTGCGGTCGGCGTCTGTCCCAGCACGGTAGTGACCGCCACCTTCAGCGAAGCGATGAATCCTGCCACGATCAATACCACAACCTTTACTTTGACCGGGCCGGGCACTACCCCGGTGACAGGAACAGTCACCTACGCTGGGTCAACCGCAATCTTCACGCCGTCCAGCGCTCTCGCACTGAACACGATCTATACCGCCGACGATTACGACCGGTGCGCAGGACGTCATTCGGCGATGCATTGGCCAATAACTTCGCATGGAGCTTCACCACAAGTGCCGCCGCGTGCGCCGCGCCCACCGTGATTTCCGTAGTCCCCTACCGCGGCTCAACCGGCATCTGTCCCAACACCTTGGTGATCGCCACTTTCAGCGAAGCGATGAAGCCTTCCACGATCAATACCACAACCTTTACCTTGACCGGCGGCCGGGCACTACTCCCGTGGCAGGAACAGTTAGCTACGATGCGGCAAGCAATGCCGCGACCTTCACCCCAACCAATCCTCTTGCACTGGACACCCCTATACCGCCACCATTACCACAGGGGCCCAGGATCTCGCTGGCGATCCACTGGCTAATTACAGTATGGACCTTCACCACATCTGCCACGGCGTGTCAAGCCACGGTGCCGTTGGGATCGACCTGCAGTTCGGAGTTCTGGGTGGCTCCACGGTCACCAACCGTCGGGGACACCATCGTTACCGGGATATGTCGGTACGTCGCCAGGGACTGCGATCACTGGATTTCCGCCGGGAACAGCTGACCGCGTTCGACGCCGGCAATGCGGCTGCCGCGACGGCCCAGGGTGACTTGACCACGGCGTATAACTATGCCGCGGCAGCACCCGGAGGCGCCATCCTCCCCGCAGATATCGGAGGGGAAACACTCGCTCCCGGCGTTTATAAGACGACGAGCGCCCAGCCCTCGCTGGGAATAACCGGGAACCTTACCCTCAGCGGCAATGGTGTCTACATCTTCCAGATCGTGTCCACGCTGACGACGGCAGCCGACAATAGCGATGTCATTCTAAGCGGCGGCGCCACGCCTCAAGACGTGTTCTGGCAGGTCGGCAGTTCGGCGACGCTTGGAACCACCACAACATTCGCAGGGAATCATTATGGCTCAGGCGTCCGTCTCGCTTGACACCGGCGCGACGCTGAATGGCAGCGCGCTGGCCCGGACGGGCGCAGTCACATTGCTCGACAATCTGGTGAATGTACCTCCCTGTCCAGGTCCATGAGGCATTCGGTAGTGGGATCAGCGTGAGGCTGGTCCACTGCCGGGCAGGCAGGAAAAGCATGATTTCACGTTATTGAAGTTCGGAATTGAAGTTCGGAGGAATTTGCGCATGTCATCTCACTCTCATAACATCTTGCGGCCGGGTTGTAGTCAATGCTGTTGGCAATGGTTGCTGTCCTGTGTGGCTTTGGCACGCTCGCGGCAGCGCAGGACCAGCCTGCTCCCAAGTGGGAACTTTACGGCGGATACTCCGCTTTCTATCCCGGCTGCGATATGCATGGCCTGCTTCCGGGCGGAGTTGCTCCCGGTGAACAGCTGCTTGGAATGGGATCCGCGGGGCGCTGGCGCCAGCGTCACCTACGACTTTAACCGCTGGTTCGGATTGACCGTCGACGGCAGTGGGCAGTGGGGCAGCGGTAAGACCGGGGTGGCTGCGCGAATTGACCAAGTCGAATTCTTCAATCTCTCCGCCGGGCCTAAGATAACTTTTCGCACGCGCCATTTTTCCCCGTTTCTCGAAGCTCTCGTGGGCGAGCATCGCCTGGCGTCCGAAGTCTTCGGAAGCGATTACGAAATCGGCTTCATGGCCGGTGGCGGTCTCGATCTGAAATTGAGTCGACATTTCGCCTGGCGTCTGTTCCGAGCCGATTACGTGTTCTCGAATCATCAGTATGGTCCGTCGTCGGTGGTTCCCGCCACTGATGTGCGAGGCGTAAGACTGCAGACTGGCTTGGTATTTATGTGGGGCGGCGGAAAGCGGATGGTAACGCCACCCAGCGCGGCTTGCTCCGTACAGCCGGCCGAGGTCTTTGCCGGCGAGCCTGTGACCGCGACTGCCGATGGATCCAATTTCAATCCCAAGCGTACCGTTGCATATAGCTGGAGCGGCTCCGGAGTGAAACCCGGCGAGACCGGTGCTTCCACGCAGATTGACACCACCGGCTTGCAGGCAGGCTCCTACCAGATCACTGCCAGCTTGAGCGATGGCAGCCAGAATGGCGTTGCCTCCTGCAGTGCCAGGTTCACGGTGAAAATGCCGCATCCGCCGGTGATTTCATGCTCGTCCGATCCGGCGAGCGTGCCGATGGGTGGAACTTCGACCATCACTTCGACTGCCAGCAGCCCCGATGGCCGCCGCTTGACCTACAGCTACACCGCCAGCGCCGGAAACATTACCGGCAACACTTCCACCGCGTACGCTCAACACCGCGGGCGCAGAGCCCGGGACAATTACCGTGACCTGCAATGTAGGCGATGACCGCAATCCGCCGCTCACGGCGTCTTCTTCAACCACGGTGAACTTGCAAGCTCCGCCACCTCCACCCCCGCTGCCCGATGTTGTTGCCATCGAGAAGAGGCTTGCTCTGCATAGCGTTTATTTTGCAACGGCGAAGCCCACGCTCGAGAATCCCGACGCCGGCCTGCTCGCCAGCCAGGAGAAAACTCTGACCGCGCTCGCCAGTGATTTCCTGACCTATCTCCAAGCCAAGCCGGATGCCCGCCTGACTCTGGAAGGCCATGCCGATCCGCGCGGTTCGGTGGAATACAATCAGGCGCTCTCCGAGCGGCGGGTCGACCGCGTCAAGCGCTTCCTGGTCGAACAGGGTGTTCCTGCCGCTAACATTCAGACCAAGGCGTTCGGCGAGCAACAAAACCTCACCGACCGCCAGGTAAGAGATGCGGTTGAACGGAATCCCGAGTTGAGCCCGGAAGACCGGCAGAGAGTACTCAATAATATGAGGACGATCATCCTGGCCAGCAATCGCCGGGTGGACATCACTCTGAGTAACGCTGGCCAGGCGGCGCAGGAGTCCGTCCGCGAGTATCCCTTCAACGCCGCGGATTCACTGACCCTGCTCCAGGAAGAAGAAACGAAGAAAACGACCGCGCCGGCGGCCAGGAAAAAGCCAAAGCCGAAGGCTCAATAGCAAGGAAAGTCAAAGCCCCAATGAAAAGGGCCGGCCGAGTGATGTCATTCGGCCGGCCTTATCTCTTGTCCTTCGGCAAACTGATCGCGCTACCTTACAGCCGCGCAATCTGGCGACTCAATACTACGGAACGCCCTACTAATTAATAGCCGCGGCCGATTCCAGGTCGATCGACTTCCAATCACCCTGGATGATTCCGGCACGAATCTGCGCTGCGGTCTTGCCTTTCTTGTGCTGCTGATAAGAGTAGTAGAGCTCCTTCAGGCAGGTGGAGCAGCGGGCTCCGTGCGTGTTCTCGAAACAGCTGTGCAGGCTGTTGTGGCCCATGCGGTCGCAATAGCAGTAGCACGGCTGCTGGTGGAGCACGGTAGGAATCTTCGCCGCCAACTCATAGGCATGCGTCTGGTAGGGATACTGCGCGTCCGCTCCCCAGAGATCGGCCTTGGTGAGGACAGCCGGGAGTATGGTGCCCTTAGCCGGCGGCCCGGCGTTATAGGCTGGGATGCCGCCTTCGTCTTGCTGAGCGGGCCACTGCGCTGATACGGTGAGAGTCACCGTTAAAAGAAAAATCAAGGTCAGGGCGCGGTGAGCGTATTTGTTTTGAAGCAGCCGGGTTGGTGTCATGCACGTCTCCTGAATGAGTTATTTTAACCTGCTTTCGACCTGAGTAGTGAGGATGGGCTGGTTGGTAGGTCTTGTCCTACAGTTTAGGGCAGCACCGGTTGGTACAAGTCGCCGCCCGGCGGAGCCAATCTGTATACAATGGAAGTCTCCATGCCCGATACGCGAAATACGGAAGGGAACCGGCTGCTGCCGTCGCCTCCGCGGCCGGAACCATCCGAGCCGAACTCTGCGGTGCGTCTGCGGCCGGCTTTAGGAGTCTGGTTGCGCGACCTGTTGCTTTCGCTGGCGATTTCGGCTTTCATCATCGTTTTCATTTACCAGCCGGTGAAAGTCGAAGGCACCAGCATGATGCCGTCGCTCGAAGACCAGGAGCGAATCTTCGTCAACAAGTTTGTCTACCGGCTAGAGCCGATTTCGCGCGGGGATATCGTGGTGTTTCGTTATCCGCGCGATCCGTCGAAGAGCTATATAAAGCGCGTGATCGGCGCGGCCGGGGACCGCATCCGCATCGACGGGGGGCAGGTGTATGTAAACGGCGAGGCGCTGGATGAGGATTACGTTCCGCCCGCCTATGCCGACTCGCGTTCGTATCCGGAGACGGTTGTGCCCCCGGACAGCTATTTCGTGCTGGGGGATCACCGGTCGATGTCGAATGATAGCCGGGATTTCGGTCCGGTGAACCAGAGCTATATTTACGGCAAGGCTGTGTTTGGCTACTGGCCGATGGATAAGCTGGGGCGCGTGCGGTGAGAGGTCTAGCGATCTTCGCGTTGGGAATGCTTGCGACTGGCAGTGCTGCCGGGGCGAATACGGTCGTAGCGGTCTCGGTTCAGCGCTGTTCTTGGTCGCCGAATCCGGTTATTGCTGTGACGGAACAGGATCGGGGTGTGCGCGGCGCGCGCCTTGATATTTACCACGAAATCGATCATGGGGAGAGGCCTGCTTGGGGCGGGCTCACCGATAAACGTGGCATGGCAAAGCCTCCTGCGTTGGCGGCTGGAACATATCGTATCGTTGCGGATTCTGGAAAACTGGACGCAACGATGTTTTTGACCGTGAGCAGTGACGGTGGCAACGCGGCGAAGTGCGAAATAAAGTTGACGCTTCCGGATGCGCCTGGGACACTCGATGCGCTCGCGCAACAAACCGCGAGCGTCAGAGTGCGCGAATTTCGAGGTGTTGTTCAGGACGAATTAGGTGCAGTAGTTCAACATGCCAAAATCAGGGTCCTACGCAAGTCATCGGACAAAGAAGATCTCGCGAAGATTCAGTCGGACGAAAGAGGCCAATTCTCGCTGGATCTCCGCCGCGGGGCATATCTTGCCGTCTTTCAGGTACCAGGCTTCAAGATGCAGGTCGTCGGTTTCAAGGTGGCAAAGGACGGTTGGGACGCGGTTCGACTGACCATGGAAGTAGCTGGGACGTCGAGGAATGTTCCACCCGAGAAGTGGGATCTGGCGAAGTAGCAAAGATTTCCACATTCAGGCTTCGATCCGTACTTGGTGCCAGCGCGTTTCCCTGATAAAATCTCTAAAATCCACTCACCGGAGCGAGAATGCAAGCTATCCTTGCGCTGGAAGACGGGCGAGTCTTCCGAGGCAAAGGTTACGGCGCCAAAGGCGAATGCTACGGCGAAGTCGTTTTTAATACTTCCCTCACCGGCTACCAGGAAATTTTCACCGACCCTTCGTATTCAGGACAGATTGTTGTCCTGACCAATCCTCAGATCGGCAACTACGGCACCAACCAGGAAGACAACGAAGCCACGCGTCCGTGGATCGAAGGCCTGATCGTGCGCGAGTTCTCGAAAGTGAGCTCGAACTGGCGTTCGCAGCAAGTGGCTGAAGAATATCTGGAGCAGTTCAAGGTGCCGGTGCTCTCGGATGTTGACACGCGGGCGCTGGTGCGGCATCTGCGCGATCACGGAGTGATGCGCGGTGTGGTCTCGACCCTCGAGAGCGACGCTGAGAAGCTGGTGGCCAAGGCGAATTCGATTCCGAAGATGGACGGGACGGACTTGGCGAAAGTGGTGAGCACCAAGGGACCGTACGTTTGGGAAGTGGGCGAGCGTTCACACGAACCGGTGGCTCAAGTGGGCGTTAAGGACGAACCGGCGCGCTTTCATGTGGTGGCTTACGATTTCGGCATTAAGCAAAATATTCTGCGGAAACTGCGCGGTGAAGGTTGCCGGGTGACCGTGGTTCCGGCGCAAACTCTAGCGGAAGATGTGATGGCCCTGAAGCCCGATGGAGTCTTTCTGTCAAATGGTCCGGGCGATCCTGAACCCTGTACCTACGCCGTGGACAGCATTCGGCGGCTGATGGGAAGAATGCCGATCTTTGGCATTTGTCTGGGACATCAACTGGTCGGCATTGCGCTGGGCGGAAAAACCTTCAAGCTGAAGTTTGGGCACCATGGCGGGAATCATCCCGTGAAGCAGTTGAAGAGCGGCAAGATCGAGATCACGGCGCACAACCATAACTTTGCTGTGGATCCGGACTCGCTGCCCGAGAGTGAAGTTGAGCTAACCCACATCGATCTGAACGACTCGACTCTCGAAGGTTTGCGCCACCGGAACCTGCCGCTGTTCAGCGTGCAGTATCATCCCGAGGCCGCGCCGGGGCCGCATGACTCGCATTATCTGTTCAAGGATTTCGTGACGATGATGGAGGAGTGGAAAGGGTGAGTACGCAGGCTATTCCGAAGCACGATCTATCCAGCCATATTGACTTGAGGAGGTTCGTGCCTGAAGAACTACGCGGCCTTGGCGACCTTCAAGTCGCCATCCCGGAGGTTGCGAAAAACGAAGCCTTCCTGACACTAATCGAGCGAGCGGTGAAGGAGATTCCAACCAGGCACGTCCTCGTTCACGGGGACGCAAGGACGATGTCGACGGAGAAGGTCGGTAAGGCACACTTGATCTTGACCTCTCCGCCCTATTGGACGTTAAAAAAGTATCGCGACAGCTCCGGTCAACTTGGTCACATCATCGACTACGATGACTTCATCGAAGAGTTGGATCGAGTCTGGCAGCGATGTTTCGACTCACTCGTAGTGGGCGGCAGGCTCGTGTGCGTGGTAGGGGACGTTTGCCTCTCGCGTCGGCAGAATGAAGGGCGGCATACCGTTGTCCCGCTCCACGCGACAATTCAGGAGCATTGCCGGAAGATTGGCTTCGATAACCTGTCTCCAATCATCTGGCACAAAATTGCTAATGCGGCGTATGAGGTAGAGAACGGTGGGGGCTTCTTAGGAAAACCTTACGAGCCGAACGCGGTCATCAAGAATGACGTTGAGTTTATTCTCATGCAGCGAAAGCCCGGCGGCTACCGGACGCCGCAAGATAGTGCGAGAATTCTGAGCGTCATCTCGGCGAAGGATTATCAGAAATGGTTTCAACAAATATGGAATGGGGTCACCGGAGCGTCAACCAAGGACCACCCAGCGCCCTATCCGGTGGAGCTGGCAGAGCGTCTCATCAGGATGTTCAGCTTTGTCGGAGATACGGTATTGGATCCTTTTATGGGCACAGGGACTACCGCGCTCGCCGCCTCGAAATGGGGCAGGAACAGCGTTAACTTCGAGATCGACGCCAACTATTTTAGCTTTGCGGCGAAAAGACTAGAAGGCGAACTGTCGTCGCTGTTTGCGAATCCAGTTTTGATCATGGAGCAAGAGTAAGCACGTGAATTCCGAGATAGACCAGAAACTTAGAAGCGCTGTCACCCAGTTCTGGTCGAGCCGGGAGACTCAAGCGCAGAAGCAGGGAGCTAAGACCGGCATCCGCGATGCTGGTTCCAGAACGGCGGTTACGGGTGGAAGTCAGATGGACGGTTTCGTGGCGTCAGTTCGAGACCTCTTGGAGGAGTCGGGCGTGGATAGGCCGGTTGTTTATTGCGAGAGACACGTCGAGCTTCCCGGATGGTTTCGTCCGGAGAAAAAATGGGACCTGCTCGTAGTGGTGGAAGGATGCTTGATTGCCGCTATCGAATTCAAATCGCAGGTCGGTTCCTTTGGTAATAATTTCAATAATAGGACTGAGGAGGCGCTCGGCAGCGCAGCGGATCTGTGGGCAGCATATCGAGAAGGGGCTTTCAAACCTTCAACGCGCCCCTGGCTGGGATATCTGATGCTGCTGGAGGATGCCCCTGGTTCCACGCGTCCGGTGAAGTCGCAGGAACCCCATTTCAAGGTGTTTGAAGAATTCAACGCTGCATCCTACGCTAGGCGTTACGAAATTCTCTTAATGAAATTAGTTCGCGAGCGGCTTTACGACGCGACCTGCTTTCTCATGTCCAACAGCTCGGACGGCATCAAGGGGCAATATTCCGAGCCGGTTCCCGAGCTTAGCTTTGCTAATTTCATCTCATCGCTGCTAGCAAAAGCGATCGCTTTAAAAAAGACTCAATAAATGCCCAAACGCACTGACATCTCGAAGATTCTGATCCTCGGCTCCGGGCCCATCGTCATCGGGCAGTCGGCGGAGTTTGATTATTCCGGCACGCAGGCTTGCAAAGCGCTCAAGTCTGAGGGCTATCAGGTCGTGCTGGCGAACTCGAATCCGGCGACCATCATGACCGACCCGGAGATTGCCGACCGCACTTATATCGAGCCACTCACGCTCGAGTACCTGGAAGAGATTATTCGCATCGAGCGGGAAATGTCGCCGAGTGCTGGTTTCGCCGTGCTGCCTACGGTGGGCGGACAGACTGCGCTTAACCTTGCGATTGAGCTTTCCGACGGCGGCGTGCTTGAAAAATACAACGTGATCCTGATCGGCGCGAAGGTCGAGGCAATCAAGAAGGCCGAAGACCGGCTCTTTTTCAAGGACGCAATGCAGCGGATCGGGCTCGACGTGCCCAAGTCGGCGCTCGTCAACAGCACAAAGGACGGTCTGGAGTTTGCTGGCAAGATTGGTTTCCCTGTTATCGTGCGGCCTTCGTTCACGCTGGGCGGCACGGGTGGCGGCATTGCCTTCAACCGCGAAGAACTCGTTGAAGTGCTTAGCCGCGGTTTGGATATGTCTCCTGTGCGCGAGGCGCTGATTGAAGAGTCGGTGCTGGGATGGAAGGAATTTGAACTTGAGGTGATGCGCGACACCAAGGACAACGTCATCATCATCTGCTCGATCGAGAACTTCGATCCGATGGGCGTGCACACCGGCGATTCGATCACCGTGGCGCCGGCACAGACGCTCACTGACCGCGAGTACCAGGCGATGCGCGATGCTTCGATCGCGGTGATTCGCGAAATCGGCGTGGATACGGGCGGATCGAATATTCAGTTCGCAGTGAATCCTGAGACTGGGCGCATGGTGGTGATCGAGATGAACCCTCGCGTCTCGCGGTCTTCGGCGCTGGCCTCGAAGGCTACGGGGTTCCCGATTGCGAAGATCGCCGCGAAACTCGCCGTGGGCTACACGCTGGACGAAATCCCCAACGACATTACGCGCAAGACTCCGGCTTGCTTTGAGCCGACGCTCGATTACGTGGTGGTGAAGATTCCGAAGTGGCAGTTTGAAAAGTTTCCCGGAGCCGACGAAAACCTTGGGGTGCAGATGAAGTCGGTCGGCGAAGTGATGGCGATCGGCCGCACCTTCAAAGAAGCGCTGATGAAGGGTGTGCGCTCGCTCGATACCGGAAAGCGCGTGGGCGGCGCGAAGATTGAGCCCAAGATCCTGACGCAACGGCTGGTGACGCCGCATCCCGAGCGGCTGGCTTATGTGCAGTACGCTCTGCGGCAGGGACACACGGTGAAGCAGATTGCGAAGATGACTTCGATGGATCCGTGGTTTCTTTATCAGCTCAAAGAGATTAACGACATGCAGCTTGAGCTGGAAAAACATCCCATCGAATCGATTCCGACCGAGGTGCTGCACGAAGCCAAGCGCATGGGATTTTCCGATGGACGCCTGGCCAGTGTTTGGCGGCTGGAGGGGCAAGAGAAAGTTCGGCACCTGCGCAAGAAGCACGGTGTGATGCCCGTTTACAAGCGGGTGGACACTTGTGCCGCGGAATTCGAGAGCTTCACGCCGTATCTTTATTCGACGTATGAAGACGAGGACGAGGCTGCGCCGACTGACAAGAAGAAGATCATCATCCTGGGCAGCGGGCCGAACCGCATCGGGCAGGGAATCGAGTTTGATTATTGCTGCTGTCACGCTTCGTTTGCGCTGCATGAAGACGGCTACGAGACGATCATGATCAATTGCAATCCTGAGACGGTCTCGACCGATTACGACACCAGCGACCGGCTTTATTTCGAGCCGCTGACGTTTGAAGATGTGTGGGCGATTTACCAGCACGAAGCCTCGAAGGGAGCGCCGGTCGGCGTGATTGTGCAGTTTGGCGGGCAGACTCCGCTGAATCTCGCGTTACCCCTTAAGGCGGCAGGCGTAAACGTGATTGGCACGTCGCCAGAGTCAATCGATCTTGCTGAAGATCGCAAGCACTTCAACAAGCTGCTGGAAGAGTTGAGCATTCCGCAGGCTGCGGGAGTGATGGCGACTTCGCTGGAAGAAGCCATTGAGGGAGCGAAGCAGGTTGGATATCCCGTGGTGGTGCGGCCTTCGTATGTGCTCGGCGGGCGCGCCATGGTGATCGCCTACGACGAAGAATCGGTCGTGCGGTATATGAAAGAGGCGGTCGAGTACTCTCACGATCGCCCGGTGCTGATCGATCACTTTCTCGAAGATGCGGTTGAAGTGGACGTGGATGCGCTCTCGGACGGCGAAGACGTGGTGATTGGGGGAATTATGCAGCACATCGAGGAGGCCGGGATTCATTCCGGCGATTCTTCCTGCGTGCTGCCGGCGGTGGATATTCCGCAGGCGCAGATGGATTGCATGCGCGACTACACTTTCAAGCTGGCGCGGGCGCTGAAAGTGATTGGGCTGATGAATATTCAATTTGCCATCCCACGCGGCAACGGCGGATCGGGAAATGGTGCGGAGGGCGGCAAAGTCTATGTGCTGGAAGTGAACCCGCGAGCTTCGCGCACGGTGCCGTATGTTTCGAAGGCCACGGGTGTGCCCATGGCGAAGATTGCGGCGCGGCTGATGACAGGGCGCAAGTTGCGAGAATTCCTCCCCGACAATATCGACCGGCGCGCCGATCTCGACACCGGAAGCTGCTACTACGTGAAGTCGCCGGTGTTCCCTTGGAGCAAGTTTCCCGGTGTGGACACGGTGCTGGGGCCGGAGATGAAATCGACCGGCGAAGTGATGGGCGTGGGCGACAGTTTCGGAGAAGCCTTTGCAAAGGCGCAGTTGGCGGCGGGCCAGAAGTTGCCGACGCAGGGGACGGTGTTCCTCAGCGTTACAGAGCATGACAAGCGCAACGTTGCCGATCTCGCTCGCAAGTTCGTGGACATGGGCTTCAAGCTGGTCGCTACTTCGGGCACCGCCGACGTGATCGAGGCTGCCGGGATGAAAGTGGAGCGCGTTTACAAGGTAAAAGAAGGTCGCCCGAACGTGGTGGATTTGATCAAGGGCCAGCGCATTCATCTCATCGTCAACACTCCTACCGGGCTGGAGCCATGGTTCGACGAGAAGGCAATCCGGCGCGCGGCGGTCATGGCGCGCATTCCCACCATCACCACGCTTTCGGCGGCGCGGGCCGCGGCGGAGGGAATTGCTGCCTTGCAGCGTGGCGAAGTGAATATCCGGGCGCTGCAACAGCTACACGCGGAGCGGGCGCTAAAGAGCCGGTAGAGCCGGTATCGCGGCCCGGTCGCGTGTAATAATGAATGCGCGAGGTTCTCTGTGCTTCTCAACGGTATTTTCCCTCCAATAACGACGCCGTTTTATCCAGGCGGCAATGTGTATTTCAAGAAACTCGAAAGCAACGTTGAACGCTATTCGCGCACGCCTTGCGCCGGCATTGTCGTGCTCGGCTCGACGGGAGAGGCTATCCTGCTTTCTGATCAGGAGCGGCGCGATGTACTGAAATCCGCGCGTGACGCGGCGGCGCCGACTAAGGTGCTGGTTGCAGGCACTGGAGCCGAGTCGGCGATCGAGACTTTGCGGCTCACCGAGTACGCGGCCGAGCTGGGCTACGACATTGCCATGGTGCGCACGCCCCATTACTACAAGAAGCAGATGCAAGCGGCCAGTATCCTGGCGTTTTACCGCACCGTGGCCGACCGGTCGCCGCTGCCGGTGATCATTTACAACTTTCCGCAGGCTACTGGCTACGACATGCCGGTCGAACTGGTGGTTGAACTAGCGGGCCATCCGAACCTGATTGGCATCAAGGAATCGAGCGGTGATGTGGAAAAGGTTCGCAAGATGGTGGAAGGCACCCGGCACATCCAGCGCAGCGTCACGGTAACTGAGACGTTTGAGGCGGTAACGCCGCGCATGCTCATGGCTGCGACTGTGGGCTCGAGTGGAGAAGGCGGAGAACTGGTGCAGGTCGGAGCGTTGACGGGCGCGTCTTCGTCCTTGGCGAAGCCCTCGTCCGCGGCAGTCTCGATGGTGGGAAAAATGAAGACGCGACAGAAGGAGGCGGGATTCCAGGTGCTGGTGGGGGCGGCGCAAAAGCTGCACCTGTCGCTTGATGCGGGAGCGGTGGGAGCGATTCTTGCCTTCGCCTGTCTTGCGCCAACGTCGTGCTACGAGATTTACGCGGCGTGGAAGGAAGGTGACGCTGAGCTGGCGCGGCTGAAGCAGGAGCGTATCGCTTTCGCAGCGCAACGGGTGGTCGGCGACCTCGGCATTCCCGGCGTGAAATTTGGCATGGATTTCAATGGATATTTTGGCGGCTTGGCGAGGCTGCCGCTGCTGCCGCTCACTGGGGAAGTTAAGAAAGAAATTGAGAGCCTGCTCGCCGACATTCGCAATTGATGGAACCACGCGTTGCATCGGATCGACGATTTGTGTTAGACAGGCAGCCATGTTGCGGCGTGTCCTTCTTGCCGGCGTACTGATTCTCCTGCCTTTTCTCCTTCCTGATGCCGGCGGAAAGGAACAGCCACCGCAGACCATCACCTGGCCTGAGGCTGGCGCACCGATACTCCGATTTACTTTTTCGAAGTTTAAGGAGATCGGTGGACTCGGCAACCAGCGCACTTTCATGACCGAGACTACGGCCGAAAATCTTTGGACAAAGATAATTTCGAACGCGAATTTCTCTCTTTATTTGTTCGACAAAAATAAGGTGCGGATAGGCGAGGCTACGATTGCGGTTAGCAATGTCCGGCCGGGAGAAACGATCAAGTTTGAGACCACGATTTCGGCCTCAGGACCTCCAGCATCTTTATCGATTGTGGCAAGATATCTGCCACCCGAGCTGGGGCCGGCGGCCCCAGCTAAAACTATTTCGCTAACCGTGAATTCGGTGCCGCAGGGAGCGGCGCTTAAGGTGGACGATAACGAGACTGGTGAAACTCCCAAGATCGTGAAGTTTTCCGTGGGTAAGCACATGCTGGAATTTAGTAAGGAAGGTTTCAATCCGGGTAGGTTTCCCCTGGAAGTCGGTGCCGATGATGCTTCGGGGGGTAGCGTTAGTTATGAACTGGGAGCGTCCGCTCATGACACCATCGAACTCCGCGACGGTACCGTACTGAGCGGCGACTTGGAATCCATTTCGGCGACGGAAGTGGTCGTCCGCGCCGGTGGTAAGGACCTCTCCTACGATCGGAATCAGGTGAAAAGGATCATGCTGGTCCAAAGAGAACAACTCCCGCAAACGCCGGCTCACCCATAAGGACCTAGCTGTCGGCCTGCGCAAAGCTATCTGGCGATCTATACACAAAATGGACTCGAAGGTTGCGTCCAGATCGGGCTTCCCGTAAGCTGATTCTAACGAACGTTCGAATTGTACAGTGCATGGCGAGCCCTTCGACTACAGCACGAGTTTCGGCGCCACGGCATCGCGCCGCGCCTGTTCCCGCCACACGCTTTGACCGGCGGATGGCGCAAATCCTCATCCACGCTACGGAGGTCTTCTGCGAGAAGGGATACGAGGGGGCTTCGATGCGCGATCTTTCGCGCGCCAGCGGCATGTCGCTGGCCGGGCTCTATTACTACTTCGAGTCCAAGGAGAGGCTGCTCTTTCTTATCCAGAAGCATACCTTTACCACCATCGTGCAACGGTTGAAATCGCGCCTGGAGGGCGTCAGCGATCCGGAGCAGCAAATCCGCATTTTCATTCTCAATCATCTGGAGTATTTTCTGACCAATCCGGCGAGCATGAAGGTGCTGTCGCACGAGGCGGAAGTGCTGACAAATAGCTTCGCTTCTGAAGTGGCAGCCATCAAGCGCGAATACTACCGAATCTGTGTGGGGTTGATGGACGAATTGAAACGCGTTCGCGGATTGCAGTTCTCCACGCGCGTCGCGGTTCTGAGTCTGTTTGGCATGATGAACTGGATTTATACCTGGCACAACTCGCGGATTGACGCCGATGCCGGACAACTCGCAAGTGAGATGGGCGACATCCTTCTGCGTGGCGTGATCGGGGGTACGAAGGCGCGTAAAGGCGGACGCTGAGGCAGGAGTGTGCTGCGTCCGGCGAAACCAGGATTCCTCGCTTCGCCTGGAATGACAAAAAGAGGACTCGGAATAACAAAATATCGGAATGACATGGATAATAGGCTCTACAAAGTACACTGAGGTCTACGAGAAAATAAGGAGTTACAGACATGGCCACCACAACGCAGCCGGCTGCCGGCGAAACCACCAAACAGCTTATTAACTACCGCACGGACGGCGGTGTAGCGGTGATCGAAATGTGCGATCCGCCAGCCAACACCTACACCTACGAGATGAACCGGCAGCTCGATGAGGCGATCCTGCGCGCGCGCATGGAGAATGACGTTTACGTCATTTTGCTGACCGGGGCGGGCGACAAGTTTTTTTCCGCGGGCGCGAACATCAAGATGCTGTCAAGCGTCGATCCGACCTTTAAGTATTACTTCTGTTTGCACGCCAACGAAATGCTGTTGCGGCTTGAGCACACGCCCAAGCTGGTGATTGCAGCGATCAATGGCCACTGCGTGGGCGGAGGACTTGAGATTGCAATGGCTGCCGACATCCGGATCGCACGAAAAGATGCGGGCAAGATCGGTCTGCCGGAAGTGAATCTTGGCGTGCTTCCCGGCACCGGCGGCACGCAGCGGCTTTCACGGCTGGTAGGCAAGAGCAAGGCGATCGAGTTGATGGTTACGGGCAATACCTTCTCGTTTGAAGAGGCGCAGGAACTTGGCATTATCAACGACATCTACGAGCGCGATGGTTTCATGGAGAACATGATCGAGTATGCCAAGCAGTTCTGTCCTCCGAATAAGGCCGCCAAGGCCGTGGGACGGATCAAACGCGCGGTGCAGACCGGATGGGAAATTCCCATGGAGTCGGCACTGGCGGTGGAGCGCGAGAACCAGCAGATCCTGTTCCAGAGCGAAGATGCGAAGGAAGGTCTGGCTGCTTACGTGGAGAAGCGGCCCGCGGTTTTCAAAGCGAAGTAGGAAGGCAGTAATCAGCGAGGAAGCGTTCATGCCGGGCAAAGTAGCGAAGATCGGAACCTTCAGCGATTGGGAGGGTATGTTCAACGATTGGCGCAAGGACATTGGCGTCAACACCGCGGACATTGAAGCCTTTCATTTCGATACGCTCTATGGTGCGATCGATACCGAAGAAATCGAATTCGGGTCGTACAAGGGGCGGCGCAAGTGGGAGAACCTGCGCCAGATGCCGACACAGCAGATGCGCGACGCACTGATGAATATGATCGTCTATCAGGGCGATACTGAGTTCGCCAGCGTCGAGCAGCAGCGAAATCTTCTGGAGAATGCTCCCACTGACTGGGATCGCCGTGCCATCACGCGCGTAATGATCGAAGAAATGCGCCACGGCTGGCAGATGTGCGCCTTGCTGGTGGATCATTTCGGATATTCCGGAAAGGTTGAAGCGCAGAAAATGCTGGAGCGCCGCGCTTTCGAGAACAAGCGGTTGCTGGGCGCTTTCAACGTTGATGTCGACAATTGGATGGACTTCTTCACCTACACCGACTTCGTCGATCGCGACGGAAAGTTTCAGTTGCAGATGCTGAAGTATTCGGCTTTCGCGCCGCTGGGAAGGTCGATGTCGTACATGCTGCGCGAGGAGGCGTTCCACATGGGCACGGGCAACGACGGCCTGCGGCGGATTGTGGAAGCCGGTGTGATTCCGGGATGGCTGATCCAGAAGTATCTCAACAAGTGGATTTCAAGTTCTTACGATCTGTTTGGCACCGACCATTCCTCGTCGGCGCACTGGGCCTACGTGTGGGGCGTCAAGGGAAGATATGACGAGCCCAAGAACGAGCACGCCCCTGACCTGGACGATTTGAACGATTACAACCGCAACCTGTATCGCGACGAGGTCGCGGGACTGATTGAGCGATTCAATGTCGCTTTGAAGCCCGGGCAACCGAAACTGTACGCGCCGCATATTAAATTCAATCGCGAGATCGGTCGATGGGCGGGACGGAATTTTCACGCGCAAAGTGGCGAAGAGCTTGACGATCGCGCTTACAAAGAACATCTGAAGGATTACATGCCATCCGCGGAAGACAAGAAGCTGCTGCTGGAGATCATCGGCACCGAGAAGAAATGGATTGCGGAGAAGACTGGTGCGCGCGATCCGCTGGCCAGCATTGGCGAGGTCAGAAAGTCAGCCATCAATCTGTAAGCGTCTTTTCACCACAGAGGCACAGAGACAGAGAGAAAAGTATGGCCTCGACATTTGTGGAATCAAGGCTTGCCCGGCTGGTGGTGGACATCACCCCTCCGCTGGCGCGAATTGCCTTGAAGAATCCTCCGCTGAACGTCATCGACATTCCGATGATGGAAGAGTTGGCGCAGGCGCTGACGGAGATCGAAGCCCGTTCGGATGTTTCGATCATCGTGCTGAGTGGCGAGGGTAGCACATTTTCGGCCGGCGTCGATGTGGCAGCGCACACTCCTGACAAAGTCGAGACGATGCTGCTCAAGTTTCACGCGGTGATTCGGGCCTTGGTCGCCAGCAGGAAAGTGACCATCGCCGCCGTGCGCGGGAAACTGCTTGGGCGGTGGGGCCGAGATGGCGATGGTTTGTGACGTTGTATACACAGCCGCTTCAGCGCGGTGGGGATTTCCCGAGATCAAGCTGGGCTGTTATCCACCGGTAGCGTGCACGGCGCTAGCCGCGCTGGTCGGGCAGAAGCGGGCCTCCGAGTTGATTCTGACTGGACGGACGATCACCGGCGCCGAGGCGGCGGAGATAGGGCTGGCGACTCGTGCCGTTCCCGACGAGGGCTCGGAGTCAGCAGTTGATCGAACCGCGCACGAGCTGCTCAAGCTTAGTCCTGCGGCGTTGGCGGTCACGAAGAAAGCGATCTATGCGTGGGATTCGATACATTTCGACAAAGGCCTGGCGCGGGCTGAGAAGATTTATCTCGAGGAGTTGATGAAGACGGTGGACTCGCGGGAAGGCATACGCGCCTTTACGGAGAAGCGTGCGCCGAAGTGGACGGGGAAGTAGGGCCCGCGACGAGAGCATGGACTACGAGATCACTCCCGAAGAAGTGAAGATGAAGCTCAATCAGGGCGAGGAGTTCACCCTGCTCGATGTGCGCGAGCCCTGGGAGTTCGAAACGGTGCACATGGCTGGCGCGAAGCTGGTGCCGATGGGAGATGTCCCGTCCCGCGCGCATCAGGAATTGGATCCGGAGGATCACATCGTGGTGGTTTGCCATCACGGCGTGCGCTCGATGAACGTGACTGCATGGCTGCGGCAGCAGGGATTCGAAAAAGCGCAGTCCATGCGGGGTGGCATTGATGCCTGGTCGCGGCGCGTGGACGGAACTTTGCCGGTTTACTGAATAGAGTCGCGCAGCTCTGGGCCGGTTACGAAATGTCCGGGCACGGTATGAGTTTTGCTGAATGATCACAGACTGCCACATCCATATCTCGCCGCTGGAGATGTTTAAACCCCAGGCGCTGGAACTCATGAAAAAGAAGCGGCCGAACTTCGAGCAGATTGCCGAGTTCTGCCGCTCGCCCAAGGCATTTCTGAAATATCTTGACGTCTGCGGCGTCGACCGCGCGGTGCTGATCAACTATGTTGCGCCGGAGGTAATCGGTTTCACCAACGGCGTAAATCAATTCATTGCGGATTACGTGAAGGAAGATCCCAAGCGGTTACTCTCATGCGGCAGCTTGCATCCGCGGCATACTACGAACGTTTTGGCCGACATGGAGCAGATTCTGCGGCTGGGAATCCGCATGATCAAGATTCATCCTCCGCACCAGCTTCTGTTCCCCAACGACTACCTGAATGGCGTGAAGGAATTGGAGATCATTTACCGCGCTGCCGAGGCCAACGGCGTGCCAGTTATGTTCCATACGGGAACGTCAATCTTTCCCGGAGCGCGCAACAAATATGGCGATCCTATTTATGTGGATGACGTTGCGGTCGATTTTCCCAGGCTCAAAATCCTGCTGGCGCACGGCGGCCGTCCACTCTGGATGCAGACCGCATTCTTTTTGATTCGTCGCCATCCCAACGTCTATCTCGACATCAGCGGCATCCCGCCCAAGACTTTGCTCCAGTACTTCCCGCGCCTCGAGGAAATCGCCCACAAGACTCTGTTCGGCACAGACTGGCCGGGTCCGGGGGTGCCGGACATTAAGAAGAATCTTGATGAATTCCGCGCACTGCCTCTGGATCAGGGAATTCAGCAGCAGATTCTGAGCAAGACGGCGTTAAGCATTTGGCCGGCCTGATTCGCACCACGCAATTTCCTATTTGGCTGCCGCGGCATCTCTCCTAGCGCCCAACAATTCGTCGGCCAGCGCGGCGGCGCCATAGATCTTCCGCAGCGCTTCCTGAATTCCGCGCGAGTCCACCGACACGCCCCGGCCCTGCACGTCGCTGTAAGCGAAGTTCCAGGGGAGCGACTCGATGTTGCCGTCGAAGACGATGCCCACAACCTCGCCCTCTTTATTGACCATGGGTGAACCGGAGTTGCCGCCGATAATGTCAGGAGTGGATACGAAGTTCAGCGGAGTCTTTAAATCCAGGTTGGACTTCATCTTGACCCAGCTTTCCGCCAGGTTGTACGGCGGCTGGTTGTTGTGCTCAGCCGCATGTTCAAAGGCGCCGCCCATGGTCGTGAAGTACGGAATGTCCTTCCCATTTTCCTTGTAGCCTTTCACCGCTCCATAACTCAGGCGGAGGGTGAAGGTTGCATCCGGAGGCTGGGCAAAGCCACTCTGGTCAAAGCGGGCTTTGCGATGAGTGTGCCGTCGCGGCGAATGACTGAGTCGATCTTGTCGTCGAATTGCTTGCGTGCCGCGAGAGCATCAGGTTCGATCGGCTCTCATGGCGACGATGAGCGGGTCGGTGCTGGCGGCGATTGCAGCTTCACCGCCTTCGTACAATTGTTTGCGGACGGCTACGTCATCCAGTTTGGTGCCGGCGATCATGTCTTTCGCCGCTTCGGCTGGAGTTTTGCCGTTGAGTACCTTTTGGACGTCGGGGTTGTCCTTGCCCAGTTTCTCCTGCATTTCAGCCAGCGAGTCCGCCAGAATGACGGTTTCGAGGTTCTTGTACACCGGCTCCGTTGAGAACAACTGCTGCTCCAGCGAAGGCAGCGCGGAATCGCGAAATTCGCGCAGGCGGTCCGCATTGGGCTTCGGTTTCTCCTCGGCCGCTCGCACCAGCGTGCGTGCTGTGACCGGCAGCCCGGATCCGAGTGCAAATCCGCGCAGACGCTCCAAATACGTGAGTTGGGGATAGATATCGCGTTGCAGCTTCATGGCCTGTGCAATTTCATCCCAGGGATCGGGCACGCCGGCATTCTTGGCAGCCGATCTTGTAGTACGCCCGCAGGTGTGCTTCATCGGCGGACTTGGCGTCCATGATCGCCTGATCGAGCAGTCCGGACTGATATCCGGTAAGAGCTTTCTGCGAGTTTTGCCACGAGAAGAGATCTTCCTGCGCGATGCGGGCGTTCTCTTCCGACTGCTTGCTGAAGTCCTGCAGCAGGGCGATGCGGCGCTTCAAAGTGCCCAGAACCCAAGGATAGCCAACGTCGCGCGTGAACTCCCATTGAGCGAGGGTCTGCTGGCGGCTGGTACTGCCGGGATGGCCGGAAACGAAAATCAGATCGCCATCTTTCACGCCGGTGCGAGACCAGCGTAAATAGTTGTCGAGGTGCGCGGGATGGCCGTCTTCGTAAACCCGGAAGAAGGTGATGTCGAGGTCATAGCGCGGATAAGTGAAGTTGTCGGGATCGCCGCCGAAGAACGCGGCGTCGAACTCGGGTGCGAACACGAGGCGCACGTCCGTGTATTTCTTATACTTGTACAGGTTATAAACCTGGCCAGAGTAGAAGGTGACCACGTCGCAGCGCAACCCGGTGGAAGTCGCGCAGTCTTTTCGATCTGCGACATAGCTGCGCGCTGGGCCTGCCCCGCGTCGGCGACTGACATTTCCGGTTTCACGCCGGCATTCACTTTATCGGTTACGTCCTCGATCCCGACCAGTTGGTTCAGTTCGAGATTCGGGCACTTGGCTTCTTCGGCTTGAGTCTTGGCGTAGAAGCCGGTCTTGAGGTAGTCGTGACCGGCGCTGGAAAGTTGCTGCACGCAGGCTGCTCCAACGTGGTGGTTGGTGAAGGTCAAGCCGTCAGCGGAAACGAACGAGCCCGACCCGCCATTGTTAAACCGCACCGATGACAGCCGTACATGATCGAGCCACTGCTGCGTCAACTCAAAGCCATACTTCGCCTTGATCTTATCCTTCGGGGCCTTCGTTGTAGAGCCACATGCCCTCGTCGGCCGAAGCTGCGGTCGAAAGAAGAAAGGACAGGGCAAGGCAAATCGAAAAAAAGCGCTTCATTAGGATTCCTCCGGGAGGGATTAATCAGGAGCGATTACGCGTTCCTCGGCGAGCCATAAGCAGACCTTCCACTATACGCTGCGACCGGAAGCGGTGGCAAAAACGCATGCGCATTCCGCTGAAAGCTGAGCATCGTGCTTCTGTTTGACGGCTGTCATGCACCGAAGTCACCCGGCGGCGTCTGGAATCCGGGGCCGCCTTTGGCGTATAACAGAAAGTTGCATGCCCCGCGCACCCCTGGCGCGGTTCCCGCAACGGTAATCAATCTGACTTAAGCGAGAGAATATGTCCAGCGTGACCAGCGCTCCTGCCCCGAAAGGCCTGGAAGGCATTGTTGCCACCAATTCCAGCATTTGTTACATCGATGGCGACCGCGGCGTTCTTGCCTATCGCGGCATTGACATTCACGAATTGGCCGACCACTCCACCTTTGAAGAAACCTGCTACTTGCTTTGGTTTGGGCATTTGCCGAATCGCAGCGAGCTAAAGGGTTTGCAGGAGCGTCTGGCGGAAGAGCGACACCTGGACCCGGCGATCATCCAGTTTCTGCGACACTGCACCCAAGTCTGCTCTGCCCATGGACGTGCTGCGCACCGCGGTTTCGGCGCTGGCTTTTTACGATGCGGATGAGAAGAAAAACGATCACGATGCCAATGTTCGCAAAGCCATCCGGCTGACTTCGCAGATCGCGATGATCGTTGCTGCTTATGACCGGATTCGCAAGGGCAAGCCGTTACGTCGAGGCCGATCGCTCGCTGTCGCACGCTGCCAATTTCCTGCTGCAGTTGAATGGAGCGAAGCCCTCTGCCACGGCAGAGCGGGCGCTCGATATCGCCCTGATCCTGCATGCCGACCACGAACTGAATGCCTCTACGTTTGCGGCTCGCGATAACCGCCGCGACCTTGTCGGACATGCACTCGGCGATCACATCGGCGATCGGCGCGCTGAAGGGTCCGCTGCATGGCGGAGCCAATGAAGCCGTCTTTCGCATCCTGGAATCGATCGACAGCAAGAAAGCCGACCCGGTCGATTATGTCCGCAACATGCTGGCGGAAAAAAAGAAAGATTCCCGGCTTCGGCCATCGCGTGTATCACACCGAAGATCCGCGAGCCACGCACCTGCGCGCGATGTCGCGGGATCTCGGCCGTTCCAGCGGGCAGCCGCAGTGGTATGAGATGTCAGAAAAGATCGAGAAGTTCGTGAAGGCGGAGAAGAAACTGAACGCCAACGTAGACTTCTATTCTGCCTCCACCTACCACGTCTTGGGGATCGACGAAGATATGTTTACCCCGGTATTCGCTGTTTCCCGCATCAGCGGCTGGGCCGCGCACGTCATCGAACAACTCGACGACAATCGCCTGATTCGCCCGCGTGCTGAGTATCTTGGGCCGGACTATCCCAACCATTACGTGCCGATCGAAAAGCGATAGCGGCCGTCCAAAGTGCCCAACCACGCGCTCCTCAGCTAGAATGGAACAGTGAGCGCGATGCCCCGGATCTACCTCGACAATAACGCCACCACGCCGGTTCTGCCGGAAGTGTTCGAAGCCATGCGTCCGTATTTTGGCGAGCGCTTCGGCAATGCGTCGTCGATCCACCACCATGGGCAGGAGACGCGGGCTGCGGTCGAGCGGGCGCGGGATTCCGTGGCTGCGCTCCTGGGCTGCCGGGCGTCGGAGGTTGTCTTCACCAGCGGCGGAACCGAAGGCGACAATCTGGCGATTGCCGGCTTGACGGGCGCGGGCGACCACATCGTTACTTCCAGGCATCGAGCACCATGCCGTGCTGCATGCCTGCAAGCATCTGGAGGAAACCGGTTGCGAAGTGACATATGTGCCGGTGGATGGCCGTGGGCTGGTCGATCCAGATGATGTGCGGCGTGCATTGCGGCCGAACACCAAGCTGATTTCGATCATGATGGCCAACAACGAAACCGGAGTTCTGCAGCCGGTCGAGGAGATCGGAAAGATTGCCGCGGAGGCCGATGTCTATTTCCATACTGACGCCGTGCAGGCCGCGGGCAAGGTTCCGATTGATGTGAAGCGGATCGGCTGCGACGCGCTTTCGATTTCCGGCCACAAGATGCACGCGCCGCAGGGCGTGGGCGCGCTCTACGTGCGCAAGGGGACGCGCCTTCAGCCGCTATTTTACGGCGGACGGCATGAACGCTCACGGCGCGCCGGAACCGAGAATGTTCCGGGAATCGTTGCGCTTGGCAAGGCTGCAGAGTTGGCGATGCAAGGCTTCGAGCGCGGTGACGATAAGAAGATGTCCGCATTGCGCGACCGCCTGCAGCAGGGAATTCTCGCTCAGGTGGAAGAAGCCGGGGTGAACGGCGACGGCGCTACGCGCGTCCCGAACACGACGAGCATTTATTTCGATCATATCGAGGGCGAGGCGATGGTCATTTCCCTCGACCTCAAGGGCCTGGCGGTCTCCACAGGCGCTGCATGCTCCTCGGGTGCAATCGAGCCATCCCATGTGCTCATGGCGATGGGGCTGCGGGCCGATCGGGCGCGGGCCAGCATCCGCTTCAGTCTGGGCAAGCAGAACACGGCAGAAGACATCGACATCGCGCTGGCGCTGGTGCCGGAAACAGTTGCGCGGCTGCGGGAGTTGTCGCCGGTGTATCGAAAGCAAGCGGTTCACTCTTAGCATGACGAATCCTAAGACCATTGCCGTAGCCATGTCGGGCGGAGTCGATTCCTCCGCCGTCGCGGCGATGCTGCGCGCCGAGGGACACAACGTCATCGGGCTGACCATGCAGCTCTGGAACCAGCGTCGGCTGGCCGGACACGAGGGCATGCCCGAGCAGGTAACCGGACGCTGCTGTTCGCTCGACGATGTTTACGACGCCCGCCGCGTGGCCGAGCACATCGGCATTCCCTATTACGTCGTGAATCACGAAGAGCGTTTCGAGCGCGATGTGGTGCGTCCGTTCGTCGCCGAATATCTTTCGGGACGCACGCCAATCCCCTGCAGCCTGTGCAACAATCACTTGAAGTTCGATCAGCTGCTCGTCGTCGCGCAGCAGATTGGCGCCGACTGCGTTGCCACCGGCCACTACGCCCGCGTGGAGTACGACGACGCGAGGGGACGCTGGCTGCTCAAGCGTCCCGCCGACCGCAGCAAGGACCAGACTTATTTCCTCTTCGGTCTCACCCAGGAGCAGCTCAGCCGCACGCTCTTTCCGCTGGGCGGCATGACCAAGCCGGAAGTTCGCGAGCTGGCGCGCGAGCAAGGGCTGGCTCTGGCCGAGAAGCCGGACTCACAGGAAATCTGTTTTGTGCCCGGCGGCGACTACAAGCGTTTCATCGACGCCTATCTCGCCGAGAGTGGCGAGGCTCTGCCCGACACTGCGGGTGAACTGGTGACCGCGAGCGGGGAAGTGATCGGCGAGCACAGCGGCATTCACAACTTCACCGTGGGACAGCGCAAGGGTCTGGGTGTGGCGACCGGATCGCCGCTCTACGTGATCCAGATTAACGGAGCCGACAAGCAGGTGGTGGTTGGCGGCGATGAACATCTCTATTCGCGAACACTGCATGCGCGCCGCGTGAACCTTATCTCAGTCGATGATCTGCGCGAGCCGATGCGAGTTTCGGTGAAGATTCGGCATCGCCACGAGCCCGCTCCCGCCATGCTTGAGAAGTTTGGTGACGACGAGGTTCTCGTCACCTTCGATCAGCCGCAGCGAGCCATTACTCCTGGCCAGGCGGCGGTGTTCTACGACGGCGAGATCGTCGTCGGCGGCGCCTGGATTTCGTAGGCGATCACGCGCGACGGGGCCACAGTTCGGCTAGGACGAGTGCCACCGCGATTCCCACCGACACTTCCACAAAGCGATGCCAGGACACGATCCACGCCGGACTCTGGTGCGCGATCAGAAGAATGATGCTCAAAGTAATGGCCGCGAAACGGTAAGCGCCGCCGAATCGGAGAAGTGCACAGAGCACTCCGGCCAAGAAAATTGCGACGGCGTACACCAGCGCGTTAGTGGGAAAGAATGTGGCAATCAAGGCTCCTAAACCGGCGCCCAAGGCAGTTCCCGCAAACCGCTGCCACGCCAGGGTTCTCGGATCGATGGTCGACTGAATAATCACGATAGCGGAGATCGGTGCCCAGTAATATTCAGGAAGCTTTAGCATGCGAGCCAGCAGCATAGACACGACTGCCGCTACCGTGGTTCGCACTGCGTCCAGAAATGCGACCAATGTTAGTTTGTAGATATTTGCCATGATCGGAGCGCTTGGCGCCCTCCCATCTTAGGACAGACGCGACGTTTTGTGGAGTTTGAACGGGGAGGGATCCTTCGACGACGAGAGCGTCGAGTCGCTGGCGGCGCGCAGGGAATCAAGGAATGACCGCCGGCTTCTTTCAGCTTCTGCTCCAACCGGACAGTGCAATCGCAGTCGCCGCAAGCCCAAGGTTCGCTGCCGTTTTCGTCGCGGCACTTGCGCCGGTCGTGCGCATCCTGCACTCGCGCCAGATCGAAATATTCTTCCCAATAAGGCCGTTCTTCCTGTAGAGGTGTAGGGCAGTAGCAGACTTCCACCCAGCGGACGGTCTGGTCTTCACAAACCCGCGCTGCGCTCATGTTGCGCAGATATTCACCTTCGGCAACCGAGCCTCGCCCGAGGGTTTCGTTCTCAATGGCTTGCAGCAGATCGCCTTCGCGGCCGGGTTTAACGCGGGCTCGAACCAAATAACGCATAAAACAAATTGTTGATTGATGATTTTTGACCGAACGGCGATACAGGGTGGGAGACGATCGGCTGACAAAATCAACAATCAGAAATCAACAATGGGCAAGCTCAGATGAACATCTCGTCCTGCGGCACGGGCCGACGCGCTTCGCGGCCGCTTCCGTTCTTGCGGCCGCGGTTGCCCATCAGGAACTCGATGCCGGCCGTGACACCTTGAATCAGACCAGCGAATTGCCGTACCGGCGAGATCACTGTGTTATGCACCATGTCGGAAGTTTCTTCCACGCGGTCAAGCGTGCGGCTGAGCAGTTCATCGGCGCGGATGATTTGCAGACGTGCTCGATCTACAACGTCATTCACCGTCGCATCCATGCGTTCCACCTGCGATCGCACTGAGTGCGTGGTCTCGGTAAGATTGTCGGCGATTACCGTCAGCTGCGGGCGGAGTTCCGCCAGCATGGCTTGCGCCGTCTCGAGCGTGGGCAGGGCCTTGGTCTTGACTTCAATTGCCAGAGCCTCCATGCGGGCGCTGCTCTTGCGCATGGTCATATACATGGCCACCAGTACGCCAGCTTGCAGCGCCACTGCGGCTCCGGTCAGGGCGACGAATACAGTAAGGTTTTCCATAATGCGCTCTCCCGAGCCGGACCGCCGGCTCCAAGAGATTTACAGGCTCTTCGGTGCTCCGGTCTCTGTCGTAGCCTCTTGATAGGCCTGCCTGCCGGCTTCGTAGGCGGCGCGGAACTGCTCTTTTTGCTGATTCACGACGTCGCGTCCGCGATCGACCCATTCCGAAGCCTGACTGCGGGCGTCGCGCGCCCGGCTGCGCACGTATTCGCGCCCCTCTTCGGCTCGAGAGCGGAGCACGTCCCGCGTCTCGCTGCCCGGCCGCGGCGCGTATAGAACTCCCACCAACCCGCCTAAACCCAGCCCGGCCAGGAACCACACAAAACTGTTGCTTTCGCGATCCGACATAGCAGATACCTCCCGGCTTATAAGCGCCGATAATCGGATGGTAGCACCCGCATGAGGGAAATACAATTACGGCGAAACCCGTAAGGCGGAGTCCCGGATACTGCAAACGCGATCGTTGATTCCTAGGAAATGATTCCCAAGACTTCAGCTTACTTCTGCGCAGGGGAGCTTGCGGGCGTTGGCGCAGGAGTGGCCGGCTGAGTCTTCACTGGGGCGGATTTCACGCCCTGCAACACGGATTTGGGGCCGCCTTGCTTGATTGCATTGATGGAGAGCGTGACCGAAGTCAACATGAAAAGAACCGCGGAAATGGTTGTCGCTTTGGAGAGCGCCGTGGCAGCGCCGCGCGGGCCGAAGGCGGCCTGACTGCCTTGTCCGCCGAAAGCTGCCGAAATGTCTCCCGCCTTACCGCTCTGCAGAAGAACAACCACAATCAGAAACAGACAAACGATCACGTGGATGATGGTGACAAGAATGATCATGGAATCAAGAGATCCTAAACGGTTCAGAATGAGTGCATTGTTGCCGAACGGGAGACGCACCGCAGAAAAGAATCGTGCACCGAGTCCTCATTCTTTCCCGATACCTAGTTTGACATCCGCCCCTTGCATCGGTCAAGCGACCGCTGGCGAATGCCAGAACCGCTGGGTCTCGCACTCGTGCTACTTCCCTCGGTTCACCGTCGCTTGATACATCGCGTCCAGCAAGTCCTGGGATTGGCCGTCGTAGTCGGCATCGAGCGACCACATGAAGGTACCGCCCAGGTTGAGCATCCAATCGGAATAGGAGACCCGGAGATAGGTTGAAACGGGATCATCGTAGGTAATGTAGCCAGGCTTCCCGTCGGTTCTCAGCATGTAGGGAACAAGCGCAATCGGGTCATAGAACGTCTCCCATCCATGTTGGTTGACGCGATCCTTGATGAAGGGCGCGTAATTCTCCGTCAAAACAGAGTTATCGCAGTTTCCGTCCGACGTGTGCAACGAGTTCGGACACACTCCGAATAGCGCGCTGACGTTCCTGTAGAAATAGCCATAAAAGGGCGTTCCCATGTTCAGTTGCTTTGGCAGGGACATTCGCGAGAAATATTTCGGCGGCATCGTGGTCGCTGCCTCCCGGTTGGCACTCCCACGGCTGGGGATCGTTCGGATCCCAGAAAATCGGCGCATTGAGCTGGCCGTCATCGGTCCACGGGCCAGCGCAGTCGTACATCATGATATTGAAATAGTTGATCGAGTGTTTCAATTGATCGAGATCGTAACCGTATCCGCCCCAGGGTGCGGCGTCGATGGAAAGAACGTAGTCGGAGTTCGTAGCGCGGAGTCCCGCCATGAGTTCCACCAGGAAATCACGATCCTGCGTGGTAGCTGGATATTCCCAGTCGATGTCGAAGCCATCGTAGTTGTGTTTTGCGGCGAAGTCGGTGAGTTTCTCGATCAGGGTGAGCAGGGTGCCGTTGGCCTCAACGCCGGGAAAGTCGCCGCCGATGAGCAGAAGAACTTTGACCCCTTTCGCATGTGCCTTGGTGAGGAGCTCGGGCTCGAGGAAGCCGCTCGGGAACGGACAATGAACCATCCGCGTTAAAAGATACGCCGTCATGGTTGATGTGGGTCAGCTTCTCAAATGGAATCTGCGCCGCGCTGTAAGGCGGGGTCTGCGTTCTGCTCCAATAACCGTAGTCGCCCACCAACCGTTTGGGGAGTTGTTGCGCTGCAGAGGAATCCTGCGCATAGGTCGCTTGAGAGAGAATCATGCTGGCCAAGAACAGCCAGCAACAGCAGGCAAACCGGGAACCGCGAAAGGAATCTCATTGACCTGTCCTCTGGGAGAAAGTCTCTTGGGGCAGGCCGGAGTGAACCGGCCGCAGCGCACCAAGGCGCCGAATTCGAGCATTCTACTACCGATCCGGCTGGTCGCGGCCTAAATTTATCCATCATCCACGACCCGAAGTCATACAAAAGCCGTGCCAGACGCCTACTTTGGCGGTGGCGGTGAGAATCGGTTAATCCTTTAAAGTAACGACGGACACTGAGAAGGGCAGCAAGCGGACTTTCACATCTGCAACATTTTGCATCATTGTGTCTGGCGAGGTTCCTCCGATGGTCTGGATTGCGGCCCCTAAACATTCTTTCGGCAGTTCCACCGTGACTTCACGATTTCGCTGGTTGATCAGCAGCAACTTTCGGTGGCCGTCGTTGGTAAAGGCCTGGGCCTCGATGGCGTCGGACTCGGCCAGAGAACCGTTGCTTCGTACTTCGGTGTCAGAAAGCTCGTCTCCGGGGCCGAAATTGTTCTTCAGTAACTCCAGAACTGTGAAGCGGGCATTGGGTTTGCCATTCGTCCAATCGACCATGCTGACGCTTGGAAACTGCGAAGGGTAGCCGACCAGTTGCGATTCACCGACAACGTCAACCCCAAGTTTTGCCAGCTCCGCGTAGAGGTAGGCGTAAAGCGCTCCACTCAGATTCCAGTAGGCGGCGGGGATTGGTTTCTCAACGTGATTGGGCTCGCCTTGAGTCATGTCGCCGTTAAGGATTGAGCCGGCTTCGTTGACCATGACTTTGGTTGAAGGCGACAGCCGATCCCGAATCTGAAGGATGTAGCGCGTCACCGAAGAGAACTCGCTTGCCTGGTCTGAAAAAAGTGTACTGCCAATCCTCCAACGTTTGATCTCCCGATGGCGTGGCATAGACGTGGAAGGAAATGTAGTCCAACGGTACGCCTGGCTTGTGATTCTTTGGGTCCAGAAAATATGCGAAGGTTCGCGGCGCATCGGACGGGGCAGACAGAGCGAGCGCCACAAATTTCATCTGCGGCGCGACCTTGAGCACCGCCTGGGTTATGGCGTCATAACGTTCTACGTAATGCTGCGGCGTGGTGTCGTGTTCTCCGTCGACCTCGTTGAAGACCTCCCAGTAGCGGATGTCGTAATGATGGCCGGAGGCGTGGAATTTTCCCAACTCGTCGGTGAAGCCACCCTGTGTGTACCAGCTCGCCAGTCGCGCATAGTAGTCGGCCATCGCCCCGACGTCATTGAGTTCGGTGCCTTGCGAATAGTCCCAGAAAACCTGATTCGGATCGTCCGGATACACGACCGGCTTGGGCGTCGCGAACATCCACTCGGGGATTGTGCTGAAGCTGAAGACCGGGTTGTGACCCTCGGACGCATGCAGGAAGTCCTCGACGAGAGGATCCATGTATTGGAAATCCCAGTAGGTCTGGTTGGCATCAGGCGGGCGCAACTCTGCCACCGCCAGCTTCGGATACGGATACCAGAAGGCATAACGAACATAATCAGGCCCCAGCTTGTGAAGGGCCTCGAGGGAGGCATCGTGAATGGGCGATCCACGGCGCAGCATCGGATTAACCACTGCTTGCAAGGTGGGAACGGTGTGGTTGGGCGTTTTCTTCTCCCACTTCACAATCACCGAGGGTGCGGCCTGCGCAAGCAGGACACCGCTCGCGATCACCACGAACAGCGCGTGCATCAAAACGATTCTGTAGTTTTCCTGTTTTCTTATACATTGGACTTTGGCTGCACGTTAATAAGCATTCGCGTTTACACAAGACTTAGATCCAGCTTAGTGACGGATGCAGGCGGGATTTGGACAGTGATCATGCTTCCCGTCGATTGCAGGTCTTTTCCCTGCGGAGTCACTACGATTTTTCTGATCGAAAGTATTGTGGGCGTGAAGATCGGAATTGGTTAGCACGGTCGTCGTCCCTGACTTTATCGATGCGCTTCGAACTGTGATTTCCGTCTCTCGGATTTCGCTCACACTCGGGTTCACCACGGTGAGTATCAGATTCTTGCCGTGCAGAGATGCGGAACCTTGCAATCCCCAGAATGGCGTGGGCTTGCCATCGCGTGCGTACTCGACGTTCGGCGCCGAAATGATCGTGCGCACTGCCTGACCTCCCTGGTGGGCGGCGTACATTCCGAAAACATGGCCCACCGGCGTTACGCAGAACTTATCTTCGTGTGCAAGGTAAAGGCTGTTCAGACAATTAATCAGCTGCGCCGGACTTGCCAGACGTAACCTTCTCCGGATGCCGGTTAAAGATATCAAGGGTCATCGCACTGAACACGGCGTCTCTGAGCGTGGGGGTTTGCTCGAGAAAATTATCCACCGTGAGTTGACTGCCAGGACGATACCACGGGCCCCATTCATCAACCACGAGCTTCACCTGATGTGTGAGATCATATTCGCCCATGGCTTGCCAGTGACCTTCGATGAGAGACTCCAACCGGCCGCCTTCGTGCAATACTTCGTACCAGTCCTGAACATCAAACTTAACCGCATCGCCCTTGCCCGCGTCCCAGTCCTTGGTGCGTCCCCGGCTCAGGTTCCAGGAATAATAATGGAGCGCCCAGCCGAAGATTGAGCTGAACAGCTCTTTGTCTTTTCGAGCAATCTGCTCAAAGAATCCCCGCGTCCATTGCCAGTTATCCTCGTTCGGGCCGGAAGCAACCAGTGACAACGGCTGCCCGTACGGCGGGAGCCAACTAGTGTATCTGCGAAACTCGGCGGAATATTCCTCGGCGGTAAAATTGCCGCCGCATCCCCAGGATTCATTTCCCACGCCCCAGTAGCGGACGTTATAGGGCTCGGCCGAGCCGGAAGCGGCGCGTTGGTCCGCCAACGTGGTGCTGCCTGCGGGGGAATTGCAATATTCCACCCAGCGATAAAACGCCTCAGCCGGCAGGCTGCGAACATTGGCCGCAAGATAAGGTTGGCAGCCAATCAGTTTGCAGAAACGCATGAACTCATCGGTGCCGAACCGGTTGGGTTCATAGCGATGATTCGCGGGCTCCGAGCTGGGCTCGGCTTCAATCCAAAAATTCGTTCTTCGGGGACGTTTATCCGCTGGCCCAACTCCGTCGCGCCAGTCGTAACTATCGGCAAAGCAGCCACCGGGATAGCGAACCACGGGAGCTTTGATCTTGCGCATTTCGTCGATCAGTTCTTTGCGAATGCCGCCGATATTTGGGACCTTCGAATTCTCTCCCACCCAAACGCCGTCATAGATCACGCCGCCAATGTGCTCAATGAAGTGTCCGTAAATATTCGGAGAGATTGTGCCCAAGACCTCGTCCGGCAAAACCTCAATGCGAGAGTCGGATGCGCTCGATGCGATCGTGCTCGCGAACCTCGCAGGTCTGGCCAGTACAGATTTGGCAAGCAACAGCGCCGCTGCGCTTAATGCGCCGCTGCGCATGAACTCCCGGCGCCGGATCATGCCGTGACCCGGCCTCTGCTAGATGAGTGCATCTGGTAGGAAAAAGTTCGCATCTCAGCCTCTGGCGCTGTTGTAGACGATCAGCAGTTGAAACTTTGAAAACCGGGAAGAGTATATACTCCCTTGGTCCTGCGAACGTCCTTTTAAATCATGCACCACTCCCCAAGCCCTTCTCGGCCGAATCGGCCATCGCTGGCAGAACTCGTTCTGGGTTGCACTCTGCTGCTTTTCTGCTCCGTCGCCTTGGCTGAGCAATCCGGGCAAACCCTGGAACTTTCGCGGCCCGTTCGTTCATGGGAGTTTGTTTCGGCTGTGGGAACGCGCGCCGCAATATTCGGGAACGAACAAGGAACCCTGGAAGCATGGGTCTACCCCTTGAAAATCGTGCGCAATTTTCATTTACTCTTCCACATCGGTGGCGCCGCGCTGCCCGCGGAAGCTCTTGCCCGAACTCTGATTGTTCATCCCGAGTCGAGCACGATCGTCTACACCGGTGACGTTTTTTCCGTCCGCGAAACTTTGTTCGTGCCGGTGCATGAACCCGGCGCCATCATTACTTTTGAAGTGGAAACTGCCGAGCCTCTGGAGATCGAGGCTGTTTTCGAACCCGATTTTCAGCTGGAGTGGCCCGCAGCTCTTGCCGGAGTTGGCGGAGATTGGGATCCGGCCGCGCACGCCTTCCGTTTCGGAGAAGACTCCGGCAAGTTACAAGCCCTGGTCGGTTCTCCCACAGCGGTCAAAGGCTCTGAAGAATATTCCACAAACTATTTTTCCTCTCCGCAAGATTCGATTCTTCTGGGTGCGACGAAAAAAGGGAGCGACACGAAACTTATCGTCATTGCGGCAGGATTCGAGGGACCGGCGCCGCTGGCGAAGGTCTACGATCACCTGACAAAAGATTATCCGGAATTGCTGCAGGGTTCCGCGGCGTACTACCGGGACTATCTGGATCGCACCGTTGGCCTGAGGCTTCCTGACGCACAACTCGAAACAGCGTATGACTGGGCGAGAGTGAGCATGCTGCAAGGCGTCGTCCAAAACCCTTTTCTGGGAGAAGGTCTGGTTGCCGGCTTCAACACTTCAGGCAACGATCATCGCCCTGGTTTCGCCTGGTTTTTCGGTCGTGACGCGGAGTGGACTTCGTTGGCGCTGGATGCGGAGGGCGACTTTCCAACTGCCCGTAACGCTCTGGAGTTTCTAAGTAAATACCAGAGGGCGGATGGCAAGATCCCTCACGAAATCGCTCAAAGCGCCAGTTTTACCGATTGGTTCAAGAGCACTCCGTTTGCGTTTGCCTCTGCGGACGCTACGCCGCTGTTCATCATTGCCGTGGACGATTATGTGACGCACAGCGGGGACATTGGATTCGCTCAACAGAAATGGGACAACCTATCGCGAGCTTACGAGTTTCTCCGATCAACGAATGATGCGCAGGGACTGGCACAAAATATCGGCGTGGGCACGGGCTGGATCGAGGGTGGACCGCTGTATCCCGTGCGGACTGAGCTTTACCAGGCATCGCTGGGCCTCGAAGCCACACGCGCGCTTTCTCACCTCGCTCATCTCCTGGGCAAAGAAGATCTGAGCAAAGAGCTGGAGCAAACGTTTGAACGTCAGAAACCGCTCCTGGACAAGGCGTTCTGGTCCGCGGAAAAGAAAATCTACGCTTACGCCCTCGATACCAAGGGCAACCGCGCCGACGTTGCTAGCGTGCTGGCCGCGGTTGCAATGTGGTTCAAGCAGCTAAATGACGAGCAGGCTCGGAGCACAATTGAAGAGCTCGCCGGCCCCGATCATCAAGCCGATTGGGGCATGCGGATTCTTTCTTCGCAGGACCCGAAATACAATCCGGGCGGATATCATTACGGAACCGTGTGGCCGCTATTCACGGGATGGGCATCGATCGGGGAATACCGCTACCATCGCCCGCTTCCGGCCTACTCGAACTTGCGAGCCAACGCTTTACTTACCTTGAATGGGTCGCTGGGTCACGTGGCTGAGGTTCTTTCCGGCGATTACTTTCAGACGCTGGCCACAGGAACGCCTCATCAGATTTGGTCGGCGGCTATGGTGGTCAATCCTTTGCTGAGTGGATTGCTGGGCTTGCAAGCGGATGCTACAAGTTGTCAGTTGAATTTCGCTCCGCACGTTCCAGCGGACTGGAATTCGTTCTCCGTCAACAACGTACGCCTGGGCGCAATGGTTTCGAATTTAAATTATCAACGCGCGCCCGACAATATACGGATGGAAGTGCAATCTACGGGCACGGGACACTGCTCCCTGCAGTTCTCGCCAGCGATGAGTTTGCGCGCCAAGATTACAGGGGCTCGACTCAATGGACGTACGCTGCCGTTTCAAATCGAAGCGAATTCATCGGATCAGCATGTAACCGTAAATGTTCCGATTATGAGCGGCCAAAGCACAGTGGAAATCGAGATGAAGAACGACTTCGAGCTAGGCGAGACATCGACCCTTCCAGATCTGGGCGGCACCAGCCACGGTTTGCGAGTGCTTTCCGAGTCCTGGTCGCCGAAGCGCGACACTCTAACCTTGCTGCTCTCGGGAGCGGCGGGGGAGAATTATGAACTCTCGGCATGGAACCCGGACCAGATTTCTTCCATCGAAGGGGGTCAGATTGAAAAGAAAACCGGGACGGAAGCAAGAGTCCGCGTACAACTTGCGGCCAGCGCCCCAGGAAGCGATGTGCGGGCCACCGTCATCTTTCATTTTGCCGCCAGGTGAGCGCGCAGTGCTTTGGGTTGCGGCTTTCTAAATTATGGAGAACGACACGAAATGTCTGAAAACTTGAGGTACCTGGCTTTACTAATTACAGGTGTGTGCCTTGCAATTTCTTTCTCTCAAGCGCAGGCGCGGCCAGTTGATGCTGAAGGCCACGCATGGTGGCAGCATGCTGTTTTCTACGAGGTCTATCCGCGCAGTTTTGCCGACAGCAACGGCGATGGCATCGGCGATCTCAAAGGGATCGAATCGAAGCTGGACTATTTGCAGCAACTGGGTGTGGATGCCATCTGGATCACTCCCTGTTATCCCTCGCCGCAGGTCGACTTCGGCTATGACGTTTCCGATTACGAGAACATCGATCCGATGTATGGAACCTTGGCCGATTTCGACCACCTGGCGGAAGCCGCCAAGAAAAAGCACATCCGCATCATCATGGATTTCGTCATCAACCACACTTCAGAACAGCACCCGTGGTTCCTGGATTCAAAGTCATCGCGCACCTCCGCTCATCGTGACTGGTACATTTGGCGCGACGGCAAGGCCGACGGCCTGCCGCCCAGCAATTGGATCTCAGGTTTCGGAGGTTCGGCCTGGAAATTCGATCCCACAACCGGTCAGTATTACTACCACTACTTCGCCACCGCACAGCCGGACCTGAACTGGCGCAACCCAGCCGTGGAAAAGGCCATGTTCGATGCCACTCGATTCTGGTACAAGCATGGCGTCTCCGGGTTTCGTCTGGATGCGGTTGATCTTTTGTTTGAGGACCCGGAGCTGCACGACAACCCGGTTCTGCCGGGAAAGGACGAACTCGGCGATCCGAATATGCAAAACAAATACAATGACAAGCTCCCGGAGAATCATGAGGTGCTTCGCCGCTTGAGGACCGTCGCCGACCAGAGCGATGCCGTTCTAGTGGGCGAAACCTACACTGATAGCGCCGCCGAGCTGAAAGAATATTACGGGGCTCATAACGATGAAATCCAGTTGCCCATGGATTTCATGTTTTGCACTATCGACAAGCTTTCCGCCCCCGAATTCCGCAAGCAAATTGCGCTCGCCGAATCCACCGGCGGCTGGCCGACTTATGTCATCGGCAATCACGATATGCCGCGATCTTTCGTGCGCTACGGCGACGGCAAGCACAATGACCAGATCGCCAAGCTGATGGCAGCGCTCTATCTGACGCTGCGAGGCACGCCGATCATGTATTACGGCGAAGAGATCGGCATGGAGAACAACGATCCCACGCGAAAGGAAGACGTGAAGGATCCGATGGGAATCACGGGCTGGCCGGGGTACAAAGGCCGCGACGGGGAGCGCACTCCAATGCAATGGGATGAGTCAGCCAACGCCGGATTCACTCGGGGAACACCATGGCTGCCGGTTCCGCCGAGTGCGAAGACGCACAATGTTGCCAGCGAGTTGGACGACCCCAACTCCATCCTGCAGTTCTACCGGCAGTTGCTGGTATTGCATCATCAGAATCACGCCCTTCTGGACGGAGATTACGTCGCGCTGAACCAGGACGATCCCAACGTGCTTGCCTACCTCCGGCGATACAAGAACGAGGCCGTGCTGGTCGTTCTGAATATGTCAGGGACGGCGCAGAAAGTTAGCTTTAATCTTTCCGCAGAAGGTTTTTCATCCGCTAAGGCGAAGACTCTACTCACGACCTCAGCGTCCGCGGCCAGTGGTCGGTTGGATCAGCTCGCTCTAGAGCCGTTCGCCGTGTACATCGCGCAAATCTCCCAATGAAGGAGATTCAAATGAGAGGGATTAACCTGCGAAATGTTTCTTGGCTACAGATAAGTTTTATCGCCATCACGCTGGCCGGCGCTTCTCTCTGGGCTCAGTCAGATGGCGCTCAGAGCACGATGCTCTCAGGTCTTGTCTCACCTCATGATTATGTTCAGAAGCGGGCTTCCAGCTATGACCGCACCGGCGGCAATGACGATTTTTATAAAATTGCTGCCGGAGACACGATCACATTACTCGATGACGCCGGCCCCGGAATCATTACCCACATCTGGATCACCGTCGCGTCGCCGGAACAGTACCACTTAAAAAAGTTGGTTCTACGCATGTACTGGGACGGCGAAGCCTCGCCCAGCGTCGAAGCTCCAATCGGCGACTTCTTCGGCCTGGGCCTTGGCGACTACTTCCAGTTCGAATCTATCCCGCTGTCTGTGGCCCCGGATAAGGCCTTGAATTCGTTCTTCCCCATGCCTTTTCGGAAGCGGGCCCGAATCACGGTCACTAATGAAGGAAGGGAAGCGGTCGATTCGTTTTATTTAAACATCGACTATCAGGCTTTGCACAAGGATCTTGCTGTCGACACCATGTATTTCCACGCCCAGTACCGGCAGGCAACGCCAGCCAAAGGGTGGACCAAACAGTGGGAATCAAACGACGCGCCCGCAGTAGTTGCAAAGAAAAATCTTGATGGAGAAAACAATTACGTGTGGATGGAAGCCACCGGCCAGGGACACTTCGTCGGCGTGACCATGTCAGTGCTTCAGAATCAGGACGGCTGGTGGGGTGAAGGCGACGACATGTTTTTTATCGACGGAGAAAAGCGTCCCTCCATTAACGGCACTGGGTCGGAAGACTACTTTCTCGGAGCTTGGGACTTTGGCGATCATCCGTTCTCCTATGCATTGTTCGGGGCGCCTGTGAAAGGTGCCGAGGTTGCGGGTAGCCGCTCTTCCGTGTATCGGTTTCATCTGGATTCGCCGATTCCCTTTACCAAGTCGCTCAGAGCGACGATCGAGCACGGCCATGCCAATCATCGCTCCGACAACTTTTTTTCTGTCGCGTATTGGTACCAGAAGGAACCGCACGCCGCCTTTCCACCTCTACCAACGGTCGAGCAGCGCCTTCCCCGAATTTATCCGGTAGGAGGTCCGGGGAATGCCGCTCAGTAACCGTTTCCGGGTGCCGTTGCTAGTCAGTTGCATTTTCTCGTTGCTGACTGTGTCGTCGGTGGCGGGCACTGAGGAAAATTCCACCCCACCCAAGTTTGACAGCATTCACGTTGACGCGCTCGACGCCGATGCCTGGAATGGAGTAGTTTTCGCGGCGCGGGCATTCCGGCAGCCCTCCGACTTTGCCTTCCGATTCGGATCGTTCAGCCAGACTTTCGTTGATGGACCGGCAATCTTCGATGCCGTACGGGAAGTCGGGCCCCACGCTCCGGATGCGTCGTACTGCCGCATGTCGTGGTCAGTTCCACCGCGCAACGCGTTGATCACGCTCGAATGGTCGCGGATTGACGAGACTACGGTGGTGGGAACGATCACCGCTGACTCTGATTTCCAGATTGTTCTCGAAACCTATATTCCCCTGGCAGGAAGTTCCTGGGGTTTGCCCGGCGTGTATGCGGTAGAGGAGAACAAGCAGGCAATCGTAGGTGAGCGCTACTTTGACGGCGTCTTCGGGCTCTCCAGCCAATTTGTGGTGATGGTCGACCGGCCGACAATAGGAAGCGGAACATACCCTTCCCTCGATCAGTTACGAGATACGATGAAGAACGCCGGCCTTCTGGTTAACTCGCTCGACAGCGACCCGTCGAGGAATGCAGCAGGACTCCAATTCGTGACGGGGCAATCACGCACCGCGCACTTTGTCGCCACGCTGGGATGGAATAAACAGGAACTCCTGCGGCGAGCCGAGACATTGCTCGCCCCCGGTGTGGTCGAGGCGGCGCTCAAGAAAAGTTCTGAAGCCTACGCACGCCGGCGGCCCGTGTCGGAAGGCATGTTTGCAGGCGCCACGGATGCGATCGGCAACAACATGTTCTGGAACACGCTCTACGCACCCCAGCCCGATCTCGTGTTTCCCAGCATCAGCCGGAAGGCCGCTCACAACGCGGGATGGGTGTTGGGAGAGTGGGACGGTTTTTTCGGATCATTACTAACCAGCCTGGAGGATAAAGATCAATCCCTGGCGACGATTCGAGCGCTCCTTCTGGCTCAAACTGAGAGCGGATTGATTCCCAATGGTGTTACTGGAGGAGGCATTACTCCGGATCGTTCGCAGCCGCCGGTGGGAGCGTACTGCGTCTGGAAAGTGCTGCAGCGCTATCCCGACGACGAGATGTTGAGATGGGCTTATCCCCGGCTTAAGAAGTGGCATGAGTGGTGGTTCAAAGATCGCGGCGACGGACAACCGTGGCGCGACGGCAACCGGGATGGACTGCTCGAGTGGGGCAGCGACCGGGGATCGACTGGATCGGGCGGTGGGCGCGGCTTCCTGATGCAAGCCCGATGGGAATCAGGAATGGACGACAGTCCAATGTGGGATGACGTTCACTACGACCCGCAGACCTACACGATGGACCTCGACGATGTGGGATTGAATTCGTTGTATGCGCTGGACGCCGAGAGTCTGGCAGCGCTCGCCGCACAACTCGGCAAAGAAGACGACCGGAAAAACTTTCTGGCCGATTACGAGAAGATCAAGGGGCTGGTTCAGGAAAAGCTGTGGAACGAAGCTGACGGCATCTATGAGAACCGGTTTTGGAATGGCAAATTCTCGAAGCAGCTTTCCCCCACTAACTTCTACCCCATGCTTGCTGGCATCGCGACACCGGAGCAAGCGGAAAGAATGGTTCACCGGCACCTGCTCAATCCCGCAGAATTCTGGGGCAATTATGTTGTTCCGACCACTTCGCGCAGCGATCCCGCGTTTGCTGATCAGTACTACTGGCGGGGCAGCATCTGGGGGCCCACGAACTACCTCCTCTACCATGCCATCGATCGCTATGGCTTTGACCAGGTCGCGCTGGACTTCGCCCAGAAAAGCTACGCCCTCTTCATGGACGACTGGAAAACCAACCAGCACGACAACGAGCTTTACCACGCGTGGGGAGGCAGCGGCGGCGGCGACATCCACTACACCTGGGGCGCTCTATTGTGTCTGGTTGGGCTCGAGCAATTGATGGACGCGAATCCGTGGGATGGCCTGCGATTTGGCGCGTTAGATCCGGGCGCTCAAGGTCGCTTGGATCGCGTCACCTGGCAGAATCACATCTACAGCGTGTCCGTCGGGCCCGGCAAAACCGAAGTTGCGCGCGATGGAAGAGTACGTTTGCAGGCGGACGCGGGCATTGTGGTGCGCAGCTACGAAAAATCTTCAAGCCGTGTTTTGATGAGAATAGAGAGCAAGCGCGATTTCCAGCTTGCGATCAGCGAGTTCGACGCTGGCCCAGTAAAGGTGGTGATTGACGCCAAGAGCGTTCTCCGCCTCAAACTCACAGAGGGAACGGCCAGCTTCGCGGTTCCGCGCGGAGAGCACGTCGTAGAACTAACCCGCTAATCTTGTCCCGACGCTCTTACTTGCATCCCTAAAAGTTGATCTTCACCGCCAATTGAACCTGCCGCGGCCCGATTGGCGCCATGCTGGAGAGCACCCCGAAACTGGGATCGCCGACGTTAAGAGTGCTGCTGCCGTAAGGACCCGGCGTGCCCATACTGAACAGAGGATGATTGAATGCGTTCTGGGCTTCGAGGCGCAATTCCATGTTTATGCCTTCGTGCATGTTCGACAGCAGGAACTGCTTCGCGACCGACAGATCAGTGGTAAACGTGAGCGGCGAACGAACGTAAGAGATTGTTCGTGGCATATTCCCGAGCGTGAATATAGGAGGCATTTGGAACACCTGAGGATTCGAGAAGAAGTTGTCGACCCAGTCATGACCATAGTTGCGTCGCGGAATGCCCACGAGATTGGGACGCTGGCTGCCGTAGGTGGGCAGGGGTGTTCCACCGTTGGAAACCGTGATGGGCAGCGGCCTGCCGTCGGCGATCTGCCAGATACCGTTGGTCTTCCAGCCGCCGACGATGGCGTTCAGTACACGCGGCATATTGCCGAGCAGGGCCCTGCCCCGTCCGAACGGTAGATCGTAGCTGTAGCTGAATTTCAGCACGGAGGGTATGTCGAAAGTCGACAGGCTCCGCTCCAGGAACGGCTTGTTGGGATTCTGGATGCTGGTGAAGCTGCCCAACCAGGTCACGTTGTCGTCGCCTACCGAAGCATCGTCAATCGACTTCGACCATGTGTAATTGACCACGAACTCCAGGCCGTTGCTGAAGCGTTTGTTTGCGCTGATCTGCAATCCGTTGTAGGTCGAATTGGCAATCATCTGGACATCCGTGCTGACTCCAGTGAATTGCGGATAGGGGGACTCTATCTGGGAGACGGGAACCTGCGCCGCCGAGAGCGTGCTGTTCGGGTCGCTGATCGGTCCACCATTCAGTGAGGAGAGAGGATTAATCACATAGGTGTTAAGGCAGTTTATCGTGAGGGTTTGGCACTGGTTGTTCGGGTTGGGACCGGAGATAGGCAGAGTCTCGATCGAAGGACCAAAGATATCAAGATTATTGGCGCCGCTGAAAGGCAGATGGGTTCCTTTCTTTCCGATATATTCGGCATCCAGAACCACGTTCCAGGGCATTTGGCGCTCGACTCCAAAGGTCCAGCTTTGTTCATAGGGGGTCAGGTTGGCGACCGCGATGCGAAGCGGACCGTTGGCTCCGTAGCCGACATCGTTTAACAAGCCCAGAGAACTCCCCGCAGGCTGGTTTAAGCCATTGGGAAACGGGTTGCTCAGGTGCAGGTAGGGTGTTGCGCCATCATTGTTGTAAGTCGAAATCACATTGGTGTATTCGTTGAAACCTTGGCCGCCGTAGGGCACAACTCCGCTGGCGCCGGAACGTGACTGGCCGTAGTAAATCCCATAGCCGCCCCGGACCACCATTTTCGGAGCAAACTGGTAGGCGAAACCGAAGCGCGGCTGGAAGTCCTTCCAGTCAGTCACATAAGTGGTGCGCTCATGCGAGTTGGCGAAAACCTCGCCCCCGAGCAGCGGGCGAGTCACAGGGTTGCCGGTAACCGGATCGGTGTAGGTGAACGAGCCGCCGTTTAGCGGGTTTACTGCATTCGGATTGAACCAGTTCTGGTGATTGAAGCGGTCGGTGCGCGGCAGCGAGACGTCATACCGCAACCCAAGGTTCAAGGTGAGTTTGGGAGTCACTTTCCAGTTGTCTTGAGCGAAGGTGGCGTATTGATAATTTTCAGTTGCGGGCTGGAACTGGATTTCGTAGAAGCTACTTCCACCCCCCGAGAGCTGGCCCATGAGAAAGCTGGCCATGGAGTCTCCGCCGCAATCCGTTAAATCGTCCACGAAGGGACACAACGAGCTGCCCACGTTATTGAACTGGAAGTATCCCAGCGGGGCGTTGGTCTGGATGTAATTCTGCTGGTGCAGCCGGGCTTCGACTCCGAATTTCAGTTCATGCGGCCCGTGGATCTTACTCAGAAATCCGCCCAGCTGACCTGTGGTCTGGCCCTGCTTGTAATTGCCATACGGATCGTTTCCCGCATTGGGGAAGCCCGCCGCAAAATAATCGTTGATGAACATGGCGGGAACACCGTTGAAGCCATTCGACTCCAAATAGGATGGAAAGCCCAGCGTACTGAGCGGGTTAGCGTTCAGACTCGAATTGTAGGCGTAAATACGCAGGGCGCCGCGCGTGACACCGAAAGTGGTGGTCAGCAGCAATGTGGGGCTAATGGTGTGGGTATCGTTGATCGCGAACACGTGCGCGGTGCTTCTGTTCGCTCCTCCAGCGCAAGGGTCGATGAAGGTCTTGAAGCAGTTGAACGGGAGTATTGTCACTCCACTCCTGAGAGTACTTCCCGCTCAACAGGTTTTTCTGGTTGAAGCGATGATCGATTCTCACATCGAACTGCTCGTTGTTGCTAGGCGTCGCTCCCGAGGCGATCCAGTTATCGTACAGCGAGCCATTCGGTATGTTCGGCTGAGGGAACAGATTCAGCACGTTCTGAGCCACAGGATCGATCAAGTTGCCGGGGCCAGGGGGTGGTTGAAGGTTCGCGGGAAGATTCGGACTGCCCGGGCTGTTATAAAGGTCAACTCGGTTGTTGGGGATGAAAGTGCTACGAACCGGGCCGCCGTCACCAGAGTTATAGACACCGGAATATGGATCATAAAGCTGCCCAGCGATCAACGGGCTTGCCCCCTTGCGTACACATGCCGGTGGAATCAAACGATCCGCCCTGTGAGGTGCACACCTCGCCAAAATCACCAGTGCGCATGGCCGCGCTGGGCACGCCTGCCTGGTAGGTGCCCATCGAACTTGCAAGCGTTCCATCCCAGTCGAAGAAGAAGAAGGTTTTATTCTTGAGGATCGGACCGCCAATGGTGCCGCCGAATTCGTGCCGGTGCACCGGTGGAATCGGGATGCCATAGCGATCGTTGAACCAGTCATTCGCGTCCGTAATCGTATTGCGTATGAAGTCGTAGACGCTTCCATGGAATGTGTTCGTGCCCGAGCGTGTGATCATGTTGATGATCGAAGCGCCGGAAAAGCCGTACTCCGCGCTGAAGTTGGACTGCTGCACTTTGAATTCTTCCACCGCTTCCGGCGAGGGAACATAGACCGCTTGAGTGACCCCGCCGTTGGGCTCGAAGTTGGTGATGGAGGCGCCATCCGACAAAATATCGGCGCTAGCCCCGCGGCTGCCGTTGGAAACAAAATTCGTCCCGCCGCAGTTGGGGCATTGATCGTCCACGTCGGTGACTCCGGGGGCGAGATAAGTCAGGTCCATCACGTAGCGGTCAATCAACGGGAGGTCATTGATGAACCGGCGGTCGACGACCTGGCCGGTCACCGCATCTTGGGTGTCGACGCTCTGGCTCTGGGCCGTCACGTCAATTTTTTGCGCCGCACTGGCAACCTTCAGGGTCAGATTCGCAGTCGGGTTCTCGCTGACGTTCAATCTGATATGAGTGCGCACGGTTTTCTCAAACCCTTGCATCTCCGCCGTCACGGAGTACAATCCCGGAGGAATCGAAACAAACAACGTACCGCCCCTCGTTGTTCGAGGTGGTCGTAAACTTATATCCCTTCTCTTCGTCGAGCAGGGTGACCTTTGCGCCCTGGATCGACGGCCGCCGACGGGTCGGTCAGGATGCCGCTCACGGTCCCGAAGTAGCCTTGACCGAATAGCGCGGCCGGCAGGAGGACGATGACGGCGATGGTTAGAGTTCGCGATGCACGCTGGCAAGTTTTCCCGAAATGTAAGAGCGGAGAGACTCACGTTGCCCCCTTGGCCCGGATAAACAAACGAGGCCGGTGCCTCGATTCCTGTCAGATTCCGTCGACGAACTCCCCGGGGGCAAAACCCGTCCCCGATGCGAAGTGTCGGCGAAAGCAGATCAGTGCCCAATTAAAACGATTCATTATGCACTTCTGAGGCGACTATGCAAAGGATTTTTGTCGGTCGCCCTCCACTAGACGCCTACGCTTTTGCTGCAGGACGAGGATCAGCCACTGAACCGCGTGGGGAATTCGCTGGTTGAGGAAGGGGCTCAATTGGTCGAGACGGGGCGCTGGACGATCGCAATGATTTCGGAGTAGGCGCTTCGGAGTTGTATAGGACGAGCAGAGTCTGCGAGAGGCATAGCAAGATGTTGTACGAAATCAGGCCGCCTATTAGTTATTCAATCCACAGCTCTGTCTTAAAATTGGTGCGGAAGGGGGGATTTGAACCCCCACGCCTTTCGGCGCCACCCCCTCAAGATGGTGTGTCTGCCAGTTCCACCACTTCCGCTTTAAATCGATAACGAGAAATCATCTTGAATCTTATCAGATGCTGCGTCACTGGAAAACTTTCGTATGCGTTTTCCTATGCATCTCTCGGCGAACGCATGGTCGCGGTACCTGTCTCCGGTCCGTGGGAATAACTGCACATGTAACAAGCGAACATCATTTCACTGGCTCGAACTTTTGGACTCCGCGGCATCGGAGATCGCTTGTCGTTCGTTCCATCAGTCGAAGGTGAGCACCTGCTTCGCGTTGGCCTGTCCGGCAGCCACGCGCGTGTAGGCGTCCACCGCCTTCTCGAACGGGACCATCTCGATCTGCGGCGGTGTCAAGGCTCCCGTTTCGAAACCAGGGCCAAGCTCGTTCGCGATTTCCGCGATTTGCCGCGTCGTCAGACCATAACTGTCAACTCCAAACAGATGGGAGAAGTTGTGATAGAAGTCGACGAGGTTGAAACTGACGCGAGGGTTTCCCGGGCTTGCGATAACTACTTGGCGCCCGCCGAATGCGAGCGATTGCAGCGCCGGCTCAAACAACGGGCCGCCCACCGTATTAAAGACAGCATTAACGCCTTTTCCCGCGGTCAGTTCCATGACTCTCGCATGAAGGTCTTCGCTCTTGGTATTGACGACCGACTCGGCACCTGGAATCGGATTCGATGTGATGCCCGCGCCGATCACGCGTGTCTTCTTCCAGTTCGCAATCTGAGTGGCCGCTTGTCCCACCGCCCCTGCGGCGCCGACAATTAGAATAATTTCGCCCGCCTTGATTTGAGCCGCATTCACTACAGATGCCCATGCTGTGATGTAGGGAACTCCGATCGCGGCCGCTTGCGCCATACTCAACGACTTCGGTTTGAGCGACAGCGTCTCCTCTGGGACAACCACATATTCTGCGTGCGAACCGTCGTCGACGATACCGAGCGTCGGAGAACTGCCCCAAACCTCGTCACTTTCGTGCTTCCCCTTTACAACAACGCCGGCGAAGTCGCGGCCTGGGGTTCGCGGCAGAGTTGTTTTCTTGAAGTGTCCCGCGACGTTGCCGATATCGCTGGGGTTGATCGCTGCCGCGTTCACGCGAACCAGTGCTTCCCCATCACCCGGCTGTGGGATTGGAACTTCTTCGATGCGCAAGACCGGCGGCGGTCCAAACTCGGCAAACCGTAACGCTTTCATTCGGTTACTGCTCATAGAATCACCCTCATAACGCCGCTCGAAACGGTTTGCTCCAAGAGCTTCTTAGACCACGCCCTGCGGATTAGGAATGGACGCGACATAGAAAATTGTGGCTGAATAAGAACTTCCGCCATCTAAGAACAGAAAGCTGTTTCGAGAGCGAACATGAAAGAAAATAGCAAGAAAGCAACGAATCTGTCTGCCGCTACCGCCGGAACAATCTCACTCGGCGGTGAACTCACTGTCAATCGTCTTGGCTTCGGAGCGATGCGCCTGACTGGTGAAGGAATCTGGGGTCCACCGAGAGATCGTGCCGCGGCGCTAGCCGTGCTTCGCCGGGCAGTTGAGTTGGGAGTCAATTTTATCGATACTGCTGATTCCTACGGTCCCAATGTGAGCGAAGAGTTGATCGCCGAAGCGCTCGCGCCCTATCCCAAGGGCCTTGTCATCGCGACTAAGGGTGGATGGAATCGCCCTGGGCCGAACCAGTGGACCCACGATGCCAGCCCGGCGCACTTGCGTGAGGCGGTGGAGGGCAGCTTGAAGAGACTTCGCCTCGATCGCATCGACGTATATCAACTGCATGTGCCCGATCCTGTGGTGCCTTTCGATGCCTCGATTGAAACCCTGGCGAACATGCAACAGGAAGGAAAGATCCGATTGGTTGGGCTGTCCAACGTCACGGTCGAGCACATCGAGCGCGCGCGAAAACTCGTACCGATCATGTCGGTGCAGAACCGCTACAGTTTCGCCGATCGCGAATGGGACAACGTTGTCGATTATTGCGAGCGCAACGGAATCGCCTTTATCCCGTGGTTCCCGCTGGGAGCAGGGCGCGTGGCCGGCAGACTGCTGGAACGGATTGCGAAGGCTCACAAAGTAAAGACTATCCAAATTGCACTGGCGTGGTTGCTGAAACGTTCTCCGATTATGCTGCCCATCCCTGGGACCTCCTCGGTTGCGCATCTGGAGGAAAATGTGGAGGCAGGATCTTTACAGCTGTCCGAGAAGGAAAGTCTGGAACTAACCGGGATCACGGAGTTGGCTTCCTGAGCCGGTTTCCTGAGCGGTGTTCGCTTCATGTGACCAGAGGAGGCCCTGCGATGACTCCGAACCATAGCGCCTCGAATCAATCACGCATCGATTCTTCCGAGCAGTCGTCGGCGACCGACAGAACGTTCTCAAGCCGGGACTCGGTTGTGAGCAGGAGAGAGTTTCTCGGCATGACCGCCGCTTCTTTATTAGTGGCCGGAGGGCTGAATGCTTCCGCAAAGCCGGATAGCAAGAACGGAATTCCGCATCGAACTCTGGGCCGCACCGGCGAAAAGGTTTCGCTGATAGGACTCGGCGGTTATCATCTGGGCAGACAGAGCGATCCTGACGAAAGCGTCCGCATCATTCGTACTGGAATCGATGAAGGAATCAATTTTCTCGATAACTGCTGGGACTACAACGACGGAGAGAGCGAAATTCGCATGGGCAAAGCCCTGCGCGATGGTTATCGCCAGAAGGCCTTTTTGATGACCAAGATCGACGGCCGAAATAAGGCCGCTGCTGCGACCCAACTGGATGAATCGTTGCGGCGGTTGCAGACCGACCGAATTGACTTACTGCAGTTCCACGAGGTGATTCGCGATTCCGATCCGGACCGCATTTTCGCCGAAGGCGGCGCGATGGAGGTCGCCGTGGAAGCCAGGAAAGCGGGCAAGATCCGCTTCATCGGCTTCACAGGCCACAAGAGTCCGGACATTCATCTGAAGATGCTGGCCACCGCCGCACTGCACGGCTTCACGTTCGATGCCGTTCAGATGCCCCTCAACGTAATGGACGCCCACTTCAACAGTTTCGAAAAGAAAGTGTTGCCGGTCTTGACCAAGGATGGCATCGGAGTTCTCGGCATGAAACCCATGGGCGACCAGCTCATTCTTGGTAGCAAGACTGTTTCAGCAGTTGAGTGTCTGCACTACTCGATGAATCTGCCCACCAGCGTCGTCATCACCGGTTGCGATTCGCTTCCCATCCTTCAGCAAGCTCTCCAGGCCGCCAGAACTTTTCAGCCGATGGACTCTTTCCAGGTAACAGCTCTTCTCGCCAAGACCGCAAAGGCGGCGGAAGGCGGCCAGTTCGAGCTCTATAAGACCACTCACCAGTTTGACGGCACCGTCGCCAATCCGCAGTGGCTTGGCTAGACACAGGCAAGGACCTGCTCACCGCCGCCCTCCATAGCCGAAGCGACGCAGAGCTTCATCAGTTCCTAGTCTCCCGATGGCAACAGCATCTCTTCAGGCTCAAGTTCGATTCTGGCGAGCGTCGGGGGACAGTCATCGAGGATGGGCCGGATGGCGTCAGGACCGCGCTCCGGCCGCAGCAAAGGCTTGGCTCCGCCAAATTGCTCGGCCTCGGTCGATCCCGTCAGCGCCGTTGTCGAAGCCAACCCGCCGCTGATGACCTGCTGCACCTGATCAAAGTAGCCGGTCCCTACAAATCGCTGGTGCTTGACCGCCTCGTAGCCGAATTGAGTTTCCCGGCTGAACTCTTTCTCCTGCAGCCGCGAATAGGCGGTCATGCCTGCGAGTTTGTACCCGCGTGCCAATTCGAACATGCTCAGATTCAGCGCGTGGAACCCGGCCAGCGTGACGAACTGAAATTTGTATCCCATGCGAGCCAGTTCCGGCTGGAACCGTGCGATGGTTTCTTCATCCAGCTTCTTCCGCCAATTGAAACTGGGCGAGCAGTTGTAGGCCAGCATTTTCTCTGGATACTTGGCACGAATCGCTTCGGCAAACTGCCGTGCTTCTTCCAGATCCGGATGGGAAGTTTCGCACCAGAGCAGGTCGGCATAGGGAGCATAAGCCAGACCGCGCGCGATGGCCGACTCGATGCCGCCGCGAATGCGGAAAAAGCCCTCGGCCGTGCGTTCTCCCGTGCAAAATGCCCGGTCGCGCTGATCGATGTCGCTGGTCAGCAAATGCGCGCTGTCGGCGTCGGTCCGCGCCATCACGAGCGTCGGCACGCCCATCACATCGGCGGCCAGTCGTGCTGACACTAGTTTCTGTACTGCCTCAGTGGTCGGAACCAGCACTTTGCCGCCGAGGTGTCCACATTTCTTCGCCGACGAGAGCTGATCCTCAAAGTGAACGCAAGCCGCACCCGCCTGAATCATCGCTTTCATCAGTTCGAACGCGTTCAGCGTGCCCCCAAAGCCGGCTTCCGCGTCGGCTACCAGCGGCGCAAACCAGGTTTGTGCAGGAGCTACCTTGCCTTCGGCGTGATGGACCTGATCGGCGCGCTGCAGCGCGCTGTTGATCCGGCGGCAAAGGTTCGGAACACTATCCGCCGGATAAAGGCTCTGATCGGGATACATCTGCCCAGCATTGTTGGCGTCCGCCGCCACCTGCCATCCACTCACATAGATCGCCTTCAGTCCTGCCTGAACCTGCTGCACCGCCTGATTGCCAGTGACGGCGCCCAGCGCATTGACGTAAGACTCAGTTTGCAGCATTTCCCACAGACGCTCCGCTCCAAGGCGGGCGAGTGTATGCTCGATATGGACCGAGCCCCGCAGACGGAGCACATCTTCCGGCGTGTATGGACGCTCGATTCCTGCCCAGCGCGGGTTGTTCGCCCACTCGTAGTTCAGGCAATCCTGCGCCAGCGCGTACTGCGCAGTCTTCTCTTCATCGCTCATTAAAGGTGAGGGGGATTGCTGTTGGGTCGAGTTTTTCGTTGCGTTTTCCTGGGCAGACATGCGGGTTCTCCTGGGTCGATTTGCGTGTTCAATATGCTGAACAGGCATTCACGATACTGGCGAAGAGTAGGTCAGGGCCGAAGTTCGGTCAAGTCCGTCGTTCAATAGGCTGAACGTATATTCATTTAATTGGCGGCTTCTGGTAAAATGACGCAAATATGCCGGTTTCAGCCGATTCCCCGTCCGCCGCTGTAGAACGAGCTTTGGCCATGCTGGAAGCCGTTGCGCAGGCGTCCGAGGGCCTCAGCAATGCCGAAATCAGCCGCAAACTCAACATTCCAAAGAGTTCGGCCAGCTACATCCTGCGTACCCTTGAAAATCAGGGCTATCTGACTCGCGATGCTGAGTCGGGAAGGTACCGCGTAGGCCTGAAGATTCTAAGCCTAAGCCGGGGAGCGCTCGGAGGCCGCGACGTTCGCGGCGTGGCCTTGCCCATCATGCGTCACCTGACGCAGCAGACCGGCCTGACTTGTCATCTCGCGGTTCTGGATGGGCCTGAAGCGGTCTACATCGAGAAGGTTGAGCCCGAGGGTTTTATCCGTATGGATACATGGGTGGGACGCCGCATGCGGGTACACGCGACCAGTGTCGGCAAGGCGATTGTTGCGTATATTCCTGCCGGGCAACTGGAGGAGATTCTGCGCAAGAGCGGAATGGAAAAGCGCACGCCGAAAACGATCACGACCCAACCGCGTCTGTTCAGGGAACTGGAGAAGGTTCGCGCACAGGGCTACGCCGTGGACGATGAAGAGAACAATCTCGGCGCACGCTGCGTCGGCGCCCCGATTTTCGATGAGCGCGGCTCCATCGAAGCCAGCCTGGGATTGAGCGGCACTACGCAGCAGGTCAGTCCACAGACCATGCCACGCATTCTCGAAGCGCTCAAAGACGCGGCCCGGCACATCTCGATGGGCATGGGATACAGAGTCCCGCAGCGTCGCGCCAGTGGCGCCTAACCCGTTCTGGGAATCCGGTCCTCAGTTCTATGCAGATTCTCGATATTCCGCCGCCGTTGCCGCGCTCGCATTGAATGGTTGGCGCGGCAATGCCACCAGAACAATCCCCTGCCTTCGGTCGTGCACCAGTGTCCACAGCTCTGAGCACCGGTCACAGAGCCAGTAGCGCTCCACGCGCCGGGGCTGCTGCCGCATATGAGGAGCGGGAGGTGCCCTCAACTCCCCTGACCTGCCCACAAATTCGGTTTCTACCAGAAACAGTTTGCCTTGGCGTAGCCGAAGAAACGGTCTTGAGCACGTCGAATTGGCACAGTGGCTGAGCATCACGCCCTCCGCCGACTGCTCTTCACCTCAGACTTTCCGGATTCGGACTTCGCTCGGACTTGCTCTCTGAGATTTTCAACAGCAGCCAGATTCCGATGCTGTTGCAGCTGAGATGCCAGACTGTGTTGCGAGGCCAATCGGGTCGATTGTCCTGATTCGACACAGGGTTCGGCACGATGTCCCATCCCTCAGTGCCGACTCATCGGCACGATGACGAGCTTTCGTCGCCAATGAACTCACGGAACTTCAGTGTGCCATCACTCCCATCACCGCCACGACCACTCCCACCACGCCCAGCACAATCCCTAAGTGCCAGAAGATTCGCCGACCAGAGAGCAGGGTGATCGAAGTCACCACCAAACCAATCTCCAAAAAAACCTCGGCTAGATCGAAGAGGTCAGCACGATTTCTCTCGGTCGCGACCTCCTGCTCGAGCTTGCGAGCCTCGGCTTGAATTTCTTCCTTGTCATGCTTGTAGCGATCCGCCTCCTGCCCAGCCTTTTCACGGAACTTGCCCATTGCCGGGGCATCACTGCTGGCCACCACCGCACTCAAATCGCCGAACAGTTCGTCTTCGTGTTCGCGGATATTCTTGGCCTGGTAATACGCCCACTGATCCGATGCCTTCGCCTGCAGCACTACTTCCTCAGTGTGCGCGCGGTGCCCGAGCAGAGACACCACCGCCACGAATACTGCCAGAACTGCCATGGTCAGCGACACCGCGGCCAGCGACCGGTCCTCTCGGGCCTTTTCCGCGCGTTCCCTCAGTTCCTGAAGTTCGTCCGCCATATTTTGTCCGATCCTGTTTGCGTGATCGAGTCAGAGTGATGGTACAGACTCAGGTGCCGATATTACGCAATCGCGGAGTTTTCGCCAAGCGTAGGATTTTGGTGTTAGATCAAGAAGGGACAAAGCATTCGCCGGTTTCCTATACGATCCTCGTTGCGGTTCCGATCGACTCTCGTGCGCGACGATAGTTCTACCGCATCGTCTCTTCAATCTCCGAAATCCAGTTGGGACGCTTCAACACTTCCCGTGGCTTGGGACCATCAGCTGCGCCTACGATCCCGTCCTGCTCCATCAGATCGATCAGGTGCGCGGCGCGGCCGTAGCCGACACGCAGCCGCCGTTGCAGCAGGGAAGTGGACGCTTTCCCAAACTCCACCACCAGCTTTACGGCATCCTGATACAGAGGATCGTCCTCGTTGCTGCCCTCTGATCCCTCAACCCCATCGCTGCTGACGCTGCCGGCCTCACGTTCGTCCTTGGGAGCTTCGAGGAATTGCTGCTGATACTCCGCCGAGCCTTGCTGCTTCCAGAATTCAACCACCGCCGCGATCTCTTTTTCCGTCACGAGCGGAGCGTGCAGCCGGTGCACGCGCGCCGATCCCGAGGGCAGATAAAGCATGTCACCCTTGCCGAGCAGAGCTTCCGCGCCGTTGGCGTCGAGAATAGTCCGTGAATCCACCTTGGTAGCAACGCGAAACGAAATTCGCGCCGGAAAGTTTGCCTTGATCAAACCAGTAATTACATCCACCGACGGACGCTGCGTAGCCAGCACTAGGTGAATGCCCACTGCCCGCGCCATCTGCGCCAGCCGCGTGATCGATTCCTCCACGTTGCTCGAATCGAGCATCATCAGGTCAGCCAGTTCGTCGATGATGATCACGATGTAGGGGATCGGCTTGTCATCGGAATCCTCTTCAAACAAGCTGGGAGTTCCCTGATCAAACAGCCGGTTGTACTGGTCGATATTGCGCACGCCCTTGGCAGCCAGCAGCTTCAGCCGCCGTTCCATCTCGCGCACGGCGTTGCGCAGCGCGTTTGCCGCCAGCTTCGGTTCGGTGATGATCGGCGTATACAAGTGCGGCACGCCTTCGTAGTTGCCCAGTTCCAACCGTTTCGGATCCACCAGAATCAGGCGCACCTGCTCCGGCGTCGCCTTATACAGGATCGACATAATGAAGGCGTTGATCGCAACACTCTTCCCAGAACCGGTCGAGCCGGCGATCAGCAGGTGCGGCATTCCATTTAGATCGGCCGTGACAATGCGTCCGTTGATGTCCTTACCCAGGGCCATGGTCAGCTTCGACTTCGAGCCCATGAATTCCTGCGACTCGATGTTCTCCCGCAGCCAGATAATTTCCCGCTCACGGTTCGGCACTTGAATGCCGACAGTTGATTTCCCGGCCATACGCTCGATCAAAATGCTTTCAGCCTTCAACGCTAAACAAAGATCATCGGTGAGGTTGGTGATCCGGCTGTATTTGATTCCGGCGTCAGGCTTGAACTCGAAGGTTGTGACTACCGGGCCGGGATTAATCTGCGTGATCTGCCCGTGGACATCAAACTCGGCATACTTCTCCGTGAGCACCTGGGCCAGCAGTTTCAGTTCCTCCGCATCCACGGCCTGCTGTTCGTCAGGACGCTGCAGCAAACTGCTCGAGGGCAGCTTGTAACCGCCCGCAATCCGCGGCATCGTTGTCTTTGCTTTGTGATCACTGTCGGCACGCTCCGTCACCTCCGGATCGGCCGTAGTCTCGGCATCCGCTAAAGATTCGGCCAGAATTCCACCCGTGCCCGACGAGGCGGCTTCTGTGACTTCAGGCCCCAGCATGCGCTCAATCCCAGTACGGCGAGGCTCGGCAGAAGTCCGCGAGGATTCGATTGACTCAGCCTGCCGCGACGGGATCAGCTGCGTCTTCACTACCGGCTTCGAAATCCGGCGTTTGTCCAGTTCCTTTTGCTGGCGCCGCTTGGCCCGTTCCGCCTGCCAATCCTGGTACCGGTTCCACAGCGCAGTCACAAACGCAAACCGCGTCGGAGCCCACAGTCGAATCGACGAAAATGAGAATGCCGTCGAAAGATAAAGCGCAACCGCCAACACGCTGGCGCAAACGATATAGGCTCCGGTCAGATTCAAGTAGTGGATCAGGACATCGCCAACCACCCGCCCCAGAAGACCTTCGACCGGAATCACATGCAGCCAGCGCAAATGCCCTGGCAGCAGCGCCAGCAACGCCGGGACGAAGATTACCAGCCAGATTGCGCCCAGACTCTTCGCCACCGGAGATTGAATCTTGCGCGACGCAAACCAGCGGAGTCCAAGCATTGCCGGAAAAATCGGCAGCAGAAACGCTCCGATCCCGAAGAACTGCAGGGCGAGGTCCGAGATGAGCGCCCCCACCACGCCGATCCAGTTGCGGGCAACGTGGGTTCCGGTCAGCACGGAAGCGCTGTTGAGCGAAGGATCGAGCGGCGAATACGAAGCCAGCGCGAGGAAGAGGAGGAGCGCAGAGACGCACAGCAGAAAACCGATCAGCTCGTTCAGCCGCCGGTTGCCCGTGGGCACAAATATACTTGCCAGAAAACGCATGTAGGCCGTTTCTTCACCGGACGCGAAACCGCCGTCCCGTGGCGCAAATCGGCCAGAGCCTCATTATTATGCCAAGAAGCGTCCGCTCCGGCAATGCCGTAATCGGACAGGGGTATTGAGTTGGCTTCCCGGGCTATCGCCGGTTAACAACAGCTAACTTCCGGTCCGCCCGGTAAGACCCCGAAGCTCAATCTGGCAGAAGCATTTTGCGGCGCAGGGCCTGGTAGCGAGGATGAGACCGAATACGGCCTAGTTTGGGCTCTGTGGAAAGATACAGCGCGATGGCGTCGCGGTCCTCGATGGCTTTCTCATACCAGTCCAGTGCCTGTTCGACCTGTCCCTGGCCCAGGCACATGATTCCGAATACGCCGGGAGCGACGTAACCGGATTGCGCGCGCTCTGCTATTTCCTTCAAGACAGCTGTCGCCTCTTCGCTTCGGCCTGCCCGCGAATAAAGATTGTGCAGCGAAGCCAGCACCCACGGGTTTCGCTCCGAAAATCCAGCTGCACGCTCTACGGCATCGACCGCCTTCTCGACCTTGCCTTTGAGAAAATAAGCCAGCCCGAGCATCCAGTGCGAAAAATAGTAGGTCGCGTCCAACTCGAGCGCCTTCGTCGCCAGGGTGATCGCCGTGTCCGGGTCATCCCGGCGATACGCATTTTCCGCCAGGCCGATCACCGCCAGATGGTAGAGCGGGTCGAGCTCCGCCGCCCGGCTGAACTCGACTTCTGCTTCCTTCAAACGCCCCAGAGGTTGGAGGAAGTGCATTGCGTAACAGAAATGGACTTCGGCGACGGCCGGGCCAAGCTCTAAAGCCCGCTTCATCTCACGCTCGGCTGCTGTCCAATCGTAGTCGTAGTATCCCAGCACGCTGCCCAGGTAGGCATGCGCAACCGGGAGACTCCCATCCAGCTCCAGAGCTTTCTCCAAAGCCCGTTTCGCGTCCGGCAAAATGTCGCAAGGAGCAGCCCGCCCCCACACGGCTTCGATGACCAGCAAGTATCCCACCCCAGCGTATGCGAGCGCGTACTTGGAGTCGCGTGCGAGCGCCTGCTCGAAGTACTCGCGGGCGACCCGAACGCTCTCAGGGTTGAGCCGGGCCGAAAGATGCCGTCCCCGCAGGTAGAGATTGTAGGCCTCCAGATCCGCGGTGGGCCGGTTCAGCAGCGGCTGGCCGCTCAGCTTGAGTTTCAGGGTTTCGACGATGGCCTGCGAGATTTCATCCTGAATGGCGAACACGTCGGTCATCTGGCGGTCGTAGCGCTCCGACCAGAGGTGGTATCCGTCCGACGCCTTGATCAACTGGGCGGTCACGCGCAGGCGACTCCCGAGTTTGCGCACGCTACCTTCCAGGATATATTCCACGTTCAGCCCCTGCGCGATGCTGCGGACGTCCTGTCCCTTGCCAACGAACGCCAGCGTCGAGGTGCGCGCCGTCACGAGCAGCCCCGGCACCTTGACCAGCGCATTGAGAATGTCCTCGGCCAAGCCGTCGCTGAAGTATTCATTTTCCTTGTCGCCGCTGAGATTTGAGAACGGGAGCACCGCGATCGAAGGCGGGTTCGAGACGGGAGCCGCCGCGGCTTGTATCAGCGCCTGTTTTACCTCCGCGATGCTCTGGAACCGCTGCGCCGGCAGCTTCGCGAGGCAACCAGCGACCACGCGCGCAACCTCCGACGGCGCCTCCGTCAGCGGCGGTGGATCCGTGTGCAGGATCGCCGCCAGGATCGAGATCGCGTTTTCGCCGCGGAACGCTTTCCGCGCGCTGAGCATCTCATACAAGACGACGCCAAAGGAGAAAATGTCCGAGCGCGCGTCCACGCTCTTGCCCTGGGCCTGCTCCGGCGACATGTAATGAACCGTCCCCAGGACGGTGTTTTCCTGGGTGAGCGTGACTTGGGTGAGCGTGACCGTTTCAGCGTCGTCGTCCTGGAGGAAATCTCCGTTGGTCGACGCTTGTGTCGCGACTTTCGCCAACCCGAAATCCAAAAGCTTTACGCCGGCCTTGGTCACCAGGATGTTGTCGGGCTTCAGATCCCGGTGCACTGTCCCTCTCTGATGCGCCGCTTCCAGCGCGTCGCAGATCTGCCCGGCGTATTCCAGTGCGCGCTCGAGAGGCAGGGGACCAGGTTCGGCCGGAGACAGCAGCGGATGCCCATTCACGAATTCCAGGACAATGAAATCGGCACCGACGTCGTAAATCTGACAGATGTTCGGGTGGTTGAGAGCGGCGACGGCGCGGGCTTCCCGTCCAAATCGTTCCGAGTACTCCTCGGTGGAGACCTTGAGCGCGACGATCCGGTCGAGGCGGGTGTCGCGTGCCTTATAGACGACGCCCATCCCGCCGGCGCCGATCTGCGAGAGAATTTCGTAGGGTCCGAGCGTATCCCCGACCGATAGCGGCATAATCCTGTTGGTCATTTTTTCGCTTACATTGATTGTATATTCCAACCGCCTGGGCGCGGGCCCCCTCAAACTGTTCCATTCCGAGCAACTGACTGATCTAACAGAGTTCGTTGTATCAGTCTAGGTTGTCGGCAAGCTTCCCTTGGGATCGCCTCAGGTTCGCCCGTGATCCAAGGGGGCACAGTCTAAGAAAAATGCTTCAACCCCTGGTTGGTCGCAAGCCGGAAATAATCCTAACGCCACCCGAAATATTCACACCCGATCCCTGTGACATCCAACCTTGCGCCGTGTGAAAACTTCACTCATAATTGCCCAAGCAAAGGCAATAAATTCAGAGCTCGTTACGGACCAAAAATCGTCCCGTAACTCCTTTGTTTTCCGGATTTTGACCCTTAAGTCCTTTACCCTGCGGATTTTACGAGCAAAAACACGGTAATGTGATGAATCTAAAAGGGGGGAGGGGGAGGGGGGTACCCTGTAATCAGAAGGTAAACGGTTGTCAAACCATAAACTGACCTTCGCGCCGGGCAGAACGGACGGCATGCGTCAAAGTTTGGCAGCGATGGCATCGCTCCCGATTCTCGACCATTCCTCAAAAGGAGCCGCGGATGGCCGCAATCGCCCCGGATTCATGATGTTGTCGGGGTCGAGTCCAC
>CAWBSN010000014.1:0-10991 GCA_963791445.1 uncultured Acidobacteriaceae bacterium
AGCTATGAGCGCGTTTCGGGATCTGGCAGGCTGCCCTCATGCGACGCGATCGAGCTGCTGCAACGGCCTTGACGGCGAGCCAGTCCTATCGCCATTACATTGATACCGATCGAGGCGCCGAACAGCAGTCCACGCAATCCGTCACTCAAGTCCTTCCCCAGGAGGGTAGCGGGATGGAAGAGATCCGGCCAAAGGATGCCCAGCCCCAGGCACATCGAGGCGACGGGGATCAGGCCTGCGGATTTATTCTTTCGATTTCCAATGCACATTTTTTTGTTCCTCCATTTCCATTTAATCGGTTATGCGATACCAAGCCATCACCGTCAGCTTGACGCCGAGAATGGTCATGACGACAACGAAAAGGTCCCAACTCCATACGTGGTTCACATAAAAGCGATAGGCGAAGAGACAGATGGCCGTAAGGCCGCCGATGATCCCGGCGAGACTTGTGGATTTGAGCCGATGGTTAAGGAAACGTTCATCGATCAACCGTGCCGACGATAGGCAATTTTCTTTTTCGCTCTCCAGCGTAAAAATCTGATCAGTGGAACAGCCGAAAACGCGCGCGAAGGTAAGCGCCAGCTCCAGGCTCGGCACATAACGGTCGCGCTCGATCGAGTTGATGCTTTGCCGCGAAACCCCCACAGCCTGGGCGAGTTGCTCCTGCGTCCATCCGCGGGCGTTGCGAAGCTCTTTGACTCGATTCAGGATCTCGGGCATAAATGTAAAGCTGACTTTCCATACTATAGGGCGGCATTGCGCCGATGTCAAGTCGACTTGTCATTTTTAGTTTTGTCTTTAGAATGATGATTTGCGCGGAAGAATTCCAGGCCATCATGCCGCCGAGGTCTGTGGGTGCGGCGGAGTCTGCCTTGGCTCGAGCAGGAGTACGGGCGGAGGTTCGGGGGATGGGCGGAACTGGTTCGCAGGGGCGAGAGCACCGCGACAGCGTGGCGGAATTTTGCTCCGGTTACATTGTGCAGTTCCGCCACCAGAGGCGATTCCCGCACTTCGCCGAGATGCTCGATGGCGGTTTGCGTCAGAGTGAGCCAGTCATGCCAATCGCCCAGCGCGTCTTGAATGCGCTTCACTCCGGCGATGAACTGTTGCGCTTTAGCGGAAGGCTCGGCGAACTCGGCCGCATAGCGGGCGCGCTTGCTCAGAATTCGGTACTGGTGCAGCAGCGCTTCGGTGACCGGCGCGTCTTCCGCGGTCAATCCCTTCCAGCATCCCTCGTGGCGACTGCCAGAGGATCGCGGCTCGCTTCCGGATTGAAGTTCTTGCCGGCGCGCTTCAGGCGCTTGCGAATCTCGCGGACAGTGTCTTCATCGACTGCCTTCCGCAGCTTTTTTTCCTGCTGCGCCGCGCAGTTCGATCAGATGGTTTACGAGCTGCGTCTTGCGCCGCGGTTCCTGCGGGATCTTCAAGCTTCGCAATGCAGCCAACTGCACGTCGAGATCGCGCACTTTGCCGGCACGCTTGCGAATCCGGCCCAGCAACTTCAGAAGCTTTTTCTGATTCCGGTCCAGTCTTGGGCGAGAGCTCGCCCAGCAGTATCTGAAGGCGGCGCGTGCCGGTGCGGAAACGGTGTACGTTCTCCGCGCGAGGTTTCGAGGAAAGCTTGACCAGGTCCTGTTCAAGCTTCTGAAAAACCACCCGGCTGCGTTTTGGCGCGATCGGCATAAGAAGAAAAGAGAATCGAATCGGGAGATGAAAATACAGGCTTGCCCGGGAAAAGGCAACCCCGACAAGCTCCGTATTTTAACATCCTGTTAACAGGATTCTGTTAGCGGTGAAGCGCGCATGGCCTTTCCTGCATTACCTCGGCCTGATATGCCTGCTCCGCAACCTGTTGAAGCGACGAAGGTTAGCGAGCCTCCCTCCGGCGGGAAGGCAGGCCGAGCCTTTTCTTCGTGGGAGCCGCGGCGAAACCGGCGACCAGGTGTTCAAAGTCGCCATGCTGCTGTGCGGCTTGGCCGTGCTGGCAACGCTGGGGCTGATCGTCTACGAATTGGTGTTGCGTTCCGGACCTTCCTGGCACGCCTTTGGATTCAAGTTCTTCGCCGGGCATGACTGGGATCCGGTGAACGAACAATTCGGCGCATTGCCGTTCGTTTACGGAACTTTGGTCTCTTCGTTTCTCGCATTGCTCATCGCCGTGCCGCTGTCGGTTGGAGTCGCGGTGTTCACCACCGAGATGTGTCCAAAGGCGCTGCGCGGCCCGCTCTCGTTCTTTGTGGAGTTGCTGGCCGCGATTCCGAGCGTGGTCTACGGACTGTGGGCGATCTTCGTCCTGGTTCCGATACTCAGCAACTACGTCGAGCCTTTCTGTCCCGGACGCTGGGCTGGACCGGCTTCTTCGACGGTCCGCCCTACGGCATTGAGCATGCTGGCGGCCGGAATCATCCTGGCCATCATGATCATTCCGATCATTTCTTCGATCACACGTGAAGTGCTGATGGTGGTGCCGCAGCATCAGCGGGAGGCCGCGCTGGCGCTGGGCGCCACGCGCTGGGAAATGATTCGTGTCGGAGTGCTGCGCAATGCGCGCGCCGGCATCATGGGCGGCATCATTCTGGGCCTGGGCCGCGCTCTGGGAGAAACCATGGCCGTGACCATGGTGATCGGCAACCGGCCGGAGATCGCGAAGTCGTTGTTCGCGCCGGGATACACCATGGCCAGCGTGCTGGCCAACGAGTTCAGTGAGGCTACGGGCGATGTTTACCTCTCGGCTCTGATCGAGATTGGCCTGGCGCTGTTCCTGGTCACGATTGTGGTCAACGCGCTGGCGCGATTGCTGGTGTGGACCGTCACCCGCGGCCAGCCTTCGAGGGCCAATGCCTGAGGCCACACACATCCTTCCGCGCTGCATACCGTCGCCGCCCATCGCTTTGCGGCGCCGCATCACCGACCATGTCATGACCGGCGTGGCCGTGCTTACCGTCATCCTGGTGCTGGTGCCGTTGTTTGCGATATTCGCCTACCTTGTCTATCGCGGCGTCGGGTCGATCAACTGGGCCTTCCTCACCCAGACTCCGAAGCCGGTGGGCGAAGCGGGCGGGGGAATGGCCAATGCCATCGTGGGCTCTGCTTTTATTCTCGCCCTGGCCAGCATTCTGGGAGTGCCGGTGGGCGTGGGTGCGGGTATCTACCTCGCGGAGTACGGCCGCAACCGTTTCGGCGATGTCATCCGCTTCACCGCCGACGTTCTGAACGGCGTGCCTTCGATCGTGATCGGCATTGTGGCTTACGCTATCGTCGTTCTCACCCAGAAACACTTCTCTGCGCTGGCGGGCGGAGTGGCGCTGGCTATCATGATGATTCCGACCATTACGCGCACCACGGAGGAGATGCTGTCTGCTGGTGCCGCAGGCTTTGCGCGAGGCCGCGTACGGGCTGGGCATTCCGCGCTGGCGGACCACGCTCTCCATCACGCTGCGCACCGCAACCTCCGGCGTGATTACGGGAATTATGCTGGCCTTTGCCCGGGTCGCGGGCGAGACCGCTCCGCTGCTCTTTACGGCGTTCGGAAATCAGTTCTGGAATCTGAAGGTCAACGAGCCAACCGCCGCGCTGCCGCTGCAGATCTTCAACTACGCCATTTCTCCCTACGACGAATGGCACCGGCAGGCGTGGGCGGGGGCGCTCGTGCTGATCGTTCTCATCGTTACTGCGGTCGCGGCCGTGCGCTTCGCCGTACGCCGTGGTACTTTCGGAGCGGCATAGTTTATGGGCGTTGGAATCCAGGTCGAAAACCTGAATGCCTGGTACGGCAAGACTCAGGCGCTGTACGACGTTCAAGTTGACGGTGGCGGCCAACCACGCTACGGCGCTGATCGGGCCCTCGGGCTGCGGCAAGTCGACGTTTATCCGCTGCCTGAACCGCATGCACGAGACCATCCCTGAGGCGCGGGTGACGGGCAGTGTGCATATCGGCGAAATCAACGCCTATAACGGCACTTCCGCGACCCAGCTTCGCCGCCGGGTCGGAATGGTGTTTCAAAAAGCGAATCCCTTCCCGACCATGTCGATCTACGACAACGTCGCTTCCGGGATTGAAGCTCAACGGTTTTCACGATCACCGCAAGCTCGACGAGATCGTGCATCGCTCGCTCGATTCCGCCGCGCTGTGGGACGAAGTAAAGGATCATGTTCACAAGAAGTCGGGCGCCAGCCTTTCCGGCGGCCAGCAGCAGCGGCTGTGCATCGCGCGGGCTCTGGCGGTCGAGCCCGAAGTGCTGCTGATGGATGAGCCTTGTTCGGCGCTCGATCCCATCTCCACCGGAAAGATCGAAGAGTTGATCTTTCAGCTGAAAGAGCGGTATACGATAGTGATCGTGACGCACAACATGCAGCAGGCTGCGCGCGTCGCCGAGTTTACCGGGTTTTTCCTGCTGGGCCGGATGATTGAGTTCGATAAGACGGAGAAGATTTTCACCAAGCCGTCGGACAAGAAGACGGAAGACTACATCACGGGCAGATTTGGATAAGGCAATTTCGTAAGAAGGAAGGTTCGTGATAATGCGCACGCGTTTTCAGCAAGGGCTCGACGATCTGCGCCAGAGGCTGCTCCGCATGGGTGGGCTGGCGGAACAGGCGGTGGATCGCGCCCGTCAGGCCTACGTCGATCGCGATCTCGCCCGCTGCCAGATGGTTCTCGAAAGCGAGAGCCTTATCAACACCGCGGAACGGGAGATTGACGAGGCCGCCTTCGACCTGCTGGCAATGCAGCAGCCGATGGCGGTCGATCTGCGCTTTATCCTCGCAGTCACCAAGATCAATTCTGACCTCGAGCGCGTCGGCGACCAGGCGGTCAACATTGCCGAGCGCGTGATGGATATGGTCGAGCTTCCCGCGGCGGATTTGCCCGTTGATATCGCGCGCATGGGCGCAGCGGTTAGCGCCATGGTGCGCCGGGCACTGGAGTCGTTCATCGAAGGCAAGGCAGAACTCGCCCAGGCCGTGCTCGAAATGGATAGCGTTGTCGATCGCATGAAGGACGATGCTTTCATCCAGCTGGTGAAGACGATGAACCAGCGTCCGGAAGTGGTGCGGCAGGCCCTCGATGCGCTGCTCGTGGCGCGCAATCTGGAGCGCGTCGCCGACCATGCCACCAACATCGCCGAGGATGTCATCTTCTGGGTGCAGGGCGCCGACGTCCGCCACAATGCGAGTACGGAGGAGCACTCCGAGCACTCGCCTACCCACGAAGCGCCGACCCGAGCCTCGGGGGTGTAAGAAAGCCCTGTCATCCTGAGCGGAGTGGATGATTCGCGAAGCTAATCAGTCTGCGGAGTCGAAGGATCCCTTGCACCTTCGCCCTCGGCCCCGCAGGGCTTTTCGGTCACCTACCGACCTTCTTGTTTCTTCCGATTCCTTTGACCGCAGCGCTTGACCTGAATTACGCTCATCTTTCTCCACTGTTGCAGACAAGAATCCCGCGGAGGCTCCGTGACTCGATTCTCCCGCCGTAATTCTTCTGACTTTCTTTCTCGCACTTCAGATCGCGCTTGCAGCGCAGGAAGCCAAGCCCGAAACCTCATCGATCCCGCTGCCCACCAGCAAGACCTTGACGATTCCCACGCCCGGGCACATCGGCGGCACCAACAGCTTTCCTGCCACCATCACGCTGAGCCCAGATGGCCGTTACGCCGCGCTCTTGAACAACGGCTATGGCACGCAGGAAACCATGGCGATGCAATCGATTGCTGTGCTCGACCTGAAGACAAATCAGATCACCGAATTTCCCGACAAGCGCTTCGGCGAAGACGTGCACCAGAGCTATTTTCTCGGTTTGGTTTTCGGCTCGGATGGCAAGCATCTCTACGCTTCAGTCGGTTCGATCACTGACCCGACGGGAGAGAAGCCAGGAGACACCGGCAACGGCATCGCGGTTTACAGCTTTACCGATGGCAAGGTCGCGCCCGGAAGATTCATCACCATTGCGCCGCAGCCGCTTGCCGCCGGCAAAAAATTGCCATCGGTCTGCGGAAGACAGCCCCGGCACTGCGATTCCTTATCCAGCAGGATTGGCGCTGGTTTCTTCTGGCGGTCACGACCGCATTCTCGTGGCCAACAATCTTTCCGACAACGCCGTGCTGCTCGATATCGCGACCGGAAAAGTGCTTCAACGTTTCGACCTGAGCACGAGCGATCTCGTGCCGTCGTCGTTCCCCTATACCTGCATAACCACGCGCGACGGCCGCCGCGCCTGGTGCAGCTTGTGGAATGCATCCCGAGTTGCCGAATTGGATCTGATCGGCGGGCAAGGTCGTCCGCTGGATCAAGTTGCAGGAGCCCAACGATCCCATCGCGCCGGGCTCACATCCCACGGCGCTGCTGCTGAGTCCCGATGAAAAAACGTTGTACGCGGCATTGTCCAATGCCGATTTGGTAGATGCGTTCCCGACCGACGGATGCTCCGCCCGAAGTGAGTTTCACAACTAGCCTTCCAGGACAGGAAGAGGAAGGGAAGCTATCCAACCGCACTTACCGTGTCACACGACGGCAGCCGCTTGTTTGTTGCGGATTCGTCGCTCGACGCGGTTGCCGTCTACGATACTTCGCGGCCGCGGGAGCCCCGCCGGTTCCATCGGCTTCATCCCCACCGACTGGTACCCGAGCGCGCTCGCCGTCCACGGCGACGATCTGCTGATCGCCACTGCTAAGGGGCAAGGCACACGCCCGAACAAGGGATCAGGCAAGACTGCCTGGGAGATCCGATACCACGAGCATCCCTACATTCCGACGCTGCTGCGGGGCTCGATCGCGCGGCTGAATATTCCCTCCACGCTCGGCAAGCTCGACGAACTCACCCGCGTCGTCGAGCACGACAACCTCTTACATAACGATCCGGGGACAATCCAATTCGCCGGCGGCAAGAATCCGATCAAGCACGTCATCTATGTCATAAAAGAGAACCGCACCTACGACCAGATTCTCGGCGATCTGAAAATCGGCGACAAACCGGTGGGCGATGGCGACCCTTCTCTCACCATGTATGGCGCCGACATCACGCCGAACGAGCACAAGCTGGCCCTGCAATTCGGCGTGCTCGACAATTTCTACGACAGCGGAGAAGTTTCCGGCGACGGCCATCTCTGGTCGACTGCCGCCATCACCAGCGACTACAACGAAAAAACCTGGCAGATCGCCTACCGCGGCAAGGAACGCACCTATGACTTCCAGGGCACCGTCGCCGATGAGTACCCGCTCGAGCACAACCAGCCGGATATCGATGATCCCGGTACCGGCTACCTCTGGGACAACGTCGCCCGCCATGGCCTGACCTATCGCGATTATGGCGAATTCGTGAACGCTAAGTGGTGCAATAAAACTCGCAAGGCAGCCACGCCGAAGCAGGGAACTCCTTCGGCGCAAGAAGCCGCATGCCCGCGCACCGAACTTCAGCAGGGAGATCCTCTGCCGCCCAATGTCGGCGACCCTCATGCCGGTCCGAGTCCCTTTCCGTGGACGGTGCCTCTGTTCGATGGTGTCAAGCCTACGAAGGCGGTGCTGCGCGATCACTTCGATCCGCTATTTCCAGATTTCAACACGGACTATCCCGACCAGCTTCGCGCCGACGAATTTCTCAACGAGTTCGAAGCCTATTCTCGGGCGCGCAAGGAAAACGAAAGCGCCGAGTTCCAATTGCCGGCATTCGTTCTGCTCTATCTACCCGACGACCACACCGGCGGCACGCGGCCCGAGCACCCGCGCCCGGCAGGCCTCGGTGGCAGATAACGATCTCGCGTTGGGCCGTGTCGTCGACGCCGTCTCGCACAGCCCTTACTGGGAAGACACAGCCATCTTCGTCCTCGAAGATGACGCGCAAGACGGCGGCGACCACGTCGACGCCCATCGCTCCATCGCTTTCGTCGTCAGCAAGTATTCGCCAGGAACCGCGGCCGAGCCTTACCTCGAGCACCGCTTCTACACCACGGTCAACATGGTTCACACTATGGAAATGCTGTTAGGCCTGCCCCCGATGAACCAGAACGACGCCTACGCTCCTGCGATGGGACGAATGTTTTCCGGCGCGGGCGACCAGCCCGCATTCAAAGCGGATTATCGCAATCTGAAAAATGGTCTGATCTATGAGACCAACCGGCGCGACGCCCGGGGTGCGAGCGAATCGTCGAAGATGGATTTCTCCCGCCCGGACGCAGCTGGGGCCGCGGCTCTGAACCTGGTTCTCTGGCAGGATCAGAAAGGGGATGCCCCCGTGCCAGCACCCAGGCACGCAGTTTTTCCAGGGAATTAGACTGAACTCGCGCCACGCGATTCCCGACCACTCGCCGACCCGGAACGGGAAAATAAAGTTGCATCTCCAAATCGGAACTCCCGCCCGCTTGTGAACTAATTTAAATTCTTGCCGATAGATTGGAATGAGCGCAGTTTATGCCCGAGTTCCGCATGCCCGTGATGACTCTGGTGGAGGCGTCGTGGGAAGACCCGAGTGGAGCATCGAGGACCGCTGCCGCACGCATGGAAGACCGGTCCACCGGAGGCGCATGTATACGGATCAAGACAGCTATCGGAGTGGGATCAAAGGTGCGAATTCAGTGGCGCTTCGAGCAGTTTTCCGGCACCGCCAAATACTGCCGCAGCGAGGGGAGGGAATACCTGGTGGGGATTCAGCGCGAAACAACAGAGAATCCGATCGCCAGCCCCCCTGTCCCTGCGGATGTCCCAGCGCAGAAGAGCATGGCAGCGAATGTTGCCGCAGCTTCTACAGTCAAGGCCGAAAATCTGCCGAAGCAGCAAGAGAGCAAGCCCAAAGAGATTCCCCCACCTGCGCTGCAAGCAGAAAATGTACCGCCAATGCTCACTGCGGCCCCTGCGGGCGCAGCGCTTGCGACACTTCCGCACGGCGGTGGTTACGAGATGGACGACGGCGAAAGGCGCCGCATTTCACGGCTCGACGAATTCAATGCGCTTCGACGGACTCAATTTAAGGCGAAACAGCCTCCAAAACGAGCGCAAGCTGGCAAGGAAAGGAAACCTATGCAACGCAAATGGCTCGAACTACCCTGGGGCAATAAGCCGGACGGCCTCAGCGTAAGCGGCGACCAAGGTGGCGACGAAAACATCAACGCCGAGAATGAGAAAGGCGAGGATGAGAAAAAGGAGAATCTCAGGCCCGCAATCACTCCTCCCGGCACTCCACCCCCGAAAAAAAGTGCCGCGGCGCGAGAGGTCCCGAACTTCCAGGTCGAACTGTTGGCCATGGAAGATATTTACCGCGCGGCCGGCATCATGCTTCCGCGCAAGGGATACAGCATTAAGAAGGTTGTCGAAATGCTCAACAGCGCGCACATCTGCGGGTTACCGAAGGAGATGAAGCGGGTCGCGCTGCTGATGGCCCTCGATGCAGCCGGTGTTCCCATCGACGAAGTGTTGCGCGACGCCGAGGCCCGCCGCGATGCGCTGGATTCCTACGAAGCCGCTGAAAGAAAACAGGTGGAGGCGGAGTGGGCGCGGAAGGCCGAAGAAAATCTGCAAATTCAAGCGGAGCTGGAGAGCATAAGGGCCCACTACACCGCCCGCATCGGCCGCAACCTCGAAGGCGTGGCGCGGGAGAAGGCCACTTTTGACAGCTGGGTGACGTTGAAGCAGGAAGAATGCCGAAGCATCGCCGAGGCCGCGGAATTGTGCATGAAATTGCCTGCTTCCGAGCCCGCCATCGCGTCGCCCTCGAATGGCGGCATGGCGAAAGCCGCCAGCGCCGCAACCTCCAGCGCCAAGCTGTTGTGAGTACGTCGCTGGCAAGCGGCAAACCGCGGCCGAGGAGTCGCGAAGCGACGCCATTCATTAGCCCCGCACGCCAGTGCGGGGGTTGAAAGCCGAAGAGGAGCAGAGACGCCAAGCCGGCGGAACTCCATCCCCAGACCATGCCGCTCAGGAACCAGCAGACTAAGAGTCGCGCACCATGGAAACGCTCGCCCCAATTGGAGCCCCAACTTCCGCCCGCCATTGTTTTGAGCGTTAACACTGATTTCGTCACTTGAGAGCAGGTTTCCACAGACGTCGATCTCTGGGCAGGTCAGCACGCATGTACTGATATCGCCGGTCAGCGCGCAAAGTTAAGGTTTTCTGTTCTGGCGTGTACAACACCCACTGTTCGCCTTTTCTGTCGTAGGACACGGTTCTGAGGGTCGCTCCGAGATCAAACTCGAATATGCACTGAACTTTCTTGGGGAAAAACGAAAACTCGATCAATTTCTGGCCATCTAGCAAATCGGCGGCACGTCGCATACTACGTTTTGTCGAGCCATTTCCAACATGTCTGCCGTTAGAGAGAACCTCCCAAGAGCAAGAATAGATCCACAGGTGCCACTCGCCGTGAACAAAAACACTCCGGCGAGCCAAAAGGCTTCGCACTCTTCGAGAAGCGCCTTTGCTCGCGACAGTCGGCTCTCGAACGTCTAAGTGAGGCTTTCCGAACTCAAGGGTAAAGAACGAACCGTATCCCGGCTTTACATTCCAGCAGGGCTCCCCGTAGAGTTCGCGAAAAACTTTCTGAAAAATCGGCACGGCCTGCACTCAGCGGAGTCTAATTGCCCAAGTGCTTTTGGATCAACTGCCGCATCGTGTTCTGTGGATGGTTGGCGTAACATCTCTGTTGCACTCAATACCCGAATCCGTTCCCCACTGCGCGGTTTCCCTTGACTCGCATTCTCAAACATTAGACTCTATCTCTATACGCATTGGATTATTGACAAGAGAATAGCAATGAGATAACTCCCGCAAATGCAATATTTTGCGAGCTGACCGCTGATTCCAGGGCAGTTAGCCCAAACAGAGCCGCCTAAGTCCTTTGCATCGAATATTTTACGAGCAAGTTCCTTGTTCTCAAGATTTTAGCCAGATTCGACCCGAGCACAAACACCGTAACCCACTGATTCCAGATATTTTAGCCATTTTGATCCGTAATTTTTTTATCTGGATCGCGGTCCGTCCAAGCCGAAGCCGGAAAGCCGAAGCCCGCA
>CAWBSN010000015.1:0-230484 GCA_963791445.1 uncultured Acidobacteriaceae bacterium
CCCTGGGCATAGAGATTGGGGCCGTACTGGTAGGTCTTGACGTTGAAATAGGGAACTGGATTACTCCAGCTCACCCCACCATTCATGGAATAAGTCCAAGCTGTAACGCTGTTAGCCCCACCATTCGGTTGATTGTCGAAGCGGCCAATCACAAAGAGATTACCCAGCGGGTCCACGGCCATTGCTGGCCGTGATTGATCGTTCACCGACATAGGCAGGGGCGTGGAAGACGGCCCAAAGATCTGGGTCGGGGAGGACCAAGTGGCGCCATTGTTGGTGGACGTTACAACCCACCATCCGCCCCGCGCCAGCACCGTCTTATTGTCATTCCGTAGAATGCCTACAATCGTTCCATTCGGCAGTTGCTGATAATTGGATTCGCTCCAGCGGTCGCTATTCCCAGTCACAGCAACATCAACCACGGTGGTTTCAGTTCCCCAAGTTGAGCCTCCATTGCTGCTGAATTCGACCGTGATTTTGTCTTTTACCGTATTCGAGTAAAGTCCCAGCATCAACGAGCCATCAGACAAGGGCAGGGCGTAGGACGTCGTGCTAGGACTGGTTAGCGCACTGATGATTCCAATCTGGCTGCCCCAGGTGATCGAGCCGCCTGAAACCGTTCCGATGTAAACAACGGGTTGAACCGGAGGCACGCTGGTATCGTAATCGGCCGTGACGATGATCGAGCCAGATCTAAGCACCGTGACGGATGTGTCCGTGAAATTGTAACCGGCTGCGGGGCGGGCAATAGTCATCGCAGAGCCCCAAGTCTGGCCATTGTTTGAAGAGAGTGCATATTCAAGTACGCCATCCTCAAAACTGCCATTGCCTACGGCGAAGGTGGCGATCAAGCGGCCATCTCGCAGGCGCGCAATTCCTGGCCCATAATTAAAATCCCCGAGGGCACTGATTTGCTGTGTATAAGTCGGCGTTCCGAGCGTTGAACCCCCTGCCACCGTCGTCATGTAATTGCTCAGGTAGTTGTACAGATTCATGGAATCGACGTAAGTCAATCCGCCCCCGAATCCTAAAGCCGCCTCTTGACCAGTTGTAGCCGTGCCGCCAGAAGTTAGATAATTCAGTCCGATGAAATCAGCATTGGTAACCGCAGAGGTCGCAGTCGTAGAAAGGCTGTCCAACAAGATGCCGTTCTGGTACGCATTCATCACTGTGGAAGAGGAAACGCGGCTGCCCTCATAGAGTCCGGTATTCACCTCGGTGGTCGCTTGGGCGGATCCCGTGCTAGTGAGGCGGTCGGACTGCAGCCCGTTGTGAGGAACGTGCACGTAGGTATCGTTGCTGCCGCTGGGGAGCGCCGCCAGAGCGCCGCCGTCACCGGATGGCGACACGGACCGCCAGGCAAATAGGCTGGCATTGTTCTCGGTGAAGTTCGGGCTGCTGACCGTGGTTGGATTGAATCCGCTGTCAATGCAATCATAGCTCGTGGTCGGCGTGTATCCGGCATTGGCCGCAAACGTTGGACTGCCAGAAACCGTTGCGGTCCCGGCCTGAATCAGATTGGTGAGCGCATCTGCGGAATTGGGCGCGGCGAACAGGAACAAGCCATCCAGCTTCGCCCAAACTCCGGAGTAAACCAGTCCAGAAATCAGGTTGTTGTACGCGATCGTTTGCGGGGTGGTGGGCGTGGTCGCCAAGCGAGCCAGAAACGCGCGCGTCTCGCTGGCAAGGTGCGTCCTGCCAATGGGTAAAACCGAGGTATCGCAAGTACCGTTGCTTTCCAGGAATCCTGGCGACGATGACGTGCAACCGAATACGTTCGTGATTGCCGCTAGGTTCACCGGGACCCCGCAGCCCGTGCCATCGGTCTTGACAGAAATTCCTGCGTCGCAGCCGCTGATGAATCCTGGGGCTGTAAGAGGAGCGCTCAACGCCGTTGAGAGACTTGGCGCCAACCCCGTGACGCTCGCGACTATCGTCTGGCAAGATGCGGAAGTGTTCGAGCACAGCGTAAAGCTCCGCTGTGTTCCCAGTGGAAAAATGAAGTTATTATCGGGAAGCGTTATGTTCAACACGCCACTCGAAGTTGAATTGCCACCGTACTTCAGCGCAAATGGCATTCTGACTAGACCTGGCGCCTGAATCCAACTAGGTGGTTGGGTGGTATTTGCTGCAGGCACGAGGTTGATCGCATAGGTTCCATTGTTCCACGTATGCCCGTCCGGATCGGTGATTGTGGCTGTAACAGTACTCAACCTTTGTCCGAAGGCAATTGAGGTGGTGAGTAGTATTAGACTCAAGAATGTGATACAGGATTTCATAGAACACTCTCCCAAAGGCCTCACTGCGTTACCGATCCCATGGGCAACTTCAGTGCGATCACAGATTCAGTACCATCGCCACGCGCAAGAAGTTGGACATCTGCGGCAGTCTTTGCCCATGTGAATCAGAACCAGCGGAGCACACAGGCGAATCACTTCGCTCGGCCCGCGATACGCTTGGTCTCCCCACACCCGCGTCTCCTCGCCGTGTAATAGGTCCGGAAGTATCGTGACATCGGCCACCGTTGGCCGTGGTCGCCACCGCGGTGTGGATCAGCTTGGTCTTGCTTGCCCCCACATGTGCCTTCATCTGGAAATACCACTGTTTGCCTTTCCTGGTCTGGTGCATCTCCGGGTCACGCTGCTGCTCCCGGTTCTCGGTCGAGCTCGGGGCATGCAGTATGGTAGCGTCCACGATCGTGCCCGTCGTAATCCGTACTCCCTTACTTTGCAAATGCAAGTTTACGGTGCCCAGAATCTGCTCCTGGTTGTGCTCCTCCAGCAGATGCCGGAATTTGCATACCGTGGTCTCCTCGGGCACCGGTTCCCCTCCCAGGTCAATCCCCACAAATTGCCGCAGCACGATCGAGTGGTACACTGCTTCCTCCACCCCAGGGTCCGACAGATTGAACCATTGCTGCACAAAATACATCCGCAGCATTCGCTCCACTCCCACCGGCGGACGCCTTTGCCCCGCCTTCGGATAGTACGGTTCCACCAGCGCGCATAACTCCGGCCACGGTGCCACCTGCTCCATCTCCTCCAAAAACTCAGTCGGTCGAGTCTTCTTGCTGTACTGCTCAAAGCCAGTCAGAATCGCCAGTGTCCTTTTTCATGATGGCGCTACTATATCGATATGATTTGTGGAAAGGGAGAACTTAATCAGATTCTCCCTGGTTCCATTGCCAATTCAACCCGGCCGATCCGATGACATGACTCACTTAAGCCATAATGCAATGCGCTCCTTGAACGACATAGAACAACTGCGTGACGCAGTCAACCGAGGACGAGAGCGAAGTGCGGCTTGCGGCCTAATATGCAACGGCAAACCGGTCTTCTAGTTCGGCTATTGCAAAAGCATTGCAGCCTCTGTGGTGTCGAATCGATGGTTCCGTTGCATGTGACTGGCATGGGGTTCAACCGGACCTCTCCGAGGTAGAGGATCTTCACTAGCGCGTCAGCTCGTTGAGTATTCGGAATGCGCGCCTGCGCACAGTGCCGCCCGCCGAAAAAACGAAGAGGGTGTCGAGATATCCAGCCTGTTCGATGAACCAGCTTCACGTCATCGGAAAACCGAGAAGTTCTCCAAGCTGCGAAGTACCTGTCTGCGGTTCTGCCGCGGTTCTCATAAACGTGAACTATGGATTTAGGAGGCGTTCCCTACACAGCAATTTGCGCTAGATGCCCAACAATCCGTTGAAAGTAGTGCCCGGACTCACAGCGCCGCCGCAAGAAATTCTGACTTTTGCTTCTAGCTGGCTAGTAAAGAAATCCGCCAGTCGGCCGCGAAAAGGATGGCGCAGCCCTCTCCCGGCAGGATGACCGTAACTCCGTCCTAAGCCTTAAAGATCAGCAGTCGCGTCGAATCATGGTCGAGTTACGCCAATTTCGCCGAAGAAGAGGGCTCTAGGTCTCTGACATCCACCTCTGGTATGCAGGCGTTCGTGAAACTTGTCGATAGTCAGGGGGAGTGACGCAAGTCGTCGGTATACCATACACCCAGGTACTTCCCTTGGTCGTTGACTTGCGCGTTCGAAAAATCTTGTATCAGGTGAAGCGGCTGTGGAAAGTTGAATGGGCTGAGTTGCATGTTCAGCGCTCGCCAATAGGGCGTCACTGTATCGGCATTTTCCTTGTGGTACGGAAAAGTTGTCGTTATGAAGTGTTTTGGAGAGGCTATTTTGATGTTCTGGAGCGCAAGTCGAATTTCTCTAAAGCTTAAATGAACCAAGCAGTCACGGCAGAAAATAATGTCAGCAGGCGGTAATCGGTCGCGCAATAGATCAAGATGGAAGAATTCGCCTCGCTCGCCAAAAATTTCCCGGTTATTCTGAATCAGCGGAAGAACAATGTCCGCCCCAATGTATTGTTCAACACCAAGGGGCACATCCCTCATCCATTGAAAATCGCCGCAGGGTATGTCCAGAATCGACCGGGCCCCCAGTTTCGCCAACAAATTGGGCAGGGCTTTACGAACGGTGTGAGTAGATTCCAGGGACGAGCCTGGTCCGGAAATTGAATTAACTCCGTCCCAATAATTATCTTTGTATATCTTCAAGAATACATGTTCGCGGTCGATCGAGCGTATCCGCGCATAAATTTCGTAGCGCAGAAACTCGTAGAGAGCCGGATGCTTCTTGAGGGAGCGGAGAAGTCGCTTCATCATCCTAGACCACCCAATGCATGGTACTTCGAGGCAGCGGTCCTCAAGATTGTGGAAATGGTCTCGCCATAAGCCTCTGAGTTGCAGTTGGTGGACATCCACAGAAGGCCGTTGTGAACGAGTTTATTTCTCGCGTCCCCGTCAAGCTCCAGTGCTTTTCGTAATGCCATCGCCAGCGACTGCGGCGTCTGTTCATCATAGAGGATGCCGCCGTCCGCTGCTGCAACGATCTCGGCGGCGCCGCCACTTCCCGCAAAAACGACCGGGAGTGCACCGGCATCCCAACCCTCAAAGATCACCCGCCCGAGCGGTTCGCTATGGGAGGGGCAAACCAGCACGGAGCAAGTCTGCAAGAGGGAAAGAACGTCACCCACAAAGCCGAGCCAGCGAATTGACGAAGCGGGGTTTCCACGCAAAGCTATTTGTTTTAGCTCTTGAACAAAACTTCCTTCGCCCTCCCCAATGAACAGACATTCCAACCCGCCATCGAAGTCCTCCAACATGCACAATGCGCCGACGAGAACATCCTGGCCTTTGACAGGCACCAGTCGCCCGACGCAGGCCAAGCGGTTGACGATCCTCTTTGGCTGGGGCGAGTTCTGTGGTGCCAGCGTCGCAGGAGCGTACGCGTCATAAATTCGATGGAGCTGGATAGAGTCGAGTTGTTGGAACCGCCGGATTTCCCTCTCAACTGCCGAACTAATGGCGATAATACCTCGAAGCCGACGCGGGACTGGGCTTTGTCTTGCAAGATAGGCCGCATCCTCGAATATGCGGACGTGCGCCACGATCGGCAAGTCCAATAGCGTTGCCGCGGGCAAGGCCACTTTATAGCAACCAGACTGATTGAGGTAAATGACGTCTGGCCGAAATTCTAGGCAAGCTCTAACCACGCCGGCGGCGGCTTGTAAGCGGTGCAGTTTCGATTTTTCGCGAAGACCGTAAACATAATATGGCAGCGTGCGGATGTGCAGCTTCTCGAGTTCGCTGTCTAGCGGCACCTGCGGGGGACAGCAGACCGCCACCTCCAGCTTTGGTACGGCACCGAGCAGATCAAGAAGAGCGCGTTCAGACCCCCACAAGTTGCCTGAGGCTTCAATAACTAAAGCACGCGTCATTGCTGGGCTGAACTGTATATCTCTTCGAGCCGCCGTGCGGAATTCTCTATCGAGAATGATGAGGATTCCAGCGCCCGACGACAGAGTTCCAGCGGAGGGCGCGGTCTAGTCATTATTTGGAGTAGTGCAGAGGCCCAAAGCTCGATCGGCTCGTCTAGCGCCAGAGCGCTATACAGCTCGGGGATGACGACACATTCGCGGGGCACGGCGGTGCTCGCCAGAACCGGCAGGCCGACCGCCTGCGCCTCTACCGCCACCATCCCCAGCCCTTCCTGCCGGGAAGGAAAGAAGAGCACGTCTGCAGCACGCATAAGGCGATCGATATCCTTGCGGACGCCAATAAGGCGCACGTTGTCTTTCAATCCCCAACTCTCGATACGGCTTTCCAGGTCCTGCCCCGACGCCCCCGCCGCACCCGCCATCAAGAACCGGACGGAGGACTGTCTTTCCGCTGCGGCCCGCACGGCGTTCAGCGCGAACCACGAATTCTTATGGTTTTGAGGGTGCTCAAATTCCATCGCCCGATCTAGTCGCCCAGCAAACAAGACGACTCTGGCTTCCTCCGGCCAGCAAAACTCGCGCAGAACTGACTGCCGATCGGACTCGCGCGATCTGTTGAATTTTTCGATGTCAAATCCGCAATGGACGACCGAGACTTTCGGACGCCGGGCTTGCGCCGGCTGGAATTCATATCGGCTGAGGATTTCTTCGGAAGTGCCGCAGACATGAGTGGCGAGCCGGCAGACAAGTCGTTTTCCAACGATCGTCGTGAGCCGCCGCGAAAAATTCACCGCGTAGTTGGCCTCGATATGAAGCCACGGATTATGTACATGCGTCACCCGCACGGGTGGCAGCGCGCTTGCGCCCACCAGAAAATGCCACCCACTGGCGTAATCCTGATGGTCGTGGATTGCGTGGTACCGGCCATCCCGCAAGATCTGGCGGAATTGCTTTGCAAATTGCGGAAGGTGGGCGCGTCCGTAGCGCACATAATGGACTTGCGCCCCCAACCGCCGCGCCTCCTCATCGAAGATCCCGGGATTGCCACTCGTTGCCAAAAAGTCGATTCGGCCAATTTCACTTTTTGACCAGAGCCGCAGCACTTCCATCAGCCAAGTCTCGGCACCGCCCATGCCGAGGCTGTCGATAATCTGGAGGACCCTAATGGGCGCTCTCGCTTCATGTATGGAGTTCAAGGAGCCCCTTGAGTGCCTGGTCCATGTTCATCGGCGATTCCCTGAGAGCAGCAAGCGCGGCGGTCCGCGACGGTACGGGATCGTGCAGAAGTTCCATCGCGGCCTTCGCCCACAGCTTACGTCCGTCGGATAGTGCGAGCCGTCGAAAACAAGCCGTTGAAAGCAATGGGTCATCTAGGATGCCGCGCGATAGAAGCATCCTTAAACCAGCTAGCTGCGCTTCGACGACGGCTAGTCCAAACCCTTCTGCAGGCTGTTCAGGGTGAGGAAGAATGAACCAATCGCTGCAACTCATGATCTCGGGCAGATCGTCTCGCCAGCCGAGTAGGCGCACCGATTTTTCTACGCCGAGTTCCCGCGCACGTGCCAACACGTTCGCCTCTTGGGAGCCAGCGCCAGCGAAGACTGCGACAGCCCGCTGCTCGATACAACGAAGATCGACCAGCACATCCACTGCAAATACTGGATTTTTTTCCGGAACCAACCTCCCTCCGAAAAGAAGGATCAATGCATTCTCCGGGAGATCCCACTTGCGGCGAAACTTGGCGCGATCAGCGGCGACGTTCTCAAATGGCGTAGAATCCAACCCGTAATAGTGCACGGCGTCGCGTTCGGGACGGCGCGCCCGTCCAGCGAGGAACGTGTCGAGCGTATGGTTGGAGATTCCGACGATGCGATCAGCCATCAATAGACAGGCTTGCCGCATCGGCTCGCGATAGAGGTGCTGCTTGAGGCGACTGGCGGTGGGCAATGCTTCGTCCGCATTATGCACATGAACGATCCGTCGACGGATCGGCAGTCCCAATGCAGCCAGCAGGTAGACTGCGCTCACAATGTCATGATGGCAGTGCAAGACGTCGTATTTTCCACGTCGCAGCTCCATGCGTAGGGCGCGGACAAACTCCGCTTTTCTGACGATCGGAACTGTCGAATGGATCACGCGTGCACCGAGTGCCCGAGCCTCCTCGTCCATCGCTCCAAGGCGCTGGAGTATGGAATAAAAGGTCCAATCGACTTCTATTTCTCGTTTACGTGCATGCACTAGCATCCGCATGAGCCAGGTCTCCACCGCGCCGCGCTCGAGGTTTTCAATAATATGGAGGACTTTCAAAGGGCTTAGGAATGTGGCCGTGGTCTACGGGCGAGGAGCGGTGAGGTTGATGGGGAAGCGCCGAAACTCAGCGAGTCACCAGTTCGCGATTTCAGCGCTTCAACGTATAGGCTCTCCCATTCATACTTTTCGTCGTCCAGGATAGCCGGCAGGCAATGGCGGCCCCAGCCAAAAGCTGCACGGGAGACCGTTCCAAATCCGACCCCCAAGAGCATCTTCTCCATAGTCGACCAATCGTAGAAGAACTGGTGCTCGTAGCGCTGACGAAAATACAGATTCACGATCTCCATCGGTGTTGCTTCGCCAGAGCAGCGCCGCGCGACCAACTCATCGGGCTTATCAAAATATCGTCGCAATAGGAGTTCGGCGTCAGGTACGACAACTCGGAAGCAGCCGCCGAGACGGAGAATACGATATACCTCCCGCGCCAGCCTCTGTCCGTCCTCAAGGGAAAAGTGCTCCATCACGTGTTCGCAGAAGACACCGTCGAACGACTCACTTGGGAAGGGTAGCGGCCGGCCGAAGTCAACCAGATGATGTATGTTCTGATCACGAAACCCGTCGACATTGACCCAGCGGGCGTCGTCAACACCCCGCGGGCCGGAACCTAGATTCAGGAATAGCGGTCTTTGACGATTTTGGAGAAAGTTGCGAATTCGGCGTCTTTGCAAGGTGATCGCGTTCCAGGCTCGGATTCGAAGAAAGTGGGCATCCCAGCGCGCTATCGCTAGGAAGCGATGACTAAAAAGAAATAGGAGAAATTTACGCAAGTCACCACTTCAAAACGTTTGAGAATATCAGATCAGTAAAGCGCGGTCCGCAACCAGTTCGTCGGTTCCCTTGTCAGGCACAACCAATTCCCACCCGTCGTGTCTGGCCCGGCTAGTGCGGCGACGCTCCCTGAACTTCCTACCACCGAAGACTGTGGGTGCAGGTGTCGACAGAGAGTATGGTGGAGAATCTAAATTCGAGTGAGGTTCTCTCGTGGCAATGCGAGTAGGTCGGTCTCCGCGGGCAGTTTCCGTCCCCTGATTGGAAGAAGTGGAAGGCCATGACCCGGTAAGCCGTCTTTTATAGTAAAAGCGGGAGCTAAGCTTTGGCCTGCGATATCGCATTGGCGGCAGAAACAGACCTCGTACGATAAGAAATCAAGGAATTCGACAATCTTCGAAGGGGGGGCAACGCGGACAAACTTCTCCACATACTCAAAATACACCGCTTTGATACTGTGGTTCCTCAGTGCATGCTCAGCGCCGCGAAGAGCGGCGAGCTCATAACCTTCGATATCGAGCTTCAAGAGTTCCACGCGATCCAAGCACTTGTCTTTGAGATATGAGTCGAGCTTGATGGATCTCATGGGAATGCCACCGCTTCTTACTATGTGCGAAACCCCTGTCTGGTCCGGCTGCACATGAAACAGAACCGTGCTGTCCGCTTCACAAACGGCAACAGGATTTACTTCTGTCACCATCGACGGGTACAGCTCCAGGCTTTTTCTAATGGACTCCAGCAACCTCGGATTCGGTTCGAACATATGAAACCGTACACGGCCATCTAACTTTCGCGCCAAACCAAAGCTCAACAAACCGTGATTCGCCCCTACGTCGAGGAATGCGCCACCTTCCTGAAGCAAAGCATCAGCTACGCGGAAAAAGTCCTTTTCGAACTCTCCATCTATCACAATCAGTCGAAGGAATCCGTCGCTGAGATCAGCATAGCCAAGTGCGTCATCTCGTATGCGCACAAGCTGAACAGGATCCTCTCCGGTGAGTCGCATCCAAGCCTTCATCAAGCGGTGTCTACGCATTGTCCGCGGCAGCTTCTCAAATAGTCCAGCGGCTCTAGGGAGCATTCTATTTTTTATTGCACCATCTGTTGAAAATTGAAGAGGGTAGTTCACGTTTTCATAGCCTCAACATAGAGACTTTCTGACTGACGTTCGGGCGTGTCCGGAGGCATAGCCGGATCCAAGGACGCTCCGAAACTCATTTGGGCGACTCTCGAAAACCCGACCCTCCGTAGCAGCTGCATTAATGTCTCAGCGTCGTAGGCATACTTGTGCTCGCCATTCTGCCTGAAGATCGCATTGATGAATTCCATTTTTGTGGAGTAGACATCTCCGAGCCAGTAGTCGCGATAAGAGCCCTCCTCCTTGGTAAGCGGGCGCAGCTTCGCGAGTCCCTCCCAATCGTCACAGGTGTAGAGCTTTAGATACCGCGCCGCGTCCGGCACGACGATCCTCAGAACGCCGTTATCGCTTAGGCACCTCCGACAATTCCGAAGGAAATTTCGAGCTTCATCGGCGTACTCAAGATGCTCGAGGAAGTGCTCCGTATAGATCGCCGCGACAGCCCCGTCTTCGAAGGGTAGCCCCTTTCGGCAATCCCAGTACTCGATCCGGGGATCGGCAAGCATGTCGAGGTTGACCCACCCATTTGTGGGCCTTCCTCCGCAACCGACATTCACCCTTATCCCTTCCATTTCCCGATATCTTTTCGCGGTGGCGCGGCTCTTCGCAGCGAATTTTAGCGACGCCCGCACCTCGAAAGCCATCTGCCCTAATAGGCGATCGGGGAACGTGCGGCGCAAGCGCTGCTTCAAGAGGTCCTTCAACGGTGAAAGCATCAAGCCAACGCCTTGGTATTGAGTCTTGGACCCTTGTCCGCGACGATCTCGTCGGCGACATCTGGGAAGAATAGAGCCAGGAACCGCTGCGCGGCGGCTTTCGGAGAGTAGTACGTCTCCGCCCACTGTCTACCGGCGCCGGCGACGCGCTCAAGCAGAGAGGTTTCCTCCCGCAGGCGGTCTACAAAATCGTCCACCCGAGAAAAATCGACACCGAGATAATGAGTACCGTCCTCCGGCATGACCGGAAGCTGCACACCGTAATGGTTGAGATCAATATTAATGGTCGCGCATCCCGCCGCCAAAGCCTCCCAAACACGGAAGCTGTCGCAGCCGACGGCTCTGGGTGGACACGGGTCGAACAAGGCCAGACTCTGAAAAAACAGACGGCGCAGTTTGGCGCGGTTTCCCCCCGTCAAGTATCGCTCAGGGCGGAAAGGCATCGGCGGAATGATGTCTCCACAAAAGCAGGCCACAGCCTGGCTGCACTTGAGCCGCTCATAGTAACTGCGGCTGAACCGCCCCCCAGTCTGACGCCACATCAGCGCTTCAAAGGGGTCGGACGGTTCGACCGACAGATCATCGGTAGTGCGGTCGACGGGCAACAGTCGTCCGATCTTCGGTTCGAGCCGGCTGCGGGCCAGATCGCGAGCGCCGTACACATATGGATGTGAGGCCCCGAAGTTGACTAGAAGAGTCCTACTACGAGATCTAAAAGGAGGCGCCTTCGCAGTGGCTTGAACAATCCGGTTGTTCAAGCCGTACGCCCACGGTCGCATGTTTTCGGGGCACCAAGTTCGCTGGTTCAGTTTGGATCTCAGAATGAGATCGAACCGTCTGTACTCCGGCTCCCAAGAAATAGTGCGGTAGCCGTCGTTGTTGTCCATATAAACTGTTGCATACTTTCTGCCTTTGCTGAAAAGGCCGTTGGGCAACGGCTGCCGACGGACATCGAATGACCCCATCCTGACCCACTGAGGCCACGTATAACTGACCACCACGATATCGCAGTCTTCATGCGTGACATTCGGGTCATGCTTGAAGAGATAATCGCTGGGCTCCGTGGACTGAAGCCAATAGTTGCAGTTCGAGTAATATGGAATGCCTAGTTCGAGCATTCCCTCGGCGAGAGCAATAACATCTTCTTGCAGATTTCCGGTCTCATCACTGCAGTAGAAATAGATACGTGGCGCACTCATCTCTTAGCCTCGTCGGAAACACGACCTAAGGTCCCGTACCCATGGTTCGCAGACGTCGCCAAACGGAATAATGATGGGCTCCAACCGGAGGCCTTGGGGTGCGTCATGGCCGCACGGTTCCACCGCTTACATGCGCGATCCGATAGCTCGGACGGCCATCATGTCCTCGCCTCCGCATGCCGCAAATTGGTAGCCAAACCGTGACAGCCAATGGAGACAGTCTTCCCGCTCCGACGTGCTCAGGTGCTTAACTTCCCAATGAACAATCGACGGCTGTATGCGATCGAACGGGAAGAGGGACAGAATGAAGGCGTCCGCTCCCTCGGTGTCGATCTGCAAAAGATCAATGTGCACGGAGGGCAAGTGTCGAAGGATATCGTCGAACGTGACGCAAGGAACAGTCGTCTCCCTGATCATTCCGCCCAATCCTGGCACGAGATCCGAATGTTTCAGGATGGTGTTGCGTTCGAACGACGCCAGGCCGGCCACCCAAGCCGGGGCATCTTCTGACTCCACGGTGAAGAGTTTGCGGCTGCCGGATTTCCTATCCACAGCGGCCGGCACGATGACGATTCGGTCGTTGTCCCGGTAAAGTTCGCGCAAAGCACCCGCTGCGTGTGCCTGCGGTTCTACCAGAACCCCACGCCAACCGCACCGGTCGATGTACTTCCGCAAGGGATCGACGGTAATCCCGTCTAAGGCCCCGACCTGGATAAAGTGGAACACCTGACCAGATTCGAACATGCGGCGGCAGACAACATCGTCAAACTCAACGGTCCGTAGCAGATCCGATTGAAGAAGCTGCCGCGGAATGTATCGCGTTCCTTGCACCCGGTAGCCCAATCGAGCCAAAGCGCTCCTGAGCAATTCTTTCATTGCGGGTTAAACCCACGCTGGTCCGAAACCGTCGCGGCTTTCACCGGAAACTGCATGACTGGGAAGGACTCTAGGCTGCTCGCTTTCGTCGGCCGGATTCCGGGTCGGCTCGGATAAGTTGGACGCACCTTGCTCATGCCAACCAGATCAGCCCCCAGCTCCGGAGCCCTGGTTCGCTTGACCTCTCTTCATTCGTGCACACGGCGGGCTCCTGTTTAATCGTCCTCGGCGCCATCGTGGATTGTGGGGTTGAGGCCTAGCAGAATCCGGGCAACTTTCTTCATGTCCATGACGGAGTAGCGTTGGTCGGACGGCACCGTCAAGATGCGCGAAGAGAGGTCGCGTGACTCAGGAAACGCGGTGTGTCCACATACCCAATGGATTGGACAGTAGACGTTATGAGATGACAACACAGAACGACATCGGTCGCGTTCCCCAGAGCTCCTGAAAACTAACACCAAAGCAAGTGGGACTGCTCCTTCGGGCCAGGTGGAAAACAGGGGGCCAGCGATAGGCCAATCCCTTAACTCTCGAACAAGGTAGCGAACGTTATTGGCGCGCCGTATTCGCCATCGCTCAGGAATGCCCCGAGAAATGTACTTTCGAGTGAAGGAAGATGTCCCGACCGGTCGACACCTGTCCAGTTTGATTTCACTTCTGCTCAGCAGAGAGCGGTACCTCTGCTTCAGTTCGAGACCGCCGGCGCCCTGAAGATACTCGGCTTTCCAGAGCATTGCGGCAAGCTTCTGGTTGGCGCCAGGAACTGTAGAAGACTTGCGCGGTCTGGGCAATCGATTTTTCTTTGGCGACCAAAGTACAGCTCCGTCGGGAATCGGCAATGTCTTCCGTAGAGAGCTGAAGACATAGTCTGCCTGCGAGTGGAGCGCCCATTTCGACAGTGGATCGTGACTATGGTCTTCGACTAAAATGCAACTCTTTCGCTGATGCCAATCGTTCCACGGATCTGCTTCGCGGCTGGCAAAATAGTTGACTGCGATAACGATATCGCAAGGATCTGGCGAGAGCGAGCGCCAGTCAGGCTCCGGCCAGCGTGGATCATCGCGATAAATGTTGACGTTGAACCATTGCGACCAGGACTTGGCGACCTCAAAGCAGAAGAACGACGGAATCCAGAGCCGCCGCTTCGGTTTTGGTCCTAATACTTCCAACAAGGCGATCACGCAGTGGCGACCCAATGCGAAGTAGACCGAACGAGAAGGAAACTGAATACAACGCGAGCGCGGCGGTGGCATCCAAGGGAAATCGCCGCCGACTTCCCAGCGATCTGCTTTTGCCGTCGGCGTTTCCGAGGCTCGTGTGTCAATCGATATCATGAAAGCGCTTCACGATAAGCTTGCGATCCAACGGAATATCCCTAAGTACTTTAACAATTCGTTCAGAAGCGTGCCCGTCACCGTAAAGATTCCGCATGCCCCGAATGCTGGCGCGAAACTCCGGTGCTATAGCTTCCTGAATCGCCTTGTTGATCGCCGTCCGTTCTGAATCGCAATTGATTACATTCCTACCAACCAACCGTCCTTGCTGGCGGTGTCCGATATTGACCGCTGGCAGCTCGAAACTGGCCGCCTCTGCAATGCCACTTGAAGAGTTGCCAACCATCGCAGCGGCATATTTCATCAACGAGCAATAAGCCCGGCGACCCAAATTGCGTACCACCCGAGCATTGGACTTCGAGGCAACGTAGCGCTCGATCGCGTCAATGATCAATGTGCCGCCCGGGTCAGCATTTGGATAAGTAAATACAGTCGGCTCGGAACTTTCATTCAACGCCTCCAGAAGCTCATTGATGTAGCGGGTCGTTTCCCCGCTCTCAAGGGTAACCGGATGAAATGTGACTAGCAGCGGCTTGGGAGAGAGCGGTATCCCTATGCGATTCTCCACTTCATCTCTTGTCAAGAAATCCATTGTTGCAATGCTATCCAAACCAGGTTCGCCAGAAACGTGCACTCGCCAAGGCTCCTCTCCCATCTGGATTACGCGGCGCGCATAGGGTTCAGCGGCGACGAAGTGCAGATGGCTTAGCTTGGTGATCGCGTGACGGATTGATTCGTCAATAGCTCCTTCAGTAACTTCGCCTCCTGAAATGTGAGCCACCGGAATATTGAACGGTAGTGCAGCCTGTACGGCCGCGAAGAGCTCAAAGCGATCTCCAAGCCCAACTAGAATGTCGGGACGGTTTCGCGCGTAGGCCTGCGCAAAACCGCAAAGGCCAAGTCCAATTGACTTCGACACTGCTTCTGGGGTATCGGACGCTAGCAACATATCTATTTTCTCAGCCATTTGGAATCCATCATTAAGAATTTCGTCGATAGTGGAACCGAACTGGCGAGCAAAATGGGCACCGGTTGCCCACAGCTGCAGCTTGAGTGCGCGGTCCGCGTCGATCGCCCGCAGCAGAGGGACGAGAAGTCCGTAGTCGGATCGACTACCGGTAACTACCGCGACGGTCCTGAGGCAATCAGAGTTGCTCTTGGGGCCAGACGCTAACAACTTGGAGTTTTCGTGCAAAGTTTGAATATGCCCCTCAGCGGGACAGTTCGTGATGAAGGTCAAGGCGCGAGTTAACAGCCGTAACCAGGAACAGGTCGGTCTTCACATCCCCATAGGCAACAAAGTGGCGATCAATCGTGATCTCGAAAAACTCGGAGTACAAGGATCGAACCTCGGACTCCGTGACGAAGTTGGAAAACGCCCGATTATTGAAGGGAGTGGTATTTGTACTGAAGCAGGCTGAGAACAACTTTCCTCCGAACTTAAGCACACGCTTCGTTTCTATCAGCGCTCGTCTCCAGTCTTCGTAAACATTGGCGTAAATGCTGGCATTGTCAATTGCGCCATCGAAACTGTTACCCGGCCATGGTAGAGTCTTCGTGAAATCGCCGACTCGACATTCCGCCGATAGCCCCTCCGACTCCAATCGCTGCGCGAGACGTTTTATCGCAGTGGACGAACCGTCAATCGAGGAGACGCTGAAACCTTCACGGGCCATGTACCAGGTGCAGGCACCGGGGCCGCAGCCGAGATCGAGAAGATGCACGACCTTTCTGTCGGGAACTCGGTACCAGTTCCGAGCAACGAAACGGATGACGTATTCGGGTGGATACTTGCCCCACTCGTTCTCCTGGAAGATTGCTTCCCAAGTCTCGTCCCATGCCATAGGAGCAGATTATATGTCGCAATGGTTTGCCGAATCGGCGAGGGTTCTCTCGGTGGCCTTTCGGTCGAGCATTTATTGGATCATCCAAGGGACAAGCCACGCCCGCGCGGTCTCAGGGACAAAGTGCGATTGCTTTCCGAGTTCGCTCGCTGGATCGTATATCGTTGCAGCGGGTCGACGATTTGCTCCGCGGCACGACCTCGGTTCAGCTCTTTGCCAAGAATTCGCGTTGCTTAATCAGTTGCCGTCCCGGGTGGCCGTCATCGGAAACCAGCTGAGTCACCTGGAACTAGGTCCTTCACCGACCAGGAGCAGAAGCTGCTGTTCGGCAATCGTTTCAGGCATTTCCAAGAATGCAGACGGCCTCTGACTCACAGCGAGCCGTGGGCACGGCGCAGATCTTCCGGCGTCCCGACATCGAGCCAGGTGTTATTGAAATCGAACACACCCACCACTTTTTTCGCTCTTAACAATGCATCGAACAACCTCGTAATCGGAAACTCCTGGTTTCTAGGTACATACTCGAGGGTAGACGGATCGAGTACATAGATTCCTTGACTGACGCGAAAACTCACCTTGGGCTTCTCTTCCAGGGCCACCAATCGTCCCGCCTTCTCGACGACGGTCCCAAAAGGAATCTGAACTTCGTAGAGGCCGATACCGATGGTAGCTACAGCGTTGGTTTCCGCGTGGGCAGCGAGCAAATCGGTCACATTGAAATGCGCGATGAGGTCGCCGTTGAGAACAAGGAGAGGATGCTCCGGCCGCACCGGCAATAGCGATAGCGCGCCCCCAGTGCCGAGTGGCATTGTTTCGCGCAAATAATCAATGTGGCACCCAAACGCAGCACCATTGCCAAAGTGGTGCTCGACAACTTCCGCCTTGTAATTGAGCGCAAGAAATATTGTCTGCACACCGTGACCTACAAGGTGCAACACGATGCGTTCAAGCATAGGCCGCCCGGCAACTTCAACCATCGGTTTGGGAATTGTCTCGGTCATGGGCCAGAGCCTCGTACCCTTGCCGCCCGCCATCACCACTGCGATATTCTGCTTTGGAGTTGCACCAATGAGATCGTGAAGGAAGTGAATCGCTACGAGCCGACGATCCTCGTCTAACACCGGCACATGCCGGAACATACGCGCCTTCATCAGATCCAGAACTGCGGCTCGATCGATGTTGGGCGACACGAAGTGGAAGTCGCGTACGAGCACGCTGGTGACCCGTGATTCCAGCGTCAGGCCGGCAAGGAGTCCGCGGCGGATATCGCCGTCGGTTACTAGTCCAACAATGCTTTCTGTCTCGTCTCGAACGAGGACGACTTCGCGTCCATTGCCATCGATCACCAGCATGGCGTCGCGGATCGTCCCGCTCTCCGGCATGAGAAATTCCCGCAGCGACTCAGACGTTGTACTCATCGCCTACCACCTCTGATAATGGACACCGCGTCACGGATGCGATCCCACGTAATGGGCTCATCGTTCTCCTGATCTTTGTTGAGTTCGCGACCGAGGATCCTGACAAGGTCCACGGGCTCGATACCCGGATCGGGTCTTTTAATCTCAATCATTGCGACCGTCACACGTTCGCTTTTGTGAAGGCCGACTGTCACCGCAGCATTGACCAAGCGACGACGTGCCCCACGCCGTGGTTGGGGCCAGCCTTCCCAAACACTGCAGGGCCAGACTCGGCGATGGCGCATCGGCGGGAAAGAAAGTCCATGGAGTGAATCAGCGACGATAGAGTGGAACGAAATCGGACGTAGATTCTGCCCCGGTGGTGGCGCGCTCATGCGAACGCTTGCGTTCGCAGAGCTCATCATACCCCGCGTGATCGCGCACGGTGAAGTATGTATAGAGTGGGGCGCGCCTTGACGAAAAGCCTGCCTTGAAGCGGAGCAAGCCGTCATCGTGGTTGCTCGTTACACCGCCTCCGAGGTGGAGGACGGAATAGCCTGCGGCTTTTGCCCATATCGCGGCTTCCCACACAATGAGGTTGTTCACTCCAAGCTCAGGTCGTGTCGCCCGGGTTGCAGCAAAGTGATAATAGGCGGTGGCGAATTCATGTATCAGCAGGCAAGCACTCTCGAGCTGCCCGTCCACGCTAGCGAAGAAGAGTGAGGAGCGCTGCGGGCCAAGATTCCGTATCGTCTCGTTGAAAAACTTCTCGGGAAAGTACCAGCGTTTCTCCGCGTGCCGGCGCAGCATCGTCTCATGATAAACAGCAGAGAACAATGCGATATTCGGGTCGCTCGGCTCGACCCTTTCGACACGCACTCCTGCGCGACGGGCGAGCAAGATACTACTGTGATGGCCCTTCCGCAAGCGCTTTTCGATTTCAGCCTCACTGCCGCCGAGCTCCATGATTACGACATCCTTCTCGTGTCGGAGTGCGAACGTGTCGCCTATAAGCATCCGCTGATGGTCGGTCATCAAGGGATGCAAGCTCGCGAACTCACTTGCGATACCTTGCTCTTCGCACCAAGTCGCGAAGCACACGGCGAACTGAGCGTACAGCTTCCTTGCCGTTATCGCGTCCGCGGCGTTCGAAAGCGGCCCGCCATAGCCGTAGGCATTGGCAATGTCGGAGAACGCTCCGGCGTCGGACGCGCCGGCCAGGAATGGGAGTCGGTGGAGCGGTCGCCGGACAACAGGCTGGACAACGCAGCCTTCGTTAGAGCTGTATAGTGCAAGCAGGGGTGTGAAGCCGTGAACATCCCGATAAATGCGCCCATAGTCCGGTAGATAGTGTATGTCGCGGAGTGCGCGCGGCAACGCCATGATCTCTGCCGCCCACCGCGCTGCGTCTCCTGGTTCGGAGAGAATCTCAAACGGCATCGCGCAACAACCGTGAGAAACGGCCCTCGGCTACCCCGGGCATTTTGATGTGAGCTCTGATCTACGCGAACCCGCTTCAGCATGTCGACTGTCCGCTCTGCCAAATCGCCCATCACCGTAGATTGCGGCAGTCCGTAAACGTTTTGCAGAGCTAACATCCCTCATAACGAAGCGATGTTGATGATCGCCTGTTCTGCACAAGACATCGACGATATTCGCAGCATATAGTCGCTCAGTTTGACGAGAACCGTTCTACGACGTCGGCGGCGTTGTTGTGAATATCGAGCCAACCGCGGCTGTTCCACCGTCGCAGCGTCTGCTCGGACTTGAGCAAGGCCCGAGGCAAATTCCGGCAACACGTGCAGCCGGTAACGATGAGGTGCAATTCGAATCATTTCCCGCGGTCCATCGGCGCGTAATAACCACGCGTTCGGGTGATTGACACGCTGCATCTCATCATTGTCACGCTGTCGGCTGGAGCTGCTTGGCCCGGCGCTGTATCAAAAATTCGGCGTACTCGAAGTCATCAATGGTATCAATATCAACGGCGTCGACCGCGTCCATCATGTAGCCTGCAACCCGTTCTCCGTATAACGATCCGGTCGACAAAACGCCACACCGAATTACATACAGAGCGCCGTTTTCGATCAATGCGGGTGGCAATTGCTGGCGAGGCATGGCGACGTGTTCCGCGGAGAAGAATGGTCGAATTTCTAGGCCATCTGGTTTCCAGCACCAATATGGGTGTGCCGTTGCAATTGAGACCGCAGAGACAGTGTCGACAACCATCGAGCGATAGAGTGCGACAGCCTCATCAATATGCCGGCTCTGCCGCAGCGGTGAAGTCGGCTGCAAGAGAACCACCGCATCGATAGGCGCGGCATTGGCTTGAAGCCAACTGACGGCGTGAGACAGCGCGTCGATCGAAGGACTCGTATCCATGGAGAATTCCGCGGGTCGCTCAAAGGGGACATCGGCACCGTACGCCGCTGCAATCCGGGCAACCTCGGGATCATTAGTCGACACGATCGTGCGCGAAAGGCTCTTTGCCCCCTGAGCAGCCTCAATCGTGTACGCAATTAGAGGCTTCCCGGCACATTCGCGGGTATTTTTTTGCGGTAGGCGTTTTGAACCTCCGCGGGCAAGAATGATCCCCACTACACTCATAAAATCTAAATTTCGATGTGACCGATGTCAGACGAAAATAGACGAACGGACAATCAGAGCATCAAGCAACATCGTTCATCCCGAGAATTGCGCTCGACGGCAAATTGACCAGCCGTCGCTCAATTGACTCGGAGACACTAAGATCACTCCGCGGATTGCCCTGAAACATAGCCAGGCGATGCATCAGGGTCCAGGTCGGTCGGGTCAGCAATCCAGCGTCGTGGGTGGCTTGTAAGACTGCATCGCGTGCCTTCCCGCTTTCATCGTCAAGTAGGATGGCATTGAGCCAATAGTTGCTCGCAGTTCCCTTGGGTTCCTTGACAAAGCTTACGCCCCGCACGCCCGCGAATGCCTCGTCGTAACGGCGAGCCAGCGCCCTTTTTGCGGCAACGAAACCATCGAGTCCCTCGAGTTGCGCCACACCGAGCGCTGCATTCAGGTTAGGCATGCGGTAGTTCCAGGCAATCTCATCGTGAACATAAGCCCATTTGTGCGGCAGCTTGGCTGTGGTCGTTACATGCTTGGCGCGCCGACCGAGTGCTACATCGTTGGTGACCAGCGCGCCACCACCACCCGTGGTGACTATCTTATTGCCGTTGAAGCTGAGAACGCCGGCTGTGCCAAAGCCGCCGCACGGCTTGCCATGATAGATGCTGCCCAACGATTCAGTGGCATCCTCGATGATCGGCAACCCGAATTCAAGGCAAACGGCCCTGAGGACCTCCATATCGACTGGGTGACCAAAGATGTGGACCGGAATGACGGCGCGAATCGGACGGCCGGTCTCCCCGTTGACCAATGCTTCGCCCCGGCGCACCGCAATGCGTTGAAGGTGCGCCTTGAGCTTTTGCGGATCCATACCGAGGCCACTTTCGGTAGAATCGACGAAATGCGGAACCGCGCCGCAATGCGCCACCGCATTCGCCGTCGCCACGAAGGTCAGCGTCGGCAGAACGACTTCGTCGTCCCGCTGAACCCCCGCAAGCCGCAAAGCGATATGTAGCGCGGCGGTGCCGTTCACGATCGCGACGGCCGAACTGGTTCCGCACAATTCCGCAAGCTTCGCTTCGAACTCATCGACAAAGCAGCCGACCGAAGAGACCCAGCCGCTGTCCAGACATCGCTTGAGGTAGTCCCATTCACGTCCGGCAAACAGCGGTTCGTGCAAGGCCACCGGCCGATCGCTAATCCGAATCGCGCGTTCAGTGGCTGCGACGATCGCCTCGACGTCGACAATCATCGGTCCCTCAAATGTTGTAGCATCCGGCCTTGTACCGGCTCAAATTAGCAGGATCGCGGAACCAATCGACCGTGCGCACGAGCGCCTGAGCGAACCCTTCACGCCCGCCAAATTCCGGCTTCCAGCCCAGTTTGCTCTCGGCTCTGGAGATATTGGCACATAGTCGCTCAACCTCGCTGGCCTCGGGCCGCAGGCGCTTATCATCACGGATTACAGTGACGTCGGCTTCCATCACCTCGGCAATGAGGCGGGTGGTGTCGCCAATCGAAATTTCGAATCCCGATCCAGTGTTGATCACCTCCCCTATCGCGCCTTCCGCGATCGCCGCGTGCAAAAAGCCGCGTACTGTGTCGGTCACGAAGGAAAAGTCGCGCGTCGGGTGCAGAGACCCCAGCCGGATCTCGCGAACACCATTTGCGATCTGAGTGATAATGGTCGGAATCACCGCACGTGCGGACTGGCGCGGTCCGAAAGTGTTGAACGGACGCAAGACCAGGACTGGCGTGCCGAACGTACGATGAAATGCAAACGCCATCTGGTCGGCTGCGATCTTGGAGGCAGCGTAAGGGGACTGCGCCTGTAGGGGATGATCTTCGTCGATCGGCACATATCGCGCCGTCCCATAGACTTCGCTGGTTGACGTGCAAACCACTCGTTCCACATCGCAATACCTTGCTGCCTGAAGGACGTTGAGTGTCCCCGTTATGTTCGTCTCGATGTAGGCTGTGGGGGACTCATAGGAAAATGGGATGGATATCAGTGCTGCGAGATGCAGCACAATGTCGCAGCCTCGAGTCAGTTCATGTATGTGATGCGGATCTCGGATGTCTCCTACCACAACCTCGAACTTGCCGCGTACGTCCGCAGCCACGTCATCCAGCCACCCCCACGAATTGAATGAGTTGTAGAAGACAAGAGCGCGGACCTCGCCGCCCTGGCGGACCAGTGCCTCGACGAGGTGCGAACCGATGAATCCGTCAGCACCCGTGACCAATATTTTTTTCCCGAAGAGAGCTGCCATCAATGACAGTTAATGTTTATTCGGCGAAAAAGATCGACCGATAAGCCGAAAGCCCTCTCGGTAAGAATGTCCTCAATGTGATTCTCACCTGAGGGAGCAACGTCTATTAGTGAGCTGGCGAGACACTTTGGCCAACGGCGCGACTATAAATCTCCGAGTTGAGAGCCGCACTCTGACTTCTAGGCCGTGCCTCCAATGAACTAGCGCGTTTTGCCATGCCGCCAACATTCTTCGCACTACTCCGCCAGGAAGCCGCTGGTAGTAGATCTGCTCGAAATAGGAGAGCAAGTCGGCTCCAACCATGTCCCGGTGGCGCATCTTTTTCATTCCCGCCCAGTGGACGATAAGGGGCATCGCCGCCCTGGCTGAGACTGTCGTAGCATCTAGCCCCTCCAACCCGTGGCCGGCCCAGCGCATGATCTTTCGACATTCAATACGTAATCCGTCGAGCATCGCCTTCTGGTTAAGGACATAGTTCAGAATGCCTTGATCACCAGGAAAGAAGTACTCAGGATGGCGGAGCCTGCGGGGAAATGTCCATTCAAGCCAAGGTCCGAAATCCTCGCGGGTTAACATACCAGCAGTTCCCAACCACTGGCCTGAGTTGAAGACAAACAGCGGAGGTTTGGCTTCCGGGTCGATCTTGACAACTTTACGCCAATCGTAATAGCGCGCTGTGATATTGGACTCGGAATACTGCTCATTGTCCACTAAGAATGGGGCGTCGCAATCCTTCCATTCATCCAAAATCGAGCCCGTAAGCGCTGTGTCCGAATCTAGAATGAGAAACCTCTCACCGGGCGGGCCAAATAGCGGTTCCAGTTTGACGTAACCCCAACCGTAATCGCCTGCGGGAACATCAGCAATGCGAACGCCCCAGTACTGCCGCAACTCTGCTGCTAGTCGACGTTGCAGGCGCCCTCCCGAAAGCAGCCGTATCGGAACCTCTGGGTAAAAATATCGGACGCTGGCTATGCAGATTCGAGTGAAGCAGGCATCAAGCTCGGAAGCCGCAATGTAAATACAGTCAACGATTGGTTGCCGTTTCTCGGGGTTGTTCAAGCTGTCGGCGGGTTCGGATGAAATGTCCGGTTATGTGCTTGGGCTCTTCCTGCTAAATCGAGCCAGGGGCTTCCCTTTGCCTTTGCGACTCGACCAACTCCACGATCCGGCTGACGGCGCAGTTCGTGTCCCGTTCGTCCACAACAAACAAGGATTGCCCAGCACATTTCAGGTGAACCGGATCAACGGCAAAAGCGTGTTCGGCGACTCCGTAGAAATCGCTCGACCGTTGAGCATAATACATAATCCCCTTCTCGATGAACTCTCGGAACATGGCGAGCCCTTGTTCACTGAGCAGGATGGTAGGCTTGCCGAAAGCTAAGGCTTCATTCGAGCATGTGGAGTAACTACTGACATGCAAGTCCACGACTCTTAGCAATGCATAAAGCGGCAACTCGTCCGGCTCGTGCAACCGAACTACCGCTCGGCTGGAACCACGTAACTCCTGCTCGAATCCCAACCGATCCAGTTTCCACGCTGGATGTGTTCGGATCAGCCATATCCAATTCGACGGGGATGTACTGATGATGTCCTTTAGGTACCCGAGGTCTAGACTTCCAGGATTTTGAAGTGTCACGAGGATTGATCGCGAATAACCGTCAACTAGGTTACTAACTTCTTTGCAGGCCATCTCTACCTCTGGATCCGTCTTGAGAAGCCAACGGCGTATCCAGGGGTTCCCCCCCGAATGACCTCCTGCTGAGTTCGATTCGTCTCATAATACAGGTTTTCCGCGCGCTCACCCCAGACCCAAAACAAATCCGGCCGAGCCGGCCAGCCGCCTGCAGGATCCTTACGCCACCAGTGATAAGCGACGTGCGAATGCTCCTGGATGCCGTGCTGCAATTCCATGACAGGGATACTTAAACGATGCGCCGCTAGCGCCGCCGCAATCAAAGGCCAATTGCTCCAGCAGTCCAGAACGACTAGTCCCGGTCTCGCGCTTCGAAGCCATCGCTCCAAAACCCTGCTGGTCTGGGCAATCGCAAGAAGCTCCCCCGCCAGCCCCCCCCAACTCAGAGGCTGAGCAAGCTGTTCGCGGTAGAAAGACTCAATCTCTGGGTACCACCTGGGAATTGGTGAAGAAGAGCGAAAATGCCCCAGTGCACCTGCCAGTCTCTGCCACCCCCTTAGCGCGGGTGCCACATTCGCCGACGCCCTCGCGAAGGGGGTCGGCTGTTCTTCCCACTGCCAAGTGTGACATCTCAGCCCCGCGCCCTCCAGTAGGTCAGCAAAAGGACCGGTGGCGTAATGCACGCATTTGCCACCCAGGAATTGATAGCGTGCCCCACTTCCGAAGATGAGCACGTCACATGACCGCGACGGAGAGAGGGCTGCACCCATCTTAACGTCCCATGCCCATCGAACGTAATCTTGAAGTGGGTGGCAGTAAAATTCGAGTCGCCGGGTCAAGCGCCCATTTCCTACCTTTTTGCTGTTCGGGGAGGCTCGATCGGCACACCAGTCGTGAGTCTGTGTTGCCATCCAAATATCGCTGGCAAGTATGTTTCTTAGAACCGGCCACACTTGCCATCCGAACGCCCAGTAGTCCTCGACCGCGTGAGTTTCCTCATATTCTGCCAGCAGCTGGCAAAGCGTATCGGGAATGATAGGGCCGCGATTCGTGAATGACATAATGAGTTTCTCGCCAAATCGGCGAGCTTTGGTGCAAAGCCAGTTTCTGATTCGCTTGGAGGAGCGGCGATCGACGGCCCACTATGGCATAACGCCAGGCCTGCGGTGGAAGCCGGACCGCTGACTCGTGGAAGAGAGTGCGGTACGAGCTCGACACAGGTGCTCTCGTTAGCAACTGTGCGTGGCTTCGGTTGACTGCTCATCCGACACAACGGACCACTTCATCTGCGTCGAAAAATATCCGCCCCGGCCATTTCCTCTGCGCGTCGTGTAGTCATCAAGACGAAAGCGCGCCACTATTCCAGGAGAGTCGACGTTGAAGCCGATCTTGCTGCGGTGACTCGTGAAATTCAGTAGTATGAGATATTCGCCGGGTGCGAGGGTTCGCGCAGGAATGCGGATGCGAAATTTCCCAGTGCCCGGTTCGAGGTATTCTAATGGGTTTTGCTGAGCGTCGAAGCTGTCCGACACCAAAATCTCTGTCCCGTCAGATCGCATGATCGACATATACCCATAGAGTCCGGGCACCGTTTCCCGCACAAAATATTTGCAATTGAGCAGAACCGGGTCATCGCAGCTAAACGCCTCGCATGTTGCTCCGCTTTGATCCACCGTCTCTACTAAAGTCAATTGAAAAGGCTTTGCAGGGTCATCACTAAACCGAACAGTCCCGTTCTTAACGTCCCCAGGCCCCACGCTCATATACTGACCAATAATCTTCGATGCCGGGCCGGCGTCGCGAATTTTTCCGTGATCTACCCAAATGACATGCGGACATAAACTTCCGACGATCCCCATGTTGTGGCTCACAAACAAGATCGTACGCCCGCCTTTGGACACCTCGTTCATCTTTCCTAGGCACTTTTTCTGGAACTCCGCATCACCGACTGCCAGCACCTCGTCTATGATCAGAATCTCTGGCTCTAAGTGCGCAGCAACGGCGAAACCCAGGCGCAAGAGCATTCCCGATGAATAGCGCTTCGTAGGGGTATCGAGGAATTGCTCCATCCCTGAAAAATCGACGATCTCCCCGAACTTCCGTTTGATCTCCTCCCGACACATGCCTAGGATGGCGCCATTGAGAAAGATGTTTTCCCGACCCGTGAGTTCAAGATGGAAACCGGTGCCGACTTCAAGGAGGCTCGCGCAGCGTCCTTCGATCTCAACTCGACCTTGGGTCGGCTCGGTGATACGGGAGAGTATCTTTAAGAGCGTCGATTTGCCAGCGCCGTTATGGCCGATGACGCCGACAACATCACCACGCTTGATTTCAAAGTTGATGTCCTTGAGTGCCCAAAATTCCTCGATCTCGTCGCCTGTGACCATCGCCCGCCCGCGAGCGAGATCGGCGGCGGAGCGCGCTAGGCGCTTCATGTTGCGCGCGATCACGTCGCGCAGTGCCGTGTAGCGCTCACGCTCAGCCTCGTGGCCGATGGCGTACTTCTTACCGAGGCCCTCGGCGCGGATGACGACATCGTTGGCCATGTCAGATGAGATCAGCGAAGGTGCGCTCGGTCTTGCGGAAATAGGACATTCCCCACCAAAGGAGCGCGGCAATGACGACGAGGTTCAAATATAAGCCCGGCATGTAAAGCTCGCTCTGGCCTCTGAGCAGGCACCAGCGGAAGCCGTCGATTACACCTACCACTGGGTTCAGGCGGTATAGAAGTCGCCACTTCTCCGGGATCACCGCACTCGAAAAGCCCACGGGGGACACGTACATCCCGAATTGGACGATAAACGGAATGATGAAGCGGAAATCTCGGTACTTCACATTAAGCGCGGTTATGTAAAGTGCAGGCCCAAGGCTCGCCAAAACAGCAAGTGCGATGAATAGCGGGAGGAAGACGATTCGGAAATCAGGCAGAACACCGAACCAAAGCATCATCAACCCAAGCAAGATGAAGGTGATGGCAAACTCGACAAGTGCGACGACGCTGGAAGCACAGGGCACGATCAAGCGCGGGAAATACACTTTACCGATCAAGTTTGCATTACTCACCAAGCTGTTCGACGCCTCACTCAAAATGGTTGAGAACAACATCCATGGCAGCATTCCGGCGAACACCATCACCGGATAGGGTACCGCCCCGTCGCTGGGCAGGTGGGCGAGGCGACCGAAGATGACCGTAAAGATAAGCATAGTAAGAAGCGGTCGCACCACGGCCCACGCAATTCCGATTACCGTTTGCTTGTACCGGATGGCGATATCGCGCCAGGCAAGGATGGCGAACAGCTCGCGATACGACCAAAGATCTCGCCAGTAATGGCGCTCCGCGCGGCCAGCCTCCAGCACGAGGACACGCTCGGGCGTTCGGTTAGCCTGATCTTCCGGCGTCATCGCGACCGTCAAGTCAGCCATACGCTCGTTCCCTGAAGACTCCTAGACGCCACTTCGCGCGGGACAACTGCCCCGCATCGATAGTTGCTCCGGATAACCATTGAGTTCAAGCCGCCTCCCTCAGCCGATTTAACGCAGCGTGAACACTGGCCGCAAACGTCTCACGACCGAATCGGGCACGCGCAGCGGCTGCCAGTGCGCGCGAATCGGGCTTTGGCGCAGCGAGGAGACGGGCGATGGCGTCTGGGAGACCGTCTTCTGCTACGAGCGTCCCAAGCTGGCCGTCAGCGAGCGCGTCCCTGGCGCCCGCGACGCCGAGCCCAAGCGCAGGCGTGCCACTCGCCATCGCCTCCAAGAACGCCACGCCGAAACCTTCTCCGGTCGACGGCATGACGAACAGGTCAGCCATGCGGTAGATCTCGATAAGACTTTGCAGCCCGACGCGCACCGAGGAAACGCACACGCTCGCTCACCCCAGCATCACGCGCAAGCGCTTCGAGGCGGGCGCGATCGTCGCCCTCGCCGACGACCAGATAGCAGATGTCATGGCCCTTCGCGACGAGACTCAGAGATTGCGGCAATCACGCGGTCTTGGCCTTTGTAGCGCTCGCGCGAGTCCATCCGCCCGACAGTCAGGAGAACGCGCTTGCCCTCGAGCGCCCAACGCAGCGCGCTGTGTCGAGCCGTCTCCCGGCGTGAACGCTTCCCTCACCGTATCCGGCACGACGAGGACCCGCTCGGGCGCGATCGCGGCCCATGAGAGCACGGCTGCACGCGTATGGCGCGAGACACATAACACGAGGTCGGCCGCTTCCAGAGCTGAGCGTTGAGCCTTGGATGGCCGCGACCAAGCCTCAATCCCATGGGTCTGCACGATGAGCTTTGCTCGCTTGAGCCGCGCGATCAGTGCTGCCAGCGGCGCCATAAAGAGGTGCCCACAGAAGATGAGATCGACGGGCCGAAGCAGCGCCGTTCGCAGGGCCGCAACCGAATAGCCAATCCGACCGGGCCGCGCCGGCGTTTGTTCGATCCTTTCTGGTAGCATCGAAGAGATCGGGCGCCTGCCGCGGCAGGACCGTAATCGATGACACGGCACCGCTTTCGGCCAGCGCTCCGAGAAAATCGCGGTTGTATTGCGCAATGCCGCCGCGCCCACCGAAGGCATCCGTCACAAGAGCAAGCATAGTGGGCGACGGATTCATGACGCGTGCAACTGTCGGTTGCGCGTTGGCCGGGTGACATGCCGTTTAACACCGCGCGCGACCAGCGTCGAGAAACGAGGCCCTTGGGTTCGGGTACGCGGCCCACTGGGTCCAAGCCTCTACCAATAGCCGCATTCATCCAGTCACCTGTGGGCACGCTGAAACCTGTCTTCGCTCGGGTCACGATCTCGTTTGGCAGCGGTAAGGTCGGCGCTTTGGCGAGCGCAGCCTTGCCGACGCCCGGCGTCAGCGCGGGGATCACGGGCGCGAGCGCTCGGAGCAGTGTGAAGTCGACCAGCGGCACGCGGATCTCAAGGCTGTGCGCCATCCCTGCCCAGTCGGCGTCACGCAGAAGCTGATTGCGCATGTATTGCGCCGACTCAAGCACGCAAACTCGTGCGATGTCGGAGCTGGGATCTGGCGTGAGGTTCGCGGCAAGACGGCGTAGTGGCTTCAGCCGCCGCAGACCCTCGCGTGCGATCTCGGCATCCATGACCTCAGGCAGCTCGTGCGGCAGGAACAAGCCGCGGCGCAGGAGATAGGTGCCAGCCCAGCTGCCGGAGTATTCCAGAACCCCGAGCGCTTTGGGCGTTGCCCGCGAAAAGGCGGGGGCAACAGCGGCCGATGAGCTTGCGGGCCAAGAACCCGAGCCCCCGGCACGGCCGCCAACGGACCGAACCGACGGTGCCAACGCGGCAAGTCCAGGAAGCTTGGATAACCAGCAAGAAGCTCATCGCCGCCGAGACCCGAAATCGCGACCTTGAGGCCCGCCTCTTTGGCAGCTTTGGAGACGAACCAAGTGTTCACACCGTCGATCGAGGGCTGGTCCATGGCCTCCAGAATCGCGGGGAGATCCTCGACGAACTCCTGCTCACTCAAGGGCCGTACGATGTGGTGCGCCCCGTAGTGCTCGCACACGCGTGCAGCCAACGGCGCCTCGTCCTCCGATGTGCCGCGGAACTCTTCGAACGCTAGCGTGATTGCGCGGATCTCGCGTTGCCCAGCGTCTCGCATGCAGACCGAGCAGCGCGCCAGAGTCGACCCCTGCGGAAAGAAAAATACCCACCTCAACGTCCGCCAATAAATGCGCGCGCACGCTGTCGAGCACGCCGGCGCGCACCCGTTCAGAAATCTCAGCCGCAGGCGCTGGGTTGTGCCGCGCCTTTGGCTAAGACTTCGGCAAGGTTCGAGAAGGGCTTGGGTTCCCTCGGGCCCGCGGCGTCGACCCATTGTGTATGGCCGGCGGGCAAAGCCCGGATATCGCGGTAAAGAGTGAATGGCTCGGGCACGCTGCCGAACAGATGGAAGCCGACCATGCCCGCCGGTTCAGGGTCGCGTGAAACATTTCCACCCGCGAGCAGCGCCTTGACCTGTGAGGCGAAGCGGAAAGTCCAGCCGTCGTTTGCCGTGTAGAGCGGCTTAATGCCGTAAGGATCGCGCGCAAGGAAAAGGCCCCGCCGCGCCTGATCCCATATGGCGAAAGCAAACATGCCACGGAGCCGATGCACCATGTCGGCACCGTAATGCGCATAGAGATGCAAGAGCGCCTCGGTATCGGAGGTCGTGCGGAAGCGCGCACCATCGGCCTCGAGTTCCGCACGTACTTGAGGATAGTTGTAGATTTCGCCATTGAACACGATGACGAAACGAGCCGTCTTCACTGGGCATCGGCTGGGAAGCGCGGTCGGAAAGATCGATGATCGAAAGCCGTCGATGCCCAAGCCCGCAACGTCGGTCCATGCTCCACCAAGCGCCTGATCCATCCGGGCCGCGTGCGCGCATTGCCTCTCGCGTAGCGAGAAGCTCGGTTTCTTGCGGCGCACTCGAGGCCGAGTGATACGCAAAGATGCCGTTTATGCCGCACATAAAGCGTCTCTTGATCTAAACAAGCCGAAAGATGACCGCGCAGAACTGAGAGGCACGAAAATCTCTAGCTGCTGAACCACTGAACTTCTTTGAAAACGGCATACATCAGAAATTCATGGAGCCGCTTCTGGACAAGCTACCGCCCTTTGCCACACAGTCCCGCTTTGGGAACTACAGACATTACGCCTCAGGAGGCGCGTGTGTCAACGCCCCGCATCGAGCCGATCCAAATGTAACCGGAATCGTCTGGAAGTGCTTGCGGCTGGAAGCAAGGTTTACCGAATCTCCAGGTTCGCGCCTCACGCTCTTCACGAAGACGCCGTTTTGGGGTCCCGATCGATCAACTCCGGAGAGTCTGAATCGAAGCCTAATTAGGCTGATTCTATCCGAAACTCTAACGGGACGGTAGTGGGCAAGCTCAAGGATCGATAATTTCTAACCTCTGGAACGACGCCGTGTGACCCTCACCGAAAAACAACGGGGTAACAGCATCTTTCTCGATGACGACCGAAACGGCGCGCTGAAGCAAAGTAATGGAAACGACCAGATGGTACTCATCTTTGACCCGTAAGAAAATGCCCTCCGCTCCCATAAGTGGACCAGCCTGCAGCCGGATCCGCTGCCCTGATCTCAAGAACGGCCACGGCTGAACGGCACGCCCGGACAGCGCAAGGGTTCGGATGGAGGCGATTTCAGTGTCGTCCACTGGCTCCGGCCGATTCCCCGGCCCTACAATTCGCACAATGCCGGGCGTCGTTAGAATCGGCAGTCGCTTGTTCGAGTCAAAGTGGCAAAATACGTATCCTGGAAACAGAGGCACATCGATTTCGGCGATCCGGTCGACTCTCTTGCGTTTCGTCCGGTAAAACGGCGAAAAAACACTGTATCCCTTGCCTCTCAGACCGTTTTCGACAACTTTTTCATGCCGCGATCGAACATACAAAGCGTACCAGCGACCCGGATCACCATCAGGATCGCATCGGAGGTGAAGCCCCGGTCCTGCCAGCCTAATATCGTCGTGAAGACAGGCCTTCTCTAAGCTCCCCACCACAACCTCCAACACAAAACGTGCCTAGGCCGCCAGACCGGCGACGACTCTCGTCGCATTCCAAAACCTGTGTTAGGAATCATTTTACCTCAGTTAGCTTAATGCGACAGATTTGGAAGAACACCGAGGTCGTCAACTCACAGAGCCAGCGATCTAGGTCCACGACCGGGGAAGCGACCGCGGCAGCAAGTCTGCACTTTGGACAACACAGCTTCAATCGAATTGGGAAACAAAGTCTTCGAGCACTTGCCAAAATAAGGGTTGTGTACGTCCAAGGTGCACTCCTGAACCTGTTCGAACGTTCGGAACTCCGCGAAACCGGCGGAGGACGCGCCTTCTGTAGGTAGGCGAAGGACACAAGAAGCTTTCCGACACTGTCAAAACGGGTATGGGGAAAACTTGGAGAGAATGTTAGAATTTGCTCATTCTTCGCCAACATCGATTCAGCGAGACACCGAAAACGAGTACCGGGCGCATTTTTGAGGTTGACTGATGCCATTGCAGCCAAGACGCAACAATTCTGATGCCCTCGAGGCTCTGGAGCAGATCGACCTGTTACAGGTTAAGGCTCCTCAATCGGTATACCCACATTTTGGTCAACCGCAAAACCCCGTACTGCACTACTGGCAAATTCTGAGGAAGCGGAAATGGGCGGTGCTGGCTACTTTTGTCATTGTTTTTGCACTCTCCGTAATTGAAACCCTGAAAGACAACCCCACTGTACCAGGCCACATCGAAGGTAGCTATCTTTCCAGAAAATCCGAACGTCTTGGGATTCAAGGACGCCGAGAATGTTCTCCTGACTTCGACTACGAAGCGACTCTAGAAACCCAAGCCGCGATTCTCCGCAGCGATGCTCTGGCCATGAAAGTGATCGAGAGCCATGCACCTTGACCAAGACCCGACGTTTACGGGTGCAAGGCGCCCGCAAACTGGAAGACCTCAATGCAACCTGATCCAGCAACAGAAGCTCGCTTGCTAGGCGCATTTCGCGGTGGGCTAAGCGTCAAACTGATCCCGAACTCCCGGCTTATACAAATCAGCTATACGCATCCAGACCCTATGCCTAGCAGCCGAAATCGTTAATACATTGGTAAAAACGTTCACAGAGGAGAACTTCAACACAAAATACGAGTCTGTCAGCGAAACCTCAGAGCTGGCTTGCAAAAGGAACTTGTCGATCTTCAGATGAAAGTCCAAACATCCGAGGAGAAACTTGTCCGCTACCAGAAAGACCACAGCATTCTAGGTGTGGATGAGAAGCAGAACATCGTAACGGCCAAACTGAACGAACTGAACAACGAGCTCACAGTGGCCCAGACCGATCGCATTCAGAAGGAGTCCAATTACAACCTCGCTGTGGCTGGGGATCCTGCCGCATTCTGCCAAAACTTCCCGCGAAGGGACAAGCAGCATGCTCGAGAAGTTGCGCGAGAAGGAGGCTGACCTCAATACCCAATACGCACAGGCTACAACCCAATTCGGTTCCGGATACCCCAAGGTTGTCGAACTGAACAATCAGGTCAAACAGGTGCGTAGGGAAATCACAGCCGAAGAAGCGAGAATGCAGCAGGGAATCCACGATGAGTATCTTGGCCGCAATTCAACGGGAGAATTTGCTGACGACCGCATTCAACCAAGCAAAAGCAGGAGGCTAACCAACTCAACGAGAAGCGCGATTGAGTACTCTGTGCTTAAGCGCGATGCGGAGGCGAACCGACAGCTGTACCAGGATCTTCTGCAACGACTCAAGGAAGCGGGGGTTAGCGCGGGTCTGAGATCGAGCAATATCCGCGTCGTAGACATCGCGCGGACTCCGACCTCCCCCATCAACACCTAATGTGCCCCGGAACATCGAGTTCGGCCTTCTGCTCGGCCTTGCCTGCGGTATCGGACTTGCATTCGTGCTGGAGAGTCTGGACACCAGCATCAGGAATACGGAAGAGCTTAGCGCGATTTCGACGCTGCCGGCGCTCGGGACGATACCCGCTGCAGTTTCCGTAACGGCTCTTGCGTAAACGTCTGAAGCCAGGTCGGGTCGAGACCGAGAAGTCTGAATCTCCGGCTCTGGTCACGTATGCACGTCCGAAGTCAGAAGCAGCGGAGGCATACCGAGCGCTCCGCACTTCGATTCTTCTCTCCTCGTTTGGTGCGCCGCCCAAAGTGATACTCGTCACTAGTGCCTTGCCGCAAGAGGGGAAAACTACCGATCAGTGCGAATTCAGCGCTGGTCTTGGCGCAACGCGGGAGCCGCGTATTGCTTATAGATGCGGACCTCCGTCGGCCCGGTATTGGCAAGCTGTTTGGCTTTCCGTCTCGTGGAGGCCTCAGCACCCTTATAAGCGGAGTCGACAAGATCGAAGATGTGGTAGTTCCGTTTACCCAAGTGCCGAACTTGTGGATTTTGCCAGCCGGCCCAATTCCGCCACATCCTGCCGAGTTGCTTGGCTCGACCGTCATGAAGGATCACATCACACGCTGGCGGAATGAGTTCGACCACATAATCATTGACACGCCTCCATGCTTATCCGTGACCGACGCGGTGGTTTTGTCTCCTGAGGCGGACCGAGTCATCTTGGTCGCGCGCGCGGGGAAAACTACAAAACATAGCCCTTCGGCGCGCTTGTGACCTCCTGCTGCAGGTCAACGCCAGGGTTATGGGTATTGTCCTAAACGCGCTCAATATGGTTCGGGCGAAGGCTACTACTACATTACGGCGGTCGATACTCCGACCACTACTACAATGAGTAGTCGCCGCAAGATAGACTAACGACCGCCAGCAAAGTTTCGTAACATGGCTGACTGTAATTTGCACGCAGCCACGCAGCCGCGAAAGGTGCCCTCACCGGTATGGATCAGATGCCGATTGAATTGCGGTCCCCGCTCCGGAGGTTTTGTTTTGCTGGCGCCTGCTTCATTCTTGTGGGGCTGTATCTGCACTTGAGTCTGGCGGCGTACCTCGCTTCCCACCTGGCGGCGACTCCGACTTTTCGAATATCCACAAAGCCACTCGGCTGGAACCATCGAACGCTGAATATCGCGAACTGCTTGGCCGAAGTCTAGCATTGTCCGGCGCAAATCTCGATGAGGCTATTGCTAACTTTCGGACAGCAGTGCATTTGAATCCCTACGTAGCGCGGTACTGGCTGGATTTGGCGGGTGCCTATCAAGTGGCTGGCAACATCAACGAGCAGGAACAGAGCGTGGAACAGGCAGTCGAAGCTGACCCGACGACGCCGTATGTCGCATGGGAGGCCGCCCTCCTCTTTCTGGTTCAGGGTGACCAGGAAAAGGCACTTCGCGATTTTCGCGTTGTTCTGGCAAACGACCCGGAGGCGGTTGACCGTGCCCTCCAGCTCTGCTGGCGTGCAACCGGAGACGCAAATCAGATTCTTGACCAGGCGCTGCCGCGAAGACCAGATCTGTACCTTTCGTTTCTGCGTTTGCTTATTTCCAAACAGGAAGTGGCCGCCGCCGAAAATGTTTGGAACCATCTGATCGGATTGCAACAAACGTTTCCGACGAAGCTTGCCTTTCCCTACTTTCAGTTTCTCATCGAGAAGCAGGAAGTCGCAGCGGCACAAACTGCATGGCAACAACTGGCCGGCGTCAATCAATCCCTTCAGCCCTATATTCCCTCTCGTGAGAACTTGATCGTAAATGGGGGATTTGAGGAAAACGTGCTGAAAGGCGGCTTTGACTGGTGGTACGAATCGAACCCCCACGCGGCCCTAGCAATCGACACGAGTGAGTTTTACAGCGGAACAAGATCACTCTCCGTCACCTTCGATGGACAAAATCCAGCCGATGCGGGAATCCTTCAGTTCGTCGTGGTAAAACCAAACACCGAGTACGAGTTTAGTGCCGAGTCCCGGACCGAAGACATCGAGAGTGCCAGCGGTCCGCGCTTCGCGATCGTGGATGCTTACACCAATGATTCTTACGTTCTCACCGATGATTTGCTAGGCACCAATCCCTGGCACGTGCAACATGCTCGATTCCAAACCGGCCCGAGCACTAAACTAGTATTGCTGAAGATTGTCCGCCTGCCTGCGGCCCCCCTAATCCGGGGCAAGCTTTGGATCGACGATCTCGCGCTAGCGGAGAAATAGAATATAGAATTAAGGGTCGGCGAAGTGAAAAATGTCATCGTCTGCGATTGTCGATACGATTGATTCTATTGCTGCGGAGCTCCGGCGTAGTCGCGAGCCGGGAATCCTGCAATGGGTGCTCGCTCTCGGCCTATGCGCCCTCTTAATTTTCGCGGTGTTGGCGTTCGGTGCGGTCGAAGAGTGGTCGACTTTCGCCTTCGAGGCCGGCGCGGTAGCTCTATTCCTTCTTTGGGCGGGTAAGCAGTTTGTTTCCAGGCAGGTGGCGTTGTCGAAAAACCCTCTGTACCCGCCGGCCTTATTCTTTTTCGGGCTCATCCTCGCGCAGATTGCCCTGCGTAGGTCCGCCTATGGTTACGTTACCAAGTATGAAGTACTTCGGTACGTCTCGTACGGAATCGTCCTGCTCATTGCAGCCGAATGCGTCCGAGATGAAGATGTTCGGAAGAAATTTGCTCTTGCACTGATCGTTTTCGGGGCACTCTACGCCTTTTTCGCGTTGGCTCAGGAATTGACCTTTAATGGCAAGATCTTCTGGGTCCGCACCGTACGATTCAATGGCTCAGTCTACGGAAGCTACGTCAACCACAACCACTATGCCGGCCTGATGGAGATGCTTGTACCGTTTCCCTTGGTCGTTGGCATGGGCCATCTGCTGACAGGGGGAAAGCGGGCCTTGGTCGTCTTCAGCGCCATATTGATGGCCGGCACGATCTTTCTTTCCGGCTCGCGTGGCGGAATGATTGCTTTCGTTCTCGAGATTGTCCTGTTCGCAGCGCTGACTCTCGGGAAGAGGCGGAGCCCTCGCATGGCGCTGGGATCTATGGCAGTGTGCGTCTTGGTTCTCGGTTTCTTAGTTTTTCTAGGCAAAGGGCAAGTTCTGGGCCGACTCGGAGACCTGGACCCTGGCATCCGTTTGGATATCACTAAGGACTGCTTGAAAATGTTTTCCCACCGGCCGGTGTGGGGGTGGGGCTTGGGAACTTTCCCAACCGTCTATCCCAGTTACCGCAGCTTCTATTCAAATCTTTTTGTAAATGAAGCGCATAACGATTATGCGCAGCTACTGGTGGAAACGGGCTTGCTCGGCTTCGCACTGATGTTGTGGTTCCTGATCTGTTTGTACCGGCATGGATTGCGGACCTCTCGCCATTGGGAGTTCCAATGGGACGGGGCGGTCTCCTTCGCCGCTTTGCTGGGTTGTACCGGAATTCTGTTCCATAGCTTCGTGGATTTCAATTTGCAGATCCCGGCTAATGCTGCGCTGTTCTATGTGCTTTGCGGGTTGGCCGCTTCCAGTCCCTTGGCCGAGTTATCCAAGGGCGGTCTCGAGCCATCGGGAATGAAGAAATCGGAGGCCGTCGCACTCCGCCTGACAATGGCACTACAGGCGCCGTCGACGTAATTGAATCCCGCATCATTCGTATCTGGAAGGGCTCTATTCAAGCTGGACCGCCTACGATAGTGAAACGAACGAATCCGTGATTGGAAAATACACGACGGGACAAACACGAGCGTGCTAATCTATCCGGAACTTTGCGTCGCAACGAAACGGACAACTCAGGAGGAGAAATGTCTCTGAAACACCTCACCATCGGGGTCCTTTTGACAGTTTGTTCCTTCGTGGCGCTGGCCGCGGCGCAAAAGAACGAATTGTCGGGCATCATTGGGCGTACCTTCATCAGCGACCAGGGCATCCCGGCTGCCCCCTCTTATGATCCGAACCTGCATTTCGGCAAGGGATTAACCTTCGAAGTGAATTATGCCCGGCAGGTCATGGGTGTTGAACTCTGGTCCCTTGCCCTGGAAGTCCCGTTCGTAGTGAACGCCGATGAGCACGTGAACGCGTACACTAACCCATTCTTGGGCTACCACTCCTACTTTGTCACTCCCGCGGCCCGCTTGAACCTTTTTCCCGAGCAAGCAGTCTCGCCGTGGGTCAGTTTTGGTGGTGGATTCGGCTATTTCAGTGGAAGTTCTGGCGCTAACCCGAACACGACGGGAAACGCCACGGGTGTATTGCAGGCTGGTTTGGGACTCGATGTGAAGATCTACAGGAACTTCAGACTGCGCGGTGAGGGTCGAGAGTTCTGGTCGGGTGTGCCCCCACTGAATGTGAACACGGGCAAGAGCCGCCAATACAATCTTTTCGCCGGCGGCGGCATCGTCTGGAACTTTTGAACGGAAGCCTATACCCGGATTTCTTCCCGCAGAAACCGACTCTCGCCCCGACCTAGGCCAGCCGGAAGCCTTGTTCCGATTGGCGTTAGAGAAGCATCGGCCTCGCACAGTAACACCCGCCTGGCAGGGCCGACTTGGCCGCTCAGAATTTGACGACTCAGCCCGTGAACGATAGGGGACGTAGGAAATGCTGACAACAATAGACGCGCTACGGTTTGGAAGGGCTGACGGGCGCGCCCCCGCGGCATAAAGCCCAGCAAGTAATTAAGCCGATCACGGCAGTCCCAACTCCAATGGCCCAAGGGCTGTCCAGAATGGGTCCCTGGGTAGGCTTAGCCGGCTCACCACATCGATGTTCCTCACGTGTTACTTGCTCACCTTGATGTACCGTCACGTCCGGCGTTTTCGACAGCCGGGCACCCGCATCTTGGTAGTGGATCTTGACATCATTCTGGTGTGCTTCCACCATCATTCTTCCATCAACATCAATGACGTCGTAACGAGTCCACTCTTGCGTCAGGGGAATGACGGTCATGCAATTCACGCGCACTCTCATTCCTCGCGAGGTGTTCAGTTGCAAGCCGCCATGATCGAGGACGAGTTCGTTTCCCTCGAATTGCACAATGGTGTCAGGTTGGACCATGACCGTGGACCCGTCAGCGTCGATTTTCGCCGGATTTCCTTTCTGGGTCTGCACCAAGTCGTGTAGAAAAATCGCGGAGGAAGTGGGCGCGGGATTCCCATTCAGCCAGACTCCTCCATCATCGTGGAGCACCGCGCGAGCGGATTCCTGGGCCATCATCGATGTCGGCAAAATGACGATCATCATGCCGCAAAAGAGCTTGCGCCATTCAAGCAAATAGACTCCCACCTCTCCGCACAAACTGCTTACCCGAGAATAACTTGCTGAGTTCTTGCCGGCTATTGACTCGCGTGATCACCGGAAGAAGGGGTCCCGTGGAAACCTTGGGCTGCGTCGTAGCAGCCCCTAAAGCGTTTGAAGACCGCCCCGCTCCAGCGACGCGCACGTCATGTGGTGACCGCAGACGGCAGGGCCGGGCGTCCTAAATCAGCGGATCCCCCAGTCTCGATGCAAGGCGGCTCTGCGGAGTTCTGTGGGTTATTGTTATTGATGTTGGAACAGCTATCCAGAACGCTCGCCAGGTCCGGCTCCGGATGTGGAACGTTTTTGGGGGAGCCGAGCCTCCGACTACACTTTGGTCATTTGTGTGCCCTGGGCTGTGACCCTAGACTTTTTCCTACACGGGTATGTCCAATTGGCTCACAACAGCAGCTTGCTTGGCTGGCCTAGCGGTCGCCTGTCTAAATAAGGGCCGTGTAGTTACAGGCATATTGATAGTTTTGGCGGCATCGTTCATTCCGAGTCGTGCATTTGCGCAGAGCGACTCCGATCCTAAATGGGAGTTGTTTGTTGGATATCAATGGCTGCATCCCGTCGGCACCGGGACGGGGGCTCCGATAGCCCCGGCTGCCATCTGTTCCGTGCAGCCGAATGAAGTCATAGTGGGTGAACCCGTCACGGGAACCGTCACCGCCAGCAACTTCAATCCCAAGCACACGCTCACCTATGTATGGTACCCCAGCAACGGAGGAGGTAAGATCATCGGGAACGACGCGACTGCCCAGATCGAGACCACGAACGCCGCCCCCAGCAGCTACAGCGTCACCGCTTATGTAACCGACGCCGAAGAGAAGAGCAACAACGAAGCGAGCTGCACGGCTCAGTTCACTGTGAAGCCGCCGCCAAAGAATCCACCCACTATGTCTATCTCGGCCAGCGCGATGAGCGTTCCGGCTGGTGAAACCGTGACCTTGTCGGCCAACTGTACCAGCCCGGATGGTGTTCCAGTTTCTGTCGCCGGCTGGACGTCCAGCGGCGGGACTGTTTCCGGCGCTGGCGATTCGGCCGCACTTAACACCGCTGGAGCGTTGCCGGGAGCAATCGTCGTAAGCGCCACCTGCACTGACTCGCGTGGACCGAACGCTCAAGCTTCGACCGAGGTCGTGGTGGAGAACGCGCCTCCACCTCTGCCGGAACCGGAGATCGAAGTGAAGGAATCTCGCCTCGTCCTGGAAAGCATTTACTTCCCGACGTCCATGCCGCCGGTCGAGAATCCCAATGACGGGCTAGTTGCCAGTCAGCAGCAAATTCTGGTTGCGCTGGCCGCCGACTTCAAGAAGTATCTCGAAAGTCAGCCGGAGGCGCACTTGCTCCTGGAGGGCCACGCCGACCCGCGGGGTCGCACTAAATATGATCAGAACCTCTCTGAGCGTCGTGCCGACCGCGTCAAGAGCTTCCTGGTCAAACAGGGCATTCCCCAGGCCAACATCGATACCAAAGCGTTTGGCGCTCTACATGCACTGCGCGAAGCCGCAGTGAAGAATGCGATCGAGAATAACCCTCAGCTCAGCCCAGAACAGCGTCAAAGGGCTCTCAGAAACATGCAGACGATTGTTCTTGCAAGCGATCGCCGCGTGGATATCACGTTGAGCTTGACTGGCCAATCGTCGGTCCGCCAATTCCCATTCAACGCCGCGGATGCTCTGACTCTGATTGGTGACCGGGAAGGGGAGGCGAAGAAAAAGACAGCCAAGCCTGCGCCCAACAAGAGGACGAACGATCAGTAACGGCGCACACGCAAGGCCCGGAACACTCTCGCAGAGGACGATCGCGCACGTCGGGTCTTCACAAACACGGAGTATTATCGCCGTGCTGCCCCTACTGTGTTTTGGGCGCGGGATTCAGGCCGATGAAGGTTCTCTCCAACGGGCGACAGATTTGTGAAAAGTGCGGCCACATTGTTTTTCCGAACGACACGGCTTTTAGGTGTCCTTGCCCGAAGTGTCTAGACGTAAATTTGTCGCCTGGAATTCGCCGCTTGCGGCGATGGTAGATCGGGTGTCCCGAAGTCATTTTCCGCCAATGCGTGCAATTTTGAACAGAAGTGACTCCGCTGCTTGGGATGGAATCTCAGGACAACGAGGGTTTTGTCATGCGGAGGATTGGATTGAATCACTGCCCTTATTGCGGCGAGGCTGAAATATACTCGTCCCGACCGACGACGTGGCACGATGAGGTGTGTTGCTTCTTTTTCCTGCGAGTTGTGAGATGCAATTCCTGTATGCGCCGTCACTATCGTCCTCTTTTCTTGCCGCCCGTCCCTATACCGGCTACGAAGAAGCCCATCCAGGCCGCAGCCAATGACGAACAACGGGAGCGTTCGGCGTAAAGTGGCGGCACGCTCTTGCTAACCAGCCGTATTGCGATTTTGTACGGGGTCTAGGAGCGAGTTCCTAACCGTGAAAATCCATTTTCCGCGCTGGAACCATCGGTCGGAAGGTTACAATCGTTGGGTAATCGGGAGCGGGAGAGTCGCGGTTGCACGACGATTCGACTGGCACAGCCAAGATTCGAATGGGGTAATTATGACTTCTCAAATAGTGAACCTACAGGTGACCGCTAGCGTACCGATTGACTGCGATTTCTGGTCCGAAGATGATGGCTGGAAGGGCCTCTGCAAAAGTCTGTCGGTGACGGTCAGTGGCAGTAGTTTCGAAGATGCGAAAAAGAACATGGAAACTGAATTACAAGCGCATATCGAAAAACTCCTGCGTGAGCATCCTCAGAGAAGTGCGCGGCGAATTGCCTGAGCACAAACGCAAATGCTTCGTACATAAATAACAACGCGGTTGTGAGGGTCCGAACGGCGGTTTTCCGATTCCGTACACTGGTCCTGTTTTGTTCAACGACTATAGCTCGGGTGCTGATGCCCTCCAGCCCCGGTTGATCTTTGGCTTTTCCTCGCAATCATGGCGATCAAACTTGCTGAGCAGGTATTCTTCGGCTCCTGCAGGATCACGAGAGTAAGTGGTTGGCGTAAAGAATTTGCGCTGACATTTGGCGCAGGATGCCATCGCGGGGACCTTGCCTTGAAACCTTAGGATCACGAAGTCTCGCTCAGCCATGGCGCGGATAGTCTGGCACAGTTCTACGCGTTTGCACCAGTCTCAAGTGCTGCCTTGAAGAGCCTCAAAATGACTCCAAGGCTAGCTCTGGCTTTCGCGAAAACACTTGATCCGTTCCGATAGCTGTTTCGATTCCTGGATTAGTCTCTGAGTCTCAGCGATCAGACGCACGGTATTCTTGTTCAATTCTTCCATCTTGTACCGCAACAAGGCAGAATTATCTTCATGGTGCGACCTGGCAAAAGTGCACAGATTTAGGTGCAACGAGGGAAGTAAAAATTGTTCAGAAACGTCGTTCGCTGTGGGGTGCTGTATGGACACAAACACAAGACAAATTGCGTTATCCGTGCTCGAAAATCTCAGGGAAGACCTGGCTTATGCGCGTCTGAACAATGGAAATCGCGTTCTTGACGTAGCCGACCTTCGCCAGTACATCTACGAACAGATGGGCCGGATAAGGACAACGAGCCTCGAAATGGAAGGACTGTACGGCAACGACAATGGCCATGGGCAAGACCTCACCAGGAGTAATGGCCACTGAGTCAGGTCAACTGCTTCACAAATGCTCGATGGCCCCATTTTTTGGGTTCCCCCGCGCGGCTGAGGATGATAGCAGACGCAAAGCGTTCACTGTGAGTGAAGTAGTTTACTGGAGTTTGCGTTGGCTTACCCTGAAGAAAAGCAACCGGGGAGGATTCGAGATGCAACTCCCCGGCTCGGCTGTCTGTGCTTAGAGCCTGGGGGCGGTTTGCATTTCTTCAGCACCCACGTCGGCCCGCTGATGGGTGAAAACCCATCGCTTGCATTCTCCGCTGAAAGGCTGTTGCCTGTCTGAGCAAAGTTGCTCACTATAATGCTCTCGATTCGCGGAGGAACTGAGAATGTCAAGCGACGAGTGGATAAAAACGCTTGCAGATGGCAGAAGAGTGAAATTCACCTACCAAGAACTGCCGGACGAAGGGGCGTTCCTCACGGCTCAGGTCGAAGGCAACAAAGTCGTCTATTCGAATCGAATTGACTAACGCAAGAACCGCACTTAGTCGTGAAGAAGTTGAAAATCATTTCGAGGGCGAGCTTCTAAAGAAGTAGCAACCCAGCCAAAACAACGCCCAACGGTTGGGGTTCGTCGATCCAACCTGCCGCCGCCACCACTGACCGCCGCAAATAACGAGAGCCGCTAGGTGCTTGAACACCGGGCGGCTCTGATACCACAATCCCGACAAGCCGAGACTGCGAGTCATCAAAAGCATTATCGGCTTGCCTCAACCTCCCGTCAAGCGGGGGTTGAGGAGCCAAAAAATGTACGTACTCTCCACGGAAAAGAAACTCGCCGTCATCTCTGCGCTAGTCGAAGGCAACTCCCCCCGATCCGATAGCTGCAATCGACCTACTTGTCGCAGTGGAAGCTGTGCTTGAGGGCAGGCGGGTTCTCAGCAGCGGATTGATTGCCAGTGGCTAGCCTAAGCACTAAGGTCAAGCCGCAGTTGAGCGAACCGCCCCTTTTCGGGTTGAGGCACCACTTGGTTGCGGGCACTGAGAATGACGATGTGGAACCCAATGATTCCGCGCTAAGAAAGACCAAATCCGTGCTGTTAACTGTAGATTTCTGTCACCGGTGAACAGGTGGTATTACCTGTAGAAACGGGCAGTACGCTAGTATTGCTCGCGGCTACGGCATTGGATGTGATTGGAACCTGGTAGAGCGTCGCGTCGCCCGACGTGTTTCGCAGACATACAAGTTGCCAGTTGGGCTGCCGCCCGAGGTGTAGTAGAGGTTATCGAAAGCGCCCGCGAAAGCGGAATTCCCGTAGTCGAACCTGCGCCCACCGTGGTTCTCACTGGGCAACGTTGATAGGACGTCGAACTGACGACCGTCGGAAACCGAATCATAACGCTGTTGTCCCCGCAATCATTTCCGAGAAATACGCAGACCTGACCCGCGGTCAAATCGACGATCGGAGCATCCAGGTGCAGACTGGACCCACTTCCGGAAGTTCCGGTTCCGCGACAGTTGTCTGCCCCTGCAGCGTCCGGACCCAGAATGCCCGAAGGCGTTGAGGTTCCGGCACGGCGAGACCGGTGCAGTTGGCGGAACCATCCGCACCGGCGCATTTAACGAACACCTCACCTAAAGTATCGTGATACTGCAAGTATCGTGATACTGCTCACGACGCTTTTCTGGACTGCGCACGCACCTTCGCCCAGCGCGCTCTTTGCGCTGCCGCGATGCGCTCTCGGGCTGCTGCCGACAGCTGGCGCTTCTTGCGCTTCCTGAGCCCGACGAGGCTTGCGAACTTCCGGCCCTCGCTTTGCTCAGCTGTGCAATCACTTTCTCCAGTTGTTTAAGCTCGCCCTCCGCACGTTTACGTTCTTGTATCAACTGCTCTAGAACCGCATCTAGATCAGCCATGCACGCTCCCTTTAGGGGATTAACCGATTGCCATTGAGGATACCCTATTTGCGCTGTTGGGGTTAGTGTCAAATTGCTGGCGGGACAGGGGTAAACAGCAACCCCGAATTGCGCCCACAAACCCATTTTCTCAGAATGCTTAGAATCCTGGCCTAGATTTCAATTAAGAATCCCCACCGAGACGCGCCCCGCAGCAATATAAAACATACTTACTAACTACATTGCTTAGTAACTAATTACTTAATTAGTAACATATCATGTTCTTCTGGACTAATTAGATTGACACCAAGCCGGCTCGGACAGACCATCGGTATGACCCTGGTAACCGCGAGCCGGATCCTTCATTTGGCTCCGAATCGGGAGTACTGAACATGAGCTACTTGCTGGTTCTAGGACTCGCTTTGTTTAGTTCCGCCAGTGGGGCGCTGCTGGTGACGCTCCTTCACATGGCGCGAAGAGGGTTGCTCCGGAGTTCGCCCCCGCCCGAAACCAATTCGGGTTCCGCACAAGAGAGTTTCAAATGAAAGAACTCGCAAAGACGGCAGCGGCCGCGCCGGCATTGGTTGTCTGCAAAGATGCACTCACTTGCCGGTTAATTACCGAGTCATTGCAGTCGCTTGCCACACGCCCGGAGATCTGTGAAGAAGTCTTTGCCGCAGCTCGCCTTTTAAATAGCCAGAAGTTCGAGGCCGTAATAGTGGACCTCCTGCTCGGGGACGGGGCGGTGCGGATCGTGGAGCAGTTGCGGTCTTCGCGCACAAACCGCACCGCCGTCACCTTTGCTATTACGAGCGGGGATGGGACGGGGACCTCGGGCGTCAGACTGAGCTCGACTTTTGTCTTGCCAAGGCCGCTCTCGGCCGACTCGATCAACCAAGTTCTACGGGCCGCGTACGGACTCGTTGTTCGGGAGCGGCGGCGCACTTTCGGTGCCCCATCGCAGTTCCCGCGTTCGTTAGAGCACTCCAACCCGAGGAGTTCTTGTGCCAAACCGTAAACATCAGCGAGGGTGGCGTGGCTGTCAACATCCGCAGCATGCTGGAACCCCACGCTCTCTACAGCCGTGCGCTTTAGTCTGCCCGACCGCTCCGGCCAGCTGTTCGCCAAAACGAGGGTATGCTGGCGCGGCCACGAAGGTCTGGTGGGGCTGGAGTTTCAATCGCTTGCTTCGCCGCAGAAGTCGGAGCTACAGGAATGGCTAGCCTGCAAGCTCGATGAAACTCTTCCGGAAAACGTTGTTGCCTTGTTCCGCAGTGTCGGCCAATCCTAGATCGGGAATCAGTGCCCCCGAGGATTTGTCTTTGTTTATTTCTCCGGCGCGTTCGCCCGCTATCAGTTCCATGGGTTCATTAGCGCTCGTGGCTCTGTATCTCGCCTCTTTGGACTATGCGTGCGTTCTAGCTGTTGAAATACCGCCATAGCACTCATTGACCCGTTTTGGGTTTTCATGCGGACGTGGAAGTAGCCGTTTTCGCTAGGGATGGCCGAGACGCTTGCCGCGCGGTTGTTACTCAAGAGCTGCTCGATTGTCTCCGCAGCGGCGGGCTTAGAATAAAAGTAGCCCTGGGCTAGTTCGCAGCCAATATCCTTCAGCAAGTCCACCTGCGCTTGAGTTTCGACACCTTCCGCAACGACCTTCAGGCGGAGACCGTGGGCGAGCATGACAATGACGCGAACGATTTCGTGGGTTGCGAGGTCGGTGTCTATACGCGAGATGAAGGCACGGTCGATCTTTAGCGTGTCCACGGGGAAGCCCTGCAGTCGGCTGAGGGAGGAGTAGCCGGTGCCGAAGTCGTCGATGTCCAGACTAACGCCGAGCGCTTTTAACTCGGAGAGCACAACGGCAGACCTCTTGGCATCGGCCATGGCGATCGTTTCCGTGATCTCCAAGTTGACACAGCGGGGATCCAGTCCGGTCTCCTGCAAAGTCTTGCCAATCTGCGAGGCCAGCTCAGGTTGCGCAAACTGTTTGGGCGTGATGTTTACATTGAGCGTGAGGGGCGGATCGGAAGGAAAAAGCGCCTGCCAGGCACGGAGCTGCCGGCAAGCGTCGTAAAGCAGTTGACGGTTGATGGGCAAGATGAGACCGGTCTCATCTGCAACCGCAATGAATTCTCCCGGCATGACCAGACCCTCGGGACGCTGCCAGCGACTGAGCGCCTCGAACCCTACGATCTGGCCGTTGCGCAAGGACACGATGGGCTGGTAGTAAACGCGGAGTTGGTTTAACTCGATGGCTTTGCGCAGGTCGGTTTCGAGCTGCAAGCGTTTGATGGCACCGGCATGCATCGCATGGTCGAACACCTCACAGCGGCCCTTGCCCAGCGCTCTTGGCGCGATACATGGCGATCTCGGCATCGCCGAGGACGTCCTGCGCCTCCGCCCCGGCATTGCCGCTGAAAGCAACCCCGATGCTTACGGTCAACACGATCTCTTGACCATTCAAATCGAAAGGAACGGCTAATTTCTGCTGAATGCGCTCGGCGACGCGAATGGTGTCGCTGGGGTCATGAAGCTCCTCGATGAGAACAGTGAACTCGTCGCCCCCGGGCCGGGCTAGCGTGCTCTCGCCCGAGAGGGGTCCTGCGGTGTCACCCAGGCGGGGACGTGAAATCGTGTCGGCGCCGCGGAGGCAGACGCGTTAAACGCTGCGCGATCTGGATGAGCAATGCATCACCGGCAGCATGGCCGAGACTATCGTTGAAGACTTTGAATTCGTCAATGTCAATGAACAGCACGGCGAATCTGAAGTCCGAGTGCCGCCGCGCCTGAGTAATCGCGCGTTGCAACCGGTCGAGAAAAAGCGCGCGGTTAGGGAGATTGGTCAAGCCGTCGTGGAAGGACAGGTGGTCCAGCTTTTCCTCGGCCCGCTTCCTCTCGGTAATGTCACGGTTCACGATGACCAGCCCTTCAGTCTCGCCTTCCGGGCTGCGAATCGCGCTGGCGGTCGACTCAATAAAGCGCCAGGAACCGTCTTTATGGCGAATGCGATATTCGAGCCGTTCACCCCGGCCGGTGTTGCGAGCTTTTTCCGCAGCCTCGAGCACGCGTGCGCGATCCTCAGGATGGATCTGATCCATAGAAGAAGTGGCTGCCAGTTCTTCGGGGTCATATCCTAAAATTTTCTGATATGCCGGACTGTTATAGAGGCGCTGTCCGTTGCGGTCGATTACGGCAATCATGTCCGCGGCATTCTCCGTAATCAATTGAAACAGGCGTTCGCGCTCCCCCAACTGGCGGCGGATTCGCTGCAACTCACGCTGCTGGTAAACCGTGTAAATATCGAATATCAGGACGAGAGCGGCCAGTCCGCGAACCCATTCTTTGAGATTCAGCGAATAAACGCTGTCGGTAGGTAAATGAAAACCCGGAAAGGTTAATGAAAGGATACCGAAGGTCAGGACCAGGGTGACGGCTACGGCGGAACCCCAAAGCCACCACTCCCGGCCCTCGACTTGGCGCATTCGGAGAGACGGGGGCTTTGGGCGCTCGGACGGAGATTGTGAACTCACAGCGATGGCCGCCTAGTCTTGGACGATTGAAATTCCTGGGGATGAACTAATTCTAGACGAGCAATAATCGATGGAAAGTTACCAAAGTCCGAGCTTTCGGATCTTTCCCGCAGGCCGCAGACTAACTCGCGGGAGACTCGAGTACGATCGTGGGATTTGTCGTGCAGTTAGTATTTGACTGATGACTTACGCGCTTTTCCCGCCCCTATCCTTCGCTAGTCGTTGACAAAGCCTTTTCTGTTTCAAATTCGATGCGGTTACGCCCTTGACGCTTTGCGGAGTAAAGAGCTGCGTCTGCGCGAGTCACTAGGTCACTGAAATCGGGACACGCCGTTGCGCGGATGCCCGCAATTCCGAAGCTGGCGGTGGCGCCGAAAGTGCGCGCCCAACAGTGAACTTCTGGGCTGCAAACTGCTTGCGGATACGCTCAATTGCAATCGCGGCATTTTCCTTTTCCACATGCGTGATGACCACCAGAAATTCTTCGCCTCCAAGGCGTCCGCAAATGTTTGAGCTGCGAGTGTTGGACTTGAGAATCTCGGCGAAGCTCTTGAGCACGATGTCTCCGGCATCATGCCCGTGGGTGTCATTGATGCTCTTGAAGTGATCCAGATCGGCCATGACTACCCAAACGGGGAAATCGTGACGCATCGCCGCGCTGAGTTGGCGGCTTGCCCAGAAATCGATCGCACGGCGATTGGGCAGGCCGGTGAGCGAGTCGGTCAGGGCCATCTCTTCCAGTTGTCGATTCTTGTCCTGGACTTCGCGGTGGAGATCGACGATGCGGCGGCCGACTCTCACGCGGGCTTGCAGTTCTCCGGGATGGAAGGGCTTTGTTAGGTAGTCATCGGCTCCGGCGGCCAGACCTTCAATCACTTCCTCTTTGTCGGTGTTGCCGGTAAGGAGGATGACGTAGGCATAGAACTCTTTATGGTCCCGGCGGATACGCTGGCACAGTTCAATGCCGCTGATGTCGGGCATGCTCCAGTCAGTGATCACAAGTGCAGGCTGGTGTTCGATAAACAGATCCACGGCTTGACGGCCAGTCTTGGCAAAGAGAACGGTGTACTGCTCTGATGCAAGCGATTGCTCGACTAGTTTGCGATATATCGGGGAATCATCCGCTACCAGGATCTTCACATCGCGGGAAGAGGGGTCCATTGTTTGGCCTCGATGTTGCTTCCGTTCTTGAACAAGCGGCTTAAGTGAAAGTTATCATGAGAAGCACAATTCCGTAATTGGTTCGTGCGAGACACTGCCAACCGCTGGCGCACTCCCGCTCCTGGTCAGGCTGTAGACCGGAACGTCTTCTCCGGGCTTTCACATCTCGGGTGGTCGAGGTAAGCCTCCGCGCACACGGAGTCCATCTTGTTACGAAATCCGAACAAGACCGATGAAATGACTTAGGTAATTAGCAGTTACTAACCTGTTGTGCAACGCTGGCACATAACTTCTGTTGCAGTTAGTAGGTATTCGATGTTTAGTAAATCGCCGCAGCCTGTCACGGGCACGATCTTAGTCGCTGACGACCAGGTCTCCAACCGCGAGCTGTTAGAGGAATTGCTCACGCGCGGAGGGATTCAAGGTGGCGACGGTTTCAAACGGCACAGCCGCTCTGGAGCAGTTGTCTATCGTTCCGATCGACCTGGTGATCCTTGACGTCATGATGCCCCATCTCAACGGCTTTCAGACCTGCGAGAAAATCAAGGCCAATCCGGAAACTTATTTGATACCCGTGATTCTGATTACGTCGCTCTCCGACAAACAGGATCGCATAGAAGGTATCAAGGCGGGGGCTGATGACTTCCTGACTCGTCCCGTGGACCGTACCGAATTGCTTGCACGCGTGCGCTCCCTCCTCAAACTCAAGCTCCGTACGGACGAGCTTGAGCGCGCGGAATCGGTGCTGTTCACCCTTGCCCGGAGCATTGAGGGAAAGGATCCCGTACACGCACGGTCATTGCGAGCGTTTGGCGGAGTATTCCGCCTCTTTGGGAGAACATCTCAAACTGCCGGAAGATCAGGTTACTGCTCTCCGGCGTGCCGGCGTGGTTCACGACATCGGAAAGATCGCGATACCCGATGCGATTATCTTGAAGCCGACCAGTCTTTCCCCAGACGAATGGAAACTCATGCGGGAGCACCCTGTGGTCGGGGAGCGTATCTGCGCGCCGTTGAAGTCCTTTCGCTCCGTACTGCCAATCATTCGCCACCACCACGAAAAGTTTGACGGCTCCGGATATCCGGATGGGCTTGCAGGGGAAGCCATACCGATTACTGCCAGAGTGCTGCAGATCGTGGATGTGTACGATGCGCTTACGACGGTAAGGCCTTATAAACCCGCCTTCTCCATCACTGACGCACTGCAGACTATGAAGATGGAAGTAGCCAAGGGATGGTGGGACCCGCACATCTTCAGCCTGTTTGAGCAGTTTGTGAGAGAGCGGCACAGCTGATTTCTTATCGCGCGGCGCGGCGGCAGGAGCAAAGAGCTAGAAGCAGGGAATTTCTCGACACAGATGGGAGCAAGTCATGAATATGCGAGCACGCACCCGTTACCGACGCCCGGAAGGACGCTGCTGCTGCGGCGGCCGAAGCAGGCGCGTGTCGCGTGATGACGTTCAGTGCAGCGCTCTGCTCTCATCCTCTTGCTTGGGCTCGCAGGGATGGTCAACCACAGTTTCGCCGCTCCGCAAGGAGACCAAGCCACTGGCGAACCCCTCAAACAATTGAGCTTGGCGGACCTGGGCAACGTCGAAGTGACGACCGCGTCCAAAGAGCCGGAAGAAGTCTGGAAAACGCCTGCCGCAGTCTTCGTGATCACCCAGGACGATATTCGCCGATCTGGCGCCACTAGTATTCCGGAAGTCTTGCGGCTGGCGCCAGGAGTTGAGGTGGCGCAAATCGACTCCGATCACTGGTCCGTAGGCGTTCGAGGATTTGCAGCCGGACTGTCTAGCAAACTGCTAGTCCTGATCGACGGACGGAGCGTCTACTCGCCGCTGTACGCCGGAGTCTTTTGGCAAGCCCAGGCTACTCCGCTCGAGGACATTGAGCGTATTGAGGTGATTCGGGGGCCCGGCGGCACAATTTGGGGAGCCAACGCCGTTAATGGGATTATCAACATCATCACCAAGAGCGCGAAAGATACCCATGGTGCGCTGGCGTCAGTGGGCGGGGGCAATGTTGATCAGGGCACCAGCGGCTTTCGCTACGGGGATGCGAACAGTCGGGGTTTCAACTACCGCGTCTACGGCATGGGCTTCGATCGCGGCGGTGAGTTTCATCCGGCAGTCCCAAACTTCGATGAATGGCGAATGGGTCAAGCAGGGTTCCGGACAGACTGGGATGGGGGCGCTCGCGATACGTTCACGTTTCAAGGCGACATCTACCGTGAGGGCGCTGGCGCGGTGAACTCATATGCACTCTATTCACCTCCCTCTGAAGTCAACGCCTACCGCACTGCGGACTTGACGGGAGGAAATCTCCTCGGCCGGTGGAAGCGCGTTTTGAACGGCGGATCGGACTTCCAGGTTCAGGCCTACTTTGACCGCACGAACCATTTCGAGCCTGGAATCGGAGAGACTCGGGACACTTTCGACGTCGACTTCCTCGATCACCTGATACTGCCGGGGCAGCAAAACTTTCTTTGGGGACTCGGGGTGCGCGTCAGCCCATCGAATTTCATACAAAGCGTCCCCTCGGTCAACTTCCTGCCCCAACATCAGACGGACTTGATCTATAGCGGTTTTGTGCAAGATGAAATTGCTCTCTTCAATCACCGGCTCTTTGTAACCTTGGGAACGAAACTCGAACATAACAACTACACCGGTTTCGAGGTGCAGCCGAGCGGGCGTCTGCTTGTGGAACCGCACACCGCGAGAGTCCTTGTGGGGCTCCGTCACCCGGGCGGTTCGAACTCCGTCGCGTTTCGACACAGATCTTGAAGACACAGGTTATGCGGGCACGACCTCAGGCCTGCCCTTATACACGCAAGTCAACGGCAACCCCCAGTTCCAATCGGAGGAATTGATTGCTTATGAAACCGGCTATCGAAGGCTGGTGACGCCCCACAGTTACGTGGACGTCGCGTTGTTTTACAACGACTACAACGATCTTCACAGCTTTCAGCTGGGTGCTCCATTCGTCGAGGTGTCGCCTTCGCCAGCTCTGGTGATTCCAGTGCTCACAAGCAACGGAATCCATGGCAACACCAAAGGATTCGAAGTGTCGCCAGATTGGAAACCGGTGAACAGCTGGGAACTGAGAGCCTCCTATTCCTACTTGGATATGGAGTTGGAAAACAAGGCAACAAGCAACGATCCAGGCACCGCTGCCGCATATAACGGATCGAGCCCGCGCCATCAAGTAGTGATTCAGTCCTTTATAAAGCTGCCAAGAAAACTGGAGTTTGACCAGACGTATCGTTACGTCAGCGACCTGCCCGCCCAAACCGTTGCAAGCTATCAGACGATGGACACGAGGTTCGGCTGGCATATCAATCCAGAATTGGAGTTGTCGGTCGGCGGTCAGAATCTATTGCAACCGCATTTCGCTCAGTTCGGAGGCGATCCCGGCGGACCGGTTGAAGTCAAGAGGAGTGTTTACGCGAAGCTCGTCTGGCGATTCGGTGAAAAGTGACGCTCGTGACGATCTTCTGGCTCCAAAAGCACGACGGGAGAAAGCGAAGCTCAATTAGCAAGCCATCCGACGCGAGCTACGTTGGTCGCGCGGTAAATCCTCCAGTCTCAGGACGCGGAACTACTGGGCGAGGTAGCGAAGCAACCCCCATGAAGCTCGAGAGTCACAAAGCTGCTGCCGCCCAAGAGTATGGCGGGTTGGCGCGTGATCGCGGCGTCTGGCTGCAATGCGCAATTGCTGCGCTTATGTACCTGCTCTTCGCCGGTTCAATCGCCCTCGGGCAACAAAGGCCGAGTGAATATCAGGTCGAAGCTGCCTACCTGTACAACTTTGGCCGATTCGTCGAATGGCCCGCGAAAGCCGCGATCCCCCAGAGCAGCTCATTTACCATCTGCGTCCTGGGCGAGGATCCATTTGGGCAGGCTCTGGATGCGACGCTCGCAGGAGAAACGATCGGAAACCAGAAAGTGACGGCGCGGCGAATCTCGAGTCCGCAGATGTCGGCCGACTGCCAGATCCTGTTCATAAGTTCATCGGAGGCGAACCGGCTCAACAAAATCATCGAGGCATTGGACAAGAACGCAGTCCTGACAGTCAGTGATATCCCGCAGTTCTCGCAGCGTCAAGGCATGATCCAGTTTGTCATGGAAGAGAATCGAATCCGCTTCGAGGTCAACCTGACCGCAACCCAACGCGCGGGCCTGACGTTGAGTTCCGAACTGCTGAAGGTGGCGACCGCCGTCAGAAAGAGCCCTCAGCCGGGAGACTGATACGATCATGGCTAAAACCCAGCAATCTTCGATCTCCAGGAAACTCACCTTGATGAACGTTGCTGGTGAGCGCTGTGGCTTTGCTTCTGGCAAGCGGCGGCTTTTGCGCCTACGACCTGTACAGCTTTCGCCTGGCCCTGGTGCGCAATGTCTCCATGCAAGCCCAGATCATTGGGGACAATACTATTTCTGCGCTGGTGTTCAATGATCCGCAATCCGCGGAGAAGACGCTGTCGGCATTGCGTGCCAACCCCAACCTTATATATGCCCAGATTTACACGCGTGACGGCCAGCCTTTCGCAGGATACTGGCGTGATCGCGCGGGCGAGACCCGGGCCCTGCCCATTATTCCTGCCGGCCAAACCCAGAGCTATTGGTTTAGAGATGGGCATCTGGGAATGGCGCGCGCGATCATCTTCCAGGGCAAACCGACAGGAACCGTGTATATCCGCTCCGACTTAGGAGCGATGAACGACCGGCTGAGGAGCTACGCTCTAATCGTCGTTGCTGTATTGCTTGTCTCCCTGCTGGTCGCCTTGGTTGTCGGCCTCTTGATCAACCGTTTCATGGGCTCGCTCTATTCCAAGCTGGAAACCGGCAATCGTTTCATGGATCTATCAGTGGATCTGTTTTGCGTTGCTGGGTTCGACGGATTCTTCAAGAACTTGAACCCCTCCTTCGAGAAGACACTGGGCTTCACCACGAAAGAACTCATGGCGAAGCCTTACCTGGAGTTCATACATCCGGACGATCGCCCGGCGACAGTCGTAGAAAAGGACGGGCTGGAGAAGGGAAAGTCACTTTTGCATTTGAAAATCGTTATCTGTGCAAAGACGGCTCCTACAAGTGGCTATTGTGGAATGCCGTTTCCGTGCCCGAGCAAGAAGCTATCTATGCCGTGGCGCGCGACATTACCGAGCGCAAGCGGGCGGAAGAAGCATTGAGGGATAGCAGGGAGCAGCTTCGTCTGCTGCTAGACAGCGTCAAGGATTATGCAATTTTTATGCTCGACCCCTCCGGGCAAGTGACAAGCTGGAATCAAGGGGCGGAACGTATCAAAGGGTATAAACCCGATGAAATCATAGGCCGCCATTTCTCGTGTTTCTACCCTCCCGAAGACGTGCAGAGTGGCAAGCCGAGCGCGAACTCGGAATAGCCGCCGCCGAAGGCCGCTATGAGGAGGAAGGCTGGCGGGTACGAAAGGATGGATCACGATTTTGGGCCGACGTAATTATTACTGCACTGTCAGACGGGGCAGGCAAACTGCGTGGATTCTCTAAGATCTCCCGCGACATTACTGAGCGTCGGCGAGCGGAAGCATTGCTCCGGGAGAGCGACGAGCGGCACCGCAAATTGTTTGACAACAATCCCCATCCCACCTGGGTCTTCGACCGGGAGACGCTGCGCTTTCTTGCCGTAAACGCCGCCGCAGTGCGCAAGTACGGCTATTCCAGGGACGAATTCCTGGCCATGACCCTCAAAGACATTCGTCCGCCCGAGGATGTTCCCGCGCTGCTCGAAACCGTAAAAGCCCTCGGAGAGGGAAATGAGAGCAGCGGCGCCTGGCGGCATCGACTAAAAGACGGAACCATCATCGACACAGAGAACACCTCTTACGCTCTAAACTTCCTGGGCCGAGCTGCGCGAGTGGTTGTTGCGGTCGACATTACGCAGAGAAAGCGGGACGAAGCGGAAAAGCGCGAATTCACGGAAAGCTTGGCTGCCACAAATACAGAGCTCGGGCTTCGCAACCGCGAGGTGGAGCGCGCTACCCAGATGAAGAGCAAGTTTCTTGCCAGCATGAGCCATGAATTGCGAACTCCACTGAATGCGATCGTGGGTTTCTCGGATCTCCTGGCAGAAGGAACTTCGGGCGCATTGAACCCCAAGCAGAAGCGATTCGTGGATCACATCAAGCAAGGCTCAGCGCATCTGCTGCAGTTGATCAATGACATTCTGGATCTCTCCAAGATCGAGGCGGGACAACTGGAGTTGCATAGCGAGGAGTTTCTCGTGAAGGACGCCCTGCCGGAAGTACTCTCCACCATTGATCCTCTGGCCATGGCCAAGAACATCCGGGTGGAACAGAAGCTGGAGAGCAAATCTCTGGTGAAGGCAGATCGCGTGCGCTTTAAACAGATCCTCTACAACCTGCTCAGCAATGCGGTCAAGTTCACGCCCAAGGGCGGCCGAGATCAGCATCGAGTGCGTCGACGATTGGGACTTCGTTCGCGTGTCGGTAACCGACACCGGGATCGGCATCCGGCCAGAAGATCAAGGGGTAGTGTTCGAAGAATTCCGGCAGGTCGAGGGGATGCCGCCGAGCATTCAGCAGGGCACAGGATTGGGATTTGCCATCACGAAGCGCCTGGTTGAGCAACAGGGAGGCCGGATTTCGCTGGAAAGCGAGTTGGGAAAAGGCAGCCGGTTCACCTTTACTCTTATGGCCGTCGAGCCTTCATCCGAGGTTCGCCCGATTGAAGAACCAGCAAGAATCGCCGCTACGATGGATTCGGGCCGCCTCACGCCGCTAGTGCTGATCGTAGATGACGAAGTGCCGGCCCGTGAGCTTTTGGCCAGCTACCTCGAGCCGGAATACCGGGTGGCAATGGCCGCGTCAGGCGTCGAAGCTCTTAAAGAAGCTCAACGATTGCGGCCGGATGCCATCACCCTCGACGTGATGATGCCCGGCAGCGATGGCTTCGAGACCCTGGTCGCACTCCGGAAGAACCCCGCAACGGCTGACATTCCGGTAATCATCCTTTCCATCGTGGATCAAAAGCAGGTAGGTTTCGCCTTGGGCGCGGCCGACTATCTCATCAAGCCAGTTCGCAAACCCATGTTGCTGGAAGCGATTCACAGGCATGTGCCGGTTCCCGCCGACGAGGATTCATCCATTTTGCTGGTGGACGACGATCCTAAAGCTTTGGAACTGCTGGAGGAGGCCTTGCGTTCGGCCGGATACGAGGTTCAAAGCGTGCGCAGCGGTGCACGCGCCTTGGAGGTGCTGGCTAACAAAGTCGTCGGCGCAATCCTGCTCGATCTGTTGATGCCTGGGATGGACGGCTTTCAAGTGATTCGCCACGTCCGGCAGGAGCCATCCTTAAAGGATCTGCCCATTCTCGTCATGACCGCCAAGAACCTGAGCCGGGAAGAGATTGCTCTTCTAAACCGGGAGACGCAAGGGCTCCTGCAAAAGGATGGCTCCTGGAAACAACAACTCATCGCTGAAGTTGGCAGAGTAACCCGAGGCCACAAGCGGGCGAAATCTGCGGGGCAGTCATGATCCGAATTCTTGTTGCCGAAGACAACGCCGTGAACCGCGAACTGCTCCGCGAGTTGCTGGAAGTGCGCGGGTACACAGTCTTTGAAGCGTGCGACGGTCAAGAGGCGCTTCACATGATTGAACAGTCTCTACCAGAACTGCTGCTGCTGGATATCGGCATGCCGGTACTGGACGGATTCGCGGTCATACGCAAAATTCGCGAGAATCCTCGCTTGGCGCCACTGCCAGTAGTGGCAGTCACGGCATATGCCATGCGAGGCGATCGGGAAAAAATCCTCGCGTCAGGGTTTGATGGCTACTTGTCGAAACCGCTCAACCCATCCTCCCTCACCGAGGAGCTTGATCGCCTCCTGACTAAGAGTGCTCAGTCCGCAGAACAAGATCAGGGCCATGCGGATCAATGTGGGAGGAAAGACCGGGCCGCGGGTGCAAGTGGCGGCGGCGGTTAGAAGCGGGTCACGCGTCGGGCCTTAGCGTTCCATGTTTTCAATCTCGGCCATGAATTGGCGAATCGACTGCTGACTTTGCGCACTTACAGCGGTGAATTGAATTCCTTGCCGGTTCTCCTTTCCCCACACCACGATGCCAGCAGCGTCAATGACCACTCCAGAGACTGGCAGTTTGAATGACAATCGGACAGCGTCTTTGGGCTTCAAGCCATCCACTTCCACCTGCATTCCCCCTTGGCTGAGGTTCCAACTCGTCCCGCGCACTGTTCGAGAGCCCACAGTGCAGGCAACCTCGGCCTGGATCGGAACGCGAGTATACTTGCGCCTGTTCTCCAACATCCCGCCACTCACCATTCGAAACAGGGCGTTTAGCTTTTGCCGGTCCACCGGCTTCTGAAGAAAAAAGGTCGCTCCAATCGCAAACGCATCCTGCATGGTTTGTCTCTCATCGCGTCCGGTCACGATGATGATGGGAGTTGATTTGTTCCATGACGACTTGCGGACGAGGCGCGCGAGGTCGAACCCATTTAGCTTTGGCATTTCCAAGTCCAGGAAAATTCCATCGAACTTTTCCTGATTGACCATTGCGACCGCTTTTTCGCTTTCGCTGATGGGGCGCACTTCGGCCTTTAGAGACGTGAAGACCTCAGTCATCAGCTCCAAGCTTGGGATGTGATCCTCTACGACCAGCAGTTTCAGCGGTTGCATGCAGCCGACCTCATCTTTCACGACCGTTCCCTATACTATAGTTCGCTGATCGATTCTGTTCTAGCCCTAACCAACCCGACGTGCCGATTGGAACTGCACGAACGAGTGTACGCGTTAGATAATCGCCAACGTCCATCGTTGTTACAGCACTGAGGGGTATCTTGTCGATATATTGGCAAAGACTCTTCGCGATACGAAAATAACGCTCCTGCGTGGAAACCGCGTAGTTTTGAGCAATCAGCCATCTGGCAAACCTCTGGGCTATCTTCTGGTTGGTAGCGACGACCGTGGAGTTTAACAGCTTCAACGCGGACTGTTTATACCAAGATTTTTGTTCTCATTTTGTAAAGCTGACGAATGATCTCGCTGCGTCTCTTTTGCCTGGATACGTAAGCAATTCTGGTACCATCCGGGCAGCAGTGTTGTTGATATTCTGCATCCCAGTGGCTAATCGATCGCAGTTCACTGACGAGCTTTTCCACTTGCTCAATTGCTCCGTCACTGATGATGCGGCGCACACCTTTTCCCTAGCAGATATTGGGCCGCGACTTGCTTCCTTGGGGACCAAAAACTTAATTAAGCGACTGCCGAAACGTCGGCAGTCTGCCGAAATATCGGCAGAGTTTGTGCGTGAGGAAGTGTATTGTCGGGAAGAATCCGACCTTTTCCATCGCACAGACGGCAGGACTTGCGGTCCCAAGTTGTCCTGCTAAGTTCTTCGCGAGGATTATCGTCCGGGGGAGAGTCAACAGCTAGCGAAATGTAGCCTATCCCTTCGCAATAAGGCAACCTTCGCCGTTCCACTCTCGCAAATGCTACCATTGATACCGTTTTCTTTGGGAATCCAATGCGCTTGTAACCCGTCTCTCAGAAAATCTGGCGGAGAGGGCGACGATGGCCACGTGTTTAGTCTGCGTGACTCCCGCCCCTAGCAACTCGCGCACCCGGACGCCAAAACCCCATCCTCTCTCTGAGAAGCATGAGTCAGAGCCAGCAAAGGACACGTACTTTGAAAATGAGGTGCACGAAACGCGCTCTAGGAGTTCATGGCTTGGCAGGACTCACCGGATCATCGCTCTGGATTAACACCCAAATTGTCGCACCGGAATAACTCCCCCGCCAATTCCAATTGCCACAGGAGAGCTGAGGATCCCCCCTGCGGCGCACAGGAGCGGGTCCAGCTGCTCTGTCTCTTATTCTTTTTGTTATTGTCCTTCTGCGACTGCGAATCGTCCTGCGACTGTGATTCCTCTCGAGTGGTTTGCTGACCTTGTGCGAGTGTGGTGGTGCCGGTGTCATCGTTGATGGTCAGGTCGCCCTTTAGCGCCGCGATCTGGACCCTACCATCCACATCTCTGACTGCGAATTCAGTCCAAACTGCGCGGCCGGTGATACGGTAACATCACCAGCGCGAGTCGCCAGCAATTTCGAGGTCGATACGGTTACGCCTCCGTGCTCCAACTTGACAGAGTTGCTCTCATACTGAACCAGCGACTCATTCAGAACCAGGACGGTCGAACCTGTAGCATTGATGTTGGCAACGGAGTCCGCATTAGTCTGTACCAAGTCACCGGAAAAGATAGCAGACGACCTTGGGATACTGTTGCCATTGAGCAGTGCGGTTCCATGGCTGTACAGCATGGCAGCAGGTTTGTCCGCTGCGAACAGCGAACCGGGCACCATCAGCAGTAGCACGCAACTTACCAACTTGCGGAAAGCAGTCATGCCCATCCCACACTCCGTTATTAACTAATTTGGTGACCCTCAAATTTATCGTACCCTCCAAGGTTCTTGCCAGTCAAATGTTTTTGTGTTGGAAGTGGGCTTCCTGAAGGGAATCCTTATCGCTGCCCTGCCTCCACGGGAGCCTCACCGCCGCTGATCAACCGTCGTTCAATAGATCAGTCGCAGCCATTCACCCAGCAAGGTCTTCGCCGGTCGGCGGTAGCAGCCGCCACCCGAGCTCTTGTCCAGGGATTTCAGGCCGAAAATGATTGCCGTGTGCGGGGTGTGGAAATCTCCGCACACTTGTTGAGGAACTCGTTATGGGTAGTTTTCTCCGCGTCTCGAAACCGCCCCCCAACCAACGTCACAGACGGGAATTGCACTTTTTGTTGTGCCGAACCGTCGGCAATCTAGTGAAATGACGGCAGGCGTTCGATATGAGATCGCTGGCTCGACAGCCGGGACTGACGGAACGTTATGCCGGCAAGGTTTTCGCGGGTGCGCTCCTTGCGCCGGACATCATCGAATCCATTCTGGAAGGCCGGCAACCCCAGGATCTAACCTTCGAGAAAGTTATGCCAGCACGTTCCCGTTGAGTTGGGCCGAGCAGCGTGAGCAGTTTGACTTCCCTCCAGTTTCGTCGCAACAGGTAGATCCCTCCCTGCAATAACCCGCTGATCGGGGAGTTAAATTCTCTGATACGTCCCTGTTAATTCCCTGTTCGATTTACCGCACGGGGGCGTGCTTCTTCCGCGGTGCGCGATTTCCGGGCTTAGAATTTCGCAAATTCCCTGTATTTTTCCCTGTTAGCAGGCAATTTTAACGGAGAAGGGTTAGGGGCATCACTATATTCCGCTAAACCGAAGCCCACGATTGATATTGTCCCTGCTCCCACCAGCAAGACTTTGCTTGCAGCACAAGAACGACGCAGGCCTGAGCGCCAGAATCACGCTTCGCGACGTTCTAGGGGCATTCGTCCCCCAACCACATGCTAGAATCGAAAATGAAATTCAGCCACGAAAGAGACCACCAATCGCGAAGATGAAGAAGCATTCTGCCGCAAAACGGGCCGCCCGCCGGCCAGGTTACGATGAGCTCAAAAACAAGATCCAGCAGCGTCAGGCGCGGATCGGCATCATCGGCCTCGGCTACGTTGGACTGCCGCTGGCCCTGCTGTTCAGCGAACAGAAGTTCTCCGTGACCGGCTTCGACATCGATCAGCGCAAGGTCGATACCCTCGCTCAGGGTGAATCCTACATCTACCGCATCACCGCGGAAGAGATCCGAAAAGCCAAGGAGCAGGGCTTTTCGGCCACATCCGAATACGCCCGGATCGCTGAGATGGACGCCATCATCATCTGCGTCCCCACTCCTCTTAACCAATATCACGAACCCGATCTCAGCTTCATCACCGATACCACACACGCCATCGCGCCCCATCTGCAGGCCGGGCAGTTGGTGGTTCTCGAGAGTACAACTTACCCCGGCACCACGGAAGAAGTCATGCTGCCGATTCTGGAGAAAGAAAACAAGAACGGGCTGAAGGCTGCCCGCGGAACTTCGGCCAGCCGAAAGCGGAGAAAGCAATTCTTTGCGGCTTTTTCTCCCGAACGCGAAGATCCGGGCAACACCACGGTTGCCCGCCGCGACATTCCCAAGGTCGTTGGCGGATTGAATCCGCAAGCCTCGGAGTTGGCTGGCGCTCTCTACGGTTCGATCTTCCATCGCACCGTTCCCGTCTCCTCGCCCGCCGCGGCCGAGATGACCAAGTTGCTGGAGAATATTTACCGCTGCGTCAACATCGCTCTGGTCAACGAGCTTAAGATGCTCTGCCTGCGCATGAATCTGGATATTTGGGAAGTCATCGAAGCCGCTTCCACCAAGCCTTTCGGCTTTCATCCCTTCTATCCCGGACCCGGCCTGGGTGGTCATTGCATTCCGGTCGATCCCTTCTACTTGTCGTGGAAGGCCAAGGAGTATGACTTCCGCACCCGCTTCATCGAGCTGGCCGGGAGAAATCAACACCAACATGCCTTACCACGTGCTGGCTTCCATCGGCGGAGCATTGAACCAGCACAAGAAATCGGTAAACGGTGCGCGCGTCCTGATTCTGGGCGTCGCTTACAAGAAAGATATCGACGATCTGCGCGAGTCTCCCGCCCTCACCATCATCGAACTCCTGCAACATGAAGGCGCCCAGGTCAGCTATCACGATCCTTATTTCCCGTTGATCGGAAAGGGACGCAAGTACGATTTGCAGATGAAACGCACGGAGCTGGAACAGCTGGGCCAGTACGATTGCATCGTGATCGTCACCGATCACTCCGACTATGACTATAAAAAGATCGTCGGCGAAGCTCAGCTGGTGGTCGACACCCGCAATGCGACCAAGGGGATCGATAGTCCGAAGGTTGTGCGCTGCTAAGACCAACGGCGCCGCCAGGAGTGGGCAGAGGCTGGGCGATTCGGAAGCTAAAGGACTCGCTTGAGGTGTAATTTTTTGCTCTTTCTTGCCCGGTCCCGGCTGGCCGTCGGCGCGGTCGCGTAAGTAATTGAAAGATCAGCAGGATAGACTTCCCGATTTGAGCGGGGAAATGGCCTTTGCCGTGCAGATTTTGCTAGTAGGCAGCCAGCCGTGAGGTAGTAAACTATGGACTCCTCGACCCCCTGTAGTCCCAGGCTCCCAGCGCTGCCCGGGGCCGAGAAACTTTCAAACCCAAACCCGGGTTTGAAGGACGGACGAGTAAAAGCGACTATGAGTTCTTCTGCTTCCCAAGAGACACTCTTCTCCCTGCTCCCGAAGACGAGAAAGCCTTGGACAGAATTCGTTTTCAGCACTGGCATGCAGGCCGCGGTGGTCGTGCTTCTGATGTGGGTGCGCTTGCTGTATCCCACCGTTGTCGCGGCTCCGGAGCACACATTTCGCTCGGTTGAGCTGGTGAGCACTCCGGTTCCGGTGAATCATCAGCCGCAACCGCTGCTCCGCTTACGGCAGCCCGCGGTCATCGCCCGGCTGGATCCGCCCGCCGACGCCCTCCGCCTGCCCGCGCCCCTGCCGAAGGCTCCAGTGAAAGTGGAAGACGAGACTGCTCCGACGGTCACCATCGCCGCCAGTAAATTGGAGCCTGCTGCCTCCGGCGCCAGCGCCTGTAATTCCCAAGCAGGCGGTAAGGACGAACGTATTTTCCACCGGGAGTTCGGCTACTCCCACGTTGGCGCGCGCTCCTTCGCAGGTGCAGACCGGAGGCTTCGGCGACCCTAATGGAATTCCTGCCAAAGCAGGTCAAACCAAAGCGGTCAATATCGCGTCCGCCGGATCGTTCGATCTCCCATCCGGGCCAGGCTATGGCAACGGAACCGGGCGGCGCCAAAGGCGTGCCCGGCGTAGTCGTAAGTTCCGGCTTTGGCAACGGCACGGCAGTCCCTGACACTCGCCCTCGAGCCACAGGTACGGTTCAAGCCAGCGGCTTTGCCAGCGCTGATGTGCCCGCGCCCCCGACCGTGCAATCTCGTCCCGCAGAAACCGCGGCTAATGTGCTGCCTGCGGAAATTATTTCCAAGCCAACTCCGGTCTATACTCAAGAAGCCCGGAATTTGCGGATTGAAGGTGAGGTGCTCCTGGAAGTGGTTCTGGAGGCCTCCGGCAGGCTCCGTGTCGCTGCGCGTGGTCCACGGATTGGGTCACGGTCTCGACGATAACGCCGTCAAGGCCGCCGAACAGATTCACTTCAAGCCAGCGGTGAGGGATGGCCAGCCGACCGATTCCACGGTCGTCTTGCACATTATTTTTCAGATGGCGTAGGGTTCTCCCAGAAGGGTTTTATGCGTATTCTCCAGGTAGGTTCGCTTTCGTTGTTTCTGTGGCTGGTCTGCTCACTGCCCGTGCTGTCGCAGGATTCAGCCTCTCCGGCGCCCCCAACTGCGGCGACCGGTGCGGCCCCGGCAGCGCAAGGCGCCGAGCCAGGTAGCTTCTGCGCCAGCGGCTTCCTTCAATGACGTAATCGACCGCATGGTCGAGAGAGAGCATCTCTTCCTGGCCCAGATGCGCCACATGCATCCCATGGTCGAGACTTATCTCCAGGACCTCAAAAACGACAAAGACGGCAATGCCTACCCGTCAAATGACCAGTACTTCCTGGGTCGCCTCGACATGAGCGATGGCCCGGAAGACACTTCGTTCGTAGGCCAGCCCGGCTTCGGCCATCGCATGATGAAACACCTCACCGGCCTTTACTCGCTGCATTTCCTGCCGCTGGGGTTCGCCCAGATGGTGATCCTCGATACTGATTTTCAGAAGCGGTATTACAAATTCACTTTCGTTCGTCGCGAGTTTCTGGGAGAAGTTCGCTGCCTGGTGATCGATGTTGAGCCCAGGGCAGATGCGGGCACGGCCCGCTTCCTGGGCAGAATCTGGGTCGAGGATCAGGATTACAACGTGGTTCGCTTTAACGGTACTTATTCTCCCCACCCCAGAACCAGCTACTACTTGCACTTCGACAGTTGGCGCCTGAATCTTCGTCCCGGAACATGGCTGCCAGCCTACGTCTACAGCGAGGAATCCGACCTCAAGTCCGGCATCGCCAAGAGTTTGCATTTCCGGGCTCAGACCCGTCTCTGGGGATACGACCTGAAAGCCCTGACCAAGAATTCAGAGTTCACGCAGATTCTGGTGGATTCTCCTCAGGCTTCGGTGAAAGATCAGAGCGATGCAGCCGCCGATGCGTCGCCCGTGATGGCCGAGCGCATGTGGGAACGCCAGGCTGAAGATAACGCGGTCGAGCGCCTGCAGAAGATCGGCCTGCTGGCGCCTCCCGGCGATGTGGATAAGGTCCTTCTGACCGTGGTCAACAATCTCATGGTCACGAATAACATCGATCTGCAGGGCGATATTCGTTGCCGTGTACTGCTCACCTCGCCTCTGGAATCGTTCACTATCGGGCACACCATCGTGATCAGCCGGGGCTTGCTCGATGTGCTTCCCGACGAAGCCTCGCTCGCCATGATTCTCGCCCACGAACTCGGCCACATCGTGCTGGGACATAAGCTCGACACCAGGCTGGCGTTCAACGACCGCATGTTCTTCCCCGATGAAGACTCGTTCCAGCGCATGGATTTCAAACGCCGGCCAGGTGAAGAAGAAGCTGCGGATGTCAAGGCTTTGGAGCTGCTGAAGAACTCTCCCTACAAGGACAAGCTGGGAACCGCGGGGCTGTTCCTGAAGTCCCTGCAAGAACATGCGCCTGAACTGCCAAATTTGATTCGCCCGCATCTGGGCAACGGCTTCGCCTGGGACAATGGCAAAGACGTCCGCATGGCAGCGCTGCTGGCGTCCGCGCCCGCGCTGCAGCCGAATCGCACCGATCAGATTGCCGCGCTTCCGCTCGGCGGACGCATCAAGCTCGATCCCTGGAGCGATCAGGTGGAACTGGCAAAGGCAAAGCCGGTGGCGCTGGCTTCCGCGCGCGAGAACATACCGTTCGAGATCACGCCATTCTTCCCTTACCTCACGAGGCTCTCAACTCCGGGCAACGAGAAGGTCGCGCTCACCGCGCCTGCCACGAAGTAAGAGACGTGAGTGCGATAGGTCTTGCCCGCTTAGCGAATTGAGTTGGGATAACGCGCGGCTTCCCTGGCATTTCTGAAGGCGCTGCCGAAAAACGAAATGGCGCGCCGCCTGGCGCGCCACGTAAACATCAATATCAATTGCCCGCTTGGGGACTACTGCAGAGCGCTGCCAACGCTGGAGAATACGTTGTTGGCGTTCGATCCAATGAGCCGGACCGTGCCGACGACGATTACCAGAATCACGGCCAGCATCACCGCGTATTCCGCGATATCCTGACCACTCTCATCGTTCCAAAATGCTTGCCAAAGTTTTGCCACGGGCTCCGTCTCCTCAAGAATTTATTTTCAGCCAGACTCCCCTCGCCCCTACGAAGGGAACAACCCAAAAGTTGTGACCGGCTCAGTTTTCCGCCCTGAGGCTGTTCGTCAGAAAATCATAAGCGACCGGACCAAGCCCGCCAATGGCCCGTAAGTGCTATCCCATGGTTACTCGATCGGGTTACTCGAGCGACTGCTAAGTCCTTGTCAGCCAATGCTTTTCAGAGGTAGCGACTGGTTTACCGCAAACAGCGCCAACTCCAGACGCGTAGACACTCCCAGCTTGTCGAAGATGTTGCTGAGGTGGTGCTTGACCGTGTCTTCGCTGATCTTGAAGTATTCTGCAATCTCTTTATTCGAGTATCCCGCCACTACCGCCGCAACAATCTCCAATTCGCGCGGGGTGAGGCCAAACTTCTTCTGCCGGGCTTCGTCGCTCGAAGATTGCACCAGCGTGCGCAGGTATTGCACCAGGTTGGAAACGCTCTCCCGTCCCACCCAGTACTCGCCTGACATCACGGTGTGGATCGCCTTCAGCAGCAGTTGCGTGGCGGAGTCTTTCAATACCACGCCCCGCGCGCCCAGCTGCAGAGCCTCCACGATCTGGCTCTTCTCCGCCGCCGCCGTCAACAGGATTACGCGCACCGGAGTCGAATTCGAGCCAGTGCTCAAATCGCGCAATGCTTCCAATCCCGGATGCTTGGGCATCGCCAGGTCGAGCAAAAGAATGTCAGGCTTCAATTGCCGCGCCAGTCTTACGGCTTCGGCACCATCGGAGGCCTCGCCCAGCACCTTCAAATCCGGTTCGGCTTCCAGAAGCCGCCGCAGGCCATCGCGGAAAATTGGATGGTCGTCGGCGATCACGATACGAACAGGCTGTGACTTCTTAAAGTTCATCGGAGACTTCTCCACCTCTCGGAACTTTGATTTCCAGGCGTGTTCCTACTCCGGGGGTTGATTCTATCGTGAGTGCGCCCCCAATTAAACGTACACGTTCTTTGATGATCATGGGCCCCCTGCCCGTTTGATCCAATTCTTCCTGCGTGAGGCGGCCGGAGAACGGGAACCCCCTGCCGTCGTCTTCCAGCGTCAGGCTCCACTGGCTGGCACTCGAACCCAGCCGCGCCAGCACATGGCGCGCCTGACTGTGCTTGCGCACGTTCACCAGCCCCTCCTGCACAATCCGCAGGAGTTCCCTGCAGACTTTGTCGCGGCATCTCCAATTTCCCGGCATCGGTCACGAAGCGCGCCGAAATTCCAGTTTCCCGTTCGAACCGTTCCACCGTGTCGGTCACCAGGTGCAGGAATCGTCGGGCATCCACGTCGATCGACTTCATCTGCTGCATCAGTTCCCGCAGCTTGAGAACCTCTTCGCGCAACAGTCCCTGGATCCGGCCCAGTTCGCCGGCGACCACAGCCGGCGTCGTTCCCGCCTGGCGCCGCAGGACATCCACCTGCATTTCCACCGCGATCAGCGACTGCACCGCGCCATCGTGCAGTTCCCGGGCGAAACGCGCGCGTTCCGCCGCACTGGCACGGCGCCTCAGCCGGTGCAGCAGGTAAACGTTGTAAACCGCGGGCCCAACTTGCCGGAACAAATCGAGCAGAAAGCGCAGCTGCTCCTGCGTGTCGCCATGCCACGACGGATCAAACACCAGCACGCGGCCCCGCCATTCACCTCCGAAGACAAAAGAAACAGCAACGGCAGAGCTGAAGGATTGGCGCTGCCTGAGCCGGACTATCGCGTCGGTGGAGGGCGACGGCAGCTGATTGCCTTCGCGGTCCAGTGCGACTACGACCCAGCGGTCTCCCTCGCTGGTTGCGTAAAATGCTTCTCCCGGAAAATCCTCCAGATAAATCTTCGATTCCCGCGGGCTGGAGTCCAGCCACACAAAATCGGAAGTCTCATCTCCGTTATGCAATTCGCCAAGAAAGGTTCTGTGGCTGTGTATTTCCTGCGAGGCGACCAATAGCCGATCTGCCCCGTACATGCTAACGATTTCGCGGCTGATTTGCTGCAACGTTCCCGTGAGTCCCGCATCCACCCGCACCTTCGACAACAAACGGGTCACTACTGCTTTCTCCGCCCGCAGATGCTTCTGTTGCTCCGCCAGATAACCCAGCAGTAGTCCCATCACCAGCAGGTAGACCGACAGCATGAACAAGCGCTTGGGTTCAAACTCGGCTACATTGACTTGCAGGCCCGCCAATACATGCCACGGCAGTCTGCCCGCCACGAGTCGCCCAAACGTGAAGCACGACGAAACTCTCCGCCCACAGCAACACTACTTCTGCTGCCGCCGTGCCCAATGTCTCCCACAAGCCCCAACGGTAGGCTGATGCAACCAGCACGAAAAAGAAAAACAGAAAGAACGGACTCCGGGGACCCTCGGCAAATACTGAGATGAACGCCGGCCATACGATATCGGCAGCATGAACGAAGACGCGAAATGCCGCGGTCGACTGCTTTCTTCGCCGCAGCAGCGTCATCACCAGAACGCCATGGATGAGGTAAAAGCCCAGCAGACCATAGGCCACCGGCGCTTGTCCCAGCTGAGTGGGATCCATGTAAATGGCCGCTAGGGCGGAGATCGCCAGGAAAACGCGTGCTGTGGCCAGCCAGCGCTCGATTCTCCGGATCTCGCTCGGATCGGCTGGAACTAGCGGCCTTCCGACATAACGTTGATTTCCTTCAGCGTGCAAGTTGAGTCAACTCCGCGCCCGAGCGCGTGGAACTTGTCAGGGTAACAGAAATGTCTCGCATATTATTGATAAGAAAGACGGGTAGCAAGCAAAACTTTCCGCCAGAGTTCCGCGCTTGCATTAGGCCCCCTGTCTTCCGCCGGCTGTTACTTCAGTAACCCGGACCTCGTCCAATCCCAATTTAGAATGGCAGCGAGGATCGTCTTCTTCTTGCGCACCTATGCCAAATTCTGGACCGGGGCAGTTGCAGCCTGCCTTGCGACTCTAGTCCTGGCTGCTCTGACTCTGCCGCAGTCTTTTCGACTCACGGCTCTCAGCGACATGAGTCAGTTCCTCTTATTGCTTTCCGGAACGCTCTCCTTTATCCCTCACGTCGTGCGCTCGCGCGGGCGCTTGCGCCTGTTCTGGTTGCTCATGGCCACCGGCATTGGTTTCTGGTTTGCCTACCAGTTCGTCTGGATCTACTTCGAACTCTGGTTGCGCACCGATGTCCCCGACCTGTGCGCCGGCGACATGATTCTTTTTCTGCACTTCGTGCCGCTGATGGCTGCTCTGGCGCTCCGTCCTCATGCTCCGCAGGATGAGTACGCCGCCCGCCTCCGCCGCCTCGATTTTGCTCTGATGATGGTTTGGTGGATCTATCTCTACGTCCTCATCGTGATTCCTTGGCAGTATGTCGTGCCAAACATACCGGCCTATAACCAGGGTCTGAATTCGTTGTATCTCATCGAGAAAGTGGCGTTTCTGGGCGCCTTGCTTCTGGCCTGGCTGGGAAGCAAAGGCGGCTGGAAAATCTTCTACGCGAATCTGTTCGGTGCCACCTTCACCTACGCCGCCTTTTCTTACATCGCCAATTGGGCCATCGCCCGGCGCCTCTACTACAGCGGAAGTCTCTACGACATTCCCCTCGCGGTTTCCATGGCCTGGATCACGATCATCGGTCTGCGGACGCACGAAAGCGAGCCGCAACCCGGTGTCCGCTCCACTTCCACCGCGCACGGAGTATGGCTCGCCAGGCTGGGCATGATCGCGGCCTTTTCGCTCCCGATCTTTGCGGCGTGGGCTCTGCTCGATGATGCAGTGCCCACTCGCGTCCAGTCGTTCCGCGTGGTCTTGACACTGGCAGCAGCCGTTCTGATGGGTGCCATGGTTTTCGTCCGGCAGCGCCTGCTCGACGGGGAATTGCTCCGCCTCCTGACCCACTCGCGCGAATCCTTCAGCAACCTGAAGCGATTGCAGACCCAGATCACGGAGTCCGAAAAGCTGGCTTCGATCGGCCAACTGCTGGGCGGCGCCGCTCATGAACTCAACAATCCCATCACGGCCATGCTTGGTTATTCCGATCTGTTGCTATGTACGCCCCTCACTGCGGAACAGAGCGAACTGGCGGTAAGAATCGGGCAGCATGCCCGGCGCACCCGGTCGCTGGTCGCGAGCCTGCTCAGCTTTGCCAAACAAGGCCCGGCTGCCATGGCTCCCGTCGATCTCAACACCTTGCTGCGCACTGCCGTGAAACTCTCGCAACCTCAGTGGCAAGCTCTTAAAATCGAAGTCCGCACCGAGTATCCGCAGGAACTTCTGCTGGTTCGCGGAGACTCCAACCAGTTGCTTCAGGTCTGCGTGCAAATCATCAACGACGCGCTGCATGCCGTCGGCCAGCATGGCAGCCGGATTCTCACCATCTCCGCGGAGAGCAAGAACGGCACTGCCATCATCCACATCTCTGATGCCAGCCCCGAGGACACCAGGAACCAGACTCTCGGAAACGCTGCGCCCGATCTCGATTCCCCGGAAACCCTCTCCGGCCTGGGACTGAGCGCGTGTCAGGGCATCCTGCAACAACACAATGGACGGATTCTCTGGCGGCAAGACCAGAACGTGGGAACCACCATCCGCGTCGAGATCCCCGTCATCCCTCCGCAGCTGGAGAAGGAGAAACCGTCTGATCCTGGGGTTCCGGTAATGTGGCGGCCTCAACCGTTCGCTTGAGTTGCCCGCAGGCGGCATAAATGTCGCGGCCCCGCGGACGCCTTACGAACGCAGGAATCCCCGCATCGCGCAGAATGTTCTGAAACGCCATCACCCGCTCCACGCTAGGAGTCGTAAAATCAATTCCCGGCCCCGGGTTCAGCGCAATCAGATTTACTTTGCAGCGAATCCCACGCACCAACTCGGCCACTTCTCTCGCATGCTCGGGGGCATCGTTCACTCCGCCAAGCAGCACGTATTCGAACGTGATCCACTCGCGCGTGCGCAAAGGAAATTCCCGCGCCGTCGCCATCAGCATTTTCAGCGTCCACTTCTTGTTCAGCGGCATCAACTCAGTGCGCAGAGCATCATTCGAAGCATTCAAGGAAATCGCCAGCTTTGGACGAATTTTTTCTTCGCCAAAGTCACGGATGCGCGGCACAATCCCCGCCGTCGACACCGTCATCCGCCGCTCCGCAATCCCGACGCCCTCCACCAGCAACCGCGAAGCCTTTACGAAATTCTCGTAGTTCAGAAAGGGCTCGCCCATACCCATGAACACCAGGTTGATGCGATCCTCAGGCGGCGAAACTTTCTGATCTTTCAGCACTGCACACACCTGTCCCACAATTTCCCCTGCGGTCAGATTGCGCTTCACCCCGAGCAACGCGGTCAGACAAAACTGGCAATCCACGGCGCAACCCACCTGGCTCGAAATGCAAATCGTCGAACGACCGGGCCTTTGGGTGGTGGAGCGTTTCAACGCCGCGATATGCGCGCTGGTCTGAAATTGGGCTCTAGCCCCGGAGGTACTTGCCGCGATACTCTCAGCTTCTGCCCCAGCTTCACTCCCATCCCCGGCTTCCCCACCATCCCCCTCCGGCATCCAGACCGTCTCCACGCTCTGCCCATCCGCAAACCCAATCAAGTAACGCACCGTGCCATCAACGGAAACAAATTTCTTCTCAATCCGCGCCGCCCCAACACTCACTCCGCTCCGTTCCAACTGCTCCCGGAACTCACGCGGCAACGTGGAAATTTCCTCCAGCGTCTCCACTCGTTCCCGATACAACGCATCCATGATCTGCTTGGCGCGATAGCTCGGCTCACCCGCTTCGGTCACCAGCGCATCGATCTCCCCGCGGTCCATACCAAGCAGCGATGATGTGAGAAGTTTAGTCACGGTTGAGAGCATTCCCGCCCGACACTAGTGCAGCTTGAACATAAAGAAAAGCAGCGTACCCGCCGAGATCGCGGTTACGAGCCACCAAAAACGAGACCTATAGGCGCCCGCAATTGCGGACAAGGGAACGGACAAGAAAATTCCAATAACTGCATATGCTGGACTCTCTTTGCACCACCAAACGCCGAACAAATCATGGGCCAGCACACAGCCCCCAACATAGGCACATGGCAACACTGAGAGCACGCCACAAATCATCGGCGGATCAATGATGTCAATCCATTCTCGCTGCTCCTTCACTGCAGTGCCTCCGATGTTGGATCAGATCGCTATCTGAACGCCCTGCGCCCGGCAGAATACCCGCAACCAACTGATTCTAAATCACTAACCATCTTATTCTCGCACACCCCACCCAACCCCGCCGGATGTGTAAGAATAGTGACGTACCTCTGGGGAAGTTCCACTCTCGCATTAATATGGCAAAAGAAGTCCGCAATATTCGTCGTCAAGTCTTGCCCCACGGCCTCACCGTCATCACCGAGCAGATGGAGCACATCCGCTCGGCTTCCATCGGCATTTGGCTCGAAACCGGTTCTCGCGACGAGACGCCGCAATCGAACGGCATCTCCCATTTCATCGAGCACATGGTCTTTAAAGGCACCAAGCACCGCACTGCCGAGGAGATCGCCCGTCAGGTCGATTCCATTGGCGGCAACATGGACGCCTTCACCTCCAAAGAATGCATCTGCTTCAACGTCAAGGTACTCGACGAGCATGTGCCGGTCGCTCTCGACATTCTCACCGATCTCGTTCTCCATCCCACCTTCACCACCGAGGACATCGCCCGCGAGCGCGGCGTGATCCTCGAAGAAATTAAAATGGACGAAGACAATCCCGACTACCTCGTCCATGAAATCTTCACCCAGAACTTCTGGAAAGATCATCCTCTGGGCAAGCCGATCTTGGGCACAAAAGAAACAGTGAAGAAATTCGAGCGCGAGACCGTGCTCGACACCTATAACCACCGCTTCGCCCCCGGCAACATCATCGTAGCTGCCGCCGGACACCTCGACCACGACCAGTTCGTCGACTTAGTGGTCAAGCACTTTGAGCACCTGAAACCCGCGAAGAACGGATTCCACTCGCCGATACCGAAGATCGTCCCGCGCATCGTGCTGCGCAACAAGAAGGCGCTCGAGCAGGTTCAGCTCTGCATCGGCGTTCCCGCGTATCCTATCGCGCACGAAAAGCGCCACGCCGGCTACATTCTCAACACCTTGATCGGCGGAGGCATGAGTTCCCGCCTGTTCCAGAACATCCGCGAGCGCCAGGGCCTGGCCTACTCGATTTATAGCGACCTCAATCCCTACCGCGATACCGGATGCATGGCCGTCTACGCCGGCACGTCTCTTGCCTCAGCAAGCAAGGTGGTAAAGGCGGTGGTCAGCGAATTTCATAACCTGAAGACCGAGCCAGTGCCCGCGGAAGAACTGCGCCGCTCCAAAGATCAACTCAAAGGCAGTCTGATGCTCTCGCTCGAATCAAGCACGGCACGCATGTCAAACCTCGCTCGTCAGGAAATGTATTTCGACCACTTCCAGGACCTCGACGAACTGATCGAGAAGATCGAAGCCGTAACTGCAGACGATCTGCAAAGCCTGGCGCAGGAGTTCTTCAAAACCGAATCGGTCGCCGCAACCGCACTGGGTAATTTGAGCGGACTGACGATCTCCCGCGACCAACTCGCCTGCTAAGCAGGATCGTACGAGGACATGCCACTCGGAAAGGGCGTGGCCCGACGACTGTCATCCTGAGCGGAGCCGTCTAGGCGTAGCGAAAAATCTCCCGCTGAACCGGCCCAGCGCGCAAGCCAAAACTGCACCACTATCTTTTATCCCCGTTATTGATTCTTGCCGCCTCCTGGTGTAACTTTGCCCGCGCCGGCTCATCTCATCTCAAGCCTGCAGGGTGAAGACCTGCCGGTCGACCTTACTCGCTACTCACAAGGAGAACATTATGAAGAAAACTCTCGGCTTGACGCTCGCCTGCATCCTGGCCGCTTCGATGGCAGCCTTTGCCCAGTCCAGCGGGAATTCGATGCAGCAAGACAACATGAAGCAAGACACCATGAAGAAAGACGACTCGATGAAGAAGGACAGCAAGAGCACGGCCAAGTCCAAGACCGCCAAAGCCAACAAGAAGACGGCAAAGACCGACACCATGAAGAAAGATGACAGCATGAAGAAAGACGACTCAATGAAGAACGACCAGATGAAGCCCAACTAATTTGGTTCGTCCAGAACGCAGGCGCGGGCTAACCGCCCGCGCTTTTCTAATGTCCAGCCGTACTTAGAACTTCCTGTTCGTCTTCATCCGTTTCCGGACTAGCAACATCCGCAGCCTCCACCCCAGGATGCTTCGTTAGCCCCGTCTTCAAATACTGCCGCAAACACCGCGTACAGGGCACGTACCCATCCCGTATCGCTTCCTTCGCAGTAGTCGTCCGTTCCGAGGCCTTGTCATGAATGAAAGCACACCCCGGCACATGAAAGAGCTTCGATCCATCGGAAACCACCACCACCAGATCAGGGGGAATATTGTTGGCGGGTTCCGCATGGTACGACCGCATGAAACGCCCGCCGGTAAGCGAGTTCGTCAACAGCACCCCTCCGGCGATCAAAACCATCGCCGCCACGGGCACCAGCCAAGCCGACCAAGTCGACCATCCCCGCCCGCTCCCAGCATTCCTTGCCAGCCGCTTCTCTAATCTCTTCTCCAGCCTCTGCCCGAAGCCGACAGGCACCTCGAGCATCCGTTCATCCCCATAAAGCCGGACCACATTCCGCGTACCCGCCAGCAGCGAAGCGCAGCGCTTGCAGCCACGGAAATGCTCGTCCATCGCAGAGCCCAGCGCCGCGTCGATGTCCCCGTCCACGTAGTTCGAAATCTCGCGACACACCTGTTCGCAGTTCAACATTCTCTGGTTCTCTACCATGGCTTGTTCCCCTTCTCGAACGGCAGCCGGCTGAACCAGCCCTGCTCCCATCCGGCAGCCAGCAGATCGCGCAGCATCAGGCGCGCCCGCAACAGCCGCGTCTTCACCGAAGCCACCGTGATGCCCAGCGCTTCGGCTGTCTCCTGAATGTTCAAATGTTCCATATCGCGCAGCACAAACACTTCGCGATACTTCCGGTCGAGAGTGCCCAGCGCCTCCGCCAGCCGCTGCCGCACTTCCTTGCGCTCCAACGCTTCTGACGGAATCTCGCGCCAGTCAGCGAAATCACGCGGCGCATATTCGCTTTCTTCATCGCCCGAGCCCGACCGACGCCCGTCTAAGCCTTCCATAACGACAGTTCGCTCCCTTCGCCGGCGCATCAAGGCTTCGTTCACTGTGATCTGGATCAGCCACGTGCTGAATCGCGCCTCCGCCCGGAACTGCCGGATATTCGCAAACGCCTTCAGCATCGCTTCCTGCGCCGCATCCTCAGCATCATGCTCGTTGCGCAGAATCGCGAGGGCGGCGGCGTAGACCCGCCGTTCATAGGGCCGCACCAGTTCGTAAAACAACTCATGCTGCCCACGCTGCACGCTCAAAATCAGATCCTGCTCGCGCGTGCCGCCAGTTGGCCCCGGTTTGTTCAACACTATGCTTGGCTCGGACATCCGGCTCGCAATCCTCGCTTTAGGTCTGAGGCCTCGATTTTCCGAGCACACATGACCTAAGACCCAAGACCTGCTCCATCAGTATTCCGGATCTTTCTTCCAACCCGTGATCATCGAAACAAAATTGTTCCAGCCATGCAAAATCACCATCACCAGATGCCCCAGCACAAAAAACAAAATCGCCCACATTACTGCGAAATGCCAGATGCGTGCATAGTGAAATCCTCCCATCATCCAGGCCAGCCAGGAAAACTGCACCGGCTTCCACACCGCAAGCCCGGTAAGCACCGAGAGAACTCCCAGCACGATCGCGGTCGTGTAAGCCTGCTTCTGCAGCGGGTTGTAAGCTTCACGCACCGTGGGCTTCGGACCAAAGAAAAAATAATGCCGAACCATCGGCCACACGCCCGGAATGTCGCGATGCGTAAATAAAACCTGCCGGTAGTTACCGCTGAAAAGCTGGTAGCCCAGATAAAAAAGCCCGGTCGCAATGTAGATCCACATGAAGGTGAGGTGCCATTGCAGCGCGCCACCCAGCCATCCGCCAATGGCGAACGCTCTCGGCCAGTGCAGCAAGTCTTTCTGCGGAATCTTGGCCCCAAAGCTAGGGAAAGCGCGAAAAATCTGCAGCCCGCTTCCGACCATCACAAACAGCGACACTGCGTTCAGCCAGTGGCACAGTCGCACCGCCAACGGATGCTCATAAGCCGCCCGTCCCACTACTTCCGCTTCTTCTTCCCCGTTTGCATTCTTGCCCTTAGTCTGAACGATTTCGATAACGGCCGCGCTCATTCCCACCTCCGACGCTCTCACCTTACGCTTTACAATCCGTAAAACCACGAATAGCCCTGATCTTCCCAGTACCCGACTCGATCCCGCACGTGCGAAACTTTTAAATCCGTCAAATACTTGGCCTGCTTGTAGCCGATCTTGGTGGGGATCTGCAGTCGCAGCGGCGCGCCATGCGCCCGGGTCAAGGGCTGTTCATACATCTCATAGCAAAGCAAAGTCTGTGGATGCAGCGCCGTCGCCATGTCCAGCGACTCGTAATAGTCGTCGGCGCAGTTCACCTCGATGAAGCGGGCAGTAGGATCCGCACCCACCATTACCAGAAAATCCGAGAGCCGCGCCCCGCCGAACCGCCCAATCACATCCCAGCCTTCAACGCAGATATGGCGAGTGTTTTGACGATAGCGCGGCAGTGCCTGCACCTGCGCCAACGTGTAATCCCCGGGCTTCTTAACCGCACCGCTGACGGTCAGCGTCCAGTTCTCGAAGATCACTCCCGGATCGTCCACGTCGTACCCATTGATGGGAAACTTCGCAAACGGAGTCAGTTCGGCATTGTCGAAAGTCGGCGCCAGATGGCCGGACCGGAAAAGCCGCGCCGAAGCCCAGTCGCTGAACCCCAAACCCTTCTTCAGCAGTCCTTCCTGCAGACTGGGGATGGCGAACGCACCCAGCGCGAGTATCGGCGTCAGCTTAAGCAACTCGCGCCGGCTAATTTGCTGGAATTTCTTCCTATCCACTTTGCTTTCGTTGATTTTGCGAACCGCGTTCTTCATGGAGTGACCTTCAGAGATTAGGCGGCTTTAGCAGGAAATGTGCTCCCGCAAAGGACTTATCTTTGGCTTGCAGCATGGGATTCACCAGACCCTCTGAAAGTTTCGTCCCAGACGGGGTTTTCCGGCCACGCCCTACTGAGGGAATCATACCCCCCAGAGTCTGGTAAACTCGCACCTTTTGCTGGCCTTTATCGCGTTTTCGAGGCATACTAGCGGTTGCGCCAGCCCTCCCCCGGGATGCAGCCCCGGTTTCCACAATGTCAACTCTGAACACCATCGCAAAGAAGCCCGACCAAGCCTTGCTGGCGGATTCCCTCAAGCGTGTACCCGAAGATCCCAAACAGCGGAGATTAATGGTGGGGTCGCTATGTCTGCTTCTGTTGGCGTTGGGCGTCGTGCTTTGGCACGATCGCGACTTCTGGTTTCCAGATGCGCCGGACGCCGAATCTGACCAGCCGGTCGAAAGCGTTCCCGCCAAGCAAGCTCCAGCGCTGCCCTCCGCGGTGGTGGTTAAACCGGTCATGGCCGCGAGATCGAAGCACGGGTCGAAACACCGAGTCGCTATGGCTGTCCAGACTCCCGCCCCATCCGATCCGGTCGCTCCGGTCACCACCACTCGCACCGCATTGCCCCCGCTCGAAGTGGAGGTAGTCGCCGGCGATTCCCATCAGACCCTCCGGCCGGGCAGCAGTTCCATACGGGTGGATTTGCAACCGGGCACATCCGCGCAAGCAGTAACAGGGCCCAGTGCAGCCGCGAATATCGAGACCGCTGCAAATCTGACCACGAATGTGTCCGAGCGCGTGCGCATGACTACGGACGCGTCCGACATCGTGGCCCACCCGGTGCGGCCTGACTATCCGCTGCTGGCGCGGCAAATGAAAGTACAAGGATCGGTCATTCTGCAGGCGCTGATTGGTCGGGACGGAATCATTCAGAATCTGCGCGTGGTCAGCGGCCCGCATATCCTCGCTTCGGCGGCCCAGGACGCCGTCCGGCAATGGCACTTCAAACCTCACCTGGAAGGCACCGAACCGGTCGAAACCGAAGCCAAAATCACGGTCAATTTCACGATTTCCACCAACTGAGGAGTCGGTCTTAGGTCACAGGTCTTAGATCCTGGGTCCTACGCAAGGACCTAAGACCCAACACCTGAGACCGCACGGAAGATGGAGAGTCCATTTCAGAACCCCTCCCCAAATAACGAGCGCCTCGAATCTCTTTCGAGATCGAGGCGCCCGGGCAGCCCTCCCCCAGAACTGCTCACCTGAAAAATTAAACTTGAGGCAGGATTTTGCAAATGGCACCATCGTGCCATTAGGTGTCCCTTAAGTGCCATCCCCCAAGCCTTTGCAAAGCCGCCTCTTTACTGTGATTTCGGTGACAGTGTTCCCAATTCCATCACGCCGGCGCCTCTGAAGCCAAAGCCGTTTTCTGCCGATGAATAAACCAGCAGGATTCCTGCGCCGACATGCCAGCCTTTCGCGATCCCGATACTTACCGCGACATCCTCGACAGTTTGCAAATCGGGGTGAGCGTTCTCGACCTGCAGCAAAAGATCGTCTTCTGGAGCGACGGCGCCGAACACATCACCGGTTACGCCCGCATCGATGTCCTCGGCCACGCCTGCACCGAGAACATCCTCCTGCATTGCAACCAGAACAGTTGCGAAATGTGCAATGAGAAATGCCCGATCGCCATCGCCTTGCACGATGCCAAACCCGTGGAGGCCGTCACCTTCATTCATCACAAATCCGGACATCGCACTCAAGTGCATACCTGGGCCATCCCTCTGCGCGATAAACACGGTTCCATCATCGGCATCATCCAAACCTTTGGAGGCGAGTTTGCCATCGCCGGTCACGATCTGAACGAACGCAACACGCGCGAACGCGGCTGCCTCGACGACACCACCGGATTGCCCAACCAAGCCATGACGCAAGCCCACCTCCAGGAAGCGCTGGGCACGTTCACCCAGCTGCAAATTCCCTTTGGCGTGATTTGTGTCGAAGTTCCCGAGCTCGCCCAATTTCGCACCCGAAACGGGCAGGTGGCTTGCCGATCCATCCTCCAGATATTGTCTCGAACTTTGAGAAATACCGTGTGGCCAACCGATTTCGTCGGCAGCTGGAGTGAGAAGCGATTTCTGGCGATCTTGAGTGGCTGCCCCGAAGACGCGCTGCAAACAATCAGCGCTCGGATCTTTAAGACGATGGCCAGCGCCACGATTCAGTGGTGGGGAGAAGAACTGTCAGTGACGGTCTTGATCGGCTGCACCGGCGCCCGGATCGGCGACACTGCCGAATTGATTCTGGATCGCGCACAGCCCGGGCCCGGCGGAAATCGAGTCGCGCTGCCCGGCCGCGCGGTCGCGGCCGGGTCCGTCAATTCGCGGTCGGGAAATTGAGCCAGACGAGTTAAATCATGTTCGCCATTATCGGCATTGTCGTGGTGTTCGGCTGCGTCGCCGCCGGCTATCTCATGGAGCACGGAAATATCCGCGTCCTCCTTCAGCCCGCCGAACTGATTACTATCGGGGGGGCCGCTATCGGCACCATCCTCATCGCCAATCCGCTTCACATTCTTAAGCAGATCGCCGGCGGAATCGGCGGCGTCTTCGGCGGCTCTAAGTACACTAAACAGGCTTACCTCGATTCTCTCAAGATGATGTACGACCTGCTCAACAAGGCCCGCAAAGATGGACTCATGGCCCTTGAGAACGACGTAGAGGAACCCGACAAGAGTCCGCTGTTTTCGAAGGGGCCGGCCGTCTTCAGGAACCACTCACGTCCGCGACTTTGTTTGCGATTCATTGCGCATGGCCATCACCGGCGTCGATGCCTTCGATCTCGACCAGATGCTCGACCTCGACCTCGAAGTTCATCATCATCAAGCCGGGCTGCCCACCGCCGCGCTCAGCAGCGTGGCTGACTCCCTTCCCGGCCTGGGAATCGTTGCCGCCGTACTCGGCATCGTCATCACCATGGGTGCGCTCGGCGGCCCTCCCGAGGAAATCGGAAAAAAGTTGCTGCTGCCCTGGTCGGCACTTTCCTCGGCATCCTCCTCTGCTACGGCTTAGTCGGTCCCATCGCTGCCAACATGGTCAAACTTGCTGATGAAGAGCACGCTTATCTCTACGTGCTGCGTGTCCTCATCGTCTCCTTCCTGAAAGGCACGGCTCCCATCATGGCGGTCGAGGTCGCCCGTCGCGCCGTTCCCGGCCACGTGCGCCCCTCGTTCAAGGAAGTCGAGACGGCCTGCCGCAACAAAGGAGCGGCCGAAGAAACCGCCGCGCCCGCTGCCGCCGCAGCAGCCGGTTAGAAAATACGCGCCAACCGCCAATGGACAAGACTCGCCCCATTATCATTCTCAAGAAGAAAGCCCGCCATGCGGGCCATCACGGCGGCGCATGGAAGGTCGCCTACGCTGATTTCGTCACAGCTATGATGTCTCTGTTCATCGTCTTGTGGCTGCTCAACAGCAGCAAGCCGATTCAAGACGCCGTAGGCGGCTACTTCCGCGATCCCAACGGCACCGCTGCCAAGAAGGGATCCACTCTGGCTGGCGTCACCGAGAAATTCATCCTCGCCAAAGACGACATGCCCAAGCTCAAGGATCAGCTCGAGCAAAAAATCCGTCAGATGAACGACTTCGAAAAACTCAAGAGCCACGTCGAGATGACCGTCACCTCCGAGGGCCTGCGTATAGAACTCACCGAATCCGCCTCCGGAACCTTCTTCGAAAGCGGCAGTCCCAAACTAAACAGCGACGGCCGCGAGTTGCTCATCACTCTGGCCGGCGAACTCGGCAAGTTGCCCAATACGCTTTTCATCGAAGGCCACACCGATTCCAAGCCCTATGCCACCTTCGGCAACTACAGTAACTGGGAACTCTCCACTGACCGCGCCAACGCCGCCCGCCGCCTCATGCAGTCCAGCGGCATCCGCGCGGACCAGGTCACCCAAGTCCGCGGATTCTCCGATCAGCATCTTCGCAAACTCGACAATCCTCTCGACCCCTCCAACCGCCGTATTTCGCTGATCGTGCAATACCTCGGAACAAGCCCCGGCGACGAAGACGCGAAACCTGCCGCCGCAAATTCTGAGCCGAAGGCCGCCGACAAAACTTCCGTACCGTCGCAGGCAAATCCCCCCCGGAAGGAATGACGGCAGTCCCAGCCATCCGTTTGAATCAGCAGCCTTGTTTCTTGACATACCAGGGTGCGCTTACCGTGAAGATGCGTTCATTGCCCCGCGCCAGAAGCACCCATTCGAGAAGCCGCCCACGCTGATTGTGCAGGAAGTATTCATACCATTTGTCCTCCACCAGTTCCGGTATGACCACGACAATGTTGCGATTGGGATTTTTCTTCGAAAGATCGAGAACAAATTGAACGATCGGAATGATGACAAAGCGGTAAGGAGAAGGCAGAAAATGGAGCTGCGGCGGCTCCTTGCCTTCCGCGCGGAAGGGTTTCTCTACGTACTGCTCCCAGTCATCCTGAAGCAATTCAGAATGCTCGGTGGGCTCCACGTGCAACGCGATCACTTCCGGAGACAGCCGCGCGGCGAATTCAATTCCCTGCCGCGTGATGTTGCTCCAGCGGTCGATGGCTATCACCGCAATGGGATGTTGGCTCAGCCCCGCCGCATCCACAGGAATCTTGCACGAAGTGAGCATCTTCACAGAGTGGTAGTGGCGCCGGACAATCGAAAAGAAAGCGATCGTCAGGGGAATGAAGAGCAGCGTGATCCACGCCCCTTGCGCGAATTTCGCAACCAGCACAACAGCCGTGGTCGTACCCGTGACGACGGCGCCCAGTCCGTTCACCAGAGCGCTTTTGACCCAACCTGGACCACGATTTTTTGACCAGTGCATCACCATGCCGGCTTGCGATAGCGTGAAGGCCATGAACGCACCGACGGCATAGAGCGGAATGAGCCGGTCCGTAACTCCGCCGAAGAGGATGAGTACGCCGCCACACAGCAGCGCCAGTACGACAATGCCGTAGGTGTAAACCAGACGCCGCCCGCGATATCCGAACACGTGCGGCAGATAGTTATTCTGCGCGATCGCCCGGCACAGCCGAGGAAAATCTGCAAACGCTGTGTTGGCTGAAAGAGAAAGAACGACGAGTATCGACCCGATCGTCAGATAGTAAAAGATCCCCTTCCCGAAAACCGCAGAGGTGAGCATCGAAAGAACGCTTTGATAACCAGGGAGGCCTGGGTCAGTTGCCGCAATTCCGTAAACCCTCACCAGATACGAAATCCCCGCCAACATCACCGCCAACAAAAAAATAATCACCGTTAGGGTCCGCTGTGCGTTTTTTACGGTCGGCTCCCGGAAAGCCTTCACACCGTTACTGACCGCCTCCACGCCAGTCAAAGCTGTACAGCCACTGGCAAAAACCTTCAGCAGCAGCCAGAAGCTCACAACCGCAGTCATTGCCGGCGGAGGCGGAAGCGCAACGACCGGCGCGGGGTGCCCGCCGCTGAGCAGCACACGGAAAATGCCCGCGACGATGGTGATCAGAAGTGTCCCTACAAACAGATAAGTAGGAACTGCAAAAACCGCTCCAGCCTCGCGCACGCCCCGGAGGTTGACCATGGTGATGACGATCAGAATCCCCACGCAAAGTGACACGGTATGCGGAAGCAACGACGGCACCGCCGAGACCAATGCACCAACTCCCGCGGAAATCCCGACCGCTGCCGTTAGGATGTAATCGGCCAGTAGTGCCGCAGCGGCAAGCAATCCCGCCGAAGCTCCAAGATTGAAGCGCGCCACGGTGTAGGAACCACCCCCGGACGGATAGGCGGCGATGGTCTGGCGATAGGAGAAGTACACGATCACCAGTAGCGTGATGATGGCCGCGCTGACGGGGACGATATAACGAACGCCGAGCAGGCCCAGCGGGATTAGAAGCGTGAGCGCCGCTTCTGGTCCGTAAGCCGCCGAGCTAAGCGCATCGAGTCCAAATATCGGTATGCCCTGTGTCGGCCCGATCTGCTCCGCGCGCTCGTCGCTGGTTTTGATGGGCTTGCCAACAACGAGATCGAGTATGTTCATGAGGAAACGGTTCCGTCGTCGCGCGCTATTTCACAAACGTCAGCCCATGCGGTACGGCATACTTGAACACATAAGCGTAGAGCATCACAATAATTCCGACGATCGAACAGAGCGCCACCGAATGCCACGCTACAAAGCGGAAAATAACTCCTTCATTTCCCACTTGCTCAGTAGCAGCCGTGGCAATCGTGATCGACTGCGCATCCACCATCTTCCCCATCACTCCTCCCGCGCTGTTGGCTGCGCACATCAGTACTGGATCAATGCCGAGCTGTTGAGAAGTAATTCGCTGCAAGCTGCCAAAGAGCACGTTCGACGATGTATCGCTCCCCGTAAGCGCGACTCCTAGCCATCCCAGAAACGTCCCAAAGAATGGATACAGCCATCCCGTACGCGTAAATGCCAGGCCCAGCACGGCGTCCAGGCCCGAATAGCGCGTCACGTAACCCAATCCCAACATGAAGGAGATCGCAATCATCGCCAGCCGCATTCGCACCAGCGTTTTCCAGAAAATCTTCATCAGTTGAACCGGACCCTGTCCGAGCAGCAATCCAGAAACGATCGCGGCAAAGAAACATCCTGTCCCGGTAGCCGAGAGCCAGTTGAAATCGTATCGCGCCGCCTCGGGCGTCGGCTTCGTTACAATCGGAGCCGCGCGCGAAATCGCGTTGTGCAAGAGAGGGACATCCCACCCCGCCGGACCAGGCCGCACCTTCCCATTTGGAAGCATTACTTTGAAAGCAGGCGTGGTCGCCTGATTCATCGCGAGTTTTATCTTTGGCAATCCCCAAAGCAGCACAAACAGCGAGAGAATCGCAAACGGCATCCACGCCTTCAAGACCTGTCCCGCTGTGTAACTGCGTGGTTTTACGTATCCGTCGAACTTCTCAGCCGCCCATGCACCGCCCATCTGGTCGGCGATCTCCCCGGTCGGAGGCGGGACCGCGACCGGCTTATCGTCATAATCGAATCGCCAAATCTTCTTCGGCTTCCAGAATCGCAGAAAAATCAAAGCCGAGACAATCGAGACCACGCCTCCCATGATGTCCACAAGATTGCTGTCCACGTAATTCGACCAGAAGAACTGTGTAAGGGAGAACGAAAGCCCGATCACCAGAATCGCTGGAAATACTTCGAAGGTTTCTCTCCACCCGACCATGGTCCGCACCAGCCAGAAAGGGACAATCACCGCAGTAAACGGGAGAATCCGCCCGATCATCGCGTTGATGTCGGATTCCGGCAAACCGGCCACCGCCGCCAGGCTGTGAATCGGCGTGCCGATCGCGCCCCAGGCCACCGGCGCTGTGTTCGCAATCAAATTCAAGGCAGCCGCATGAAACGGCCTGAACCCGAGGCCGATCATGAACGCCCCGGCAATCGCAACCGGCGCGCCGAAGCCCGCCGCTCCCTCAATGAATGCGCCGAAACAAAACGCCACCAGCAAAACCTGCAGCCGCCGGTCGGCGGTGATGCCGGCAATCGACTCCTTCATGATTTCAAATTGCCCGGTCTCCACCGAAATGTCGTAGAGATAAACCGCGGCCAGAACGATCCACGCGATTTTCAAAACTCCGAACGCCACGCCATAGATAAAGCTCATCCCGGCAAGCGCAGCTGGCATCTTGAAAAAGATAATCGCAACCGCCACGGCCGTCGACGCCCCGGCAATCGCGCACCAGTGCGGTTTTACCTTAAGCCCGGCCAGCAGCCCGAAAAGAACAATGATCGGAAGCCCCGCCACCAGCGTGGAAAGCCACCAGTGACCAAGCGGATCGTAGATCTGAGTCCACTGCATAACCACCTCCTCGCGAACGGAGTCTGTTGCGCAACAGAGATCGCAAATTAACTTGCTTTGAAGGGCGCAGCTTCAGCCGCGTCGCGTGAAACAAATAAAACTAGCTGCGGCTTTTACCGCCCACTTCCCACCCCTTCGGAACATTCACATAAGACCCATCCAATTCCGCGACCGACGCGCACCCCAGCAGCCGCAAGGTCCGCTCCAGATCCGTTCGCAGAATTTCAATCGCCCGGTCCACACCAGCCTCACCCGCCGCAGCCAAGCCATACGCGTACGCGCGGCCGCAAAGCACCGCCTGTGCTCCCATGCAGAGAGCTTTCACGATGTCGGCACCGCGGCGAATGCCTCCATCCATAAATACTTCAATGCGGCCTTTCACCGCTTCCACCACCTCAGGCAGCGCCCGCAAAGATGCCGGAACTCCATCAAGCTGCCGTCCGCCATGATTTGAAACCGAAATCGCCGCCGCTCCTACATCAATGGCGTGGCGCGCATCGTCCGCCGTAAGCACACCCTTCACCACGATCGGCCCTCGCCAGATTTCCCGAATCCAGCGGAAATCAGCCCAAGTCGCAGTCGATTCTGCCAACGCTGCATTGATGTCCACCAGCGGCATCGGCCCCTTGCCCGGCACCACCACGTTCGGCAACAGAGGCACGCCGCCATCCATCAGAAAACTGATCAGCCATCCCGGACGCGAAAGAATTTGGGGAAGATAAGGAATTTTTTCCAGCGGTCCGCCGCTGATCAGTTCCTTCATTCCGTTGCGGTAATCGCGTTCGCGAATCCCCGACACAGGAGTATCAATGGTCACCACCAGCGCCGAGAACCCCGCCACCCGTGCTCTTTCAATGCTGGCCTCCGCCGCCCCGCGCCCGCCCATCAGGTAAAGCTGATAGAAAACTGGTCCGGCAGAACCTGCCTTCACATCTTCCAGCTTATGTCCTGAAATTGTCGAAAGAATATAGCCAGTTCCCGCCCGGCCCGCAGCTCGCGCCGCCGCCACTTCCCCTCCCGGATGCATAAGCCGGCTGTATCCCACCGGTGCGAGCAAGAAAGGAAGCGCCAGATCGAGCCCCAGAAAGCGCGTGTGCAAATCGCACTTCGCGACTTCGACCGCATGCCGCGGCCGAAAAGTCACGTCGTTAAATATCCGGCAATTCTCCCGCAGCGTGACCTCGCCCTCGGCCCCGCCATCCAGGTAATCAAATACAGACTTTGGCACTCGCGCCCGCGCGATCGGACGGAAGTCTTCGATGCACACAACCCGCGGGGACGCCACTGCTCGGGCAGCTCTCGTCATCTGCTATTCCAATCTCGCAATGTCTACGTTTGGAATCTTGAAGCAGGCCGATATCCTACCACCGGCGCGAGAAACAAGGTACCCCGTTCGGTAACCTGCGAAAACGCTAAAAAACGCCTCATCGGCAACTAAAACCTCGGTCGAATCATCCTTATAGCAGTGGGGGTACACATGTCGCTGGCCCGGCTTATCCGGAAAAGCAGCCGCGGTTTGATTTCCTACCGTACCGCGGTCATGTGTGTCGCGACCTTCGGCATCTTCTGTGGGCGCGTTACTCCGCCGAGCTTCTCGCACGCGTCTGTTAGCGTCAGCACCCACGCGGACCATGACCGTCGGCACTGCTTCGATCATGAAGACTCCCAATGGGCCGCCGCCCCGAGTAGAGCGCTGAATGCGCCACCCCCGGTCGTTTCATCCGACCCAGTCCGCACTTCTGAATTTCTCGTCGACCTCGTGACGGATGGTTGGCATTACAACCGCCCACCTCCGATCGGCTAAATCTCCTCATTTACATCGGCACCGCGACTTGCAGCGCCATTTGCTGCAAGCGAATTTCGTCGTAACTCGATTTTGAGACGCGAGCAATGAATCGTAGTGATTTAAAGAACCCAGAATTTCCCTGACTCCATAGGAGGCCTGATGCCAGTGACTGATACAAAAATTCAAACCGTCGCCGCTCCCCCCAGCGCTCGCCGGAGCGTGCCGAGGAGTTCGTCATGGGCGCAGGGAAAATCTGATTCATGGCTCTTTGCTGTGGGCGTCGCGCTCGGCGTTGGAGTCGTCTCATTCTTCGCCACTGAACTCATGCACTATCTCCTGGTGCCGGATTTGGGTCGTAGTCGCGAACGATTCCTCGCGGAAGGCTTTTCCGCCTTCATCGTGGCCTGCCTCATTGCCAAGTTAGCCCAGATTACCCGCCAGCAACATCAGCTCACCGCGGCCAGAATGCAAGTGATTGCCGAAATGAACCACCACATCCGCAATGCCCTGACCGCAATTTCCCTTTCCGCAGACGTCACCGAAGATCAGCACCTGATTCGCGTCATCTCGGAAGGCATCGACCGCATCGACTGGGCTCTCAAGGAAATCCTGCCTCGCGAAGTCCCCCTGCGGAAAGAAGAGCGCCACAGTCTCGGCTATTTCCAACACGGAGGAACGGATCCCCATGACGGACATGAAAATGACGGACATGAAAATGACGGACACGAAAATGACTGGCATGAAAGTGAGTGATATGAAAATTCTTTGCGTCGAACACCATCCCGAATACATGAGCGCCCTGAAATACATGCTGGAATCAGCCGGCTATCAGGTGATGCCGGCGACCACCGGCACGCAAGCACTGCGCCTGCTCACGAACCGGGAGTTCGACGGCATCCTTCTCGAGTACGACTTGCCCGACGCCACAGGCACCGCCGTACGCGCGGAGATGAAGCGCATCAAGCCGGAAGTCCCCGTCCTGCTATTCTCTGGAGTAGGCAGCCAGACGCCATTCCTGCTTCGGTTTTTTGATTTGTATCTTCGGAATCACGAACGACCCGAGAAAGTTTTCGAGGACTTGGAGGCGTAGCTTCCCTCAGCGGTAGCCTATTGAGCAATCACCTCGCCCGGCTGTGTCCGTACTCGACGCCGGCGCCGGTCCAGAACCCACAGATACGCCACCGGGCCCGTAGCCAGATTGACCAGCCCCCATTTGCGGGTGGCAACATCGCTGTAGATCATCGCCCACGCGAAAAGCAGCGTCGGAGCCAGCACAATCAACATCGCGCCCGCCGCGCCACCCGCGACCCGAAAGCTTCGCGCCGCGTTTGGATACTTCCGTCTCAGTTCCCAGAAGGAAAGCACAGTCTGGATCGACGTCGCCATCCGCGTCCACGCATACACCCCAATCAATTGCGGCACCGTAAACACCGCCAGCGCCGCGCAAAAAGCCGTCGACACCAGAATTGACCGCACCGGCGTCCCAAACCGCGCACTCACCTTGGCCAGAGCCGGATGCAAGTATCCATCTTCCGCCATCGCCAGAGGAATGCGCGTCACCGAAAGCACTGTGCTGTCCAGCAGTATGAAAGCACAGATCACGGCCGCGACGAAGATCGCCGTCCCCAGCGCATTCCCTCCAATCAACCGCGCCGCCGTCACCAGATATCCAGTCTGCCACTCCTGCCAGTTCCCTAGGGCCGCCAGCCCCGCCGCCATCGTCACCACATAAATCGCCACCGCCAGCGGGACCACAATCGCCAATCCGATCGGAAAATTCCGCGTCGGATTCTCCACCTCTTCAATCACCGTGGAAACTTGTTCGTAACCCGCATACGACCAGAGAGCAATCGCCAACCCCACCCCGAAAGCTCCCTGCCACGGTTTATCTGTCGGGAAAAACGGATGAAACGGATTGAAGTGCGCCTGATGAAACCCCAGCACAACAAAAACCACCAGCGGAACCGCCATAATCAGCAACAACATCAAAGTGAGTTTCCCCACCAGGTGAATGCCGCGAATATTCAAGTAAGCCACCAGCAGCAGAAACGCAAAGGCCACGCCCCAGTGTTCGACGCGCGAGTGCATCGGGAACCAGTACTCGAGGTAATCCGCCATGCCCACGCCATAAGAAGCGCTCATCAGAAAAGTGCCAGTCCAGTTCCACCATCCGCACTGAAATCCCCAGAAGTCGCCCAGCGCGGCCCGAGTCCATCGGTAGAACCCGCCCTCCACCGGCATCAGTGTGGTCATTTCAGCCGTAGCCAGAGCAATAGGAACAGAGAACAGCAGCGGTACGACCAGAAGAAAGGTCAACCCCAGTCCCGGCCCTGAGGTCGAGATCATCGATTCCAATTCAAACGGTCCGCCCGCGCAGTAGGCAAACAGCACCGCCACAAACGGGGCCAGCCCAATGCGGCGCAGATTTTTGGTAGGGGCATAAAACGCTGTCGGGACCGACGGAATCGAACCAGAATTCAGCGAACCAGAACTCGGCGAACCAGAACTCAGCGGATCTGAACCCATTGCTCCTCAACTCCTCAGGGGAAGTCGCCTGAGGCTTTGAAGATTATGAGAGCACGACGCCCAAGTCAACCGCCAGCGCACGCGAGGAAGTTTCGCACCGAGAAGTTTCACATTGAAGACGTGGCTCTATTCAAGCTTCCCCGGCGGCGAGCGATCAGTGGATCACAACAGTGGGCTGATTTCCAGAAGCCCAAACTTGGGCCGGCACGGTTATCGTTGACGGCAACGCTCCGGCCGCGGATGCTCCAGCCGAGACGTTGACGGCGAAGCTGACATTGCCAACTGCGGCGCCCATCTGCGCACAAGAGCTCGCGCAATTCGTAGTCAGTGCAAGATAGTATTGCCCAGCGGCAAGACCGGTAGAACCCTGAGTCCAAGACAGCGTGTGGAACGCGTCCGACGCTGCGAACGTCGTTCCCGGCTTAGCTCCAATGTCCAACAGAAGGTTCCCTGAAGTGTTGTAGATGCCGATGTCATATTCATTCGCCGTATTGTCCGCGGTTGTTACCTGGTAGGTTATCTGTGTAGTAGTGAGTGTGTAGGGCAAAAGGAAACCCCAAAGCTTGGTGACGTTCTCGGTCGCAGCCTGCGAGCCCACGCTGCGGGCTCCGCCCGTCACAAAAAACGGAAACGTACTTTCTGTCGCGGAGATTGTGATTGATCCCGGGTTATTCGCGATCTTGATGTTCTCGCCCGCCGTGAGTGTGCCTAGCGCCGGAGCATCGCCCGTACTCCCGATCAAGATTTGCCCGTTCGTGGGAGCGGCCGTCGAAGTCACACTTGCCGGGCCCAACAAGTAGGCAATGCCATCCGTGGTGCCCGAGATATTGCCGGAAAGAGTAACCGAACCACCCAACGCCACCGTGCCTCCCCCCGACAATCCTGATCCCGCCACCACCTTGATGGAAGAATCTGCCAGCATGCTGTTGGTTACGCCGAGGGCGGGAATGCTGATGCTGCCAGTCTTGGTGATCGTTCCGCCCGCCAGTCCCGCGCCAGTGGTGACGCTGGTGACCGTTCCTCCCGAACTAGGCGAAGCATTGGTGAGCGTGACCGTCCCGCCCAACGCCACTGTTCCTCCCCCCGACAATCCGGACCCCGCCACGACCTTAACCGAAGAATCTGCCAGCATGCTGTTTGTCACGCCGCCCGCTGGAATACTGATGGTGCCGCTCTTGGTAATCGGTCCGCCCGTCAGACCCGCGCCGGTACTGACGCTCGTGACCGTCCCAGCAACCGGAAAGGTCTGCCCCGGTGCGAAAGTAAGAATCCCGTTCTTGGCGATCGATAGCCCAGTCTCACTAACATCTCCGCTCACACCGTACAACAGGTTCAGAGTTGCTCCGGTGTTCGTGGAATCATTTCCCGTGGGTTCAGCCTGCCACTGAAAGATGTAGTCGACCGATCTCAATAAAGTTGTGTTGTACGAGGCAGCCTCAAGGTCCAAGGGGTTGGAGTTGAATCCTTGTGTGGTTGTGGCCGCAGCGGTAGGAGGAAAAATCGCTCCTGCCTGCGCCGTCAGGGAACCTCGGATGATGGATGTCCCGGATACGTCGAGCTTGGCCGCCGGACTGGTGTTGCCGACCCCTATGCTGCCGCTGCTCGATTCGAAGATGGCCGAATTTTCGATGTTGCAGGGGGTCGTGAATCTCGCAATCTGGTTGGCCGTCGCGGTTCCATCACTGGTGACAGCTGCGCATGTCGCCACCGTCAAAGGCAATGCAGCAACTGCGGTACGGCTGCTCAATGCGGGTAAGGCAGATTGCGTCGTCGCAGACCCAGTCTGAGCGCCGTTGACCGGAGCCGTCGATAACGTTGACGCCGATGAAGATTGGCTGTCTGCGAGCATGAAAGCCGAAGCCGGTTTACCTCCCAACATATCTGTGTCCGCCGCCTTCAACGCATAAGCCACACTCAATAACAGAATCCGCGGCTGCTCCGCCTGTCCGGCAGGCCGGATGCCCAACCACCGTGCTTCGCCTGCCGAGAAAACCTCCTGCGGCAGGCCCTCCTCATTGCTCGCCCCGAGCAGCGCGGTATAGTTCCCGCCTGAGTCCACTGGTACGGTCTGATTTTCTTGCCAGACCGCTGTCTGGTCGTTCTGGTCTGCATACAACGAGAACGTGATTCCAATCGCGCCGCTGAGCGGCTGCCCCGCCTCATCCTTCACTGCCCCCCGGATGCGAATCAGGCGCGGCACCGTCGCTGTCGAGGCTGGCGGAGGCGAACTCTGATCGCCCTGCGCCAACGCCAACGCACCGGACAACAGACACGTCGTAACCGCACATACCAGGCCGCGACTAACCCTCACGATCACCTCTTCTTTAGACCGATCAGCTTTAGACCGGTCAGCGCCTACAGGAACTACTTCTTGTTACATCCTCTTGCAACTCTCCAGGTGGCTTAGCCAATCGAATTAGGCATTCCGAATAACAATCCCGCAAACTGCCTAGCCAAAAGGAGAATTGACGTCTGGCCAGAATTCAGCTTAGATGTCGCTCGGGATGCCTGACTCCCTCCCCCGGAGCCGACGCCCCAAATCCTGCTGGCATCATGGGTCAGCCAATCATGAGTCAGCCAATCCAAGGAACCCGAATATGACGAATAGCAAATCTCTTATCGTGATGATATGCATAACGGGCCTTTTGCCTCTTGCTGCTGCACAAAGTGCGACGCCGCCGCGCATAACCAGTGCCGAGGTCAAGAACCACTCCGGCGAGACGGTAACCGTATGCGGGAAAGTGGTAGACACCAAGGTTTCACGGTACGGGATCGCAGGCCACGGAAAGCCCGTAAACTTCGATCTCGATCAGCCGGAGCCGAATCCGGTGTTCTTCTTCGTGACATTCGGGTCCCAGTCTGGGGCGAACCCCGAGGAAGCGCAAGCCACCTACCAGGGAAAGAGCGTGTGCGTGACCGGCAAGATCGCGCTCGCAAGCGGTGTGCCGTACATCATGGCGGCGGACCGCTCCCAGATTAAAATTCACGCGGAAGATAAGTAGCGAACCGGCGCCAGGTGCTGCTTTCATAGTGGTGACGCGGGGGAGTGCATCGCCACTGCAGCTCTTGGGAGGCGACATTTCACCTTTTCTCTGCATCGTCCTTATGTGCTTCCTTCAACGGCACCAACGCAGCGCTTTGCTTCTTGGCGGCGATCACCGCAGACAGTTCTTGCAACACCGTTTCCCGCAATTTCAGGTAGCCGACTGCACCGCTCATGAAATGACCATTGATGAAGAAGCTTGGTGTGCCCTGCAATCCGAGCCGCTGGCCTTCCTGAGCATCCTTTTTAACGGTCGCAATTTGCTCTCCGGAATCGAGGCACTGATCGAAACGAGCGCCGTCGAGGTTCAGTGCGCGCGCCTCCTGCTTCATGTCGGATACGTGAAGTTTCTTGGTCTCAAACAAGGAATCATGAAACTCCCAGAACTTACCTTGTACGCCCGCGCAGCGCGCAGCCTCGGCCGCTCTGGCAGCAAGGGCGTGCATGGGCAGAGGAAAGTCTTTGTAAGCCAATGACACCTGGTCGCCAAATTGTTCGCGCAACTTGGTGAGATCCGCGTTCACTTTTTGGCAGTAAGGGCACTCATAGTCGGCGAATTCGACAATCTGGACCGGAGCGCTCTCAGGACCGAGCCTCGGAGCTTCCCCAACCTCGACCTTGGCGCTGGGCTGGTTTAGTTCAACTACCACGCCATATTCTCCTCGAAGTTCGGCGATGTACGCGTCCCGCGCCTTTTTCATGCGCAACTGGTGTACGGTATTGATGATGTTGCTTCGCGCCGTGTCATACGATTCGTCGGTCTGTACGCCTTCGTAGTAGAAGCGGAGCTGATCCTCCGTCGGTTCCTGCACGTTCACGGAAATATGGCGCTTGAATAATTCATCCAGGGTGACAGATTCTTTCTTGGCCTGCATTTCCAGTAGCTGGTCGTCAATGAATTGCTCGAGGGCATCCCTCTCGGCAAGGTAGTACTTGTATTGGGCTTGCAGCAGTTTGCCCGCTTCCTTTTCCTCCAGTTCACTTGCGGTCACCTTGCGACCCGCAATTTCGGCTACCACGCTGGAGCCATCTTGCCCAACGGCGGGCATGGAAAGACTGCCTAGAGCTATTCCCAGTCCAAATGCGATGAAAGCTTGCTTGCTCAGCATAGAAATTCCTCTCTTCAGGATTTTCGACATTTCGGTTCAGGAGGAGGAGGATAAATTTGATAGCCCGGACGCCGAGCATAACCCCGGCGTCCGGAATGTTTCGATTTGGCCGGCCGAAGAACTCCTCAACGGATGCTACCTCAGCCTGCCTCACCGCCTTCAAGTGCGGAAGACTAAAAGTCTGCGTCTTCCGGCGTGCAAGTGCAGGTACCGCGGCCGCTGCCCAGGGTTATCGAGAAAGAGCAAAGATCCTGGAGCACGGTTTTTTCCGTACCCGAGAGGTTGGAATCGGCTAGCGAGGTTTCAGTGATGGCAAACCCAGTTGCCGCCTTCTGGATGTGCGTTTCCCATCCTCGCAGTCCGGGTGCCAGGGTGTTGTTCGTCGGGTCGCCAGGGTTGGTTGAAGACGAAACAACCTTGATAACGCCCCGTGTATTCACCTTGCCGGTCAAGCTGTTGGCCAACAGTTCCGTGTTGACATTTTCCGACAGCAGACCGTCTGGTGTTACCAGGCAGCTGCAACACTCCTGGAACTCCTGGCTGTCATCGAATACGTAGATGGAGGCCCAAAGATTTCCGTTCGGGATTCCCTCTGTTTCCGTAGTTGACTTGTCGCCATCGTTGATCAGACGCAAGGTTGCGGCCGGAGCGCCAGCGGTGTTCGCGTTGGAGTAGTAGGTGACAAAATAAACGCTGTTGTCCCCCACGTTTTGAGCCAAAGCATTTCCTGAAGCGATCCCCAGCATCAGGGAGATGGCCAGTACAGAAAACAGCAAAGATCCAACTCTCTTCATTTGTAAGTCCTCCGTAGCTTTTTTTGGTGGCGCGGCGGCTGGGGGGAGATCAGCTATTAGCGCGCTTGCGGAACTCTAACTGTTGCACAGTTCTTTACAACTACCCACGTGGCTTAGTCGGAAACACTAGGTCTGGGAGCTACTGCTTATGGCGTAGTTACTCACCCGGACCATACAGCGAAAACCTTCGCTAATGACTCTGCTGATCAAGATTTCGACATATGAGCAACAACTGTTCGTCTTCGGGCCTCGCGCACCGATTATCATCACTGCGGCTCTTGCGCTTGCTCGCGAAGTTGCCGGGCTCTGTCTTTCATCATCTGCTCGAGTACATCCGGAGGTAATGGTTCGCTGGGCGCCACCGCGCTTCCGCTGTCGAGTGGCTGGTGCGCAACCTGTTCGGCGGGATCCTCTTTCGGATGTGTCAAAAACGCCGAGCCGCTGGGAGGTGTCCAAAGCAGAGGATCATCGGCCGTCTTTGCTTGTTCGTCACTACCGCTTTTCTGCTCGCTCGCCGGAGGCGAGGAATCTGCAGTCTGCCCGGCCTTCACCAAAACCACACGCGTCAATTTATCCGGGCTGTCGGGCGATCCCATAATCACGTAGTTGAAACCGGATCCGTTCATCAGATTAGCCAGCACTTGCCGAATCGTACCCGGACCCTCACGCAAGTAAATCCGGTCTCCTGCGCTACTCGTGGGAAAGTCGATCACTATCCCCGTCTGCGCGCTAATCGCACGCAAGACCTCCGCAAGACTCACGTTCGATGCTTTAACCGTCAGCTTGCCATTCGTGTAAGTGACGAGGGGCTGACTTGCAATGGGTGGCAATAATGTTTCGTTGCCGTCCGCAGAATTCTTCCGCATAATGTCGCGCATAGTCTCGGGCGCAGTCTCGCACACTCCGCCGATCACCTGTGCGCTGCAGCCAACACCAGACACCTGAGTATGCCCGGCAGCAACGAACCACCAAGGCAGCGCGGCAACCATCCCGACTAATCGATATTGCCAATATCTGGTCAACTCAGTCTTCGTCCTCTATTACGTCCCATCCTCGACCTGAACCAAGCGGCACGTCTGGAGCCTAAGCACCCGGTTCGTTTGCTGCAATACTGCCCATGTGCTAGTCATTTCGGCTAGTTCTTAGGTCTTGGCAATACGGGCAGCTTATCGATATCGACCCCAGCGCCTCGCCAGATTTGTCCTGCACACCGAATTTCACGCCCCGCTCGTCCCAAAGACGATTTAGTTCGTTTGTGTTAGTTCGTTGATCGAACGATCTGATTTTCCAAGCCCTTAGACGGATCCGTCGCCCCGATGCCTCATCAATGCCTTGACAATAAGTGCCTTCAATGGGAAGCTTACTTCGCCCTCTCTTGTTGGCGGCCTTTTGCGCGTTCCTCCCCTCCGCCGCTAGCAACGTGATCCGTCTCTTTGACCGAACCTCGGGTTGAGGTGTTTGCGCAGTCGCGTCGCTGTGAGCCAATCCGCGCAATGACCAATGACCAGCGACTTCGACCTTGTCCGAGCGCCTGTGCCGTTGAATAAAGGAAGAACCCGCCCTTGGCTAGTTCTGAAGGCCATGACGGGAGTTCCTGGAGATCATTATTAAGGAGTAAGCCGTGACGATGGGGGTATCGGAGCCTGGGTTCCTGGTATTGGACTCCAAGTTGAATCCCGTGGCTTGCAATCAGCAAGTCATCAAGATCCTTGCCTTTCCCAACCTGGTCGACCAGGTCAAGCGTATGAGTGTGTTTCTTTCCGATAAGATCCGCGTCAATCTGGTCGATCGTCAGTCGAAAGATTCGCTGGAATTTGTTAAGGAATTCAGGTCAGGCAAACGTCGCTACAACTGTCGCATTTTCCAACTCGACTCCCCCGACAAGGGCGCTCTGTTGGTGCTCGTGCTGGAGCGCTTTGCGTCCCGAACGGCTTCTTTGTCGCAGTTGTCCGAGGAGTTTGATCTAACCGTCCGCGAACAGGAGACCGTCCAACTGTTGCTCCAGGGCCTCACCAGCAAGGAGATCGCGGCACGAATGAACATCAGCCCCAACACCGTCAAGGCTTTCCTTCGTCTGGTTATGGTCAAAATGGGTGTCTCCACCCGTTCCGGAATCGTGGGCAGAATCGTCGGGCCCGTTTAGCCTTATTCCTGTAGCCTGTTACTCGCACCCTAAGACGTTAGCCGTGTTGAACTAGTCCATTTGTGGACTTTACTTAAGATCGCGCTCACGTAAGATCGCTCCTCGCCATGCGATCACAAGAAGTAGAGCGGAGGAGAGACCCTCGCTTTCCTCAAATACTGGAGATTGAGGTCAACCCCGTCCCTCCATTCGATACGGCCGACGGCCCGGAGAAGCCAATCCTCGGGCGAGCTCAGAATATGAGTCGAGGCGGCCTCTGCTTCTTGAGCCAACGTCCCGTTTCACAATCTTCGCTCTTGCGCTGCGAGATGCGCGCCGCGGATGTCCCCGTACCCATCCCCACACTTTTGCTTGTCCGTTGGACAAAGAAACCAAACCTGCGCGGCAAGAACTACCTTTCCGGCCTGCAATTCCTGCTTTAAGCCATTCGGTTAGTCCACACGTATTAACCCAACTGTCTAGTCCGTCGGGCTAATTTGATTTTTCTACTGCGTACAGTCTAGCTAGGAAGGAGAGTTGAAAACCCAGCACCAGGCATTAGAGTTCTACATTCACTGTGCGCAGCCCATCCATCCTCCTCCTCCGGATGGGCCCAACTCATGAGGCGGTGAAGTATGCACCTCGCAAGCAGAGGAGGAATCCGTTACGCCCCGGCAACGGTTCTATCTCTCGCTTTGCTGCTTTCACTCACCATCAGCGAGTCCGGCTGTGGCGGCAGCCCGCCAGCCACCGCGGCGCATGCACCGACCAAGTCTCTAACATCAATCTTGATTTCTCCGTCCGCTCCAAACCTTGCCCTGGGTCAAAGCCAACAGCTTTCCGCTACAGGAGTGCTAAGCGACGGCAGCAAGCAGGACATGACGAAAGCAGTTACCTGGACCAGCGTTCAGCCTTCCGTCGCGAGTATCAGCCAGTCAGGCCTGGCGTCGGGCAACCAAGTCGGGAGCGCCAAGCTTAAGGCAAGTTCAGGCTCAGTCACCGCTACGGTCACCCTCACTGTCGGGGCAGCCGCGTTAGTGTCGATCGCCCTGAGTCCGCAGAGTCTCTCGGTTCCAAAAGGTGAAACTCAACAGCTGAACGCGGTTGGTACCTTCAGCGACGGGAGCCAGAAAACTATTACCGACTCCGCCACTTGGACGGTTTTCCCAACCAGCGTTGCCAGCATAAGCCCCACCGGATTAGTCAAAGGTCAAACGGTAGGTTCCGCCAGGGTCTTCGCTCAGTTGGATTCCATTCGCGGAAGCGATCCGCTCACCGTATCGCCGGCTATCTTAGTGTCGATCAGCGTAAGTCCGCATAGTCCCTCGGTTCCGAAGGGCAAAACTCAACAGTTCACTGCCGTGGCTAACTTCAGCGACGGCACCCAGAAAGCCATTACCGATTCGGCGACTTGGTCGGTTGCCCCAACTGGAATCGCCACCGTAAGCTCCACCGGATTAGTCACCGCTCAGGCGGAGGGTACCGCTACGGTCACCGCGGCCTCAGACTCTGTCCACGCAAGCGAATCGCTGACCGTCTCGTCACCTATCCTCGTATCGATTGCCGTGGCGCCCGCGAATTCATCCATCATGCTGGGAACCACTAAGCAACTGACTGCGACCGGTACCTTCAGCGACGGTAGCACTCAGGATCTTACGAACTCGGCGGCGTGGTCTTCCGCGAATTCTTCCACGGCAAGCATTAGGTCCCGCAGGACTCGCGGCCGCGAACTCTGTCGGTTCCACCAGCATCTCCGCCACTTCCGGCGATCGGACCGGATCGACAGCCATCACGGTCGAGCCGCAGCTGCTCGTCACCTACTTCAGCCAGGCCAACAACCCCGTTGCGATGGATGGAACGGTTTACGTCACCAACGTCGGAATGACTGACAGCTCCCTCTGTGCCATGGTCTATGTCTTTGACACCCAGCAGGAAATGACGGAGTGCTGCGCCTGCTCGGCTTCGCCAGATGACCGTCGGACTTTGTCGATAAACAATAATCTCACCAATCAGCCGGCTACCGGTGTCGCACCGGCAGCTGGAGTCATCGAGATCGTATCTGCCGATGCTGGTAGCCAGGACTGCAATGCCAGTAGTTCCACTCCCGGAGGAGAACTCCGGGCTTGGTCAACCCATATACAGGTTGCAGAGACAACTACGTTTGCTCTGACAGAGGCCCCGTTTGAGGTCGTACCGCTGACTCCAATCCACGCGTCAGTGCTCCAAAGCCAGTGCGGGTTTCTGATGGCCGAAACCCACGGTATCTGCACTTGCGGCGCCGGCGATTGATGGGATCCGCTAACTAGCTACTCTGAGGTGGATGTTCCCGGAGCCGCCGGTGAAGGCTCAGGAGTTCCTTTGTGCCGTTCATCAACTCCGGGACTAGTTCCTTCGGGGCGGTGTCAGGGGCGGTTCGATGATGTTATAAGGCGTGAGCACACACAAATGATTTGAGGTGGTGAGATGGCGATGGATCGGACTCCCTTGAAGGATGCTGAGGAGGCGTGGATCGCAAAATATAGATCCGCGCTGAAAGACATTCCAGTTCAGCAGTCACGTTCCACGAGGCTCCATGAAGCTCTGCAGAGAGCCCAGAGTATCATCGTGTCGCGCGTTGCAGGAATCTTAGCGGGCTCGCTGGATCCGAGCCGCTGGAACGAATTTAGGAGATCGGTTCAATCCTCAAAACCGATACCCGTTTCGCAATTGCAAACAACTCGAAATGGGAGCCTAGCAGAGTCAAACTCGAAGGTAGCCTGACAGCGGGCGAGGTCGGCCGCGCTGCGCCGACGCAGTGATTCAAGGCCTCGGACAAACAATCATGCCCACAATCCCGGAACGCGTCGAAGCGCCCATCTTTACCATTACCAGCCGAATAAACGCCTTCACTGTGTTGGGGCTGATATTCATGCGCTGAGCAATCTCTTTGCTGGTAAAGCCCTCCCGCAGGAACTGCACTGTTTCCTGCTCGCGAGCCGTCAGTCCAAAGCGCTCAGAAATCTCCGCGATCGTAGTCGACTCGTGGCTTTTCCTCTCCATCATCACGATCGTCAATCTTCCGGACTGATCTGAACCATTGTTATGGTTGTTATGGTTTTCCGGAAGGTCGAGTGCAAAAGAGCGGCAAAGATACGTCCTCCTCGCCGATTGCACCTTGCCTGCAAGTCCTGACCGTGAAATCCCCTCGCCCAGACTCGAACGAACCTTCTTCGCCAGCCAAAGGCCAAGATTGTGAATGTTTCGCGGGTGCTCGGGAAATGTAAGTATCTGCAGCACCTCGGGATTGGAACCGACGACTTTCGCCGCCGTATCCACCACAATCAGGCCGGGCCGGGCCGGTGCGCTAGCCGATGCACTAGTCGGTGCTCTAGTCGGTGCACTATGCGATAAGTTTCCCATTTTCATAACCGTCAACAGCCAGCCGCCTCAAACAAATCTACTTGGCCTCATCAGGCCCGGCGGGGCTCCGCAAGTTCGACCACTTCGACCGAGTGAGCAGCCCCATCCGCATTCGCTTGCGTTCTTAAGTCCCTGTTACGGATCGCCAGATATTAGTAGTTCAGTCCTGTCTCAGCAAGGGGCAACACAGGTCATTTCGGGGCATTACGGGTCAACACGGGACAAAAGATCGCCGCATCCCGCGCGTACACCGCGGCTAGGGGAGTTTCCCGGCCGCGTACAAGATTTACAGTATGGGAGCGAAGGCGCTGTTTTATTAGGTTCTAGTGACAACGCCCCATCGAGCAGGTGCTGGTTCCTAAAGGGGGGACACCGGCACTTGCTTTTTTCTCTTACCCATCGCTCGCCTCAGGCTGTGTACAGCGCGCGGAATTGCGAAATACAGATTGAAAGGGATTCGCCCGCTCCTGGTCGGCGACTAAAGTTCAAGTTAACACAGTCAACTGGAAGGAGGGATCATGCTTTACTGGACACTAATGTTTCTGGTGTTGGCGGTGATCGCGGGAGTATTGGGCTTTACCGGCATCGCAATTGTGGCTGCGGGTGTCGCCAAGTTGCTATTTTTCGTTTTCCTGGTGTTCTTTGTGATTTCACTCGTCACCCATCTCTCGAGCCGAGGCAGCGGAATCTAAGCTGCCCGCACTCCGCACAAAGAGAGCGGAAGAATCTGCGCAGCTGCAGTGGAACGATAGCTTGATGTCGGTTAAAAGCCTGCCGTCATCAACGGAGGAAAGCAGTTAGGCCCAGGCTTAACGCAAATTTTGAAGGAGATAAAAACCATGAAACTCAGCACAGCAGTCAGGATATTCGTTTTGACTTCCCTTCTCGGAGGTAGCGGGCTGATCTACGCTCAAGATCATCCAGATGATGCCAAACCCGCGCAAGAAGAACCTCGCCCTGAAGCAACCAAGCCGGTGCGTGACGAAGCCGCGCCCCCGAGGCAAGAAGAAGTGAAGCCCCCAAAGCAAGACGACGTTAAGCCTCCCAAAGACGAGGACAAGCCAGCGAAGGAAGACGCCAAACCGTCCAAGCAAGCGGAGAAGGCGCAGGGTGCCGACAACCAACATGGCCGGATTCCCGACGACAAGTTCCGCGCCCATTTCGGACGTCAGCACACGCTTGTTATCAACAAGACAACTATTGTGAATGGCCAGCCACGCTTCCAGTACTCCGGCTACTGGTTCACCATCGTTGATCCCTGGCCAGTTGGCTGGGCCTACACAGATCAGTGCTATATCGACTATATAGACGGCGAATATTTCTTGTTCGATCTGCTTCACCCCGGCGTTCAGGTCGCAATTACGGTCGTGCTGTAACCGCCGCTCGGCGTTGACGTGAGCAAGAGAGCCCTCCTGTTCTGCGGCGCAAACGCTCCGCAGATCGGAGGGCATCTCCTCGTTTGTCGGATCGCCTGTCGGATCTCTGATCGGATTCGCACCAGGATCGATTGCAATCAGTGCCGCAAGAATCTGTCCCAACCTTTGCACTCTCCTGTAGCAACTAAGTTCTGAATGCAACAAATTTCGAAGGCGCAGGAAGGCCCGCGTCTTCTCAGGAGGAATCTTTTATGGCAGACGATATGGAGAAGAAGAATCAGCAGGGTGGTCAATCGGGACAAAGCCAGCAAAGCGGTCAGCCTGGACAGCACGGTCAGCAACCCGGCCAGTCTGGACAGGGTCAGCAGAGCGGCCAGTCCGGCCAATACCAGCCGAAGAAGGGTGGCCAGACTCAGGACGAAAACGAAGAAGACCAGAACCGCGACCGTCAACGTCGCGCTTCGTAAGTCGTTCTTCTCGATGCATTGATCACTGATGCTTTTGAAGTCCCGGCCCAGTGGGGTCGGGACTTCATCTTAATCAAGCATGAGGATCGCAGTCTCGACGCGTCATCTTTAGCACAAACTCTTTCGAGGGAGCCCGACATGACAGCACGGAAACGTAAGGCAACTCGAGAACCTCTGCTGAATACCGTCGCCCGGAAACTTGGTCACGCAGCCGGCACACTCACCAAGGCGACCCAGGAGCTAACCGAAAACCTTGCGGCGCTCCCTGAAACCGTAAGTACGAGTGTGCGCGAGGCCGCAAATGCCGCCGCGCCTGCGAAGCGCTCGCGGGTTGGCTCCGTTCGGACGGAACCGGAGGAAGGGTGGGGCCGCAGGTAAACAAGAAGCGAAGATCGCCGGGAGACAAGCCATCTCGGCGCAGGGCGGCAGCATAGAGCAAGCCCCATCCTTGATGTCGGGTTTTCACGAGTCGGCCCGGTTGTTCCCCGCGAACCCTACACCTGCCTGCTCGAACCACTAGGGGAACCTTTGCAAGACAACGGGGGCAACACAGTATGGCGGGCTCGCAAGCGCCATCGTACAGTCCGGAGAGTGCAGAACAGAGTTCAGAAAGTTGAGTTCTCTCCCATGGCGTACAAGATTGCAGGACACCACATCGACACACAGCGTTCACTGTCCGCGGAAGATCTCAGACGTGTATTCGAGACGGCCGTCTGCGAGATCCATCAGTCTGATCTCGCGGCCAAGAAGAGACTTCGGTATCGGACTCCCATCGTTCAACGCGCAAGATTCTTTGGAATCTCTCAACCTGATGCCGAAAAGCGAGCATTGACTGACGCGGCTCGAGCCCTGGCCCAGCTGTGGAAGGTTTGAGCACGCATTACGCAGAGAAGGGGTTACCGCTGCCTGCTTGCTCCTGCTTCGCATTGCGCGAACTCAAAGTACTGGGCTTCGGCCCTGGATCAGGCGGATTAAAACCGCAATCACTGCCAAAACCAGCAGGATATGAATAAATCCACCCAGCGTGTACGAGCTGACCATACCCAACAACCAGAGAATCAAGAGCAACACAGCGATAGTCCAGAGCATCGTCATTTCCTTTCTTGGAAGCGGTATACGTGTAAATCAACTGCTCTGGAGTTTACGTACACCGCAGCATTGCCGGTATCCAGTAAAGCCTCTAGCGAAGGCTCAATCGAGCTTTACTTGCCGCGGATCTTCACGTTGAGCCAGGGACAGTCTCTTCAATAGATGTGAACGATTCCATTCCGCACCGCGTAGAGAGTAAGAGCCGCGACCGAATGCAGATCGAGCTTGCGCATCAGGTTGGTCCGGTGAGTTTCCGCTGTCTTAACGCTGAGACTGAGGGCCGTGGCAACTTCTTTGGTGGTTTTTCCTTCGGCGACGAGCTGAATCACTTCCCGTTCCCGCGGCGTCAAAACATGTTGCCGGGAAGCGTCTCCGTTCTCATTCGGACGCAGATAACCCTCGAGTATCATCTGCGCTACGCTTGAAGTGAAGAATGTTCGCCGGCGCTGCAGAGCCTCTACGGCAGCCAGCAGGTCGCGCCCCGCGTCCGACTTCAGCAGGAAGCCGGACGCCCCCAGGGCGAGCACTTCCCGCACCATCTGTTCCGAATCGTGTACGGTCAGGATCAGAATGCGAGCCTCAGGGTCGACTGCCAGGATTTGCCGGGCTGCATCCAGGCCGTTCAGGTTCGGCATTCCGATATCAAGAAGGAGAACGTCCGGCTTCAACCTGCTGGCACACTCGACCGCTTCGCGACCATCGCTCGCCTCAGCACAGACCTCCCAATCCGGATGGCTTTCGAGCAGGGAGCGAATGCCTTTCCTCGCCACCTCGTGATCGTCCGCGATAAGGATTCGAAGCACACTCAAGCTTCACCTCCCGGTACAAACAGGGATCTCCGTGCCGAGTCCTCACTGGAAGCGGCCCCGCATCTGAGAATAGTTGCAGCCACGGCCGACCAGGTTGTAGGGAACACTTTGCAGGGAACCGGCGCAAGCTGGCGACTTGGGCTCCCCAAGTGCTCGACGTTGAGGCGACATTGACTCAACAAGCACGGAGATTGCCAAATTCGCAATCCCTTGAATTCCAATCTCTTAGGCGAAGAATAGGGCGAAAAACGGGATGTAAGTTTTTCCACTGGCGACCCGGGAGCGTGACGCTCAGGCGACAGTAGTCTCAGTTGTACCGCGGAGCTGCGGCATCTGGATCTGGATGATGTTGTTCTTGATGGCATACACGACCAGATCGCGGATGGAGTGCAAACTGAGCTTCCGCATAATGTTGCTGCGATGAGTTTCCACAGTCTTGGTGCTCAGGTTCAGCAGTACAGCCACTTCCTTGGAACTCTTCCCTTCGGCGAGAAGCTGGGTAACTTCGCGTTCGCGAGCGGTCAATGTCGGCAGATCCGGCGGCGCATTCCGGGATATGGCATGTCCCTTCTCCAGGAAACCCGCCAAGACCAGGTCGTTTACTCGCGGGGTGAAAAACATTCGCTTGCTCTGCAAGGCTTCTACTGCGGCCACCAGATCGCGAGCCGCGTCTGATTTAAGCACGAAGCCGCGTGCCCCCGCATCGAGAGCCTCACGAATGACCTGATCGGAATCGGTGATGGTCAGCACTATGACTTTGAAATTAGGGTCGTGCTGCAGCAACTGGCGGGTTGTATCCAGGCCATTAAGGTAGGGCATGCCTATGTCCACGATCACGACATCTGGCTTCAATTGCTTGGCCATCTCGACCGCCTCGCGCCCATCGGATGCCTCTCCGCAAACTTCCCACCCTTCGTGCTTCTGGAGCAGCGCGCACAAGCCTCGGCGCACGATTTCGTGATCATCGGCCAACAAGATACGAAGTTTCATGGCATCCTCCAGGTGAACCTCAGATATAGACCGATCCCGATCTCCTGATAGCACAGAATTCAACATGAAGCGTGCGGGATTCGCGCCAGTGCTGTAAACACCCGATGCTGACTCACTGCCTCTACGGCCTCCAACAGATCGCGGGCGGCATTCGATTTCACGACATACCCTCTTGCTCCCGCGTCCAGAGCCTCGCGCATCATCTGCGGCGAATCATGTTGCGTAACAAACAAAACCTCAAGACCGGCTCCTGCTTGTTTCTTTTGAATCAACCGGCACGCCTCCAAGCCATTCATTCGAGGCATGGTGACATCGAGCACAACAATATCGGGCTGCAAAGTCTCGACCTTATCCAAGGCCTCGATTCCGTCCGAAGCTTCACCCACAACTTCCCAGCCCGGCCGTCCCTCCAGCAGAGTCCGCAAGCCTTGTCGCACGATGGGATGATCATCCACCAGCAGGATTCGGACTGCCATAAGATTTCCGGCTCTCTGGAGGCAGCCTCGTAAAACTTAATCGCTACGGTTCACGGCTGGCTCTATTTTTTCAACTTTGCCACGTTCTTGCGCACGAGCCCACTCGTACCGGGCGGAAAAGCAACTCCCCTTAGTGAAGCAACCCTGAAACTACCATGGTACTACTGCACTTCGAATACAGGGAATCCTGTATTCTCGGTTGGTAATAAAGATCCTAGTCGGCCGCCGAGTTCAGAGATGGGAAATAGGTTCCAGCATGCAACAGCACGTCGACCGCCTCGACAATCGAGCCCACATCTGATTTCGCGCAGGCCCCACGGATGCCGGCCTTGCGGGCCTCCTCCGCCAGTTGTTTCGACAGATGAATCGTGACCATCAGGATGGGAATTGCGGGAAACAGCTTCGTGACTTGCCGCGCTACATCAAGCCCGTTCAGATCCGGCATCTGGAAATCCAGCAGAATCATGTCGGGCTGATTCTTCTCCACCCGTTGCAGCGCTTCTCGTCCGGTCCGAGCCTCATAGCAAACCTGCCAGGCGGTTTGCTGCTCGAGGAGAGCTCGAAGGTAGTGCCGAACCGCCGGGTTGTCGTCTACTACAAAAATTCGAACCAAGCGGCGCCCCTTCCATTTTAGGACTCATACTTAAGTGCGGTTGAGATCTCAGATGGGCAAGACGCCCCGACTCCGGACCCGGTTTGCCACTTAATGCCCTTTGCTGTGGCCTTCCGCTTTATGCCTTTTCAGCACGGTTCGCGCAGCAACTTCCTTTGCCCGGTCGCCGTAGCGCCCAGACCGCTGCGCGCTTTCCTTGATATGTTCGTACTCCCGCTGCTCCTTCGCACTCACACCGCGAAGATGTTTTCTTCCTGGCATCGGTTCCTCCATCCCAGTGTGTTTCTCTCTCTGAACAATAGGGGTTCAGGCGCCTACCCGCAATACCGTGAACTCAGTAGACCGCCAGGGAACCGTCTTCGCGGTCTGGACACGGACTTGGTACGGCGGGGTTGGTTGCGGGGCGGCGGAATACTCGCCGCTTAGGGAACAACAAGTCACGCATCTTCATCTTCGCCTTATGCAGTTGCGATTTTGAATTGCCGACGGAGCAGTCCAGCATTTGGGCGATCTCATTGTGCTGGTATCCTTCAACCTCGTGCAGAACGAAAATCTTCCGGCAGCCGTCGGGAAGTTCACGCATGGCGCGGCGCAATGCAATACGATCAATCGCACCAGAGAGGTGCGGGTCTGCTTTTCCGACGTCGCGCCGCAGAGACGGCGACTCTGACGACACCGGCTCATCAAGGGACAGTACGGGCGGGGCTTTACGGCGCCTTATCTTCATCAGAACTGTGTTCACTGCAACCCGATAAAGCCAGGTAGAAAAGGCGGAGTCGCCTCGGAACGAGCCCACACTGCGAAACACTTGCAGAAAAGCCTCTTGCGTCAGGTCCTCTGCCTCGGCTAGATCCTTTGTCATCAACAGACAAACGGAATACACCCGTTTCTTGTGAAGCTGAAAGAGCCTGGCAAAGGCATGTTCGTCGCCGCTCTGGGCGCGCTGAACCAGGCTGCGTTCGGATTCTCGCTGGGCTTCCTGCTGGCCCGGAACCAGATTTGCTGCTGTCGCGGAAATCACGCAAGTCGCCACTGTAGTCTCCTCCGATCGAACTAGAGTGCTGGTTAAATTGCTCTCGATGATTCCGGGAGCTTCAACTTCCAAAGCCAGAGTACCGACGCCGCGGTTCGCAGCCCATCAGGATGCTCCTGTAATTGATTGCCAGACTTGCTGTACACCCGTGGCAGCGTCAACTCCTGCATATGCGACTGCTCAAAGGAAACTTGTAACCTGACGGTCGTTAGACCTGACGATCGTTAGAAACGAAAAATGGTGGGAGTTAATACTCCCACCATTCGTTAACGCGAAGGCCCCATGCTTCGCGAGAAAGAATCCGAAAGCTCGACGCCTTTAAAGCCGCCCGGCCACGAGCAATACAAGTAGGACCACGACCACCAGGCCGAGTCCGCCGCTGGGGTAGTAGCCCCAGGATCTGCTGTATGGCCAGGTCGGTAGAGCGCCGAGCAACAACAGCACAAGCACGATCAGTAGAATCGTCGACATGAAAGCCTCCGATTTGTTTGGTTGTCTTCCTTCGTTGAAGATCCGAGGCCCGGCTTGCAGAGCAAACCAGGCCTCACAAGAAACCATCAGGCACTCTTCGCCTCACCGGCTAGCGGTGACCGGGGTCCCCGGCGACGGTTTCAGTTCGCCGTGTTCCCTGGCTTGGCCCGAATATCGCCTGATCGCAGACAGGAACGGCTCGCTCGCCTGCCGAGGCGGGACTTTTCCGTCCAGGATGTCGGCAAACGGCACGAAGCTTCCGTAGAGAAGTCGAGTTTCATCTTTGTCTTGCGTGACCACGGAGCCGTTCAGGTCAATTCCCGCAAAAATGCCGCGGGCTCGTGAGTAGGTCAGCACTTCTGCCCTCATTTTCCAGTCGGTGTCGGCGCCGGCATCGCGTCCGACGGGGCCCGCGGCCGCCGAAGCATCCGCGCCCAGCTTGAAGTGGCTCGATATCAGATGTTGCATTCCATCGTCATTCGTCACAATCATCACCAAGTCGACAGCCTGACCGCCCAGCTGCAATCCCCAGCTTCCGCCTGTGATGGTGATCGGTGCGGGAGCGCTCCAGACGCCACTTTCCGTCCGGCATGTAGCGACGCCTTTTCCGTGACTGCCGCCGAAACCAACAGCAATTTTCACCATGGAGGGAATGACTGCCACGCACTTCGCATCGCTCATCACTTTGTCGGGAATCGCTTTGTCCGGAGTCGGCCATGATTTCGTTCAGAACTTTGGCGGATGCATCCAGACGTTTGTCGATGTCCGACTGATCTTTGTCATCTGCGGACAATGCCATGCCGGCGCAGAGCAGAAGACCAGCACCGAGCACCAGGAGACATCTCGGCAACACGGAGCCAATTTTTGTCATAAGCGGACCTCTTCCGTGCTCGAAGCGAGCAACTGTTTGAATTTCCTGCGAGGTCAACACTAAACTTCGCGGTTGTGCTCGTTCCATCCGGTTCCGGCTGTAAAGTGAACCAGCATGTGCCGGAGAAGTAGGGGAATCGATCCGGCGGTCTACAGGCTTCTGAGGTCGGTCACGTCGGCGAGTACAGTCTTGGCAGTATTGATGGCTGAAAACGATGGCTGAAAACGAACCATCGCGTCGCGCCAACAGCCGTTCAGGATGCCAGGACGGCGCTCGGCTCCCGCAACACCAAACGAAGGGGAATCGTGAGTTCGACGAGGGTTCCGGGGTGGGCATTCGTCAACCGCAGCTCTCCGCCAAATTCCCTGGCGCGCTGTTTCATGCCTCCGATGCCAACTCCAACGCTGTCCGGTTGCAGTTCGGTAATTCTCTTGTCGACTCCCTTGCCATCGTCCCGCACGGCAACCACGATGTTCTCTTCTTTTTGAGCCAGGGTAATCCACACCTTGCTTGCTTCGGAATGCCGGAAGACATTGGTCAGCGCTTCCTGAACGATTCGGAAAACAGCGGTTTCTACGTCCGCAGAAAGCCGCGGAAAATCGCGAGGCTGAACCTCGAGAGATATCTCAATGCCGCTGCGCTTTGTGAGCCCTTCCACGTACCAGGAAAGCGCCGAGAGCAAACCAACTTCATCGAGCAAGGGAGGATGCAAGAGGTGAGACATGGTGCGCACTTGCTGAATGGCACGATCCACAATACTGCTGGCTTGTGTCCACTCTTCTTCTGCCGGTCGGTGCGGACTTCTTCAGCATCATTTTGTCGAGCACCATCTTGGCCACGGCAAGTTCCTGTCCTAACCCGTCGTGCAGATCGCGCGCCAGCCGGCGCCGCTCCTGGTCCTGCATGGTCATGAGCCGAATCGACAGACGCCGCAATTCGTCCGTTCTCCGATCGACCATCTTTTCCAGTTCTAATGCGTTGTCGCGAATCGATTGTTCCAGCAGTTTGCTGTCCTGAATGTCGGAACAGGTTCCGTACCATTTCACGATTTTCCCATCATCGCGAATTGGAAGTGCGCGAGCCCGGAACCACCGATAGGATCCGTCCCTGGACCGGAGGCGATACTCCGCTTCGTAATTTGCCCCGGATTCAACACAGCGCATCCAGTCCGCCATCGCCTTGTCTTTATCCTCGGGATGCACATAATCCAGCCATCCGAAACCATTTGCCGAACCTGGAGGAGCGCCAGTAAAGTCGTAAAACCGGTCGCTGATGTAATCCCTGGAGCCGTCAGCCTTGCGACTGAAGATTATGTCTGGCGCGGTGTGAATAATAGCGTCGAGTTCCTGATTCCTTCCTACCAGCTCCGTGTTGAGATGCAGCAGCATTTCCGCTTTTCGAGCCAACTCTTCCGTGCGCTCCAGCACGCGCTGCTCCAGTTCGCGATTCAGAGTTTCGAGCTGCCGCGTTTTGCGGTGCAACTCGGCGAATACCCTGACCTTCGCGCGCAGGAGTTCTGCCACCACCGGAACAGAAATGTAGTCGACGGCGCCGTGTTCATATCCCTTGAGCTGGTCCAGGTCGGTCAGATGCACCGCCGAAACGAAAATAATCGCCGTCCTCTGAAAACGCGGATGCTGGCGAATCATGGCGGCCAGCTGAAAACCATCGAGCTCCGGCATGCTCACATCCATCAGCACCACGGCAATGTCGTTCTTCAGCAGAACTTCGAGAGCCTCCTTCGCGGAAGCGGCCTTTGATCAGGTTCTCGCCCAGTCCACCGAGCATGACCTCATAGCTGAGCAGCTTGGCCGGCTGATCATCTACCATGAGAATGTTGACTTTCTCGTTCGCGCTCATGACCTACATGTCCTCTCTACCCAGGTCTCAGTCGCCACACGCCTACCTCGGCCCGCTGCTATCGATGAAGCCACATGCGCAGCGACGAGAGCAGTTGCTCGGTATTGACCGGTTTGGCCAGATACTCCGAAGCTCCCGCCTCAAGACATTTCTCGCGGTCCCCTTTCATCGCTTTCGCGGTGAGGGCAATGATCGGCAAGCGCCGGAACGAAGAGTTTTGCCGGATCACCTGCATGGTCTCGTAGCCATCCATCTCGGGCATCATGATGTCCATCAATACGATCGCAATATCCGGGGTCGACTCCAGCTTGGCGATCGCTTCCCTGCCAGTCCCTGCGGTGATCACGGTCATGCCTCGACGTTCGATCACGCTGCTAAGGGCGAAGATGTTGCGCACGTCATCGTCGACCACCAGCACTTTTTTCCCCACCAGGGCGTCGTCAGAGTGGTGCAAACGATCGAGCAGTCGCTGCTTTTCCACGGGAAGATCGGCGACCACACGATGCAAGAACAATGCAGTCTCATCGAGCAGGCGTTCCGGCGACTCCACGCCCTTTACCACAACGCTGCGCGCCAGCGAATGCAGCCGGGCATCCTCCTCCGGGGAAAGTTCCTTGCCGGTAAAGACTACAACCGGCAAGTCGCTCAGCGACGGAGTGTCACGGAAGCGCTCCAACACGTCGAAGCCTGATATGTCGGGCAGACGAAGGTCAAGAACCACGCAGTCAAAGGCCTGCTCGCCGACAATCTGGACGGCTTCGGCGCCGGTGGCAACGACGGTGACGTCAATGTCCTCATAACCCAGCAATTCCTTGATGCTCAGCTGCTCGGCAGGATTGTCTTCCACGACCAGCAATCGCTTGCGACGGGGAGCGGAATATTCCTTGATGCGGCCCAATGCCGCCTCCAGCCCTTCCGGCGTGGTCGGCTTTGTGACAAATGCAAACGCGCCGCGCGCCAGGCCGTGGTGCCGATCTTCGTCCAGCGTCAACATCTGAACCGGTATGTGCCGGGTTGCCGGATCCTGCTTCAAGTGGTTCAGGACGGTCCAGCCCAGCATGTCGGGCAGGAAAACATCCAGCGAAACTGCGGTCGGATGATACTCCTTGGCCAACGCGAGGGCTTCTGCACCCCGTGTCGCCACAAGAACTTTAAAGCCCTTGTCCCGGGAGAGATCACACAATACGCGCGCATAGTGCGGGTCATCCTCGACAATCAGCAAGACGGCATCATCGGGTTGCAGATTGTCCCGGTCGTCTGCAATCTTCTCGACTGGATGCTCGGCGACCCCCGCCACTGTCAATTGCACCGGCGAAACGGACGATCGGAATCTTCCCTCTACCGGGGCTGCGTACCGAAGTGGAAGGCCCCACATAGGTTTGCGGCAGGTAGAGAGTGAATGTGCTGCCCCGTCCTGGGGCGCTGCGCAACTGGATTTCTCCTCCCAGCAGACTGGCCAGTTCGCGGCTGATCGCCAGCCCCAGGCCCGTGCCGCCGTACTTTCGGCTGGTGCCGGCGTCTGCCTGCTGGAACGCCTCGAAGATGATCCGCTGCTTTTCGAACGGAATGCCAATGCCCGTGTCAGAAACTTCAAAGGCCACCACCGAGGCTGCATTGCCCAGGATCGGATGACCCTCGGTCCAACCGCTTCTGGCCTGCGACACAGACAGGCGGACACCTCCAACTTCGGTGAACTTAAAGGCATTGGATAACAGGTTCTTCAACACCTGCTGCAACCGCTTCGAGTCGGTGACCACGCTCCGGGGAAGGTGAGGATCGGTCTGCACCTCGAAACTGAGATGCCGGTTCTCCGCCTCGTGCCGGAATGGACGTTCCACCGCGTCCAGCATGCTGGCGAAGAAGACTTCCTCTGCTTCAACGGAGACAGTTCCGGATTCGATTTTCGACAAATCAAGAATATCCGTGATCAGGTTCAGCAAGTCTGTGCCGGCGCCATGAATCGTGCGGGAGAATTCAACCTGCTTCGGTGTCAGGTTGCCATCCGGGTTATCGCTGAGCTGCTGGCCAAGCACCAGGATGCTGTTGAGCGGTGTCCGCAACTCATGGGACATGTTGGCCAGGAATTCAGACTTGTATTTCGAAGTCAGCGCCAATTCTTTGGCCTTCTCTTCCAGGGCTCGCCGGGCTTGCTCGATTTCCTGGTTCTTGCGTTCGACTTCAACGTTCTGTTCGGCAAGCTGCTGCGCTTTTTGCGCCAGCTGCTCGTTGGTCTGCTGCAATTCTTTTTGCTGCACCTGGAGTTCGGTGGCCAGCTGCTGGGACTGCTTCAACAGTCCTTCGGTCTGCATGGTGGCCTCGATGCTGTTAAGCACGATGCCGATGCTGGCCGTCAACTGCTCCAGAAAGGCCAGCTGAGAAGTGGTGAAACTGCTCAGCGAGGCCAGCTCAATAACGGCCTTGACCCGGTCTTCAAACAGCACCGGGAGCACGATCACATTTCGCGGAACCGCCTCGAACAAACCGGAGCGAATCGCAATCGTATTTGGCGGCAGGTCGGAGATGAGCATTCGCCGTTTTTCCGCCGCGCACTGTCCCACCAGTCCCTCGCCCAGCTTCAAGCGCCGCAGATGTCCATCCTCGCCGTCGCCGGCGAAGGCCGAAAGCAGCACCATCTCTGTGGATTCCTCGCCGCCCATCTGGTAGATCACGCCTTGCTGGGCGCTTACCAGAGGCGCCAGTTCCGACAGCAACATGCGTCCTACGGTCGTCAGATCGCGTTGCCCCTGCAACATTCCGGTGAAGCGGGCCAGGTTCGTCTTGAGCCAGTCCTGCTCGGTATTGCGATCGGTGGTGAGCCGCAGATTGTCGATCATGGTATTGAGGTTGTCTTTCAAGTCCGCAACCTCGCCGCTGGCTTCCACCTGAATGGAACGCGTCAAATCGCCCTTGGTGACGGCGGTGGCAACCTCAGCGATGGCCCGCACCTGGTTGGTGAGATTGTCGGCCAGCAGGTTCACGTTGCCCGTGAGATCTTTCCACGTACCCGCGGCGCCGGGTACGTTGGCCTGGCCGCCGAGCCGGCCTTCCACGCCGACCTCGCGTGCGACGGTTGTAACCTGGTCGGCAAAGGTCGCCAGCGTATTCGTCATGTTGTTGATGGTTTCCGCCAGCGCGGCAACCTCGCCCTTCGCGTTCACCGTCAGCTTCTGGGTCAGCTCACCATTGGCGACTGCGGTCACGACTTTGACGATGCCGCGCACCTGTTCCGTCAGGTTGGCGGCCATCACATTCACGTTGTCCGTCAGATCCTTCCAGGTTCCTGCCACGCCGGGCACCTGGGCCTGTCCGCCCAGCTTGCCTTCGGTACCCACTTCCCGAGCCACGCGAGTGACTTCAGCAGCGAAGGCATTGAGCTGATCCACCATCGTGTTAATCGTGTTCTTGAGTTCGAGAATTTCGCCCTTCACGTCGACCGTGATCTTGCGCGACAAGTCGCCGCGCGCCACGGCAGTGGTCACTTCGGCGATATTGCGCACCTGGCCGGTGAGGTTTCCGGCCATCGCGTTCACCGAGTCGGTAAGATCCTTCCAGGTTCCCGGCGACGCCCGGCACGTTGGCCTGTCCGCCCAGACGCCCTTCAGTGCCGACTTCGCGCGCCACGCGCGTCACTTCGCCGGCGAACGCGTTGAGCTGATCCACCATGGTGTTGATGGTTTCCTTGAGCAGCAAAATTTCGCCGCTCACGTTGACCGTGATTTTCTTCGAAAGATCTCCGCTCGCGATGGCCGTCGCAACCTCAGCGATGTTGCGCACCTGGCCGGTCAAATTGCTGGCCATCGAGTTAACGTAGTCTGTTAGATCCTTCCACGTGCCGCCGACTCCGGGCACTTGGGCCTGGCCGCCGAGTTTGCCGTCGGTGCCTACTTCGCGCGCAACGCGGGTCACTTCGAAGCGAATGAACGCAGTTGATCCACCATCGTGTTGATGGTGTCCTTGAGTTCGAGAATTTCGCCCTTCACGTCGACCGTGATCTTGCGCGACAAGTCGCCGCGAGCCACGGCGGTCGCGACTTCGGCGATGTTTCGCACCTGGCCGGTGAGGTTACTGGCCATGAAGTTCACATTGTCCGTAAGATCCTTCCAGGTGCCGGCCACTCCAGGCACTTGAGCCTGTCCGCCCAGCTTGCCTTCGGTACCGACTTCGCGCGCCACACGCGTCACTTCGCCGGCGAACGCGTTGAGCTGGTCCACCATCGTGTTGATGGTGTTCTTGAGCTCGAGAATTTCGCCCTTCACGTCGACCGTGATCTTGCGCGATAAATCGCCGCGAGCCACAGCGGTCGTAACTTCGGCGATGTTGCGGACCTGGCCGGTGAGATTGCCGGCCATCGAGTTAACAGAGTCCGTAAGATCCTTCCACGTGCCGGCGACACCCGGCACGTTGGCCTGTCCTCCGAGACGCCCTTCGGTGCCGACTTCGCGCGCCACGCGGGTTACTTCGCCGGCGAAGCGGTTGAGCTGATCCACCATCGTGTTCAGCGTTTCTTTGAGCTGCAAAATCTCACCGCGGACATCGACCGTGATCTTGCGCGAGAGATCGCCATTCGCAATAGCCGTCGCTACTTCGGCGATGTTTCGTACTTGACCGGTGAGGTTGCTGGCCATGAAGTTCACGTTGTCCGTCAGATCTTTCCAGGTGCCGCCAACTCCCGGCACCTGCGCTTGTCCGCCCAGCTTGCCTTCAGTACCCACTTCGCGCGCCACACGAGTAACTTCGCCGGCGAACGCGTTGAGCTGGTCCACCATCGTGTTGATGGTGTCCTTGAGTTCGAGAATTTCGCCCTTTACGTCGACCGTAATCTTTCGCGACAGATCGCCGCGGGCGACAGCAGTGGTCACTTCGGCGATGTTCCGCACCTGAGCCGTCAAGTTACCGGCCATGGCGTTGACGGAATCCGTAAGATCTTTCCAGGTACCAGCCACGCCCACGACCACGGCCTGACCGCCCAGCTTCCCGTCCGTTCCCACTTCACGAGCAACGCGCGTTACTTCGGACGCAAACGAGCGCAACTGGTCCACCATCGTGTTGATGGCTTCCTTAAGTTGCAGAATCTCGCCGCGCACATCCACGGTAATTTTGCGGGAGAGATCGCCGCTGGCAACCGCAGTTGCGACTTCAGCGATGTTGCGCACCTGGCCGGTGAGGTTGCTGGCCATCGAGTTCACAGAGTCCGTGAGATCTTTCCATGTGCCAGCGACTCCCGGCACTTGCGCCTGGCCGCCCAGCTTGCCGTCCGTGCCAACCTCACGCGCCACGCGCGTTACCTCGGCGGTGAATACGCTGAGCTGCTGAATCATGGTATTGACGATATTGGCGGAGCGCAGGAATTCGCCTTCCAGCGGCCGGCCGTCCACGTCCAGGCGCACGGTTTGGGTCAGGTTCCCCTGCGCAACGGCCGCGATGGCACGGGTCACACCCTCAGTTGGACGAAGCAGATCCTCAACCAGGGTGTTGATCGAAACCTCCATCTCGCCCCACGCTCCCCTGGATTCATGAAAGCGCGTGCGTTCGCGCGTCCGGCCTTCTTTTCCCACTACCTGCCCAACGCGCTTCAGTTCTCCAGCCATCTGCTGGTTGGCAGCAACAATGGAATTGAAAGTGTCTGCAATTTTCCCCGCCAGCCCTGTCCAGGATCCGGGAAGTCGTACGGAAAAGTCGCCATTCCGCATAGTTTGCAGGCTGGCCAGGATCACGCTGAGATCGGCCGCGGTTGGTTCAGCGCCCAGGCCGGAATTCCCGTTGCTCTTGCTTTTCTTGTCTTCGATTTTCTTGACTTCGGATGCCCCATCAGCAACGGCAGTCGCCGAGTCTTGGCTGTTTCTCTTCATAATTCTTTTCTTCTCCGCAGGCCGCTGAACCACCAAAAGCAGGGCAATCAAAACATCTGTTTGAAATGTAAACCTGAGGAGGAATCCACAGATCACCGATTGATAGCACGAAGAACTGTAGGATGACTCTAGGGTGTTTCCTGTAGGACCTGGCTCAGCCCGCCGTCCTCCCCGTTCTAGGGCGATTCCTGTATGTCCCCGGCGTGCTCTGCACAATTAGGATTCCCCATGCGCTTGTTGAGTGTCCGGCTCATTGTGTCTCTGATTGTCGGCATCACCCTGGTTTCTCTAGGGTTCTCCTACTACGAGGTCGTGCGAGAGAAACGCGCGTTACGCAGCGACCTGGAACGGCGCGCGGAGGTAATCGGCGAAAGTGTTGCCAGCAATGTTGAGAAGACCTGGGTTGAGAAGTCTCGGGAAAGCGGGTCGGAACGCGGACTGCAGCGGCTGGTGCAGCGCTTCGGAAACCGCGAACATTTGCTAGGCGTTGCCGTCTATGACCACCAAGGCAAGGCGGTGGCGGTTACTCTCGAGTTAGCAGAAATCCTCACCGCTACTCCGCAAAATATAGCCCAAGCCATAGCCCAGAACAGTGGAGAGAGCTTCTTCGGCCATCTGGGAAATGATGCCGTGCACATCCTTGTGATACCCCTGCACCGGGAGGACGAGACCGTGGGGGCGCTCGTGGTGGTTCACGACGTCAGCTACATTCGGGCACAAACCCTTCGCGCCTGGCGTGAGGCCTTTCTGAGAGTGCTCGTCCAGATGTTCCTCATAGTCTTCATCACGCTGCTGATCGTGCGCTGGAGCATTGCCGGTCCGATCGCGCAGGCGGCGCAATGGATGCGCGCGCTTCGCATGGGGAGAATTTCCTCACGCCAGCAGATGCCAGACCTTGATCTATTCAGGCCGCTGGCGCGGGAAGTAGTCACGCTGGCAGAAAGCCTCAGTCAGGCACGCAACGCCGCAGAAAACGAAGCCCGCCTGCGGGAAGCCTCAGAGTCCATGTGGACGGCGGACCGGCTCGCAGTGCAGGTCCAGACTCGCCTGGACGGCGGCCGCATTTTTGTGGTGTCGAATCGTGAGCCCTACGCCACCAGCGAAACGGGAAATCGATCGAGGTGGTTGTTCCACCAAGCGGCCTGGTGAGTGCTCTGGAACCGATACTCGATGCCTGCGATGGAACCTGGATCGCGCATGGCAGCGGAGACGCCGACTCCGAAGTCGTGGACGCACACGATCGGCTGCGCGTTCCGGTGGACGATCCTCGCTATACCCTCCGCCGGGTGTGGCTGAGCAAAGAGGAAGAAGAAGGCTACTATTACGGATTTGCCAATGAAGGTCTCTGGCCTCTTTGTCACATCGCCCACACGCGCCCAATCTTCAGGGCAGAAGACTGGCAGCACTATCAGGAGGTGAATCGCAAGTTCACCGATGCCGTGCTGGAAGAGATTGAGGATACGCCGAAGCCCGTCGTGCTGGTCCAGGATTACCATTTTGCATTGCTGCCCCGGCTATTGAAGGAAAAGAGACCCGACGCGCGCGTCGCTATTTTCTGGCATATTCCGTGGCCCAACCCGGAGGCCTTTGGCATCTGTCCATGGCAGCGCCAGCTTGTTGACGGACTGCTGGGGGCGGATCTCATCGGATTTCAAATCCAGTCCCACTGCAACAACTTTCTTCAGACGGTGGATCGGGTTGTGGAATCACGCGTGGACTGGGAGCATTTTGCCGTGTCGCGACAGAACCACCGGACAATCGTGCGCCCCTTCCCAATCAGCGTGGACCTTACGGATGATGAGTCCGTCGAGAGCGACGACTCTTCCATCAATTACCTTCAGCGCTCGGCATTGAAGCAGGGCCTGGGCATCGAGACGGCATTCGTAGGGATTGGCGTCGACCGCGTCGATTACACGAAGGGAATCCCGGAGCGCTTTCAGGCGATCGAGCGCTTTCTGGAAAAATATCCTGCGCTACCGGGGCAAGTTCACATTCGTGCAGATTGGAGCGCCCAGCCGCACTCACATTAAGCGCTATCACGACCTGCTGGCAGAGGTGGAATCCGAAGCGGAACGAATCAACTGGCGTTTTCAGGCCGGGAAGTGGAAGCCCATTGTATTTCTGAAGCGGCGGCACAGCCATGAGGAGATCCAGCGCTACTATCGCGCTGCTGATCTTTGTCTGGTGACATCGCTGCATGACGGCATGAATCTGGTGGCCAAGGAATTTCTCGCCGCCCGGCGCGACGAACGCGGCGTGCTGATCCTGAGCCAGTTCACCGGAGCGGCGCGTGAACTGCGGGATGCTTTGCTGGTGAACCCTTACGACATTGATCAGACTGCCGAAGCCATCCGCGCTGCCCTGGAGATGGAACCGGAAGAGAAGCAAATGCGCGTGCACCGCATGCGCAAGGTGATAAGGGAGCAAAATATCTTTCACTGGGCGGGAAGTCTGATTACAGAGCTTTGCGAAGTGAGGCTGGATGTGGCAGATCACGCTCAAGAAGAGTTTCGTGTCAGCATGACCGTGGGCGCGAGCATGTGAAAGAGAACTTTTTGAATGACAACGAACATCCCACGACGGCTGCCGCTGACTCGAATGTTCTTAACCGGCGGCGGGGCAGAGTGATCTCGCCGCGACGCTCGGCAGATTACGGCCTCGACTCGCCTTGGCCTTTTCCGTCTTTTTTTGGGGTCGTCGCCGCTGGGTCTGCTTCGATCGTGACTTCCACCTCGGCGCCCTGCTTCAGGCGCACCTTGTCTCCATTCTCGTCTGTCAGCGTGTTCTCGATGCGAAGCTCCCGATAGAGGTGATCGGCGCCTTCCACCGCGATCTGGGCCCTCTCAGGCTCACTCGGGTATACAGGTTTAATGATCTTTTCAACAGTTGCCGGCAGAGTGGTGCTTGGTTTTTCGCTCATAGATGGCTCCTCATCGCAGCAATCCCGTACGGCCTCACCGGGTACATCTACTCCGTGCCCTGATGCTACTATCACTTATCACTTCGGTCCCGCACTGGTGTTCTTTCCAACATTCTCAGGGTCATCTTTATGACCGAAATCCAGACCAAAATGTGGCTCTGATTCCGTCCCCGTGATTCGAATCGGGACTTCCGTGCCGGCTCCGTGCTTGCTGAAGAACGGGTCGACAGGCTTCAGGAGAATTGACTTCCATCCGGTGGTCATTTGCGAGACCTTCGCATCAAGACGGACTGTTCCACGAAAGTCGAACGTCTGTCCATCCAGACTGTAATCGCCAGTCATCTCGACGTTCGTTCCCGGGATTAGAAAATGAAGCTGGGAAAAGGAGAGCACGCCGTCCTTCAGCGTGAACGCCCCTCGCAAGTCGACAGGCACATCTTCCTCGGTGTGCTCCTGCACTTCTTTGGGTTTCCCCTGACTGCGCAGGCTCAGCGAATCGAGCTTGCCCTGCACTTTCTGGTTTGCGAAGTGCGCGCGCAGCACATGAAAGGAGCCGGCCAGCTTAAGTCTGTTGGCTACAGTCGCATCCCCGGGAGCAAGGCTCAGTCGCGTCTTCATTTCAACTGGGCCGTTCATGATCGGCGGATCGGTGCGAACGCCCAGTTGGAGCAAGTCTTCAATCTGCGCATGGTCGAGGACGACATCAAGTTCTATATCGTGACCCTTGGGCGTGCTCACCCGGACCACGGAACCGTTGGCGGTAAAGGAAGTATGAAGGAATGTTGCATTGACCGGCTGTAGATAGGTGTCCCCGCTGGTGCCGTCAACAATGGCGTGGAACTCCGTGTGCAGCGGCACCGCATGCCCACTGCTCGCAACTCGAAAGTCCGGCGTATCGGTTTTTCCGTGGACAGCAATATTGCCGAGAGTTCCCGAGTATTGGCCGGTGGAGGAGAGCATCCCTCCAATGCCTTTGATTGTGCTCAGGTCGGCGTTGGTAAAGGAATAGTCCCCTCGAACCGGCGTGTCTCGAGGACTGTCTTGTTGCCAAGGTCCGAAGAGACCCGTGGATTGAATGTCTCCCACTGGCTTCGGGATTGACCAGGGTCGCATCAAACTGCAACGGCTGGTCAGGGCCGATGTCCTTCATTCTCAGGTTGCCGATGGCAAATTCCAGCGGTGGTTTTCCCGGCTTCGATGTATTGATCAGCAGCCTTGTATCCTCGCAAGCAAACCGGTCGACGAAAATGGTCATCTTCCCCGTCTTCGAGCCCATTTTCGTCATTTCCCGGCGATCTCCCTTCGGCGGAATGTTTAGCTCCAGGCCTTTTACATAAACCGTCTCTACGTGCATCGGCGAACGAAACAGGTTTAGTAAAGATGTTTGAAAACGGAATTCCTGAACTCCAATCAGGGCTTGAACTCCTGGCTCATAAGGGTTGGGATCCGTTGCGCCAAAAATCTTCAAGCCACCCCCGGAGACCTCAATTCCATCGACCACGGAAACATGAAGATCCGCAAGTTCGACCTTGCCATCGAAGCGATTCGATAAAGTCTCAATTACGCGAGTTCGAAGAATCGGCTCAGCTCGAACGATCACCATTCGCGCGGCCACAGCCGCTCCCACTAACAACACGAGCGCAACTATCCCGATCCATTTCCACGGCGAGGCGCCGGTTTTCATCGGAGTTTGTTTGGCAGAAACTTGCACAATCTCCATTTGAACATTAGATCGGGTATCCGCGATAGCGGTCTATACATTGCTTCCCTCAGATTCTGCAGGAAAGTCCGCCAGACTGCCGGTTTGTCCTGGACCAGTAAAGTAAAGGCCGGGTGCTCAACACCCGGCCGGGGACAAACTCAACGGACAATCGGCAACGACGATACTGCTACCGGGGCCTCGCCGGAGGCGGTGCTGGCCGCGCTGCCTGTAACCTCTGCTGTTGTTCTATGTGTCTTTGCTGCAACTGCTGCGTCTGCTGCTGGTGCTTTTGCTCCAGTTGCTGCGTCTTGGCCGAGTTAGCCTTTTGTTGTGCCAGCTGCTGGTGTTCCTGGTCTTGCTGCTGCTGAAGTTTCTGCCTTTCTTGCTCTTGCTTCGCATATAACTTGTCCTGCTGTTGCTGATATTTCTTGTCCGCCTTAGCGTCCCCTGAATTTGGCGGGGCGGGATGCTCCAAGGCCGGAAGATCGTTGGGATGAACTGCAGCACGCGCCGGTGATTCCGCGCGGGGCTCGGCAGCGCCGCGATTGTCCGGCGCTTTGTAAGGAGCTCCAGCCTCCTTCGCCTCGACTACTCCGTGACCGCTAAATTCCCCAGGTTTCTCAGTGGCCGCAATTGGAGGTTTTCCGTGGTTTGCCGATGCTCGGAGCTCCGGGTTGCCTCGGGCAGCCTGCACATGCTGGTCCTGCGCGGCTACGGGAGGGATATGCCGATCATGTTCCGCCGCTTCCTCCTGAGGCGTTGGACGCGCGTCGATCCCTCCATTGCCTCCGTTGTAACTCACTCGATTAATCGTGGTGGTATTGATCGTAGTGTTGTAAACATTGTGGATGTTGGTGACGTTCACATTCATCACAGCGCGGTTATAGAAGAAATGTCCATTGTCCCAGCGCCCACCCACAAAGCCCGTGCCGAAATAACCGAATCCATAATTGATCCCGCCATAAAACCCTATTGTCGGTCCCCAGTAACCTTCATGAAAAACAAATGCTTCACCACCCCAACCCCACCAACCCGGGGTCCACAGGAAGCCGACTTCGGGAGCCAGCACCCAGGTGCCCGGCACCCAGAAGTAGTCAGCGGCATCGTCATCCCAATACCAATAACCTGGAGTCCACAGATAACCATCGCCTGGGCAGACTGGTTGCTCATACACCGGCAATGCGGGCGGACCAACTGTGATCGCTACTCTGAACTGTCCGAATGACGCCGCCGACACGGCTAGCATCACCAGGACGAGCGCCAATGAGCGAATCGTCAATGAACGCATGGTTGAATTGATGTGCATGTTTATTTCCTTTGCCCAATCATCCTTCGCTTGCCCGGTCCTTCTCTACGGCTGCGGGTTGCGAGAATCGAAAGGCGAAACACGAATCACGACAAACACAGAGCCTAACGGTCACCGATACTTCTTCCCATCCACTGGAAACTCTATTTGCCGGGTGGCGTGGCTGTAGATGCTGTTCGTCAGGAGATTACGGAACGAAGCATGAACAGTGTGGGAACTTTCGCGCGCACCTAGCGTCCGCCAAGGCGCCCGGCATAGCATGGAATTCGTGCAGCCTGATCACGCCGTGGCTGCGGCACTCATTCTTTCTCCTAGCATGCTTTCTTCTAGAGTGGCGGCCTCTCGTGCTCCGGTGTGCCGTAGCACTTCTCTGGCCCAGAGTGTTTTCGCGCTTTCCCGACAGGAGACGTACACCAGCGCTCCGAGATTGCCGAGTTGATCCTCGAACCTTTCTGCCTCATCCTCAGAAAAGCCGAGACCCATCAATGTTCTGGCGTTCCCACAAAGTGCCGGTGCTTCGCGCGCCACCATCAGTGTGTGAAAGAACGTCTGCGATCGTATGAAGAAGCCCACGGTGGGGATCAGCACCGCCCCGAATTCCGAAAGCCACCCAATCAGTCCCGCGGTCACCGCAGTGGCTTCTCGTTCAGCGTTAAACAGGCTCGCGTCCCGAACGATCGATGCAATGGGATGGCCTGGAGGCAGCATCATACAGATGCTTTCGTTCTCAAAGCCGGCCAGGTTTAGATTGCGAACGACATCGGTTAAAGCGACGTCCTGAGGATAAAATCCATAAGCGGCCGTTGTGGTCAGTGCCATGGCTAACGCTCCACGCTTGAGATCATCGACAAGGTACACGTCCGATCAGTGAATGAAACTCCGGTAAATCATGTAGACTCGCAACTATTCTTGAGGATATGCGAAAAGAGAGATGGTTAAATCCGGCGATTTCGATCGGTAAGAGACCTTACCTTAGACACAAAGCGTGAGCCCTTGCGCCCCAGGCGATTCCTAGAAGCCTTAAAGATGGAGAATAGCGAACCAATAACGATGCGGTCGTGAGGGTCGAATGTCAGTCAGCCGCCCGGCGCTAACCCATGACCGCCAATCCACTTTCCAGTTGCGATACTAGGCGACGCAACTGCTCTGGGCAATACAGCGAATTCCGTAGGGTTACTGGGATTAGCTGCGAACTCGCAGCCAGAGCCTCGTCCTCTCCCATAAGGCCGGCGCAACTTGGCAACGTCCGACAGCCTCCAGCTAGAGTGAGCGCAGAAAATCGATGATTTCTTGTTGCTCCTGGACCTTCAGCTTATTGAAGTGTTCAACAACCTTAATGGCCTCGCTGCCGTGGCTCCGGTGAGCCCTGATGGCGTCAACCAGGTTGGATGTACGCCCATCATGCAGAAAGAAGACGCGTTGTCCGACACCCCATAAAGGAGCAGTTCGGAACTCATCGGGGCCGGCGCCGCCTTGCGTAATGCCGTCGGCCAGGTCTTTGCCCATGTGGTGCACCAGCAGGTCGGAGAATAGATTCACAGTTTGATTGGAAAGAGCAGCACTCGGACTGGTCGCCGAGCCGCTCGCAATCATGTTTCCGGTGGTAAATGACGGCGTATGGCAGTGCACGCACCCAACCTTCGCAAACAAGTCGCGTCCTTTTTCGCTGGACGGGGTGGGCGGAACTGGCGTCGGCGGAGCGAGCATCCGCATGAAGTTGGCAAACGCTTCAATGTCCGAGATAACAGCTGGGTTCGAAATGCTGCTCGAATTGGCGGCCGTCGGGGAAGTGGTTGTGAAGTTAAGAGTGTCGTTGGGAGCCGGGTTGAAGATACAGCCAGGCGTTTCGTCGCGCTCTTCCGGGAATAGCTGGTTCGAGATTCCCATCTCGACGTTGTAGGCCTCGCCTGCGAACATGAGAAGGGATTTGTTCTGCGCCTTCCACCCGAAACGGGTGATCGTTCCATCGTTGGCACTCAGATTCACATTTCCGCTGAGGTGCGCGTTCGCGTGTCCGTGAATACCCAGCTCCGACTTCGCTGAAGCGTTGGCCTGCATGTTGGCAAGGATGGCCGAATCGGAAATTCCTTCAATCAGTCCCGCGCCAAAGACCGGAGTCGGGATTCTAAAAATAATGTTTCGATTCCCGCCTTGGCCCGTCAACGGATTTCCTGCCGGCAGAAAATCGAATTGGGCGATATTGCAGCCGGGGGCGTCGGCTCGCCCCGTGATCACGAAGAGGTCATGCACTTCGCCATCCGCGTTACCGTTGCTCTGCTTGAAGCGCGCTTCGCGGATGGGACCGTTCGGCACGATGAACCACGGCACCGCGTTCTTAGCCCCATCCAGGGCGGCAACTTCGGGCAGGGGATTTTTCGCCGGGCTCGTCCCACCCATATTGGGCTGCGAGTGGCAGGAGAAACATTGGTTTGAGTTAAAGCGCGGACCAAGACCGTTGTTCGCGCCCTTGTTCACAACCTCGATTTCTGCAAACCGCGCCTGCCCATCCAGGAAGAACGCAGTTTCGTCCGCCGTAAGTCCCTGTAGCGGGCCACCCGCACCCGCCGCGCCGCCGCGCACGCCCGGGTCGACCGGACCTGATCTGCTTTGGCCCAAGGTATAGCCAGATGTGACCAAGGCCACGGTCAATATTCCGCAGAGACTCCTGAGCCTAATCCCTTCCAGTGACATCACATCACCTCGTAAACCAGAAATGCCGATACCCTGAACCAGTCTTCATCTTCGTTGACTCGAGAGTGCATCTACCGCCAGGTGCCGGTTCTCTTGGCTTGCGCCGGAGCAGGAACACCCAAAGCTGTCGCTACCTGGATTCCGATCGGCGATCCAAGCCCGCTGCATGCATCCCAACCCGGGCCCGCTGAATAGGCGCCATTATTGCCAGACGTGATGTCATGGAAATCTGCCGCCGTACTCGCACCCTCGTAGAGCAACGGGTTGACGAAGCCAACCGGCTTTCCAATACTCTGGTTGATGAGCGCGATCAATCCAGCCCACAGTGGAGCGACAGCGCTTGTCCCCCCAATCACGTCTGGGTTTCCATCCACCAGAGTGACATAGCCGGTGGTTGGATCGGCATCGCCGGCCACATCCGGAACTCCTCGACCAACATTGTGATTCGGATTTGCAGAAGGCGGCACACGAGCCCCTGACTGCCAACTGGGGAGCGGAAAGACGTCGCTGATGCCGCCTCCGGTTGCGCCTTCGTTATTTGCGAGTTCGTTCCACACGGTTTCGCTCGTAATCGCATTCCCTGAGGCGATCAACTCAGTGCCTCCGCATGCCAGCACATTGGGACTCGACGCCGGGAAATCCACATGACTCAGGCCGTCGTTCACGCCGTCCGTCGAGCCATCGTCTCCTGCTGCTACGCAAACTGTTACACCCATCGCAGCCGCAGACTGGAATGCCTCATCCATCGACGTGATGGCCTGCTGTGTCCACGAAGATTCGGGACCACCCCAACTGATGGAGACCACAGAGGGGTTGTTCGTGCTGTCGTGTACGGCGGTTGTGATCGCGTTCAGAAAGCCGGCGTCCGTGTTCTCCGCAAAATAGACAACGATCTTTGCCGCCGGCGCGATCGACCCGGACACTTCAATATCCAGCATCACTTCACCATCCGGGCCGTTCGGGTCTCCGGTAGGATTGTTGCCGCCGTCGCCTACCGAAACCGCCGACACGGCGGGAGTCTCGGTCAGATTGAGTTCACTCCAGTAATTGCTGAGATCCGTCGGGTTGTAACCGCCGCCCAATTCGATGAGTGCGATGCATTCTCCGGCGCCGTCTACCCCAGTGGGAAAGTTGTAAAGCGCAGCGACTTGAATCGGCGTGTAAGACAAGCTCACGGCAGCGGCACGGACGCCGCCGCGTCCCTGCCGCCTACGAAAATGCGGTTTGGCTTGTGGTCGATTATCCAGACCAAAAACACCCTCGACCACGTTCTGCAGTTCCTCAGGGATGTGGACCGGCCCGGTGCGCCCGCGGTATCGGCCTGCTGGGTATTCGTATTCCTTCAGTTCGACGCCAAAGGCTTTGTTCATGGCGGCAACGGTTCCGGAGAGAATGACAGTCCGGCGCCCTGGGCTCTTTTCCTTCACCAAAAGCTTGTGTCGGCGGGCAAATGACTCAACGCGGGCAATACTGTCAGGGTCCGCACCATGGCGTTTTTCGAATTCTTTGCGACTCAAGATCGTACGCTTCGCGATCGGCTTCGCGAATTCACCAGCATTGACAATCGGCTTCTTCCCTGTGCGAGAGCGCAAACGGATTGTCACGTCAACCGTTTCCTTGGGGTTGGCTGGGCCTATCTCTTGTGCTCCCTCCAGCGGAACACGCTCGCTACCGGCAAGTGGAAGTTGTTTCTTCGGAGCTGACATAAATCTCCCTTCAGTTGGGCCGAGACGAGTGGCGAAGAGAGCAGGGCAGCATTACCGGAGGAGCACTTTTGCGAAACTCCACAAAGGAAAGGAGCCAAGCCCTCTGCAGTCTGTGAGTCGTGCTGGCCCGTCAGTTGGATCGAAAGTAGCAGCACACCGGCAACAACGCAATCTGTTTCTTACGCCCGTTACGAAAACCGGACAGAGTCCTGCTTCCTGAATGCTCGGCTCGTAAGTTTCCAGCTTTGGTAACTGGAACCTGAGTGGACGTTCGTAATTTGAAAGTGCGCTCCTGCCATAGTCAAATCATTTTGCCTCGCCACTTCACCAGGCAACTTCGGTCCACTCACGGACGGAAGCTCGCCTCGCAAAAACCAATCCTGGCCTGAAAGTGTGTAAAAAGGCATGTCTCGGCTGAAGGCAACGATTCTCTGCATTGACGACCACTGGAACGGGCTCATCGGCCGCAAGATGCTGCTCGAGAACAACGGCTATAGAGTCCTCGAGGCGAGCGGCGGGGACGAAGGGCTGAAGTTGTTCCTGTCGCACCGTGTGGACGCGGTGGTCCTCGACTACCAGATGCCCGGGATGAACGGTGACGTCGTTGCCGCGAAGATGAAGCGCGTCAAGTCACACGTCCCGATCATGTTGTTGTCCGCCTACGGACCGCTGCCGAAGAGAAAGCTAAAGGCCGTCGACACCTTCCTGTCCAAGTCCCAGCCGCCGAAGATTCTGTTATCGACGCTTCAGGATCTGCTGGACAACGAGCCTAAACCATTCTTCAACCGATGGCTCGATGCGTGGAGAAATCGTAATAAAGGAGTGCAGTAATGAATTTCTTGAAGCGGCTCTTCGGTCAAGGTTGCTCGCATCGGTTTAACTGGCCGCGCATCGACGCCAACGGCCGCCATTACCAAATATGCCCACGTTGTGGAACTGCATACGAATATGACTGGAGAATGATGCGCCGGACTGATCGGTTGCTAACGGCAGATGCCCGCCAAGGGTAAACCGGACTGATCCTAAGTCCTCAATGCGGAAGATCACGCCACGGCCGCAATACCGCGCGCAACTCAAAAGTCAGCGCCCTTTATTAATGGTTTGGACAGCATACAAAGAGCTGCGTGCAAGAACGAACAACGTATGGCCGTCACGGCCTCCGAACAACAGTTGCGACGGGCGTTCCGGAACGTCTACGGTATCGATCAGATGGGCCGACGGGTCGTATACAAAAATCTGACCCGCGGCAATATACACGTTGCCTTTGTCGTCCACCGTCACGCTCTCTCCGCCTCGTTCAGTAAAGAGCTTCAGGTCCGACAGTGTTCCATCCGGCTCAACCGTCGCGGCATAAGTCTTCTCTCCATTTTCATCGGAAACGTAGTAGCGCTGCCCAGCCACTGCAGGGGCGAAACCGAAAGCTCGCAGCGTGTTGTTCAGCTTCGAACCGTAATAGAGTTCGCCGGTCACAAAGTTCGCTCCGGCGGGAAGGAACGTCGTCCCATCCGGAGAGATGAACTGATAGGGCTGCTTTACAGCAATGGTCTCGAGAAAATCGTTTTCATTTCGCCAGTAGTCGACGGGCAAAACCGGCGTCAATCCCGTGCGCGGAGCCGCCGGAACAGCGGGCAGGAGGGTAATATCGTCATCCTGCGCACCGGGCTTGAAAGCGTAGACCGTTCCGTTACCCGCATACGAGACCACCATTAAATCCCCGGACTTATCAAAAAATAGCTGAACTGGGTCCAGCGGGTTGTCGCGTACTTTGGAGAGCTGATGGGTTAGAGCCGACCAACAATAAATTGTCTGCCATCTGGCGTCTACGAAATAGATATCCCCCGAGCTGTCAATAGCCCCTCCGGAAATATTGAAGAAACCACCAGCGAGTTTCTCAATTTTTGCACCTTCAGCAAGGACATGCGAAGGTTGCGGCAATTTGGCCGTGGGTGCATTGCCGGAGACCGTCAACCAGGAGAATTCACGCTGCCGTATTTCAATGTTGTGGGTTTCATCGTAAATCGTGTTGTCGAAGGACACCTTGCTGTCGCTATAGCAATGGACGTTGCGAAATCGTATGTTCCTGGAATTTGTAACTGTAATCGCGTAAGGGAACGGCTGATAAGCGCTTACGACACGATACATGTGCAGGTTTGCAATGGTGATATTGCTCGAATCCCGGATGTCGAGCGGCAGTGCGAATCCACCCTCGCCTCGTTCTTCTTCCGTTTGCAGCGCGTAGATCTGCCAGTTAGAAGCATGGTTCAGGACTACCTCGTTGCGAACGTGATGCTCGCTAGAAAGTTCGTAGATTCTTCCTTCCGTGGAAGTATTCGAGATATACAGGCCGGCTTGTGCGAAGGTACTCGGCGTCCAGAGGCCGACGAAAGTGCCTCCGCCGGTGATCCACAGGCTGGGGTACTGTCCGTCCCAGCGGCGATTCAGATTGGAATCGGCGGTGTGGGTATTGTTATAAATCTCACGCCACGCTTTGGAACTCTCTGCCGCCGTGGCGTTCGGATCAATCGTGCCGTGACCGCCTAGAAAGCGGACATCGTTCATCATCGAATTCGTGCCTGCCATCCATTTCGCCGCCACCGCGCGCGGATTGATGCCATTGGTGTAGAGGCCAATGCCGGTCACGATGTTCGTCCCGTCTTTTGGGGTTTCGAGCAGCGCCTTGGGACTGCCAACGCCTTGAAAGGCTGGGGTTGAATCAGCAAGCAGTATCCGTGTCACGCTCGGATGCAGGCCGATGAGGACCGTATCCGGCCTGAGCGTGATGGTGTCGGTCACTCGATACTGGCCGGAGGGCAGATAAATCGCGCGGTATTGAGCAATGGCTTTTCTGAGCGCGTCGGTATCGTCAGTTGTGCCGTCACCCTTTGCGCCAAGGGAACGGATGTTGACCCACGTATCGATCGGCGGCAGATCTAGGATGTCGGACTTGACTGGTTTTGGCAGCGCGCTCAGCGGCGCGGTTTCATAGACGTCCTGAATCGCGGGTACTGCGCCAACGTCTTCATAGTGAAGTCCATGAGAAAAAGTCTTCACCTCGTACATTTCTGCCGGACCTGCGATGTGCTTCCCGCTCTCGCGATAAGCCACAAAAACAGGAACCTTCCGGCAGATGACACCTTCCATGTTGATCTCGGTGCGGGCGCTGTTCTCATTGCTGATGATTACGGCGGGGCCAGTCACGTTCTCCATGCGACCGTCTTTCACCCACAGTTCGTCCGAGTATTGAGCATCGATGGAAATCGCCGTGGGGACATTTTTGAATTGCGGGCGGATCAGGGTTAGTCCGGCTTCGCGCTCCCTGATCGCGGCTTCGCGCTGGCCCTCAAACGTCGCGTCGATAATTGTGAATTGCCACCCAGGGGAGGGCTTCCGGGTCCAGATGCCGTACTGGCCCCCGTAAAAATGGACATCTTGCGCGACATTGCCACCATCATGAATTCCGGCAAGTCCCGAGCCAATGTGAAAATCCATGTGAGCGAGAAAACAATGCTGGGCATAGTGGGCGCGTATGCCCACGGCGCCGGGGTTTCCGTCTTGAATTTCAATATCGATATTGTTGATCGCGGAATAGAACGTACCCGGGCTGGCATCCGGCGGAGGCACATTCGCGCTCGGGCGAGCACCCGCGAAGAACAACATATAGGAGGGCCCGTGCTCAAAACCCGGAGTGTTGGCGGCGAGCACAAAGGCGGGGCGCGTCGCCCCGAACCCGATCAACCGGATTCCCGGCCAGATATAGATGGTCTTGGTCAAACGGTAGCGGCCCGCGGGAACGAACAGGATGCCCTGATTCGTCTTCTCCTGAATCTGATTGATGGCTTGCTGTAAGACCGCGGAATCATCCGCGATTCCGTCGCCCTTCACCGCAAAATTCTCCTGCGTCAGGTAAATTGCTCTGGGATCGTCCAGGCGGGCGGGGTAGTAGGAGCTGGCTAACAGTGGAACGACAGATGACAATATCGCCGCCGCAAGAAGTGTTTTCCTCATCGGGATGCTCGTTATCGTGATGCTCGTTATCCGGATGATCGAGACAAAACCAATTCCTGAAATTGCTGGCGCCCGCCGAACGACCTCTTAGCGATCTCTTCGGCTATTGCTGGGGATTCGCATCGACGTTTTCGTCCACGGCTTGGTCCGGATTCAAATCGTGATAAATCTTCCGAAGCTTCTCCTTCATCTTGTTGTACTTTTGATATTCCTCGAGTTCACGTTTAGCTTCTTCGGTGCGCCCCTCCTGTCGATAGACCGTACTCAGGCGGAAGTGAGCCACGGCGCTGGTGGGGTCAAGTTGAATCGCGTGCTCCAGCAGCGGCTCGGCTTTTTGCGGTTGATCCATCGCGATCAAAACCTTGGCCAGGCCGATGTTGGCTTCGGGATCGCCCGGCTGTAGCTTTACCGCCCGGGTGTAACGCCCGAGAGCTTCCTTGAAATCGGATCGTTGAAAAGCGATGTCTCCCAGCCTGCATTCAGACTGTTCATCCAACGGATTGGCCTCCAGGGCTGCCTCGTATTCTTTCTCGGCTTCTCTCTGGCCCTCCGCTGTCGACAGAGTTCTGAGCATATCGGCGAGCTCGAAATGCAATCCGGGAAGCGTGGGGTCAATCTTGAGCGCAGCCCGGTAGTGCTCGATGGCTTCCGTGGTATTCCCACGCTTCGCCAGTTCATGCGCCAGCGCTTGCTGCATGCGGGCAGAATTCGGATCCACAACCGACAAACTCAGCAGCGACTCGTTGGCCAGATCGGAATAGATCCGGTACGCGGTATAAAGAAGAGCTTCGTTAGTAGGCTCCAGCTTTCGAAGCTCGCTCACGATGGCCGCGGCTTTATCCAGATCGCCTGTCCCGGAGTCGATTTCGATCAGCGCCATCCCAGTATCGATCCGAATCTTGTCTTCCTGAACGTTGGGAAACGCTTTTTCCAAATCGCGGCGAGCACCGCTGATGTCGCCCGTGCGTTTCTCAGCGATGCCCAGAAGAGATTGCGTCTTCCACAAGGTGGGCCGCAGTTTCAGCGCAGCGCGGAGCTGTGGAATTGCATTCGTATAGTCTCCCTGGAAGAACAGCAGCGTGCCCACGTTCCCGCGAGCATCCACGTTATTCGGATCGAGAGCAACAATGGCTCTAAATTCCGCTATCGCCAGATCCGGTCTGTTCTCTTTCAAGTGTTCCGCAGCCTGGCGGTTGTGAGACTCGATTTGCTGCTGCAGGCTCGGGCTGGTTTGAGAAACAGACAGCAACCCCAGACAGAGAACCACCCAGAACAAGGCAACGACCTGTTTTGTCCTCATGGCACGATTGTACGGCGGACAAGACGTACCCCTGGTTCGTCCCGCGTAAAGCTGAGGGACGGCGGCATGCCGCCGTCCCTCGTTTTCTACGCGAGCGCCGTTAGAAGGTTAGCCGCGCGCCCAGTTGGATCGTACGTGGCCCGTTCGCGAGGCTCGAGATAGTGCCCACGTTCGAACCATTCATGTCATTGTTCGGTAGCGAGAAGCTCGGGTGGTTGAAGACGTTAACGAAGTTTCCGGTAAGCGTGAACCCAGCTCGTTCCTTGTAATGCCAGGTCTTCGCCAGAGCCAGGTTAATGTTAGACAGTTTTGGCCCGAAGAGGGTGTTTCTCCGTCCATACCCGAACGCCCCGTTGGCCTGCTCGTTTGGGCCCCCTCCGGATGTAGGCGGGCCTTCGAAGGCTGCAGGGTTGAACCAGCAGTTCACGGTGTGTACCGCCGAGCCATTGGGGCAGGTGCCTGAGTTGGGGGAGATACCTGCAATGGGGTTAGCGAATACATTGCCAGCCTGCGAATAATCGTTAACACCGCCGTCCAACACCGTGTACGGAGTGCCGCTCTGGTAGATAAGCGTTCCTGACAAGCGCCATCCGCCAAGCACAGCGTCAGTGATGACATTCTGGTTCATGAAGGGCTTGCCCATGCCAAACGGCAGTTCGTATACCGCGGTCCCTTTGAGCGCTTGCGGGACGTCAAAGTTCGAGTTGCCGTAGTTAGAGGAGGGATTGTTTCCGAGTTGCCAAACCTGTTGCCCGGCGGTGCTGCCCCATCCCGCCGAGTCCTGCTCATCCAGCATATGCGACCAGGCATAGTTGACATCGAAGGTCAGCCCGTAGGAATAACGCTTCTTCACGTCGAGTTGCAACGAATTGTAGTTGGAGATGGCGTTGAAGTTTGAGCCGGAAAGGCCTCCAAACGCCGGATATGGACGCGCGCAAGGGGCGATGGCGGGGTTCGTGCTTGATGTGGGTGTTGCGGGTGTTGCCCCGTTACAGCCTGATATATCGTTCGAGGCCAGCAGGGCCGGGTTGGTGATTTGGTTCAGGTCGGTGATGTATTGTAGATTCGCCCCGTGACTGCCCACGTAAGCGGCCGACGCCGAAAAGTCCCTCGCGAACTGATGTTCGATGGCGAAATTCCATTCCCAGATCTCTCCTGGCTTAATGTTGTAGGGTTCGTAAGGTGGACTAAAGACAGGATTGCTGGTGTAGGTCGCCGGGTTCTTCGAGCCCTGAATGTAAGGCAGGGCGTTGGCCATCATCACCGCGCTCGAGCTTAAATAGAGCGGGGTGGTGTTAGTGGTGCCGGAAATCCAGCCCGTGTCCCCAGCGGCGCTGGCAGGGTCACTGTTGTTACCCTGAAAGGTAGCGCCGAAGCCCATTTGCGCGCCGCCCTCACCACCGTAGAGATCCATGCTGTAGTTATAGGCGAAGAACCCTACACCGCCTCGGACGACGGTGTCGTTCCTCACCGACCAGGCAAAGCCCGCGCGAGGGAGGAAAAGGTCCCAAACCGGCTTCTGCAAGGTCGTTCGGTTATTCTGTGGGGCAATCCATATCGAGCCCTGGGTACCCGCGAAGGGGCCGGTGGCATTGATGAGATTCTGGTCGAAATCGCCAAGGCGATTCTGTTGCTCGCTCATGCCCGTGTTCCCCGTCCAGCGCAAGCCGAGGTTGATAGTGAGATTGGGCTTGATTTTCCAGTCGTCTTGAACGAAGGCCTGCGGACTCTTCAGCCGCATGCCCGTCAGACCCTGATTGTTCGCTTCCCAGCCCTGAACGTTGCCGAGCAGGTAGTCCGCGAAGCCCGAGCCCGTGGCGGTACTCAGCGTACAGGTTATTGGCGCTGTCGTCGTGCAGGAAGTGCCTGCGGTGTATTGTCCGGTAAAATTGTAGTTGCCGGCGCTGTTGGAGCCCCAAGCCGTGGTATTGCCCTGGGCCATCAACACTTCAATCCCGAAATGTAGAACGTGTCTGCCCTTGACCATCGTCACCATATCGGAGGGGTCATACTGGTTCTCGATGTAAATGGCGTCTGTGGCGGGCGACAAGACGCTTACCGCGCTCGGGCCGCCGAACCCACCGTAGATGCTTGAGTTGCCGATGAAGGGGAGCTGGTTAAAATGGGTGCCTTGCAGGCCAAATGCCGTTGCGGGGTTCAACCCGATGGACTGGGATTGGAACCAGTTGCCTTGCTTGGTATAACCCATCCGGATTTCATTGACGATCGTGGGCGTGATCGTCCACGTCTCGGTGACCTGCGTGTTCCAACCGTCCACGTCCCCGCTACCGCAATCCAGCGGGCACACGAACAATCCGTTGTCGACCCCGGGATTGTCTTTCTGGGTAATTGAGAAGTTGAGGCGGTGGTTCTGGCTCAGATTGTAGTCCAGCCGCCCAAAATATCGGTGAACCGGGGCGGGATTGGTATGCGCGAGGTAAAGGTTATTTGTACACTGGTTCGGGAACCCGCCCGAGACGTTGCATGTTCCCACCCCTTGCGGTGCGATGGGCCAGCCATACTTGGAAGTCATAATGGCCAGCGCCACGGGGTCCATCCGGCTGGGCGCGCCGCCGCAGTTGGTGCCGTTCGGAATCATGTTGAGGCCGCCGCATTCGCTGGCGAAAGTGGCGCGAGTAAGGGTCGCGCCCGACCCGGTTGTGGTGAGCGGGTCATAAATGAGTGGCATGCCGGTGAAATCGCCCGCTTCCATGGCGGCCGTAGGAACGGTAACGTAGCCGTTCGAAGCGCTGTTATTGACGATCCTGTCTATATCGAAGAAGAAAAAGAACTTGTTCTTGAGGATGGGTCCGCCGACGGAGGCGCCAAACTGGTGGTACCGCAAATACGGCACTTGCGCCGCTATGTTAGGAATTTGTGGGCCCGAGGGGTCCAGGGGGTTGGTGATCGTCTTAGGCGCCTGCTCGTTGAAATAGTTGTTGGCGTTTAGAAAGTTTTGCGAGAAAAACTCATAACCAGACCCATGCCAAGCGTTGGTTCCACTCTTGGTGATCTGGTTGAACATGACGCCGCCCATGCCGTATTGCGCCGAGAAGGAAGAGGTGTTGATCTGAACCTCTTGAACCGTCTCGAAGACCGCATCGTCGTTGTTGTAGCTGGCCGGCAGTGTGGTGGTGGCCCCGTCCTGAAGGAAGTTGCCGAAGTTCGGCAGGTTGCCATTGATGGAAGCCGCGTCGCCGGCGTTCCAGGCTCCTCCCGCCTGCGAGGTCCGCCCGTTTGTAGTGCCTGAAGCGCCCGCCAGATAGATGTTGAAAGCGGCCCAGTCTGCGCCAGTGATCCCGCCGCCCGACTGGGGCAGCTGTGACATGTTCTTGAAATCCATGATGGTGCCCTGCTGGCCGGTTTCGGTCTGCAGTACCGGCACGCCTTCGGCAGACACCTCCACGGTCTCTGTGACCGCGCCAACTTGCAGAGCGGCATCCTCGGTAATCACGTCCACCTGCAGCGTGACAGGACCCTTTACCACTTTCTTGAATCCCTTGGCTGTAAAGGTGATGGTGTAGTTTCCCGCGGGCGTTGAGACGGTGTCATAGAGGCCGTCCTGGTTGGTGACGAAACTTTTCGTCTCCCCGGTATTGATATTCGTGACAGTAACGGTCACACCCGGCAGCACGGCTCCCGCCGCTGATACCGTGCCGCGAATCTCGCCGGTATTTCTACTTTGTGAAAATGCTGATACTGACACGAACAGCAGAAGACACAAGGCGAGCGCCCAGCGAACGAAGCTCATCATGGAGTTTCTCCCACGCTAGAAGTTGATGCCGTCTTACATAGACGGGCTTTTGACATTAACAAATCAGATTTCCCCGGAACTACGCGGTTCTTGCCAAAAATCGCCCAAAATTCGAAGGCGATTAAGAATATCGTTCTTTTACTGGTGTTTCCGCTAGTACTTCTGTACTATTCCAGTCTGCAGGAAGGTTTAGTCCCAAACACCTTTCGTTGTCAAGAGAAAAATACAGAGCAATATCGATATTCTTAGGGGAAATCGCAACATCAGGTTTGTCGTATTCTGCAACTGCTCTGCGGTGCAATTCCGGACGGAAGCTGCAAAGATCGGGCGCCGCAGAGACCAAATCGCAGGAAAGGGCTCAGGATAGCCTTCGCAATGAAGCCTCAAGAAAAAAAAGGCAGTCGGGGCAAAAAGGCGCCGGTAACGCTGAAATCGGTGGCGGAATGCGTAGGCCTGACTGCAAGCACGGTTTCGGCCGTCCTGAACAATTCTTCAGCTTCGCGTTCTGTGCCGGAGCGTACAAAAAGCAGAATCTTGGCGGCGGCCCGCGACCTCAACTATCGGCCCAATTTCTTCGCCCGCTCCCTGCGGGTCAGGCGCACCTATACGATTGGGGTGCTTCTGGCGGAGGTTGGCGATGCTTACGGTTCGGTCGTGATTAGCGGCATGGAACGTTATCTTAGCGAGCAGAATTTCTTTTTTCTTAGTGTAAGTCACCGTCACGACAAGAAACTGCTCGCGACCTACTCGACTATGCTTCTGGAACGCGGGGTCGAAGGGTTCATTACTGTCGACACTTCCTTGATTGAACAACCTCCTCTACCCACCGTGGCTGTCGCCGGCCATCGCCGCATCAAAGGAGTAACTAATATTGTTCTCGATCACCACCGTGCCGCGTGGCTGGCGCTGACACATCTGGTCGACCTAGGCCACAAAAAAATAGCCTTCATGAAAGGTTCGGCGGTAAGCGCTGATTCGGACACGCGGTGGAACGCGATTTGCGAAGTCGCCGCGGAGTTGGGCATTCCCGTGCAGCCAGAATTGATGGTGCAACTCGAAGGGGACGATCCCACCCCGGATCTGGGTTACCCGTTTGCCAAGCAATTGCTGGCCCGCAAACAGCCTTTTACTGCCCTGTTCGCCTACAACGATATTTCCGCGATCGGTTCCATCCGCGCTTTCCTGGAAGCGGGGCTGCGTGTGCCGGACGATGTGTCGGTGGTGGGCTTCGACGACATTCAGAACTCTGCCTACATCAGTCCGGCGCTCACCACGGTCAGACAGCCCATGCGAAAAATGGGGGCGATCGCGGCGCGCACGCTGCTCGACCAACTTGAGGGACGGATGAAGTATGTTCCAGAAATTACGGTCGAACCAGAGTTGGTCGTGCGAAAATCCACTGCCAGACCGAGCTGCTGATGTACACAGAAAATCTGGTATTGTCGTCACCAGCGAACCACTTTATTGTGCAATGCGAAGAGCTATTCATGCCGGCGTCTCGCAAATTGGAGGTCTCATGAAGTTGACATTACTGCTGTGTTCGTCCTGTGCTCTGCTGTTTTCCTCTCTCTCGTTGAACGCGCAGGAGCGTGAGGCGCGGATGTGGCTGACGACGCCCGACCGGACTGCCCTGGTCGCGCCACAAGCGGCCGCGCTGCACTTTTCTCCGAAGGCGGGTCAACTGCCGGCGCTCACTGTCGACGATGCGCAGCATTTCCAGTCGATCGATGGCTTTGGCTTTGCACTGACTGGAGGAAGCGCGCAGTTGCTGATGCGCATGGGCGCTGCGCAGCGTGCTGCCCTGCTGAAAGAATTGTTTACGACCGGTGACAATGGGATCGGAGTGAGCTACCTGCGCTTGAGCATCGGCTCTTCCGATATGAACGAGCGCGTGTTTTCCTACGATGACCTGCCGCCGGGCGAAACCGATGTGGAGATGGCGAAGTTCGACCTGGGACCGGACCGCGCGGATGTGATTCCAGTGATGAAAGAGATCCTGGCGATCCGGCCGGACATCAAGATCCTGGGATCACCGTGGTCGCCTCCGGCTTGGATGAAGACAAACAACGACGTGAAGGATGGCCACCTCAAGCCGGAATTTTACGGAGCGTTCGCGAAGTATTTCGTGAAGTACATCCAGGCGATGCGCGCCGAAGGCATCGCGATCGACGCGATCACGATCGAGAATGAGCCGCTGAATCCAAAGAACACGCCCAGCATGGCGATGTTTGCGCAGGAACAGGACACGTTCATAGCCAAGGATCTGGGGCCCGCGTTTGAGAAGGCAGGAATTCGGACCAAGATTCTGCTCTACGATCACAACCCGGACGTTTTGTCCTATGCGCTGTCGATTCTGGGAGATCCTGCGGCGAGCAAGTATGTGGATGGAACGGCATTTCATCTATATGGCGGTGCGGCAACCCTGCTGGCGCAGGTGCACGATGCGTATCCGAAAAAGAATTTGTATCTGACGGAGCAATCGGTGACCGAGTGGCGCTCCGGACCGCTTGGAATTGCCGAGCCGGTAAGGAGCGTAATGATCGGCGCAACCCGAAATTGGTGCCGCAACGTGCTGCTGTGGAATTTGGCGGCCGATCCGCACAACGGGCCGCATACGAACAACGGGGGATGCACCGGATGTTCCGGAGCCATCACGCTGGATGGCGATTCTGCCACCAAAAATGTTGCATATTATGTCGTCCAACACTTCTCCCAGTTTGTGCCCCCGGGATCAGTGCGGGTAGCGTCGAGTGAGATGGAACAGTTAGCCAGCGTCGCCTTTGTTACCCCGCAGCACAAGGTCGTGCTGGTGGTTTCGAACACGGCGAATTTCCCAAAGTCCTTCGCGGTGAAGTATCACGATACATTCTTCGAAACCACGTTGCCGTCAGAGTCAGTAGGAACCTTTGTCTGGTAGGCGCGACTCGGCCTTCGGAGACAGCCGCCAGTCCTCAGCGAACGAATGGATTATCGGAACCGGATTGTCTGCTGCTTGAAAACAGCGGCTCCAGCATGCTCGCGATCAAGGCAAGCATCGCCAGGCATCCCGCCAGTGGCACCAACAATCCAGCGCGCAGACTACCCGTTCCCGTCGACGCAAGACCTACAAGCCAGGGCATGACGGCGCCGCCCATTCCCGCAAGTGCGAACATGATTGCCCCGATGCGCCTCGACCTTTCGCCAAATGCCTTCACCAGCCATGCAACCAGGATTGGATAAATCGCAGCCAACCCCAATCCCGCTGCGGTCACGCTGACCGCGACGCTCGCGAAGGTCTTTGCCTGCAGCAAAAGGCAGATGCCGGCGGCAGCCAGGATCAAACCGCTTGCCAGAAGCTTCCGTTCGAACCGGCGCACTGGAAGCATCGGCACCAGAGCACGCCCGGCAATCAATCCTCCCCAGAAAAACATGGGAGCCAGAGCCCACAGATCGCCAGAATCAGAACTCATTCGTTTCGTCAGTGACGCGACCCAGCCCGCAACCGAATTCTCCGATCCGACGTACAGAAAGAACAACGCAGCCAGACTCAATGTGCTTCGCCGGCTGATGCCCTCTCGCAGCCCCGGCTTCGGTTGCTCCTCGCCTTCGTCCGCTTCTGCAGGCTCCAGGTTCATCCCCGCAACGATCACGGCTATAAGCGCAGAGCTCGCCCCCAGGGCATAGAGAAACAATCGGGTTGCTCCGTGCCGCTGAGCCAGCATTACCAACGGGGCACACGCAATCGCGCCGATTCCCCACAGCAGGTTCAGAATGCTAAGTGCAGCCACGCGGCGAGTTTTGTAAATTTCCGCCACCCACAGATTGCCGGTAGAAAGCGTCTGCCCCAATCCGCAGCCGAATACGAAGGTCGCACCCAGGCATGCCCCGTTGCTGGCCAGGTTTAGCGCTGCCACTCCAGCTGCAATCAGAGTGAACCCGCAAACAAACGCCTGCCGGTATCCTCGTCCGATCAACCAGCGGATCGACGCAACGCCCGCCATAGAACCGCAAAACTGGGCCGTGAAGAACAGCCCGGCACGCTGGTCACTTAACGACCAACGTGCAATAAGGATTGGCAGGATTGGGCCAATCAGCGTCGTTGCCACACCCGTAATAACAAATCCGGCGTGCAGCACAACGGACGCGGCCGATGAGATCGGAAGCGAAACTGGCCGAGTTTGGATCGAGCTCATGCTGAAGGCATTCCGGGATGTAAGATAATCGGAATTTTACTTGGGATAAGGTAGATCCAGCTTTTAATCTCTGAGTTATGCTCATCCATCCAGATCGTCTGTTTCCGCCCGAGCCCGGCACACGAAAGATAGCCCGGAAGCTATATGAGCGTGTGCGAACCTTGCCCATCCTCAGTCCGCACGGGCATACCCGTGCGGCATGGTTTGCGAAGAACGAACCCTTCCCCGATCCAGCCAGCCTGTTCGTGCAGCCCGACCACTACATTTTCCGCATGCTCTACAGCCAGGGAGTTTCCCTTGAGGATCTTGAGATCGGGCAGACGAGGCAAAACGATCCGCGGAAAGTCTGGCGCATCTTCGCGAGCAATTATTATCTGTTCCGCGGAACGCCGACGCGGATGTGGCTGGACTCTGCCTTCCAGGAACTATTCGGACTCGAACCGCGGCTGTCGGAAAAAACCGCCGACGTGTACTTCGACACGATCTCAGAAAAATTACAGACACCGGAGTTTCTCCCGCGCGCACTGTATGACCGTTTCAATCTGGAAGTGCTGGCGACCACCGATTCTCCGCTCGATTCGTTGTCCGATCACGAGGCCATTCGAGAATCGAAATGGAAACGCAGGATCCTGCCGACCTTCCGGCCAGATCCGGTTGTCGACCCTGAATTTGAGGGTTTTCCAGGAAAATATCGTAAAGCTAAGCGAGAAGGCGGGTGAAGACACGTCGACTTGGGCGGGATATCTGCGCGCGCTCCAAGTGATGCGCGCCCGCTTTCGCGAACTCGGCTGCACCGCAACCGATCATGGCCACCCCACGGCGCGAACTGCGAATCTTCCCGCGGCAGAGGCCGCGCAACTCTTTCGCCGGGTAATCACTGGCGGCGCCGATGCCCGGCAACACGAGCTTTTTCGTGCCCAGATGCTGACAGAAATGGCGCGCATGAGCCTCGAAGATGGGCTGGTAATGCAGATTCACGCAGGCAGCACACGCAATCATAATCGCGAACTCTACAAGCGATACGGTCGCGACGTCGGTGCCGATATTCCCATGCCAACGAATTATGTGGACGCGCTGCGCCCTTTGCTCGATCAATTCGGCAACGAGCGCGATCTCACAATCATTCTTTTCACCCTGGACGAGTCAACCTACAGCCGGGAATTAGCCCCGCTGGCTGGACATTATCCGTGCCTGCGGCTCGGGCCGCCGTGGTGGTTTCACGACAGTCCTGAGGGAATGATGCGTTTCCGCCAGCGCGTAACGGAGACTGCCGGCTTCTACAACACGGTGGGTTTCAACGATGATACCCGGGCCTTCCTCTCGATTCCGGCGCGGCACGATGTGGCACGGCGCGTGGATTGTGCATTCCTCGCGAAGTTGGTCGCCGAGCATCGACTCGAAGAGGAAGAAGCTTCAGAAGTGGCGCGGGACCTCGCCTACGGGCTGGTAAAAAAGGCATATCGACTGTAGGAGCGCAGCATGGCCGATACGACGGCTTTCGCACCAAACGAAAAGCGGCTCATCTCCCAGACCAGCTCCAAGCGCGGGGCTCGGCGGAGTGCGCTGGACCATTTGCGCCATGCTGTTCGTCGCCACCTCGATCAATTACATGGACCGCCAGGTAATCGCAATCCTCAAGCCGACCCTCGAGCACAGCATCGGCATGACCGAAGTAAGTTACGGCTACATTGTGGATGCGTTTCAGATCGCTTATGCGATTGGCCTGCTGGCAGGAGGGCGGCTGATCGACAAGCTGGGCACGCGCATCGGCTACATGTTGGTGATGGTTACGTGGAGCCTCTCCGCCATGGGACACGCGCTGGCTAACACCGTGCTCGAGTTCGGCTTTGCACGCTTCTTCCTCGGACTCGGAGAATCCGGCAACTTCCCCGCTGCGATCAAAACCGTAGCCGAGTGGTTTCCGCAGAACGAGCGCTCGCTGGCTACGGGCATCTTCAACTCCGGCGCAAATGTTGGAGCGATTCTGGCTCCCGCCATCGTGCCCTGGGTGACTCTGCGCTGGGGCTGGCACGCGGCCTTTCTTACCACTGGCCTCTTCAGCGTGCTCTGGATTTTGTGGTGGTTTCTCTACTACCGCCGGCCCACCGATCATCCCACGTTGACTGCCAGGGAACTGCGGCATATCTACCAGGACGCAGCCGAGGACTTGGGTCCCTCCGTGCCTTGGCGACGATTGTTGCGTTGCCGCCAGACGTGGGCCTATTCTGCCGCGAAGTTCCTCACCGACCCGATCTGGTGGTTTTACTTATTCTGGCTGCCGTCTTACTTCAGTGCGAAATTCAATTTGAACCTTTCGCATCTCGGTCTGCCACTGATTCTCGTCTATAACGTTTCGGCGATCGGCAGTATCGGCGGAGGCTGGCTGCCCGCACCCTTCCGCCGCCTCGGACTCTCGCCCAACTATTCCCGGCTTGCCGCCATGCTCGTCTGCGCTTCACTGGTTCTTCCCATCTTCACGGCCACCAGGGTCGAGTCGTTGTGGAGCGCCATCGCTCTGATCGGTGTCGCTGCAGGCGCACACCAGGGCTGGTCCGCCAATCTCTTCACAACATCATCGGACATGTTCCCCCGCCGTGCCGTGGGCGCAGTGGTCGGTATCGGCGGCATGGCGGGATCCTTGGGCAGCGCACTTTTCGCTTTCTTCGCTGGCCACATCCTGCAAGTGACTCACAGTTATGCGATCCTCTTCGGCATCGCCTCCAGCGCTTATCTGCTGGCTCTGATCGCTCTATATGTGCTCGCTCCCGGATTGAAGAAAGTGGAATTCGCCGCATAAGCCGCTACGGTAACCGGGCCGAAAGTCTTGCAGAAATGAAACGCCACTCTCAGCATGGTTGAATGCAAGCTTGGCGTGGACTCGAATCCTCACCGGGGCATGAGCCGGAAAAATAGGGCCTGCTTGGCAACAGGCTCTACTTTTGCTTCCAGAGCAGCCATCTGGGCCTGACTTAACGGGGTAAAGGAACGGGCGAGTTCCACGCATTCCTCAACCTGCTCGACTGAGTCACACCCGATAATTGCCGTGCTGATGGGTAATGACAGCGTGTAGAAGAAGGTTTCCTGTTTCGTCAGCGTACCCGGAGTTGTGGCGATTGCGCCTCGGCCTTCCCATGAGTGCTTTTGTTGTTCCACAGGCGGTGGCGTCCAACTGGAAAGAATGCGGCCGCGCGCCATCACCTTCATCCCGATAATCCCCATCTGTTTCTCGACGGCCAGCGGAAGGAGATCCTTTTCAAAACTGTAATAGTATTTGTCGGCCGCGTTGACGCCCATCAGGACGGTGTCAAAGGAAAAGCGGTTGATGCATTCCATGAGCGCTTCGGGACGAAAGCGGCCGGTGACGCCCAGATGGCGCACCATCTTCTGATCGCGCGCTTGCACCAGCGCTTCCATCGCACCGCCTTTGCCAAAAATCTGATCAATGTCTTCCTGAATTCCAACATCATGCAGTTGCCATGTATCGATGTGATCGGTATCCAGCAGCTTGAGCGACACGTCGAGGTTTTTAAGCGCGGCATCGCGGGTTCGCTCTTTGGTTTTGCTTGCGATAAAAACATGGTCCCGGCTGCCCTTCAGACCCTTTCCAAGATACTGTTCACTCCACCTGTCAGGCCCTCCGTAAATGGCGGACGTATCGAAATAATTCACTCCTAAATCGAGCGCGCGTTGGATGATCTGCAGGGCCAGGCTTTCGTTATTGGCCTTCTCCAGCGCTCCCTGGCCGCCGAGGCCAAAAATCCCCACCCGAAATCCTGTCTTACCCAGATTCCGCGTCGGCATCATGTCCTGAATGGCCTTTGCCGCAGCTGGACTGTTTTCCGTTGACCTCACCTCGCCAGATGCAGATGGCGCAATTACTCCTGCAGACAAACCAGCAGCTATCGATGCTGCCCCTGTCTTAAGGAAACCTCGCCGGTTCTGGTTGCCGCCATCCTGCGCTGCGTCATTCGTTTTCATGTCCATCGCTCCAGGTCATCCGAATTAGAATAACGATTTTCTTGGGAACTAATCGACCGTGCGAGTATAGTTTTCTTTTTCGAAGCTAGTCAATCTTTGCTCGTTTTTGCTTCTTTTTCCGTTCGCGTTTGTGCAGTTGGTTTCACCGTCTGTTGAGAACATCTGATTTTCTATTCATAGTACTGATCGATGCTTCAGGGGAGATGAAGAATGCGTCGTCGAGTGTTTTCCTTTTGCTTCGTGGCCGCAATGATTTCACCGACGATTGTGTTTTCCCAATCGTTCTCGAGCCAATATAAAGGTTTGCCTTATCACGACAGCCGCTATAGTGGCGGTCCGCAAAAAATACCGGGAAAGGTCTTGTGCGCTTACTACGACTTGGGCGGCGAAGGAGTTGCCTATCATGACACCGATCCCCAGAATCACGGCAGCGGAGAATTGAATCCTGCTGACGGGACCTATCTCAATGAATTTCGTATGCATGAGGGAGTGGATATTTCCTATACGAAGTTTCAGCGGAAGCCCCACTCCGGTTGACGACAACCCGTTCAACAAGGTCGTTCCTCCTGCAGACCTGCTCTATGTTGGCTGGACCGAACCCGGAGAGTGGTTCAACGTTACGGTAGACGTGGCAAAGTCGGGAGCATACACCGCCGATTTCCTTTACACATCGAATCGCGGCGGCACAATATCAGTGGACGTGAATGGAAAGGACGCGACCGGACCTCTCGAGATCACCTCGACAAATGATCCTGCCGATCCGATTGCCTGGCGTCAATGGCACCATTGGAATCTGGCTCCGCAACTTTTCAAAGTCCGCCTGAAGAAAGGAAAAAATGTTCTCACCATACACATATTGACGAACGGAAATATGAACCTGGCTTATTTCGACTTCAAGCCGGTTCGCAAATAAAGTGAAACCCACCAGCGATTCAACTCACTGTCACGCGTAATCCCGTCGCACGCGGAACAGTAACGGAGCACTTCCCCTGTTTGAGCGACGAAGTTTTCGTCGACGTTGTGATGTGTGCTTCGCGGCTGTCTAGTCCCGGCGCGTGTAATGTGTCGGTTTGCACCGCTCCACTCGCATCGCCACCAAAGTCAAGTCCCACCTCAAGGTCCGCTCCCGCGTCCTTGTTCAGAATGATCACGGATGTGTGCCCGCCAGCCAGTTTCGCGGCATACGCCGTTGCATTGACTCCCACAGCCTGTAGCTTCGTTGAGAACTCGGTCTTCAACAGTGTTCCGCCGCTGAACAAGCCTGCAAACTTGAGCCCGTAAGCGACGGGCTCCAACACATAGTCCGAGCCAAATGTCCCAATCGGTGTATAGAAAGGATGCGGATGCGCGGCAATCTGTTCGGGAGTTTCGCCCTTCGCTTCGAGAAGCGAGTCGCCGGGCAGGGATCCGCCAACGGAATTGGCGACGGATTTGCCCGTACCACCATGCAGATTCACGCCGGAATAGTCATTGCTGGCCAGTAGCAGCGAATAGTCGGCTGACCAGAGCGCAGCGGCAAACACGTCAGAGACCCCCGGCTTGCCTCCGCGATAGCAAGTGTTGCCTTCGGTCATGCGTACGCGCGCACCCATCTTGCTGGCTGCAGTCGACGCGATATTCGCCGTGTTCTGCACTCTTTGCATCGTCGCCGGTTTCAGCAGGTTCGGAATATTGACATCAGGATTCGTCGCCGGGCCGCCAAAGTAATAATGATGAGTCAAGGTGGTTACGCGGGGCGGGGCTTGTATGGAAGGCCAAAGATCGGCAATCTCAGTCAACCATGACACAGCACCGGCAACATCCGGCATGCCGAACTTCGCTGCCGGAACACGAGCTGCGATAGCCCGCGACAGCGTGAGCCATTCTTCGAGATACGTCTTGGCCGACCAAGTCTTCGGATCGCGCAGGTGCCGGTCAAATAGATCCGCCTCATTTCCGATCTGGAAATACTGCAGGCGGTCGCCCAGCGTCTCGGCTACAAAAACCGCTTCCTCAGCAGCCCGTGCGGGAGTATTCGTGCCCATCCCGATGCCGTGGATGCAGCTCCAACGTGTGGCTTGGAGAAACTCCGCCAGGTTTCTGACCGCCTCGGGCGTCACCGCGTAGTACCGAGCCTTCGGCTCGCCCACGACCTCACGCACCTGAGGATGCTCTGGTTCGGGAGAGTCACGCTCAGGCTTCCAGTAAGCAAACTCGCTGGTATTGCCGCCAAGTCGGAGAACACCAGTTGACGAGAGTGCTCGGAACTCACGAATCAAGCCGCTGTTCTGCGCCGAAAAGAAACTGGGATCCGCGAGTTGCTGCACCTCATAAGAGAGGCCGACAAAGTCAATCGGCATAAGCGGACCAGTCGCTTCCCTCGGGATGCTGAGAGCGACCCGTATGCTGCTTTGGCCTTGCCCGTGAAGACGCGCTGCAGCCAGGGTGCAGGCTGCGGTGGCGAGGAATCTCCGTCGTGTAAGCATCGGACCCAATCACTCTATATCGACTATGGAACAGCGTGCAATCAGGTAGAGTCCGGGGTAGTGGCTGAATTTCAATCCTGAGATTTTTCGGGCTGTGGAAATTCCGAGTTAACCAATCTGAAAGGAGATCGAGACGATGAACGAGGATGACCAACGTATCGACATAAGAACGACTATAGATTTGCTGTTGACAAACCTTACGTCGTTCTATATTGTATCTGGTATGGCGCGGTTTAAGGACATTCTTCTCGGTATCAGTCACCAGACCACGCGAAAGTGTGAGGAACTGGCCGCGGATCGAGAGGAACTGAACAAACTTCGAGATGGCTATCAACGCTACCGTGAACTGGCGGAGAGGATCGAATCGGCAGAGCGGAATGTGAAAATCGGGATGGCTTTGCTGATTAGCGCTCCTACCAAGATCAGGGAAGATGCTGAAGCCCATTGGGACGACTACGAGACGGCCATGGAAATGTCGAGCAAGTCTGAGATTCCTTTGGATAGCTCCGACGTAGACTTATCGAAGTATTCTCTGTGGCGCGTCATCCGGGAGATTGTTCGGCAAACCGTAACCATCCGCGTGTTTGAGTTGGAGGATCACTTAGAAACTTTCGGTATCAAGACCACCAGAGCCGCGATTGAATCGGCATTGGCAACGCATCCGAAGGAATTTAGGATCACGAGGCGCGGGAGAGAAAAATACGTTTCACTGAAAGGAGCTTAAGATGCCCCCGCCACCACGCGAAAGCGCAAACACTAAGAGCCGCTGAGTGCGGAAACACTCAAGCGGCTCTGAAACCATAACCACGGCAAGCCGTAGTCACAGTGCTCAACTCGGATTATCGGCTTGCCTCACTCTCCCGTCAAGCGGGAAATGCGTTCGGCTCGGAGGTAGACTTCGCGCAACTGGTCACGCTGGCATTTCCACTGATGTTTGGCCGCTAAGTAGGCTGCTCGCGTGAATCCCAAACTAACAGCAGCTCGGAGGAATATGAGTTCATCGCGTGAAGATGCCATATCTCGGTTACGAAAATGGGAAGCTGCGAAAGCTCCGATCAAAGCCTCGTTTCTGGGGAAGGGGCTATCGTTTAATTTGATGGGGCGCATCGTTTTTGGGGACGAATCAAAACTATGGTTAGTCGTTAAAGATGGTTTTGTTGGAAGTGAGCACTTGCCTGAGACTGTGGCTCTATCGCTTGACTTAAAGCTAGCTACACCATGCGAAACTTTTGAGCCGTTGTTGGATGCCCCAGACGACAAGAAATTGCGATTCGACTTTCTGGTCGCTGAAGCATTCGATCTACCTTGCGGGAACTTGGATTTTAGAGAGATGGGAGATGCTGAAAAATCTTGACGTGGCATAGTGACCGCCTGTAATCTCAAAGTTACAGGCCGCGCTACGGCCAACAAATCTCAGGAGAGGCTCCGATTCGCACTCGGAGCCTTTCGCTTTTTGTAATTAAATCACACTTTGGGTTTGGAGACACCTATGGACTGGATACAATTTTTTATCATCGTGGCTTTGCTTCTCTGGATCGTCTGGCGTTTGCCCCCGCGAATCGCGCAGTACGTCCTCATGCGCCGCCTGTTCGAGCAACTGAACCAGATCGAGTCTACCCTAAGCGGCGTCTCGGCAGAGACGATTGAGCAGAGGTGGGTTGACTACCAAGCGACTAAAATAGCGGCAAACAAAAGGCGCTCCTTGGAGCGTTCGCATTCGCGGGTAAGGCAATTAGCGTGCCACTTCGCACACCAATCCCAGTGAGATTCAGCCACTACCGAGCACGGACCGCAGATTCGTGCACCAAAGTCTGCGCTCACTGCACCACGACTTTGCCGGTCATCTTCGGGTGGATTGTGCAGTAGTAGGGATACGTTCCCGCCTTGGTGAACGTGTAGGAGAATTTCTCATCCGTATCCAGCACCTTGGACTTGAACACACCCTCCGTACTGACCGACGTATGTGGAATGTCGTCAGCATTTGTCCAGGTAACGGTTGTCCCGACGGGCACTGTGATCGTCTGCGGCCCAAAAACAAAATTATCAATCTTCACCGCAGCGTTTGCCGCGGAGGGCTGTTCACTTGCCTTCACGCTCGGTGACACAGCGAACAGCAGCAGCCTTCCGATCAGTACTGGCATCGCCAGACCTGCAACCAACATATTTTTCTTCGCCATTGCCTTGTTTCCTTTCGATTTGATGTTCTTGCCTGATTTTTCTTATTTCGGACTGGATTCCTTCTCGGCTAGGCGGTTATCGCCTCAACTACCGTCAACGGCACACCGGCATTTCCTGAAGCCGAAGCGCCCGAGTCCGCGAGAGGTGAATCGACAACCGCGAGGCTGCGGCCGCTCACCAGATAGTTCACATCGGTGATCCCCAACACCCGCTGCAACTGGTCGGCCGGCACCTTCATCGGTCCGGCCGAGGGAGCTGTTCCTGGCGCAGGTTGCGGGAAAGCGGTCGACATCGCAGTGTGGAATGAAACCTTGCCTTCCACCTTCTGCATGATCTGGTGAATATGTCCATTCAACACCGTCACGGAACCGAAACGCTTGACATACGACAACGCTTGCTCGCTGTCGTCGGTTCCCCATCCCCAATCTGGATAAATCGTCCACAGTGGAATGTGCGCAAACAGAACAATCGGAGTGCTGGCGGAGCGACCCTTGAGATCTTTCTTCAGCCACTCCAGTTGTTCGTTACCGAGCGACCCCATGCCTCCGGCCTTCAGATTGGCGACGTTGACGAGACCAACGAAATGTACACCCTTGTGATCGAAGCTCGACCAGCCTGTGCCCTTCGTATCCTTCCCATAGCGCTGGAGATATTGCTCGCCGTTGTCAGTCAGCATGTCATGCTCGCCGGGCACAAAGAAAATCTGTTTTGCGGACGCTCCTTTTAACACCTGGTCCAGCGTATCGAACTCGGTCGGCTTCGAGAGCTGACTCAAGTCGCCGGTGTGAATGATGAAATCTGGCGTGCGCGGCATGGCGTTGATCTTGTTGATTGCCGTCTGCAGAGTAGCCGTGACGTCAGGATTCGCCGGTTTGTTAAAGCCAATGTGGCTGTCGCTGATCTGCACAAATGTGAAGTCCGCGCCTTTACCGGCATCTTTGCCGTGGCCTTTGGCGAAGGCCCGAGATACCGGAATGCCGCCGCTCATGGTCCAGACCAGGCCAGTGCCCGCCCATGCCATGCATTTCAGGAACCCACGACGGTCGACGCCGTCGTTGTTGAGGTCTTGCAACTTCTGATCGATAAGATCGTGCTTATTCTCGGGCATTTGTCCTCCGTAGATTGCGACGTTCTGAGGTGATAACTGCCCCGAGTCATTTTTATTCCCGACAAAAGTCGCACGGCGCACATGAATTTGTGAAAAGTAGTCGCGACTCATTTAGCGGCGGGATAGAACTACGTCACTGTTCACAGTGAAGAAGGTAACCTTAGCGAGGGGTCGCTGCTGTCAACAGGATGTAACCGCTGTGCAAAAGTTCAGTGAAGATTTTTAGCAATCGTCTGTGGTTTGTTGGACCGACTGCAGTGAGACCGAAGGATAATCAGTCGAGCAGTCTCATCGCGCGTGTGCACACGGAGCTCAACTTAGCTTGTAAGCATTCGCCTTGCTGATCGGGATGTTAGCCGGGTCCGTTCACGCCGCTCAGGAACCCACCCAAATGCCCCGTCACCGCAACCGCAGCGACTGCCAGAAGCTCAACCGCCAGGCGGTAGCTCGGCAAGAGGACTCTCCGGCGTCGCGCGCGGAAATGCACCCACCACACCAACCAGATCATCGCCGTCGAAACCCACGCCAGCACGAGGTGCAGCAACAGGATCCCCTTCAGCTTCTGTCCCTCGAGTTGGAACTGCCACGCGAGTAGTCCGGTAGCGAGAACCGGAACAGTCGAAATTGCCGCCATGAGAAGGTTGTAGTATGCCGCGTCCGCAAGGCCTTGGCGCTTTGTCCACTGCGCGAGAAGGTCGAACGTTACCGCTGTAATGAACAACGCGATCGGAAAGTGGATCAGCACGACATGTTGCGCGTGCTTGGCCAAGAATACGGTTTTAGGGTCGAAAGGATTTACCATCGTCATTACCTCTTCCACATTTGCAGCGCGTGCTCATATCGATTTGAATTCGCACGAGCCTGGAAAGTCCTCACCCCCGTGTTTTCTCCTTAGTTTTGAGTACATGAACAGGGGCTCCTCGCTACAGTCTTCAAGAATTTGCTCGGGCCCACCTCTTCGTGTGGGTTCCTGTTAACTGCCGCAAGTTTGGGCGGCGGGAGTTTCACTGGGATAACTGACTTCCTGATCTTTTATTCCAGGCGGGCCTTTTCCCTCTGCAGCGCGAATAGCTGGTACAAAATCCAAGTCGGCGGCTGGCCAGCCAGTGCATATGCGCAGCGGTTGGCCTTCGCATTCAATTCGGCATCGGTGCTTTGCGCGGTGACCACGTGTTCAATCTCGCGCTGCTGCTTCTGTTGTGGTGTTTCTTCCGCCATAATTACCCCTTCAATCGGTTTTCAGTTCTCCAACTTACGTTTCGCTTCTTCGAGATGCATCCGCGCGAGCGTATACACCGGATGGTTTCCCATCGCTTTCATGTTTTCCGCGATGGTTGCCAGGGCCGCAGCTTTCTGCGCGCGAAGCTTTGCAACAGCTGCCTGCAATTCTTCATCGCCTACAATCGTGAGGTCGCCCGGAGGCCCTTGCGGGCCAACAATGCTGTCGCCCTTGGGGCCGGGTACCGTGGAATCTTTGCCCACAGGCCCGGCTGGTCCAACAATGCTGTCGCCCTTATCGCCCTTCGGCCCCACCGAGATATTGATGCTTAAGAGATCCATGATTGGCACCAAGTGCCCATCACGATTAGCGATGTAAACTTCTGCTCCGTGCGGCGAATCCCGCACGTAATACAGGGTGCCGCGTTCCCCGCGCTCGGGCAGGTGCTTATACGGTACAAATGCAAGTTTCGGTGCCATTTAGTTCCTTCCGTACACGATGCCCGCCGCGTTTTGCATTCGCTCGCGCAATGCAGAGTCGCTCTTTTCCTGAGCATCTTCTGCGGCAACCTGGCGGCCAAGTCGTGCAGCCTTTGCGCGGCGCTCACGGTCAGCATCTGCTTCCAGCTTTCTGGCCTGTACGCGGGCTACGCTTCGCCGGGCAGCATCGCTGGCGGCCTGCAGTACAGCAGGTGGGTCTTGCGGTGTCCCACGGCGCACGGAAGTCCGTTGTGCAGCGGTGCGGGCAGAAACTTGGGTCGCGGTGCCGCCATACGCCGGGTAGGTCACGGCAGGGGCCACATCAACTAAGTCCACGTCTTTCAAAGTGCGCAGCGGAGTGCTTCGGCCAGTTTCATCCTTCGTCGTGGTCCATGTATCGCCACCGGGTGGCACCTTGAAAGCGAAGCTGCACTCGCTATGGTCGCCGCGCGATACCGAAGAATGCACCATCTGGTGAGTGGTGTTGTTCGGGTCCAAGATGCAGCGAAACAGCAAGCCATCTTTTGAATCCTGAAGCTTAAGCGTTCCGGATTTCGTGCGGCCAAGAATGTGGTTGGGGTCGTGATTGAAGGTTGCTTTAACATCTGCACCTTCGCGCAAGCTCCGGGAAAATGCGCCGGGCGCAACCTGCTCCATGAAGGCCCCAGCGGGGTCGTTGATTTTGGTCGGCGTGTTGTAGCTGGCGCATCGCCCGGTGAGTTCAAACTTCCCCGCAGCTTTTGATGCGCGCACTTCTGTAGCGCGAAGCGTGCCGCGCGTTTCGATTTCGTGAGTGATGATTGGCATGAGTACCTCCAATGTTTCTGCCGGATGTTTGGCCCTAATAAATCCGCGCGTTTTTTTCCCGATCCCTTTGCGCAGAATGGGCGGCCCGCTCTGATTCGCTAATGCCAACCTTCGGCAGCGGGGTGGATTTCAACCGCACATATTCGGCCACCACGCCGGGCGGGCAGGTTTCTCCGCAATACACTGGCGGGTCTTTCTCGTAGCTGTTGCCGGTGAAATACATCACCGCGCCGGATACGTGCTTGCAGAGAATGCACCACACGGAATTGTCGCCGCTGGGCGGATGGGCAATCAGCCACTGCGTTTTCGCAGGCGGGTTCGTGTTCACAACTGATATGAGCGCGCCCACAGCAATGCGCTTGAAGGATTCAGGGAACGCTTCCAGCAGCAGCAGCGCGGTGCAATCATCTACGCGGCGGAATGTGCGGCCAGTTGAAGTGACAGTCATATCCATTTCATGCCTCCAATGCAGCGGTCAAATCCGGGTCGAGCTGGCGCTGCACTTCGTTAATTTCGTCCTTGATTCGGTTGAAGGTGGACTGTGCGCCAGAATGCGCAGCGCTGGCCTGCTTTAATCTCTTGCGGGCTTCGGCATAGCGTGTATGCAAGCGCCAAAGGCTGACGGTTAGTTCGGCAAATTTTTCTTCGGTAAGCATGGGATGATTTCCTGTTCTGGCCAGCATGGTGGCTGGCGCAATGGGTTTGGGTTCCGCTTCAATCAGGCAGGTGGCTGTTACGGGGCAGCGCCGGGCGGCGCTGAAGGATTTCCGGCCAAAAGCTGGGAGCACCGTCTGATGAATTTGTCTGGAGATGGAAGTCTGGGCTGTAGGCCCGGCTTTATACACTACGGTTTCCAGCCGGGATAGTTGGAGGCGACTTTAGCTGAATTTCGCGGCAGATAGTGCGGCCTTCTGGCGCGTCGATTTTCAACTGCGGGCGTGTACGTTCAGGCCGACTCATGGTTTTCATCAGACCCATTTTTCAAAAGAGTAGGCCCCTACCCCTCCTTGACAAGTAGTATCGAATCAATAGCTTGCAGCCAAGCGGTAGATGCACGCCACCAATCGTGGCCCTTTGTTGACAGCATTGCACTTAGCAGAAGGCGATGACAGCACGGGGCTTATCATCCACACGGCGCAGAAATATGACGCATGCGCGCGCACCACGCGCGCGCGTCGCTATGAACGCGGGCATTTCAAGGCCGTTTTGAAGGGGTTTCGATAGGGGCCGCTGGGCCGGTGAATCCTGCACGGGCAGTGCAGGCCAGCCCAGCGGTGGCTGCTATTCGCATTCGCGGCCAGCTTGACGAAGCGCTGTGATGCCCGGCGCGCGCTGCAGCGGCTGGCGCGGACGCTGGACAGTGGCCTGCGTAGACGTATCGGGCACCCAGCGGCTTGGACGCCCGGACAGTGGCTGAGTCGATTGGTCTTGGGTGCCATCCTGCAGTGCGCTTTCGATCAGCCGCGCAGATTCGCTAATGAATAGCGCCCAAGGATTTGTCACGCGAAAGAAGCCGCTGGGCCGTGTTAGAAATTTGTCCAGCGATGCCAGGAGCACGGCGTGCCCACGTTCTGCTGATTGCTCCTGCAGCCATGTTTGCGTTGTTTCGTTTGGTTGACCCATCGTTCCTAGGTTTTTCAGTATCCAACCTTCCCACCCGCCACGGTCGGTTGGTTGGCCGGTTGGTATGGCGGTAAGACATGGCGGTTGTGTGCCAGCTATACGTGGCACTCCTGCTATCGAATCTGGCACTTCTGCCGCGCTGTCTGGCAACATTCAATCGGCGCAGCGCTGTTCCGTGCTCCTTGGTCAGCCCATCTTTCGCTGCCACCAATTCCAGTCGGCGCAAATCTTCCAACCGTCGATAAACCGTTCGCTTCGCCCATCCGAGTTCTGTCATCAGGCGTTTGATTCCCGCACTGATCCGCGTGCCGTCGCCATCGGCGTAGGTTGCAAGCTGGATTGCCAGCGTGCGCCGCTGCTCTGCCACGGCGCGGGCCTTACGGCCATCGTCAGGCAGCACGTAGGATTGCCACGGGAAGGAACGAATACCCGCACGCAAGCTACAGATTTGGCACGCTGGGAAGCTTCAGGCACGCGGCACACCATCTTTGGCTGCGATTAGCGCAAACAGCGGCGGCTGCTCAGGAGCTGGTGCAGCCTTTAGCAAGATCGTTCGATAAACTTGGCCGCTATGCTGGCTCCCTATATCGTGGCCCGCACGGCGCAGGTCTCGAACAACGCTTGCGAAACCCCATCCAATTGCTGAATTGGCTGGAAGGTCGCTGTTGAGCATTCCGGCTGGTCCGGCTGCGGTAAGTAATTCGAGAAGTTTCTGTGACTTGCTCTGTTTGGCCATAAGGTCTGGCCGCGCTGTTGCTGCGTGGCCCCGCAAACAATCCATGGCGTGTTAAACCCATGAAATTATTTGCACGGTCCCTTAAAGGCTTCAGCGCACCCGCTGCGGCGCGGATTTATATTGCCGTCATGGGCTTACGATGGCCGGTGCTTTTTCGTTTGTAAAATAACCCAAGTGGGCTAACATGAATGGGGAATGCTTAACTTTCTCGACCGAAGCATCGGCGGGTCATCCACCAGCCCGGCCAAGGTAAAAGCAGCCCGCGCGAATGGCAGGCTGAGTAAAGGGCGACCACTTGGCTACACACGTACACTTGGCGAATTCCTGATGCGACAGAAGCTAAAGGATTCAGATCACGATTGGGTCGAGCGTGGGATTTTTCCGCTGACGGGTGCAGGCGGCGCACGAGGCCTGCGCCATCAGTTCGGAAAATTCTACGGGGTGAAGGTTCCCGTGGGGTTGGGGCTCGGCTGGTTGAAAACTACAACGTACAACCAGAAGCATGCGAAGCGTGGAACGCGCATGAATCAACTTGTCAGAATGTTCCGCAGCACGGCGCGCGCGGCAAAGAAAGCTGGGTGGTGAAAATGGTGGAGCGGCGGTTGCGGTGCCGCCGCCCCGTTTCCCTTATGGAAGGTAGCAAGTTGTCCCGCCGCCAAACAATCAGGCCGCTGTTACGCACTTCCTCTTGGGTTATTTTACAAAGCCAACGCCCAATCTGCTCGGCACTTCCTCTTGAATCACCAACATAGACACTGTTTGCTGATTCCTGAAGCCTTTAGAATCCCGTGCCACCTGTCACACGGGGCTGGACTGTGGATGCCCCCTTGAGTTGCAGACACCTGAAACTCCGAATACCCTTTCCTCCGCAACGGAAATAAGGCGGAAAAGGGGTCCATCCTTGTCCCGCCGAATCGGACAAAACGGCAACGTGTTTCAACAAAACCAAACCGCGTGGAATCCAGCAGCACCGGCTTATGGTCGCTTCTGGATTGATACGCCTGAGCGCAGAAAGCGGCGCACGATTGCGTTGGGCATCTGCCCAACGCGCAGCCGTGCCAAGCGAAAGCTGCGCGAATTTATCGAACATGAAGGCATCAACAAGAAATCGTCTTTCATGGAAACCACCAGCCCGGCCACCACTTTTCAGGAACAGGCAGAATTGTGGATTTCGGCGTTGCCCACTCGGCGGCGCAGGCCGGTAAAACCAGCCACGATTGTTGGGTGGCGTGTTGCACTCGACAAATGGATTCTCCCGGCCATCGGGGAAATGCTGCTGGCCGAGGTTTCCAATTCTGCACTGAAGCTGCTGATAGAAAAAATGGCAGTGGGCGGGCTTGCCCCGAAAACGATTGTGACCTATACGCAGGTGGTGAAGATGGTCGTTGCTTCGGCAGTGAATTCCGAAGGCGACCAGATCTATCCACGCAAATGGAATCACGATTTTGTGGGGATGCCGATTGTGCAGCAACAAAAACAGCCACGGCCAACGGTTACTGAAGCCGAGGTTGTGGCAATCATCAGCAAAGCGAATTCAAGATACGCTCCTCTGTTTGCCCTGATTGCAGGCACCGGGTTGCGTATTGGGGAAGCGCTTGCCTTGAAGAAAACTGATCTCGCGCCAGATTGCCGCATGCTGTTTGTGCGGCGCTCAATGTGGCGTGGCCAGGAGCAAGAGCCGAAAACGCCCGCTGCCTTACGTGTGGTTGATATGCCGGAACCGCTTGCCGAAATGTTGCGCGAGTACGCGGCTGACAAATCCGGGTATCTGTTTCCCACACTAAAGACAAACCGACCGCTGGCACAGCGTAATGTTCTACGCGCTTTGCACGCTATCGGGGTGCGGGTAGGCTTTCACGCTTTCCGGCGTTTCCGCGCACAAAACTTGCGGCGCGCTCGTGTGCCCGAGGACTTGACTCGCTTTTGGCTGGGGCACGCGGGGCGCACCATCACTGATTTGTACGCTGCTGGATTGCAACACGATGAAGCTTGGCGGCGCGAATGGTGCGACCGCGTAGGGCTGGGCTTCGCGCTGTTTGGGCCATATTGGGCTATAAACCAAGTTGTTTCGGATTCACAGCAGGCCGCATAAACCAATGACAGGGCGGATTTTAGAATGGCTCCTCAGGTAGGACTCGAACCTACAACCCTTCGGTTAACAGCCGAATGCTCTGCCATTGAGCTACTGAGGAGTGTGGTGAAGCGCGCGCGGAGCGCGCGCTTGCTTGGTTATCATAGCATCCCGCTGCGGGGTCTGAAAATACTGTGCGGCGATTCGCGCCTCCATCTGCTGTTTGGGTTTTGGTAGTCTAGGCGGTTCGCGGATTTGCTGCGAGGTGGTTATGGGTGTGAGGTTTCGGTTGATCTGGGTTGCTGCTCTTATGGTTTTTGTGGGGGCGGCGGTTTATGCGGGGGATCAGGTGCAGACTTCTGCGCCGGTTGGTCCTCCGAAGGCTGAGATGCGGCCGGTTACCGAAGAATCTGCATGGGACGAAGATTGTTGATCCGTATCGCTGGCTGGAGGATGGGACTAGCGCTGACACGCAGAAGTGGGTTGCGGAGGAGATGGCTTACACCCGCTCTGTGCTTGATCCTCTGCCTGGTCGTGATTTGATTCATAAGCGGCTTACGGAATTGCTTGGCATTGGGAGCATTGGCGTGCCGCGGATCGCGGGAAAATATTACTTCTATACGCGGCGGGAGGGGATGCAGAACCAGCCGGTGCTTTATGTGCGCGAAGGGACTCGACGGAAAAGATCGCGTCCTGGTGGATGTCAACCAGCTCGCGGCGGATGGCACCGTCGCTCTGGATTGGTTTTATCCCGCCGAGCACGGGAAATATGTTGCTTACGGGACTTCGCTGAGCGGGTCGGAGATGAGCACGCTGCACATTATCGATACCAAGACTGGCAATATTTTGCCCGATACGATTGAACGCACGCGGGCGGCCAGCATTGCGTGGTCGCTCGACAGCTCCGGCTTTTATTACACGCGGTATCCCAACAAAGGGGACGTGCCTGAGGGGCAGGAGCGTTACAACCGGCATGTGTTCTATCACCTGCTGGGAACCGATCCCGCGACCGATCCGCCGATCTTTGGTGAGGGGCGCGATCCGGAGGATTGGCCGGAGGTGAGTCTGGACAACGATGGCCGCTTGCTGCTGATCACGGTGGCGCAGGGCTGGACCAAGACCGAGCTGTTCCTGATGGATACGAGAAAAGCGCACGCCGCCCACGCGCATCACTACCGGCAAGAACTTTCTTTACAGCGCGACCCTGTACAACGGGCGGATTTACATTGTCACTAACGAAGATGCTCCGCGCTATCCGCGTGTTCATGGCGGAGGCCGGCAATTATGATCGCGACGATTGGCAGGAAATCATTCCGCAGGCGGGCGGGGTTTTAAAGGATGCTGGACTTTGGGGCGGGAAGATTTTTGCGCAGTACGAGCAGAATGCTACGTCACAACTTAAGGTTTTCGATCTTGGGGGTACTCTGCTCGGCAACCTCGCGCTGCCGGCGATCGGAAGCGTTTTCGGGTGCCAGGGAAAATGGGACCGCGACGAGGTCTTCTACGGATTTGAGTCGTTCACTATTCCGCGCTCGATTTATCGGTACGACCTGAAGAGCGGGAGCACAACGCTGTGGGCTAAGGTGGATGCGCCTGCGATTGATCCTGCAGCTTACGAAGTTGAGCAGGAGTGGTACCACTCGAAAGATGGGACGCGCGTGCCGATGTTCGTAGTTTCTAAGAAAGGAGTGAAGAAGGACGGACAGAATCCGACGGTGCTTACGGGTTACGGCGGGTTCAACATCAGCCTCACGCCGGAGTTCGACAGCGACATTTATTTGTGGCTGGAGCATGGCGGGGTTTACGCTGTCGCCAATTTGCGCGGCGGGTCGGAGTTTGGCGAAGACTGGCACCGGGCCGGCATGCTGGACAAGAAACAGAATGTGTTTGATGACATGATCGCGGCCGCGGAGTTCTTGATCTCGCAAAAATATACGGACAAGGGTCATCTCGCTATTTGGGGAGGATCGAATGGCGGGTTGCTGATGGGGGCGATGATCACGCAGCGTCCTGACTTGTTTCGGGCTGTGGTTTGCGACGTGCCGCTGCTCGATATGCTGCATTACCAGAAGTTTCAGATTGCCAGGCTCTGGATTCCGGAGTATGGCACGGCGGAGGATCCTGCGCAGTTTAAGTGGCTTTATGCTTATTCGCCTTATCACCATGTGAAGGCTGGGACAGAATATCCTGCGATTTTGTTTACGACTGCGGATACGGATTCTCGGGTTGATCCGATGCACGCGAAGAAGATGACGGCTTTGATGCAGGCTTCGGCTGCGAATGGGGGGAGCCGGGTGCGTCCGATTCTGCTGCGGATTGAGACGAAGGCGGGGCACGGGCCGGGGACGCCTGTGGCGAAGCAGGTTGAGGAGGATACGGATGCTTATTCGTTTTTGTTTTGGCAGTTGGGGGTGAAGTGAGATTCACCACCGAGGCCCGGAGGGATCAGAGTGGAAGCCCACGGTATGTTTACTCGTTGACCCCGTGGGCCGGTTTTGAGTGATAACGCATGACAACGGAAACTATCGGGTGAAGTACTAGTAAGGACGTACTACATACGTGGAGAGCGTTTAGAGTTGGTCTCATCGAGCCTTAAAGAACTCAATGTAGACCAAGACAGACCCGACCCACGCCACCAAAACAATCGCGATCTTCTTCCACAGTGCCATGAATCGAATCTTACTCCGTTTCCCGCTTTTGGCGTAGCGTAGCGAATTTCTCAATCGCAAAAGACGCGAAAGATGGGGCAGCCATTTATTTTTGGCGGACACCAAGGTCGAAAGGCGGGGGAGCCCCTACAACAGCTATCATGTCGATTGAGGTCTAGTTGCGAGGAAGAATATTTATCGCGCTGATTGTTCTGGCCACGGTTGTTGTGTCCATGTCCGTAGTGAAGGTCTACTTTGTGCAGGGCGAAGGCGGTGCGTCGCTGCTTTGGAATGGGACAAAGGCCTATGTCTTTGTTGGGATCGTTGAGCGTGGGTACCGATTTACCTACCTAACACTAATACGCGAGTGGTTCTTGGAGATATTCCCTTTCGGGGCCTCCCCACCAAGCGGTAAGCATTTTCGGGCGCTCGTGCTTGCCGTTACCCCCACTGGCGTTGACCGATACTCTTTCGACAACTTCCGGATTAGCTTGCCGCCAGACGCACTGGGGCAGGACATCTATGCTGGAAATCTGCTGAGCCGTATTCCTGGTCCGATGAAGTGGACGGGGACGCAGTTCGAACCTGGCAGCCCCGAGGACCAGCAGGAGATACAGAGGGCACAGAAAGATGGAAGGCTCCCCTCCTCACCCAGCTATGACAACATTGGCGGTTGGTCGAGGCGGATGGTGGAGGGAAGGTCGAACAGCTATCAGCGAGGGACTACCGCGAAGAAGACGCCAAAGTAACACTCGAACTGGATGGTAGGCCCGTCACGCTGGTTATGAACAGCGGCTTTATAAGTCACCACGCGTATATCGATCTCCTGCGTTCGGGCCATGCTGCCGAGAGAATATGGGATCTGGACGCGGAACCGCATCGGGTAAGTGCCTCTGTGTACAAACGAATGTTTCAGGAGGGTGGCCCGGACTAAACTCATTCCCACCTTTCGCAAAAGACGCGAAAGATGGGGCGGCCATTCTGTTTTTCGCGGATACTAAGGTCAAAGACGGGCCAGCCCCCAATCGCCTGTTAACAACACCTAATCATTTTCCAAGGTTCCGGGAGCGCTGTTTTCGAAGATTCTGGGAGCGCTATAATGGCAAGCGTTCTTTTGACTCCCGGTGAATGGAGCAAAAACTATGACAACAGCGGAGCAAAACACCTGTGCCCACGTTCCCTGCACCTGTGTAGTGGAAAGTGGCAAGAAATACTGTAGTGAATCTTGCAGCGATGCCGGATCGGGTGAGGTGGAGATCGCTTGCGAATGCGGTCACACAACCTGTTCGACAAGCATCGAAGAAGTAGCGTAGAGACTCGAAAAAATTCTCGGGTTTGAACTGCTCGGGCAGGCTTTTGTGCACTTAACCCCCTCGCAGCGTCTCAAAAGACGCGAAAGATGGGGGCACCCATTTTGTTTTTTATGGACGCGAAGTCAAAGTCCTCGCTCCTTCGGCTCCGCTCAGGGCAGGCTCCGTCCCTCCAAAGAGCGGAGGGAAGAGGACGGGGCATTCGCGCCAGCCCCCCACCCGCCGTCCTCTTCGCTATACTAACCCTGAAAATTCTGGTTGGAGGTGGTATATGCGAATCCAAGCTTTGAGGATTTTGACATTTTTGCTGGTGTATGTCGCGGCGGTTCCGTGCCGGGCGCAGGATAAAGTGACGATCCTCTACGATGCCTTCGGGGAATCGAAGGAACTGACGAAGGATTGGGGATATTCCGCTTTGGTGGAGCACAACGGAAAGCGAATTTTGTTCGACACGGGGAACGATGCCGTGATTTTTGAACACAACGTGAAGGCGCTGGGCGTAGACCTGACGAAATTGGATTTTGTGGTGATCTCGCATTGGCACGCCGACCACACGACGGGGCTGAGATATGTGCTGAAGGTGAATCCGAACGTTACTGTGTATGCGCCCGCGGATGGGGCGAGCGGATTTGGGGGAGCGGCGATTCCGAAGACGTTTTTGCGGGCGGATGAGAGCTTGCCGGCGAAGATGCGGTATTTCGGGGGAACGGAGCCGGAACATTTCACAGCGGGCAAGCTCTATGACACGGGGAATTTTGTGCTGGTGAATCAATTGACGGAAGTATCGCCGGGGATTTTCCTGGTGCACACAGTTTCACAGAAGAAAGAGACGCTGGGGCTGCCGGAATTGACGCTGGCGATCAAGAGACCGAACGGATTGCTGCTGGTGGATGGGTGCTCGCATGCGGGGATTGAAGCGATTCTGGAAGCGGCAAAGGCGGTCGATCCGAGAACGGAAGTTGTGTTTGGGGGATTGCATCTGGTGACGACCCCGGTGGAAGAGATTGATGGGCTGGTGGAGAATTTAAAGACGAAGTGGAAGGTGCAGAGGATTGCTCCGGGACATTGCACCGGTGAACCGGCGTTTGCGCGATTGAACAAGGCGTATGGGGAGAACTATTTGTATGCAGGGTTGGGGACGAAGATCGAGCAGTGAGAATGGCGTACGAGGCTGAAGCCCGCGTCAAATCCTGGACCTTTAACGCAGGCCTGAAGGCCTGCTCCACCCGTTCGCTCCCGCGAAGGCCAATGATCAGAGGGGTCTCCAGGGTTCAGGGCCAATGGGTTCCAGCCTGGAGTGCTTCCAAATGCGAAGGATCAGTTCAATCATTTCCAGCATAAGTCTCTCCTTATTTCTTTCGGTGCAGACGGACTGTCCGTTGCACGTCGGATTCCTTTACGCTGGGCTGAAGCGCCGCTCTTTCGATAATCAACGTCGCAGGCGGCGGTCGTAGAATGGTTTGCTGCGGGGTAAGGGAGGATTGGCGTGGTGACTTCTAAGGACAGTCTTAAAGATCGACTCAGCCGCTACCGGGAGATCACGATCAGCGTGACTGGGAGGAAGTCGGGACGGAAGATTTCGATTCCGGTGTGGTTTGTGGTGGAGGGTAACGAACTTCATCTGCTGCCGGTGGCGGGATCGGAGACGCAGTGGTACAAGAACGTGCTCAAGAATCCATCGATTGGAATTGATGCGCGGGGTGTGGAGGCGGAATTTCGGGCTGTGCCTGTTACTGGCGCTAAGGCGGTGAAGGCTGTGGTGGAGAAATTTCGGGAGAAGTATGGGGCTGGGGATGTTAAGAAATATTATTCGGGGTTGGATGTGGCGGTGCTGGTGAAGTTGGATTGAGTTGGCTGCGGCCTCGGGGCTAAAGCCCCTCGTCAATTTTGACCTTACGTGGCGCTGAAGCGCCGCTCTTCCACGTTACTGCCGGCAGTTGTTATCACGGCAAAGTCAGAAGCACGAACAACGTCAGAGGCAACGGACAAGAGTGTCCGTTCCACACGTGCAAAGTCAAAATTCCCGTCCTGCCCGCCGGCCTTCTGCGGTCCCGCTGTGGAAATCCTTGAAAATATTTGGCGGGATGACCTGGACTTCGATTGACGCGGGCGATCTACTGGATTATTGGTGGGGGAGTTTGCCGGTTTGAGGCTTCTCCAGCGGGTGGTCGGTCGCGCGTGGGTTCGAGGATTGGTTATGGCGAGCCATGATTGGGGTGGAGGGGTTAGCAATGTCAAATGGTGAGGAGTGCGGTGATGGGGATGAGGCGGTGCCGGGATTTATTCCGTGGATTTTTGCGGAGGCGGATGCTGATCCGGGATGGTGGGAGCGGCAGAGATCGAATCCCAAGCGGATGGGGGAGTTGTCGCAGGCGGCGTTTTTGGTGAAGGCGCAGTCGTTGGGATTTGGGTTGGCTTTGCCCTGGGGCGATAGCGAGAAGTATGACTTTATCGTTTGGGCGCGGCCGCGGGGGCGGTTGTTGCGGGTGCAGGTTAAGGCTACGGGCCGGTTGAACTGCGGGGGATACGATGTGCAGCCGGTTTACTCGACGCGCGGGGAGGGGAAGAAAACTTATACGGCTGCCGATATTGATGTGCTGGCGGCGCATGTGGTCGTTGATGCGCGGTCGGCGCCGGGGAAAGAGGTTTGGTATTTGCTGCCGGTGGAGGCGTTTGCCGGGGTGAAGAGTTTGAGATTCTTTCCTGATTTGAAGAGCAGGAATGCGCGGTGGGAGGGGTATCGGGAGAGTTGGGAGTGGTTGGGAAGCAGTGGGAAGTGATCAGTGGTCAGGGGTCAGGGGCCAGTGGTCAGCGGCCAGTGAGATCGGGATCTCGAACTTGGGCTTGGGTTTACTGGTCACTGGTCACTGGGCACTGGCCGCTGGCTTTTGGGGGTTAACGGTAAAGATACGTAAAGCTTTAAGAAATGTATTGACCTGTTTTGGTATTCCGGATAGAGTGTGTTGTTCCACGGACATCCGGAGTCTCTGGGTCTGTTCTGAGCTGCCTCGGCCTGTGATCCCAAACTAGGAAAAACGAGCATCTTCGGACTCTGGTTGCGCATCTATTCCAGTAGGAATTGCGCTAACTCCTTTATAACTCTAGTGGAATCAGTAGCTTGGGACGGCCTTTGGGTTCTGGCTGCGGGCTTGAGGACGGGGGCGAAAGCGAAATGCCCATACTTATAAGGAAGGAGCAAGACAGACATGCGCTCTGATCGTGTGTTTGACGCTTTACAGACGTTGCGGAATCGTTATATGTTATGCCAGCTCGCCTCCAAGGCCACGCGGAAGTTCCACCGGCCCAGCACCAGAATCCAGGAAACGATGAATGGTGTGCTAGACCGGATCGCGGGCGCGGAGCGGCAGGACGTTCTGTCGGAGCCGGAGAATTTTGCTGAGGCACAAAGACGGGCTGCTTAAGCAGCCCCGTCCGCCTGCCCGGTGTTTGTTGTCTTCCCTGAATACCCTCCTTTTGAAAATCTCCCGAAGCCACTAACGAATCGATTTTAGTGCACGGGTTTAGGTGAATCGTTTCTAGGACAAATCATGACCATTGCTGAATTAAAAGAAAAGAACATTACCGAGCTGACCAAGATCGCAAGGACCTTGGAGCTGCCCGGGGCCAGCGGACTGCGGAAACAGGATCTGATCTTCAAGATCCTGCAGGCGCAGAGCGAAAAAGAAGGACACATCTTCGCCGAGGGCGTGCTGGAGATTTTGCCGGACGGCTATGGATTTTTGCGGTCGCCGGATTACAACTACTTGCCGGGTCCGGATGATATTTACGTGTCGCCGTCGCAGATTCGCAAGTTTGACTTGAAGACGGGCGACACGATCAGCGGGCAGGTGCGGCCTCCGCATGAGGGCGAGAAGTATTTTGCCCTGGTGAAGATTGAGGCGGTGAATTTTGAGTCGCCGGATGAGGCGAGGAACAAGATCCTGTTCGACAATCTGACGCCGCTTTATCCGCAGGAGCGGTTGAAGCTGGAAACTACGCGTGAGAACGCGAGCGCGCGGGTGATGGATTTGCTGACGCCGCTTGGCAAGGGGCAGCGCGGGTTGATTGTTTCTCCGCCACGGGCCGGCAAGACGATGCTGCTGCAGAATGTGGCGAACTCGATTACGACGAACCATCCGGAAGTGGTGTTGATGGTGCTGCTGATTGATGAGCGGCCGGAAGAAGTTACGGATATGCAGCGGTCGGTGAAAGGTGAAGTTATTTCTTCGACCTTTGACGAGCCGGCGGCGCGGCACGTGCAGGTTGCTGAGATGGTGATTGAGAAGGCGAAGCGGCTGGTCGAGCACAAGCGCGACGTGGTGATTCTGCTGGATTCGATTACGCGGTTGGCTCGGGCTTACAATACGATTGTTCCGCCTTCGGGGAAAGTGCTATCAGGCGGCGTGGATTCGAATGCGTTGCAGCGGCCGAAGCGATTCTTTGGATCGGCGCGGAATATTGAAGAAGGCGGGTCTTTAACCATTATTGCAACCGCTTTGATTGACACTGGGTCGCGCATGGACGATGTGATCTTTGAAGAGTTCAAGGGCACGGGTAACTCGGAAATTATCCTGGAGCGCAAGCTGGTGGATAAGCGAGTGTTTCCGGCGATCGATATTCAGCGGTCGGGCACGCGTAAGGAAGAACTCTTGATTCCGCGGGAGGATTTGTCGCGAATCTGGGTGCTGCGCAAGGTATTGAATCCGCTTTCGCCGGTGGAAGCGATGGAGTTGCTGATCGACAAGTTGGGCAAGGCTAAGTCGAATGGCGAGTTTTTGGCGAATATGAGCGCGCTGTAAGAGTACCAGGTTGCGAGTACCTAGTACCGAGTAAGAGCGGCGGTAGAGATCCCGAGCTGAGGAAAGGCATTTAGGTCGGGGTGCCGTCCCCTTCGGCTTCGCTCAGGGCAGGCTCTAAAGGGACTTTGGTCTTGTCAGGTTATCTTCCCCGCACTTGCGTGCGGGGCTGATGAATATCGTCGCTGGCGCGACTGGGCAGTGATCAGGCTTTACCACAGACTTTCCATCCCGAACATTTTCCGTTTCTCGTCCTCGCGGAAAGTGTCATACTTTAACAACGGGCAGGCACGTCCACGCCCCGTTTTCGAGGACTCTATGCGGTTCCAACCCATCGCCTGGACACTTTTCTTCTGTTTGCTATTCGTGATTCCCAGCAAGGCGCAAGCCCCACCTTCAATCCCGAGGCCGGTTGGGAGGGGTGATTCCGTCCCGGCGGGGGATGACGCGAGCGAAGCGCAGCAACAACAGGCTCGCGACTTGGCCAAGAAGGCCAACCTGTCCCGGCAGGCCTTGCTCAAGGCGGATACCGACAAGTTGCTCAAGCTGGCGGTGGAGCTGAAGGACTACGTGGATAAGTCCAATGAGAACGTTTTATCGCTCGACGTGCTGAAGAAAGCGGAGGAGATTGAGAAGCTGGCGCATAGCGTGAAGGATAAGATGAAGGGGCCGAACTAAAGGGATTTAGTAATTTGGTGATCGGGTAATTTGGTAATTTGAAAGCCTTCTTTGCACTCTCATGAAACGAATCCTCCTGTTGCTTGCGGCCATTGCGTCCGGCTTTTTCCCAGCCAGCGTCTCTCCCGGCCTGGATGCCAAACCCTTCGACCCTAAACCCTGGATTGCTGACCTTGATCAGGTCAGGGAAGTATTTTTGACGAAATACGCCAATCTCGAGTGGGCGGTCTTTCAGCGGGAAGCCGATCTGCCGCAACTTTTTGCCGATACCGAGGCGCGGATCAACCGAGCGACCAACGATTGGGAGGCTCGATCGGCGTTTGAGAGATTAGCGCGCAGGTTGGGGGATGGGCATGTCGTGTTCGATTGGCCCCGGAGCGGCGGCCACGCCATGGCGGCGGCCAGCACGCCGCAGGAACGGTGCACGGCTCTGGGATACGATGCGCGAATGCGGGCCGCGCCGCTCGCGGCGAACGCTGTGGGCTATCGTCCGCTTTCGACGCCGCAATCGGATGAATTTCCGGCGGGGGTGATTTCTTTAAACTCCCAGCTCATCGGGGTTCTTCAGATTGGCGTGTTCACGCAACAGGGCTTTCCTGCATTGTGTCAATCGGCGCTGCGAGAACCTGCCATCGCCGTCGACAAACCTTGCGACGATGCATGCAGCGACCGGATTGATGCCTGGGCGTCGGATCAACTGACACGCGATCTCACGGCGCAGCTTCGGGCGCTCAAAGATGCCGGCGCCACGGTGTTGGTGGTCGATGTCGCCGGAAACGGCGGTGGGTCGGAATGGGCGGAAGCGGTGGCGCGAATGCTCACGCCGATCCACCTGCGATCGGAGGAGCTGGAGTTTGTGCGCGGCGAACATTGGGCCAAGTCTTTTGCGGAGGATGAAGCGTCGTTGCGCCATTTTGCGGAGCAGGCGAGCGGGCCGGATCGCACGCTGCTGCTCAACCTGGCCGACGAGGTGGAAGCCAGGCGCAAGGTGGCGCTCACCCCGTGCGATTCCGCGCCGTTGTGGCACGGGGCACATCCCGCGTGCAGTTGGCTGGGGCGAGGATTTTGCGGCTCGGGACTGTTGGCGTCAGCCGATCCCTCGCAGTTGCGGGGGAAGCCGTGGGCCTCGCTGTTGTTCACACCTATGGAATTTCCTTACGAGGAGGGAGTGTGGACCGGGCCGCTGATCGTGCTGGTGGATCGCAACACGGGGTCTGCGGCTTCGGAATTCGCAGCGGTGCTGCAGGACAACCATGCCGCGATCATCATGGGAGAACCGGCAGGCGCGGGCTGCGGCCACACCAACGGGGGCACGCCAACTACGCTCGCCAATAGCAAGGCTACGCTGGAAGTGCCCGATTGCGCGCGACTGCGGGCTGACGGTTCGAATGAGGTGATGGGGATCCTGCCGGACGTATTAGTGGCGTTCAGCGCCGTCGATGGGGCGCATCTGCGCGGGGTGCGTTTTATGGCGAAGCTTCCTGAGGCGGTGGAACGGGCGGCCGGGCTGCGGAAGTAGACTGCGTAGACGGGTCGCGCCACGGGGGCTAAAGCCCGCAACATTCTCGAAGCCCTACGCGGCGCTGAAGCGCCGCTCTTCCACGTTACTGCACGCTGTTCTGGAACATTCTGCTGCAGCGCTGAAGCGCTGCGCCCCCCAAAGGCACGCGGGCGAGGGCGCCCGCGCCACACATGCATGCCGGGCTGCGCCCGGCGGACAGCCGAGGACGGCTGTCCCCACATGAGCCGCTTTGCACGAGAGCCGGCGGGGCGCCGGCGCTACTCCACTACCTACTCTGCGTTGCCGCTTCTTATTCTCATGCCGTAGAAGGAGCGGTAGACGAAGAAGAAGGAGACCAGGAAGAACACCAATGCCAGCACGTTTGTGATGGTTGCTCCCTGATCGCGGGTGAGCGTTACTGCCAGCTCCACTGCCAGCAGTCCGAATAGCGTGGTGAATTTGATTACTGGATTCAAGGCTACTGACGAGGTGTCTTTGAACGGATCTCCTACGGTGTCGCCGATTACTGTGGCGTCGTGGAGGGGAGTTCCCTTCTGCTTCATTTCCACTTCGACGATCTTCTTGGCGTTGTCCCAGGCAGCGCCGGCGTCGGCCATGAAGATGGCCTGGTAGAGGCCGGAGATGGCGATTGAGATTAAGTAGCCGATGAAGAAGAACGGCTCGACGAAGGCGAAGGCTAGCGTGCCGAAGAAGACGGCGATGAAGATGTTCAACATGCCCTTTTGCGCGTATTTGGTGCAGATCTCGACCACCTTCTTGCTGTCCTCAACCGATGCCTTGGTCACGCCTTCGAGCTTGATGTTGGCTTTGATGAACTCGACGGCGCGGTAGGCGCCGGTGGTCACGGCCTGGGTGGATGCTCCGGTGAACCAGTAAATCATGGCGCCGCCAGTGACCAAGCCGAGGAAGAACGGGGCGTGCAGCAGCGAGAGATTCTCCTTGTTCACGGTGAGTCCGTTGGTAAGAGCCATGATGATGGAGAAGATCATGGTGGTGGCTCCGACTACGGCGGTGCCGATCAGGACTGGTTTGGCGGTGGCCTTGAAGGTGTTGCCGGCGCCGTCGTTGGCTTCGAGCAGGTGTTTGGCGCGCTCGAAGTGGACTGGCATGTTGAAATCTTTCTTGATTTCGGCTTCGACGTTTGGAACCTGCTCGATCAGCGAAAGTTCATAGACGGATTGAGCATTGTCGGTGACCGGGCCGTAGGAATCGACCGCGATGGTTACGGGGCCCATCCCCAGAAATCCGAAGGCTACTAATCCGAAGGCGAAAACTGCCGGGGCCAGCATGGTGGCGGCTGCGGCCAGGCCGAGCGTGCTGAAGTAATAGGCGACGGACATGAGGATGACCATCGACAGGCCGAGGTAGTAGCAGGAGAAGTTGCCGGCGACGAAGCCGGACAAGATGCCGAGCGAAGCTCCGCCTTCTTCGGCGGAAGTGACGACTTCCTTCACGTGGCGCGATTCAGTTGAGGTGAAGGACTTCACGAGTTCGGGAATCAGCGCTCCGGCTAGAGTTCCGCAGGAGATGATTGCGGCGAGCTTCCACCACTGGGAGTCGTCGTTGCCGAGGCCGGGGATGATGAAGTAGGAAACCAGGAAAGTTAGGGCGATGGAGACGACCGAAGTCAGCCATACCAGGGTGGTCAAAGGCGTTTCAAAATTCATGTCAGCGGCATTGCCGAAGCGGGCCTTCGCGATAGCTCCGTTGAGGAAATAGGAAACGGCGCTGGCGACTAGCATCATGACGCGCATGACGAAGATCCAGACCAGAAGCTGGACTTGCACTGCGGGATCTTTCACGCCGAGAAGAATGAAGGTGATCAGGGCTACGCCGGTTACGCCGTAGGTTTCGAAGCCGTCGGCGGAGGGTCCGACGGAATCGCCTGCATTGTCGCCGGTGCAGTCGGCGATTACGCCGGGGTTACGGGCGTCGTCTTCTTTGATTTTGAAAACGATCTTCATCAGGTCGGAGCCGATGTCGGCGATCTTGGTGAAGATGCCGCCGGCGATGCGGAGAGCGGCGGCGCCGAGGGATTCGCCGATGGCGAATCCGATGAAGCAGGGGCCGGCGTAGTCCCCGGGGACGAAGAGAAGGATGATCAACATGATCAGGAGTTCGACGCTGATCAGCATCATGCCGATGCTCATGCCGGCTTCGAGCGGAATCTGGTAGACCGGGAAAGGCTTGCCCGGGAGGGACGCGAATGCAGTGCGGGAATTGGCGAAAGTGTTGACGCGGATGCCGAACCAGGCTACGCCGTAGCTGCCAGCGATGCCGACCAGACTGAACAAGAGGATGATGGGGAGTGTGAGTGCGACTGATTTTCCGGGTACCGGCTTGAGCCAGCCGAAATATAAGGTGATGATGACGGCGATGAAAACCCAGAGGAACAAGATAAAGCGGCCTTGCGTGATGAGGTAGGTCTTGCAGGTTTCGTAGATGAGTTCGGAGATTTCGCGCATGGAACGGTGAACGGGCAGGTTCTTGAGGCGCAGGTAGATGACCATGCCGAAGCCGAGTCCGAAGATGCAGAACAGGATCCCGATGAGAAGCAGATTGTGGCCATCAATGGCGCCGTTGAGGAAGCTGACGGAGGAAAGGTCGGGGAGTTTGAGTGAGGCTTCGCCGCCGCCTTCAGTGGAGGATTGAGCGAAAGCAGTGGATGCGCCGATGGTGAGCAGCGCCGCTAGGGCCAGAGTCTTTTTGAGGAAAGCGTTGAGGAAAGCGCTTTTCAGGAAATTGAATGTCGTGCGGCATGTTTGGAACGCAGCCGTGGCGAGCCCGGTACGCATAATGAGTCCTCCAGATGAATCGGGTTTCAGGAATTACAAACGTGTTTAGGCACTGCCTTCCGGCGTTACATCCCAGGTTTGAGCACACGCACGGGACTTCGTCGCCGGAATTCCGAACACGCTTCCACCGCAAACCTTCAACGGAGAGTTGGAGTTTGGCCGCGTCGGAGTTTGCGCCTGGGGCGGCAGGAGGAAAATAGGGCTCTGCTCCGGCCATCGCAGTGCAAAACGTGCATTTATAACATGTTAGAGGGCAAGGGTCAATCGGGGTGTTGGGTGGAGATCGGAGCGAACGAAGTTTGATCGGGGTGATGGGCGCGAAGTTTTTGCTTGACATCATAGTACGTCACACGTAGTATATCGCAGTGCGTACTACTTATCACGTATTACGCGGGACGATACTTATGATGCGAAAAACTGAGGAGGATGCCGAGCTGGCCGACTTTGGCCGGTTCTCCGAGCCAGCCTTGCTGATCCTAATAAGTCTGGCCGAGGAGCCCAGGCACGGTTATTCCATGACAGAAGACATAGAGACGATTGCGGGTGTGCGTCTGGGGCCGGGAACGCTGTATGGGGCCCTGGCCCGGCTTGAGGCGCGGGGGCTCATTGAGCCGCTGAAAAGCGAAGACCGGCGCAATCCCTACCGGCTTACTGCGCTGGGCGAGAGCGCTTTGCGGGCGCGCCTGAATTCCATGATGGCAGTGGCGCGCACCGGGCAGCGGAGACTGGCCAGCGCATGAACTGGATGCTGCGGCTTTATCCCGCGCGATGGCGGGCGCGTTACGGCGAGGAGTTTGGCGCCGTGCTGGCCAGCCAGCACGCCTCGGTGGGCATGGTTTTGGACGTGTTAGGCGGAGCGATCGACGCGCACCTGCACCCACAAATTCTGGGTTCCGATTCCGAGCAGATCAAAGGAGACGACACGATGACACTTGAAATGTTGCACCGATGCGCTATCGGCGGGCCAAAGCTTTCGGCGGACGAACGACGGATCGCCTCACGGCTGTCGATCATCAGCGCCCTGGTAATCGCTATTCTGTATCTCGTGCTCACAAAAATCTATCGCCAGGCGCCGGCCGTGCAGGCTTTGTACTGGACCTCCATTTTCTTTCCGAACATCATCTACCGGCAAACGGTGTATTTGAGGAAGCGCTTCTGGCTGACACACGCCCTTATGCTCGGGGCGGGACTCTCAGCCATGTATCTGTTTATGCTGGCGGTCTTTCTGCTGGGCAGCAAGTTGTGATTCCGATTCGGGGTGAAGGTCGGCCCCGGCAAAGTCCTAGGTCCAGTACGTGCGGTCGAGACTGCGGTATTGGATGGCTTCGGCGATGTGTTTGGGTTCGATGGATGGCAGCGCTTCAATGTCGGCTATGGTGCGGGCTACCTTCAGGATGCGGTCGTGGGCGCGGGCGCTTAGGCCTTGCTGGGTCATGGCGCGCTCGAGCAGGCGTTCACAGTCGGCGGAGAGTTCGCAGAAGGTACGGATGTGGCGGGAAGACATTTGCGCGTTGCAGTAGATTTTTTCACGCGAGGAGGCGAAGCGTTCCAGCTGCTTTTGGCGGGTGCGCATGACGCGGTCGCGGATTTTTGCTGAGCTTTCCGGTTCGTTGGTGGAGCGCATTTCTTTGTAGTTCACCGCCGGGACGTCGATGTGGATGTCGATGCGGTCCATGAGCGGGCCGGAGATTTTTGAGATATAGCGCTGGATCATCGGTGTCGTGCATTGGCACTCGCGGGTGCGATCGTTGCGGAAGCCGCAAGGGCAGGGATTCATGGCAGCGGCCAGCATGAAGCGCGCGGGGAAAGTCAGGGCCATGGCGGCGCGGGCTATCGTCACGGAGCCGTCTTCGAGCGGCTGGCGCAGGACTTCGAGGACGTTGCGGGGGAACTCGGGGAGTTCGTCCAAAAACAGCAGGCCGTTGTGGGAGAGCGAGACTTCACCGGGGCGCGGGATCACGCCTCCGCCGATCAGGCCGGCGTCGGAGATGGTGTGGTGCGGGGCGCGGTAGGGGCGCTTGCCTACGAGGCCGCTGCCGGGGTCGAGCACTCCGGCTACGCTGTGGATTTTGGTGGTCTCGAGCGCTTCTTCGAAGGTTAGCGGTGGAAGGATGGTGGGCATGCGCTTGGCCAGCATGGTTTTGCCGGAGCCGGGCGGCCCGATCATCAGGATGTTGTGACCTCCGGCGCAGGAGATTTCGATGGCGCGCTTGGCGGTTTGCTGTCCGCGGACGTCTTTGAAGTCGACGAGGAAATCCTGCGACTCTTTCAGCAGCGCGTCGCCGTCGGCTTTTAGCGGGACGATTCCGTTGCCGGAGTTTACGAAGTGGATTACGTCGAGCAGCGATCGGACGGGATAGACATCGACTCCGCCGACCATGGCAGCTTCGCGGGCGTTGGCTTCGGGCACGACCAGTTTTGAAATCTTGCGGGTGCGGGCTTCGAGGGCAATGGGCAGCGTGCCGCGAATGCCGCGCACTCCACCGTCGAGACCCAACTCGCCGATGAAGAGGCAGTCTTCGATCGTCTTCTGCGTGAGGCCGCCGTAAGCGCCTACGATGCCTAAGGCCATGGGGAGGTCGAATCCGGAACCTTCTTTTTTTATGTCGGCCGGGGCGAGGTTGATGGTGATGTGGGTGGGCGGGATGTCGTAGCCGCAGTTTTTCAGGGCGGCGCGGACGCGGTCGCGGCTTTCCCGGACTGCAGCGTCGGGAAGGCCTACGGTGTGAAAGTGGTCCTGGTCGGTTTTGATGCCGGAGCAGTCGACTTCCACCTGGATGATGTTGGCGTCGATGCCGTAGACCGCGGCGCTGAGGGTCTTGTAGAGCATGGGTGCTCCGGGCGAGAGATCCTTCGTGCCGCCGTCGGCACACCGAGGCCTGATTCCGGAATGTAGGTACGGTACGCCGCGGTGGGTAGGCGTGGCTGTGACGGATGTCACAGGGTGGGGCTGTGGATTGTCCCGTTCAGGGAAGGTGGGTAATGAAGACGATGTCGCTGGTGGAGCTGTCGCGTGAAAACGCGACCTGTTTGCCGTCGGGTGAGATGGCAAAAGCCTTTACGTCGTTGGAGGAGAAATGCGTCCACTGGTACGGGGGAGCGGGCTTGTTCCCGGGCGGGCTCAGGGGCTGGAGCCAGAGGTTGGTGACGCCGTCCTTGTACATCGCGAAGACGATGCTGCGGCCGTCCGGCATCCAGTCGAGTCCGCTTTGATCGTGGTAGGTTCGCGCAGCCGCCGCCTGGGGCAGATCGATCACCTGAGTTTGGACGCCGCCTTCGGAAGGAATCAGTGCCAGTTTCGGGACCGAGGTCGGATCGGTCCAGTAGAGGGCGGCGACCAGCCGGCCGTCAGGTGAGATCTTGGCCAGCGCCATATTCAGGTCGTTCAACTTTTGTGGTGTGCCTCCGGTCGCCGGCACGCGCATCAGCCGACTTTCGTTGCCCTCAGCCCTGTCGTACACGACGGTCTTGCCGTCTGGAGTACAAACGGGGTCAGCGCTTGAAGGGCCGGCGTCGAGCTGCACCGGCGTTCCTACGTTGAGGTCCGTGCGCCAAATGGAAAAGCTCTGTTTTACAGTCTGGGTATAAACGATGGCCCCGTTCGCGCAGGATGCGGGAACCCATTGGCCCTCGCCCGGTAGATGCAGATCTACAGGCTGAGAGGCCGGCAAATCGAGGCTCGCCAACCTGGAAGTGCCTGATCCGCGATAGCCGTAAACGATCTGGCTGTTGCCATTCCAGGATATCCCGATCCCATCCTCGCGGCTGGTTCCCGTGGTGATTTGGCGCGCGGCGTCAGGATTGGAGGTGGGGGCCAGCCACAAGCCACTGCGGAAGAGCTCTTGCGAGGCGACGAGTTTGCTTCCATCAGCCGTCATCCCAGCACTATTGTAGGAGTTCAGATCATTTGTGATCTGCCGCAGTTGTCCGCTAGGATAAAGGGTCTCCCAGATTTGACTCCGAAGCTCCCCAAACTTTTCGCCGCCGACAAAGACGATTGCCTCGGGGTTGGAACGCCAGGTTAACCGGCTCATGTCGGCCATCACGAAAATGCCGAACGGGGCGGATTTCCCGGACCCAATCTCAACGAGTTCAAGATGAAAGCCGACTCGAGCGACATTTTCCTGGGACACAACGACGGCGTGCTGGCCGTCGGGCAGCCAGGCTGGCCCGATCTCGGGGAACGCCTGAGGCTCCTTCTTGGTCCCCACAATGCGAGGATTGCCGCCATCGACCTCCGCCATCATCAGGTAGCTTTCGTGTTTCGCAGCCGCTGAGCGGATGAACAAGAAGCGCTTCCCGTCCGGAGAAAAGCTAACGCTGGAGGGCACATCGTCCAGGATGATTTCCGGAACACCACCGAGCGAGGCCATGCGATAAAGCGTTGACTTGGGGGCCCCAAGGGCCTGGGTGGAGAAATAGACGTAGTTGCCATCGGGTGAAAAACGCGGACCGGTGCGCAACGGAGACGCTAACGCCGCGATCTGGACGGTGCTCCCCGTGGCGAGTTGCAGCATCCACAGCGTTAGGGCTCCGTGCTGTTCGCGGACATAGGTCACCAGCCGTCCATCGGGAGAGATGTTGTCGAACTTCGCGTCTCCGGTGGTGGTGAGTTGGGTGATCTGCATTGCCGCCAGTGGAGCGGCGCCGGGGGTCTGCGCCGGGGATCCGGTCGAGACGCGCAGCTTCCAGGCGAGCAGCGCTGCGAACAATGCAAGAACTGCAATCCCGCCGAGAAACCACGGCCGCCGCCACAGGGGGCGGGCGACCGGAACCGGGGTTGATAGCTGGCCCGGCGCGACTGCCGAGGAGCTGCTCGGCGGCCTGGAGCCGGAAGCCGAAGACGCCATGGCGCCCGCCGGAACCGGCCCGGCGGAGTCGTGCGCTGGCATGCGGCCGGAACTGGTATCGCGCTGGAGCCGCTTCAGGTCACCGCGCAGCTCGACCGCGGTCTGACAGCGCAGCTCGCGGTCTTTTTCGAGACACTTGTTGATAATTTCTTCGAGCTTGGGAGGCACGTCGGGATTCAGGCGGACAGCGGAAACAGGGTCGCGTTCGAGAATGGCGTTGAAGATAACCGCAGAACTCTCGCCGCGGAAGGGCAACGCGCCGGTTGCCATCTCGTACAGCACTGCGCCGAAGGAAAAAAGATCACTGCGGGCATCGAGTTGCTTCGCGCGAGCTTGCTCTGGCGACATGTAAGCTACAGTGCCGAGAGTTGCCCCGGGACTGGTCAGGTGCTGCTCGTCAACCGTCAGGGTCTGCGTGTTCGCCGCGGCGTCCGGGCTGGAAGAAGCGAGCGAAGGAGTCACCTTGGCCAGTCCAAAGTCAAGAATCTTGGCATGTCCGCGTTCGGTGACGAAAATATTTGCCGGCTTGATGTCGCGATGAACGATTCCCTTGGAGTGGGCGGCGTCGAGAGCATCGACGATCTCGATGGCCAGCGACAACAGAACCTGCATCTCGAGGGGACGGCCGGCGATTCGGTGCTTCAGCGTCACGCCATCGAGGAACTCCATAGCGATGAAGGTCTTGCCCTCCTGCTCGCCGATGTCGTAGATCGTGCAGATGTTCGGATGATTCAGGGCGGATGCGGCCTGCGCTTCGCGTTGAAAGCGGGCGAGCGCCTGGGGGTCGCGGGCAACGTCATCGGGCAGGAACTTGAGGGCTACGAAGCGATGAAGGCGAGTGTCTTCCGCCTTGTAAACCACACCCATGCCGCCGCCGCCCAGCTTTTCGACGATGCGGTAGTGCGAGATGATTTGCCCGATCATTCGGTCTGGCTGATCATGCGGAAGCTACGCGCCCTGCGCGGCCATATTATGAGGCAGAATTCGGCAAGTCAATGCATCGCCGACGCGGCTCCGCAGATAAACCGAAGTAATCGGAATTCTGCGACCCGGGCAACGATTGTTTTGCATGGGCCAGTATAATGACGATGATTTGACGATTGACGGTTTTGGCGTTCTGCGAGCGCGAAGCCGGGTGTTCTCCCCATGACGCAAGCTTCACCTGATAGTTCTCGACGTCCCCGCGCTCCGCAAAACCTGGAGCGCGAAGAATCCCAGCTTTGGCGATGGATTCTGTTGTTCATGGTCCTGCTGGCCGCGGGTTTTGCCGCGCTGGCCTGGGAGCGGCTCGAAACCCTGCCTTACCATTTAGGGCCGATGGCGCTGGGCGTTCTGCTTTTGTCTGTACTGCTGGCCGTCTATGCCTACGGCCGGCGCAAGGAAGTGGTCGAACTCAAGCTGCTGCTGCAGGGGTTGCAGGAACACGTGGGGGCGGCCCCGTCGGAGCAGCAACTCGACCAGCTCAACGAGATGATTGCGCGTTCGCAGCGCAGCTTCAAAGAACTGATCGACTCGTTCGAAGATGCTGCCTGCGCCGTTTCTCTGGACGGCACTTTGCGCACGGTCAACAAAAGCGTGAGCGACCTGATGGCGCTTCCCTTCACCGAAATCGTGGGCAAGAAGTTTTTTGACTTCATGGAAGAACCGACCCGCGAGAGCCTGGAAGCTGGACTCAGCCGGTTTCTGGAGAAGAGACATTGGACCGGCACTGTCCGCGTGCGTCTGAAAAACAATCCGCGGCCGCTTTTTTTCGATTGCGTACTCAATGCGATCGTCAAGAGCGGCGAAGTGGTTGGTATCAGCGTACTGGGACGGGATGTGACCGGGCAGCACGAAAAAGAGCTGCGCTTCACCGAGCTGTTCGAGACTCTGCAGGAAGGCGCCTACTTCAGCACGCCGGAAGGCAGACTGCTGGATGCCAATCCAGCGCTGGTGAGCGTGCTGGGATATGAGACGAAAGAAGCGCTGCTGGCGGTTGAGCCGAGCAACCTGAACGTGGATCCCGCAGCGGCACCGGTGTTGGGCCGGGCTGCCGACGATCGCGGCGGAGTGCGGGCGCGGGAAATTACGCTGCGCAAGAAGGATGGAACACCGGCGGTGTTTCTTGAATCGTCGCGCGCCGTCTGGGATGCTGCGGGCAAACTGATTCGTTACCAGGGCACGCTGATCGACGTCACAGAAAGGCGCAAACTGGAGCGACAACTGCTGGGACAGGAGGAATTCCGGCGGCGTTTGCTGGAGAGCTTCCCCGACCTCATTCTTGTCGTCGATCTGCAGGAGCGGTACACGTTTGTGAGTTCGCGAGTGCGCGACCTGCTGGGGTATCAGCCTGAGGATCTGGCGGGAAAGAAGATCTCTGAAACCGAGGATCACTCGCCAGAACTGGCGGCGCTTTACCGCGACGTGTCTTCCGGCATCCGGATTTTTGGCGCGGCGGAGTATGGGGCGCGGCACCGCGATGGCAGCTGGCGCACCATGCGGGCCTCGGCCAGCCAGTTCTTTGATGCGGATGGCAGGATTGGCGGCGTAATCGTCTCGGTGCGCGACATCACGACGGAGAAGAAACTGGAGCAACAGATTGTGCAGAGCGAGCGGTTGGCGGCCATGGGCGCGATGATCGGCGGAGTTGCCCACGAACTGAACAATCCGCTGACCAGCATTCTGGGGGTCAGCGAACTTCTGCAGGACAGCCAGACTACGGACGCGGCGCGGAAGCAGATTGGGATACTGCAACAGCAGGCTAGGCGGGCCGCCGAGATCGTGCACAACCTGACTTATTTCTCGAGACCGCCGGCGCCGGGGAAGAGTCCAGTCAATCTTGGCGAGATCGTCGAACGCACGCTGAATCTGCACGCTTACTCGCTCCGCAAGAACAACATCACGGTGGACTTTCTGCGCGAGCCGACGCTCCCTTACGTGCAAGCTGACCCGCACCAGTTGATGCAGGTTTTCCTGAACCTGATTCTGAATGCCGAGCAGGCGATTCGCGAGGCTCGCGACCGGGGCACGTTGCGCATTCGACTGGGAAATAATGGGGAAGCGGTGTGGGCCAGCTTTCACGATGATGGACCAGGGATTCCCGGCGACATCCTAGGAAGCATCTTTGATCCGTTCTACACTACGAAGCGGCCGGGACGCGGAACCGGCCTTGGGCTGAGCATCTGCAAAGCGGTGATGAAGGAACACAACGGCACCATCGAGGCCGCGAACGCTCCCGGCGGTGGAGCGGTGTTCACCGTCACGCTGCAAGCGGCCGCTGCTTCCGCCTCTTCAAGCTAGTGGGCTGCTAATTTCTTTCCACTGCCATGGCCACGGCGTTGCCTCCGCCGAGGCAGAGCGCAGCGACTCCACGTTTCGCGTTGCGGCGCGTCATTTCATAAATCAAAGTCACCAGCACGCGGGCGCCGCTGGCTCCGATGGGATGCCCGATGGCGACTGCGCCGCCGTTCACGTTGACCTTGTTGGGATCGAGGCCAAGCTCGCGCATCACTCCGAGCGCCTGCACCGAGAAAGCTTCGTTGAGTTCGTAGAGGTCAACGTCGTCTTTCTTCCATCCCGTCTTCTCCCAGATGGTTCGCACCGCGCCGACGGGAGCCATCATCACCCACTTGGGTTCGACGCCGCTGGTCGACTGCGCGACAATTCGGGCCATAGGCGGCGCGCCAAGTTCCTTTGCCCGCTTTGCGCTGGTCACAACCACGGCGGCTGCGCCGTCATTCACTCCGGGAGCGTTGCCGGCCGTCACGGTGCCGTCTTTCTTAAACGCGGGCTTCAATGAACGCAGGACTTCGATGGTCGTATCTTCGCGTGGCGATTCGTCTTTTTCGAAAAGCACCGGGGCTGCGCCTCTCTTCTTCGCAGGAATTTCTACGGGCACGATCTGCGATTTGAAGCGGCACTCCTTCATCGCGGCAACGGCTTTGCGGTGCGAGTTCACCGCAAACTCATCCTGCTCTTCGCGCGTGATGCCATATTTTTCCGCAACGTTCTCGCCGGTGATGCCCATGTGGTAGTCGTTGTAAATGTCCCAAAGCCCGTCGTGCACCATAGAATCGATGACCTGACCGTTGCCCAGACGATATCCCTTTCGCGCCTGCGGGAGGAGATAAGGAGCGTTGGTCATGGATTCCATGCCGCCGGCAACGACGATGGAACTGTTTCCGGTCTGCACGGCCTGAGCTGCGAGAGCCACTGCCTTCAATCCCGAGCCACAAACTTTGTTGATTGTCATGGCACCTGTCGCCGGCGACAATCCTCCGAAGATTGCCGCCTGGCGGGCAGGATTTTGTCCCAGCCCAGCGGGGAGAACATTGCCCATGATGCATTCGTCGACTTGATCGGAGTTCAGTCCGGCGCGCTTCACGGCCTCGCGCACCACCACGGCGCCGAGCTGGGGAGCACTCAGATCGGCGAGACTGCCCTGGAATTTTCCCACCGCCGTGCGACAACCGGAAATGATGACAACCTCATCGAAAGCCGCCATTGATCATGCTCCCGCGAAGATTTCGCAATGTCATTATAGATGCTGCAGCAGGCGAAAACGATGAACTTCGATGGGCTGGTTGCATCGTCGCTTGATGCAACACGCAAGAAAGATCGACGCTCCCGCGCTCGATTGCAGCTGCTTCTTTCTCTCGTGTGATCGCGAGCGTGGACGATGTTTCGATGGAGCAACATTAGAATTTTCTGTTTCACTCCGATCCATCTGTGACTTTGGTACAACACCGCCCGTTCGATGCGTGCATTTTTTTCTTGACTTCATTTTTCATTAACTCTATACAATCAATTAGTTGCAACAAATGATCGTTGCAGATTTTTCCATGAACAATGGAAGGGAGAATAGAAACAATGGCAACCAAGAAAAAGGCAAAAAAGAAAAAGAAGCATTAAGAAGGTCAGTACGAGTCAAAAAAGGGGGACGCCGAAAGCGTCCCCTAAGTTTTTGTGCGGAAGGTTTGTGCTCGACTCAGTGACCATCTCATCAGTCCAGCGGCTTCCCGCGGCTCTTCTCAGGTTTCCGGGAATGATTCGGAACTGTCTTTTCCTGGGCGGTGCACAATCCACGGAAGGCGCAAAAGTTGCAATGAAAGCCGACCTTGGGCTCGAAGTCTCCGGCGGCGATGCCGCGCGCCACTGACAATATTCGTTCTCGCGCTCCCTCCAATTGAAACTGAGTGCGGCGGGAGAAGACGGGGACGTTGCCTTCGAGATTGTGAAACACCAGGGCTCCGATCTGATATCCCCACTTCTCGTTTGCCGCCATGGCATAGATCGAAAGCTGCAGACTCTCGTCTGCGTCCTCCTGAGACCGAGCCTTGCCGGTCTTGTAGTCGACGATGTTCACGCTGCCGTCCGCGGCGCGATCCATTCGATCGATTCGCCCGGCAACCTTTGTGCCGGCGATCTGCACGTCGAACCATTCTTCCGTGTGCAGAACCTCGGGTGGAGGAACTGAGCGAGTACCGCCGAGAAAGTCCTGCAATTGCGCCAGTCCCACCTTCAGGTACAGTTCCCGCTGATAGTTGTCCTGGATCCCAGACTCAGCCAGATCGTCGCGAAATAATTGGATCAACTCCTCGTCGCTTTTGGTTCTGCCCAGTCGCACGGAATCGTAGTAGGTGCGCAGGACGCGGTGCATGGTTGCACCGAATTGCATGGCCGCGTGCACTTGCCGCGACAACTTCCACTCGCGCTGAAACTTGAACTGTAGCGGACAAGTCTCATAGGTCTCCACCGCCGAGGCACTCAACCGCGCGTCCAGTCCTTCGATGGCGGGAAGCGCAAGCCACTCTGCCAGCCGGGAGCCTTCGGGATGATCCGCGTCCGCCGCGGCGGCGATCTCGATCAACTCTGGCTGCGAAGGCAGCGCCTGCCGCGCTCTGAGCCAGGGTTGCAATGTGGGATTGCAGATCAGTTCGCGCATCAGCCCTGCCGGTGTTTTGTCGCGGCCGATTCCCTGCTTTCCATAAATGTGCAACGAATCTTTGGCCCGGGTCATGGCCACATAGAAAAGGCGGCGCTCTTCCTGATCGTACAGAGTTTTGTCATCGCTCGCGGAAGCGGAATCCGGATCGCGCAACTCACGAGGAAATTCCACCAGCGTCTCCCGGTAGCTGGCGGGGAACGAACCGCTCGTCGCGCGCAGGATGAAGACATGCGCGAATTCCAGCCCCTTGGCTCCGTGCGCGGTCATCAGGCGGACCGCGTTCTCGTCGTCTTTTGCGGTCAGAGGAATTACTCCATTGGCCTCGCGAAAATAATTCAAATATTCAATCCATTCGCCCAAGTCTTTGGTCTTGGTGGTTGCCTTTTTCTCCCAATCGCCGGCGAACTTCAGGGCGGCCCGCAGGACTGGGGAATTCAGGTCGAGCCCGAATTGTTTTCCGATCAACTGCAGAGCGGCGTGCGTTTTAGCCCGCTTACGGCTGACTTCGTCGCGCGCCTGCCGCACGGATTCCAACACTGCATGGCCGCCGGCAACCTGGTCGAGCACTGAGGCGAGCGGAATCACGACTCCATCCTTCGAATCGTTTGCAATGACGCGCAGCTGAGACCTAAGTTGCACGGGATCCACATCGAACTGCGGCAATGCGGCTACGCGAAAAAGGCTCGCGTCGGCGCTCAAGTCCACCACAACCGCGACGCAGGCAAACAGATCGCGAATCTCGGCGGTGTCGCTGACGTCCATGTTCTCGATGGAGAAAGGGATTTCCCGCTCGGCCAGTTCATGCACAACGCTATCGCGATGAATGTGCGAGCGGTAGAGCACGCCGAAGTCCTTCCACCGGCAACGCAAGCGCCGTTGCGTCTCTTCGATGAGGCGGGCCACGTCGGGCGCTTCGGCGTCTCTGCCGGCAAATGAGATCGCTTCTACGGGGAAAGTGGCCAGTGTCTTTCCTTCTCTCTTGGCTTCATCTTCGCGTGCCGACTGCAAAGGAGTGCGCCGGTAGGCAAGCGCGTCGTTCGCGGCAAACACGGGAGGGTTTTTGTCGACCACTGCAAAAGCACATCGCAGGATCGGAGTGGTCGAGCGCCGGTTCCGGTCGAGCACAACCAGCTTCGATTGAGGAAAATGCCGGCGGAACAAATAAAACGCCGCGCTGGATGCGCCGCGGAAGCGGTAGATGGCTTGATCGGGATCTCCGACGCCGAAGACGTTCGCTTCGGCTCCCGCCAGCGCCGCGAGGAGTTTGATCTGGGCGAAGTTGGCATCTTGAAATTCGTCGACCAGAATGAAACGGGCACGGGCGCGCTCGGCAGTCAGCAGCTTCTGGTCGCTCGTAAGCAGGTCGTGGGCACGCGTGATCATGTGGCCGAAGGTGCCCAGATTTTCTTCGCGCAGCCAGCGCTCGGTGGTGGCAAAGACGCGGGCGATCTCCTGGCAGCGTCCAATGACCTCGGCATCGGTCAACTGATCTTTCGATTTCGCAACCCGGGGGATGGGCGTTTCGCCCCGCTCCAGCCGCGTCACGTACTCGGCGTACTTTTCCGGAGTTACCAGTTCGTCGTGGCAGCGGCTGAGGAAGCCCAGCAGGTCGTTGAGAAACTGTCCTACGTTCGCAGCCCGAATGTAGTGCTGCAGGTGAAGCTCGTGAATTCTCTTGCGAAGATAAATCCAGAGATCTTTCTCATCGAGCACGCCAAAATCTTTTCCAGCGCGCTTCAGCAGGTCGAGGCAGTAATCGTGAAAGGTCGCCGAATGAATCGGTTTGCCGAGAAGCCCGCGAACTCGGTCGCGCATCTCTCCGGCTGCGGCCACCGTATAGGTGAGGGCGAGCACCTCTTCGGGCTTCGCTTTTCCCTGCTCAACAAGGCTGGCAATTCGGTGGATCAACACCGAAGTTTTTCCCGTGCCGGCTCCGGCCACTACCAGCATCGGTCCGTGAACATGCGCAATGGCTTCGCGCTGGCGATCGTCGGGAACAAACGGGGCAGGATTAGATTGCAATCTGGAAACAGCCATCGCGGCCCAGAATACCACCACGACCAGCGGGCTGCAGGACGCTCGGCAAGACCGGAAATGACGGCGGGAAACTTAACGCAGATACAACGCGGAAGCGACGAGTGCCGTGGCGGCTATTGCGGCGGTCTCGGCGCGGAGGATGGTGTTGCCGAGCGAGGCCGAAATCCATCCGGATTTCTGAAATGATTGCAATTCGCTCTCGGTCCAACCGCCTTCGGGACCAACTGCCATCGCAATCCCGTCTGCTGCGTTCTTCTGCTGCAAAATATCGCGCAGCAAAGTTTGCTCTTCCGATTCCGCCAGCACAACTCGCAAGGCCGCTGGAAAATTCAACGCCTCTGCAACTTTGATGGGCGCGGCAATCTCCGGTGGGGCGTCGCGGCGCGATTGTTCCGCCGCTTGCCCGGCAATCCGCTGCCAACGTTCAACTCGTTTCGCAGAGGCGGCGGCCAGATGCGAATCTGTACGCCGCGCAATTACCGGCACAATCCGCGAGACGCCGAGTTCGGTGCACTTCTCAATCGCCCACTCCATGCGATCGAATTTGAACACGGCGAGAACGAGGGTGATATCGGCCAAGCTCGCTCGGGAGACTTCTTCTCCTAAATCGAATTCGACGCGGCCGTCGCTGACAACAGCAATGTGTCCACGCCGCACGGTTTCTCCGGTTGCGATATCGAACTCCTGCCCGACGCGGGCTCGCAGCACGCGCACCAGATGGTCTGCATGCTCGCCGACCAGGGCAGCGCAATTACCTGAGACTTCGTCGGCGATAAAACGGCGGCGGGTCATGGTCCAGTTCTCAGTTCTCAGTTCTCAGTTCTCAGTTCTCAGTTCTCAGTTCTCAGTTCTCAGTTCTCAGTTCTCAGTTCTCAGAAAAGCAAATTCCATAGGCACGGGGTTGTCAAGGTTTCGGGAGAATAAAGGTTTGCGGGCGACTGGGGTTGACTTTACTGAGAACTGGGAACTGAGAACTGCTTTTTCACCCGAACATGTCCTTCATTTTGCCGAGCAGAGACCGCATCATCGGCTGATTGTCTACTTTCGCGGTCGTCTCGAGTTCCTGCAGCAGCTCTTTCTGGCGCTTGCTCAGCTTGCTCGGAATCTGCACCCGCACTTCCACGTAGAGATCGCCCTTGCCGTGACCGTTCAAAACCGGGACACCCTTGTGGCGAATGCGAAACGTGGTGCCGGGCTGGGTTCCATCGGGAATCTTGAGCGTGTGCTCTCCTTCGAGAGTGGGCACGCGAATCTCCGCACCCATGGCCGCCTGCGTCACCGACAGCGGGACGGCGCAATGCAGATCATTCCCTTCCCGCACAAAAAAGGGATGCTCCTTCACATGCAGCACCAGGTAGAGATCGCCGGGCGGCCCGCCGAAAGGTCCGGCCTCGCCGCCTCCCGTAAACCGGATGCGCGTGCCGTCTTCCACGCCTGCGGGAATCTTGGCGTCGACCGTGCGCTGCCGCAGCAGCCGGCCTTCGCCTTTGCACTTCGAGCAGGGATCGGTAATTACGCTGCCCGTTCCCTGACAGGAGGGACAAGTCCGCGCGATGCTGAAGAAGCCCTGCTGATAACGCACCTGCCCGCGGCCGGCGCACGAACGGCAGGTCGTGGCACCTTTGCCCGCAGCCGTTCCGGAGCCGTGGCAATCTTCGCAGGATTCATGACGACGCACCGTGACGCGCTTCTCCACTCCGAAAGCGGCTTCTTCGAACTCGATGGTCAAGTCTTCGCGCAAATCCGCGCCGCGCTGAACCCGGCTGCGGCGGCGCCCGCTGCCTCCAAGAACATCGCCAAAGCCGAAGAACTCGCCGAAGATTTCGCCCAAGTCCTGGAATGGCGTCCCCTCGAAACCCGCGCCCGCACCGGCCGCAGCGCCCACTCCGGCATGACCGAAGCGGTCATAGAGAGAGCGCTTTTCAGAATCAGCCAGCACCGTGTAGGCTTCGGTGACTTCCTTGAAGCGTTCTTCGGCATCCGGATTGTTCGGATTCCGATCGGGATGGTACTGCATGGCAAGCTTGCGATAAGCGCTCTTCAGTTCCTGATCGCTTACCGTGCGGCTCACTGACAATATTTCGTAATAATCGCGTTTTGCGTTTGTGGCCAGAATAAGTGCCCTTCTTTATGGGACAAATATAAAGAGAAATTGAAATTTGTGGATCTTACTTCCCGTGATTGCTGGCCACTTTCACCATGGCCGGCCGCAGCAAGCGGTCTTTAAACTTGTAGCCGCGTTGCAACTCCTCGACCACCTGATGATCGGGAGCCTGGCTGGTTTCGACCATTTCGATGGCTTCGTGATAGCGCGGATCAAATGCCTCGCCCTTCGACGCAATGGGATGCACCGAAAGCTTGGCCAGCGCCGCTTCCAATTGCTTGTAAATCAGTTCCACGCCGGCACGCAGTTCGGCCGAGTCCGATTTCACCTGCAGCGCGCGCTCCAGGCTGTCCATCACCGGCAGCAAAGACTTGATCGCATCCGCCACGGCGTAATCGCGAAAATCCTGCTGCTCTTTGCTGGCCCGCCGACGCGCATTTTCAAATTCCGCCTGGGCCCGCGCCAGCCGGTCGAGCAGCGAGTCGCGCTCGGCCTTTAATTTCTGGATTTCAGATTCCGCGACAGATGACTCCCCGCCTGTTGCTTCGGTCGTGGCCTCATCTCCATCGCCTGCCGGCAGCTCGTGATCTAAATCGAGCCCTGCGTTCTTTGCTTCTGATTTTCCGTTCACTTTGCTCATACAACGGATTACTCCGATTCATTCAAAATTTTGTCAAACAACCGCGCAATGTAGGAAACCGCGGTCATGGTGTGCTGATAATCCATGCGCGTCGGGCCAATCACCGCCAGCGAACCGAACATATCGCTCCCCGACCGCGCCGGCGCTCCAATCAGAACAAAGTTCTGCATGGAGGGAAGCGTGTCATCCAGCCCAATCACAACCCTCACCGCTTCCTGCTTCACGTCAAGATAGGCGCCCAGAAGCTGTGCGACTTTCTCTTTCTCCTCGAGAGTCTTCAGCATCTCCTGCAGACGTTTGCGATCTTCCTGACCCGTCACCAGGTTGGCCGCACCTTCTACGAAAACCACCTGCGCGCCGGGATCAGCAGCAAGCGCGCCCTGCTTGAAGAGTTGCTCGATCGAATTCATCAGCCGATCGTACTCGCTGCGTTCCTGCTCGATCCTGCGTCCCAGTTCGGCGCGCATCGATTCCATCGTCCAGCCGCGAAAATTTTCGTTGATGTACCGCGCCGCAAGATCCAACTCCGCCTGCGGCAAATCCAGCTTCAACACGCGGTCGCGCACCACTCCGGAACGCGTCACCAGCACGGCCAGCACTTTCTGATCGCCCAGGCGCGAGAAGTAGACATGCTCCAGCGCATTCTTGGCGCCAGTGGTGGCCACGGTCACGCCTACGTTGCGTGAAATCAGCGACAATACATGCGAGGTGCGCTCCATGAACTCAGGCACATCGGTAATGCCCGCCAGCGAATCAGAAATCAAGCTTTCTTCCTGCGGCGCCAACCTTGCCGTTCCCGTAATCTGCTCCACGTAATAGCGGTATGCATCGGTCGTCGGAACTCGTCCCGAGGAGGCATGCGTCTGCTCCAGAAATCCGGCGTCCGACAAGTCGGCCATCACATTGCGAATCGAAGCCGGACTCAGGCCCTCGCGGTTCGACCTCGCCAGCGTTCGCGAACCCACTGGCTCGCCCGTGGAAATAAAGGTCTCCACGATCGCCGTCAGAACTTCGCGTTCCCGCTTGCCGATATTGGGGTCAGATGGCATGTTGTGTCGAGGAATCAGCCGGTCTCGCAGCCAGCTCGAAATCTCCAGCTAACTATTTTAGATGCAGAAACTTAGCTTTGGACGCAAACCCGCGTCCTGCTTGGATTCTAGGAACGGTCCACCTTCCTGTCAAGGACCGCAGGGCTGGGCTTCAACGAGGAATCGGTCATCGCTCTTCCCCAGCCGAGCCATCCCCGGTATCCTCAACTCGCACGTGGCAAATCGCTTCGCAATGAAATCCAAACCTCACATCGCAGTCATCGGAGCCGGCGCTTTCGGCGGCTGGACCGCCCTTCATCTTCTCGAACACGGAGCCTGCGTCACGCTGCTCGACGCCTGGGGTCCGGGCAACTCGCGCGCATCTTCCGGCGGCGAAACCCGCATCATGCGTGGCACCTACGGCCCCGAGCAGCCCTACACCGAACTGGCCGCCCGCGCTCTTAAGCTGTGGGCAAAATATGAGAGGCGATGGAAGAAGCGGTTTCTCCACCGTACCGGAGTTCTCTGGATGGTCAGCAGCCGCGACGACGCTTACGAGCGCGGTTCGCTTGAACCGCTGCGCCAAGCCCGCATCAAATTTCAGGAGTTGTCTACGGCGCAGATGAAGAAACGCTGGCCGCAGGTCAACTTCGCCGATGTCCGCTGGGGAATCCTCGAACCGGAGTGCGGATATCTCGACGCCCGCGCCAGCTGCCAGGCGGTGGTCGACGCCTTCGTCACGCAAGGCGGCGTGTACCGGCAGCTCGCAGTCTCACCTGAAGGTCTGGAGAATGCCGCGACAAGCTCGTCCCTTCGCAGCGTCACGCTCTCGAACGGCTCGCGCCTCAAAGCCGATTACTACGTCTTCGCTTGCGGGCCGTGGCTGGGCAAGTTGTTTCCCGAAACTTTAGGCAACATCATCCGCCCCACCAAGCAGGATATCTTTTTCTTCGGCACGCCCGCCGGAGACTCCCGCTTCACCGATGCGCATCTTCCCGTATGGGGCGATCACGGCAAGCGTTTCTTCTATGGCATCCCCGGCAGCGATGGCCGCGGCTTCAAGGTAGCCGATGATACGCGCGGCGGCGCGTTCGATCCGACGGATGGCGAGCGCGTGGCCAGCCCGGCAACGCTAAAGCGCGTTCGCGAATATATCGCCTTCCGCTTTCCTGCGATGAAAGACGCTCCGCTGCTCGAAACCCGCGTCTGCCAATACGAACAAACTTCCGACAGCAACTTCGTCGTCGATCGCCATCCTCGCATGGAGAACGTCTGGCTTCTGGGCGGAGGCTCGGGACACGGGTTCAAACACGGGCCAGCGCTGGGAGAGATGATGGCAGGATTGATCTTGAAAGATCGCGAACCTAACGCTGTCTGGCGACTGTCACGGTTCCCAAAGCGACGGAAGCGCTAAACGGCGTTCCCTACTGAATCTGAATCACGCTGGCGGTTTCGCCGGCCTTGATCTCTCCCACCCGCTCCACCACCTTCCGGGCAAAGGCAAAGATGGATTTGGCATGCGGCGAATTCTCGCCTTCTAAGACGATCGGCTTTCCGCCATCCCCAGACTTGCGCACCTCAGGGTCGAGTTCGATGCTCCCGAGAAACGGCACGCTGAACCTCTGCGCCATGTTCTCCGCTCCGCCGCGCGAGAAGATATCGATCTCGTGATTGCAGTGCGGGCACGTAAAAAAGCTCATGTTCTCGACCACGCCGACCAGATCCACCTTCATCTGCCGGAACATTTCGATAGCCTTGCGGGCGTCCTGCAAAGAAACATCCGACGGAGTCGAAACCACCACCGCGCCCGTCAGCGGCACCGACTGCACCAGCGACAGCGCGATGTCTCCCGTCCCCGGCGGCAAGTCGACGACCATGTAATCGAGATGCCCCCACTCCACCAGGCTCAGAAACTGCTTTACGATCTGGTGCAGCATGGGCCCGCGCCAGATGATGGGCTTGTCCCCGGGATTAAGAAATCCCACCGAAATCACTTTCAGCCCAAACGCTTCCAGCGGCTCGATACGGTTTTCCCCCACCATCTTCGGCTGCCCACTCACGCCGAGCATCAGCGGCACGTTCGGCCCATACACATCGGCGTCGAGCAGGCCGACTTTGTGGCCCATCTTGGCCAACGCGACTGCCAGGTTCACCGACAGCGTGGTCTTTCCCACGCCCCCCTTGCCCGAACCCACGGCAATGATGGCATCGACTCCCGGCAACGGTTGCGGCCCCGGCGCTGGCTGCCCGGGATGAGACGGCATATGTGCACTCAAGGGATCACACTCCAAGAATCAATCAGGATGGATCGAGCAATTAGATTATACAGGGGAGTTACGAAGATCATGTGGAGACAGTCACCCTTCGGGAAGCTCAGGGCAGACTCTCGGCGGTCAAGCCTGGGCGAAACCCAGCGGCAGAGAATCACTACCAGAGAATCGACTCGATGCAGGAATTGTTCAGTAGCCTTCCCCTTCCAGCCGCACCTTCCCCCGAAACATGCGGAACAGCATGGTGAAGTATCCAAGAGCCAGAACCATCCCCAGAATCCACCACGTGAGGCCGACCGTCAGCCCGTGCCGCCCCGCGGCAGTGTTATAAATGGTCAGGCTTCTGTGAGCAGGATCCGTGCTCGCCGGCAGCACAACAGGATAGAGCGCGAACGCCGCCCCCACCAGCATTCCTACGATGTAAAGAGCCGAGCCCGCAAAAGCCAGCCTGTCCTGCTCTTTGCGGATGGCATAGATCATCGTGCCAAGACTGCCAAACACAATCACAGGAATCAGAAATCCGATGGCATGCTGCTTGTAGTTGTCGAGCACGGTCGGCTGCACGTAGCAAGTCGCCACCAGGCCGACGAATCGTCAAGAATAACCTGCAGCGGCCACGCCCGCAGCGCAATGCTGCGCGTCCGCTGATTTAATTCGCCATCCGTCTTGACCGCGACATACAAAGATCCATGCGCCGTCAGCGTCACCAGCGCAATCACGCCAGTGAGCACCGTATACCAGTCAAGGATTCCGGTATTCAGCGCCCACGCGGAAATTTGTCCACAGCGGCTCGAAGAAATAGCCATCCACGCCCAGAGGCACGCCGCGCACCACGTTGCCCAGAGCGGCGCCGAAGAAGATGGCCAGCAGCACACTGGAAGCACAGAAGATCAAATCAAAGAAGCCAACCCAAACTGGATTCTCCATATGCGCGCGCAACTCAATGCCGATCCCGCGCAGCATCAAGCAGCCACAGCACCATCATCAGAGGCAGATAGAAGCCGCTGAAACTCGAAGCATAGAGCAAGGGAAACGCGAAGTAGAGCGTCCCTCCTGCCGCGATCAGCCAGACTTCATTGCCATCCCACACTGGACCAATCGCGCGCAGGATCTTGCGGCGCTCGTCACTCGTCTTCGCGGCGCCCAGATAAATCGCACCGGCTCCAAGATCGAAGCCGTCCAGCACCACATAAGCCGCTATCATCACGGCGACGATCATGAACCATAGCGTTTCCATCGCGCTCCTCGAAGGTTCGTATCAGGATATGCCTTCGGGCATACCGTCAAGACGCCGCATTATGAATCGCGCCTTCAGGCGCTGCTCTCGCTCTAGTGACCCGAACTCATCTCGCCCACCGGTCCGTGCTCAATCTCGCGCCGCACCAGAAACAGAAACAAAATCCCCAACACCATGTACATGCCGAGAAAGCCCAGCAGCGTGAACATCACATTGCCCGCCGACACAGCCTTCGAATATCCCTCTGCCGTGCGCATCAAACCGTAAACCAGCCAGGGCTGCCGCCCCAGTTCTGCCGTCATCCAGCCTGCAGTGTTAGCGATGTAAGGAAACGGCAAGGCCAGCAGTAGAATCCACAGCATCCATCGCGTCGAAAACAGCTTGCCACGCCACAGCAGAAATGCCGCGACCACCATGATCGCAATGAAGATAGTCCCCAGACCGACCATGATGTGGTAGCTGTAGTAGAGAAGCGCGATGTTCTCCGGTTGCATATCCAATGGAAACGCGTCGAGCCCCTGCACATCGGCTTTCCATGCGCGGTAAGTCAGAAAGCTGAGCGCGTTGGGAACCTCAATCGGATTATCAATCTTGCGCTCAGCCACATTCGGCTGCCCCAGGATCACCAGCGGCGCTCCCGCCTGACTGACGAATAGCGCTTCCATGGCTGCGAGCGTTGCCGGCTGATGCACGGCAACCATCCGCCCCTGGCCGTCGCCGGTGGGGAATAACTGCAAGACGCTGAAGATCAATCCGGCGACCACGCCCACCCGTACGAAGATTTGCGCTTGCACCTCAAACTTTCCCCACAACAAGTAGAATGCGCCCACGGACGCCATCACAAACGCGCCCGTAATCACGGCCCCGCCCATGTTGTGCGCGTATTGCCACCACGCCCATGGATTCAGCACGAGTTCCCAGAAGCTCGACAGTTGCACTGAGCCGTCCTTGGCCCCAACGAAGCCCACGGGATGCTGCATCCACGCATCGGTGACGATGATGAAGAAGCCGGAGAGCCATGATCCCAGAAACACCGCAACCGCCGACCACCAATGCGCCCGCGGACCGAGCCGCTTCTCTCCATAAAGAAACAGTCCGAGAAACGTCGACTCCAGAAAGAAAGCAAACAAGCCTTCCATGGCCAGCGTTTGCCCGATCACCCCTCCCGCGAAACGCGAGAAGTGCGACCAGTTCGTGCCAAACTGAAATTCCATCGGAATTCCAGTCACGACGCCCATCACGAAGTTGATGCCGAAGATTCGCGCCCAGAAACGCGCCGCTTGGTTGTATGCCTCGTCATTGCGGCGCAGTGCGAGCGTCTTGAGCACCACGATCAGCAGCGCCAGGCCCATGGTGAGTTGCGGAAAGAGATAGTGGAAGGTAACAGTGAATGCGAAGTGAATGCGATCGACTAGAAGCGCACTATCCATGAACCTCCCTCGGTGGCAACCGCGTAGACTATCTGCTTTGCCAAGGGCCCGATGTGACGCCGATCACATCTGGTTGTGATTTATCGTTTCGCCTTGCGCCGCCGCTCCAGCTCCCCGCGCCGGATCTCCCGCCGCCGCCCCGCGTCGTCATAGCGGCGCTGCTGCTCTTCGGTATCTGGAATCACCGGAGCGACCTTCAAGTGGTTCCCCTTGCCATCGATGGCCACAAACGTCAGGTAGGCCGAGGCCACATGTTGCGCCGTATCCGAAATATAATTCTCCACCCAAACCTTCACGCCCACTTCCATCGAAGTATGAAACACGCGGTTCACCGACGATCTCAAAATCACCAGATCCCCAACCTTCACCGGCACCAGGAAATCGATGTGATCCACCGAAGCCGTTACGACGTAACTTCGCGAGTGGCGATGAGCCGCCATCGCTCCCGCCATGTCGATCCAATGCATCAACCGGCCTCCCAGCAGCGCGATCAGGGGGTTGGCATCGTTGGGCAGAACAATTTCCGTCATCTCCGATTGCGAGTCTCGAACCGGCCGGGGTGTCAAACTCTCTTCACTCATGGTAGCTTTCCTCGTTCTGCTGGTTGGAATTCCGAATGTGATTCCAGATGTGGGGACAGCCGCCCTCGGCTGTCCGCCGGGCGAAGCCCGGGCAACTGGAATAGACCTTTAACTAGCCGCCGCCCGTGTCACTTCCTGCTTTCTCTTCTTCTCCAGGAAAGCCTGCAGAAAACACTCCGCCATCCGCTGCACGCGGCCATCGCGATGCTTCTCGATCCACCGCGACTCGAAGGCATCAAACTCCAGCGTCCCATGCCCTGCCGGACGATGCCCGCGCTCGCACGCGTAGCGAACGTGAATGCGCCTCTCAGTTCCATTCTGCGCATCTCCCACGGTTCTTGCCGCAAAGCGGACTGAATCCCACTCCCGCTCCCGAGGCAATCGCCCGCAACCCTCCGCATACCCAAGATTGCAGAACTCCCGCAACTCTTCCTGCGATGGAGTCTCACCTTCATGTCCCGGCGCCGAACACTGCCCGCTCCACCCGCATCCCAACGGAAGCCGCCGCGCATGCAGCCAATTCCCGTTCTCCAACTTTTCTACCGGCATGAAAAACGGACAAGCCACCGACCCCTCCGCAGAACAGGAAATATTGGAATGTTATGGACTGCATTCTACTCATCTCCGCAGATCCAATCCAATCTAGAACAGATCCGGAAGCAAAGGCGCGGTTTGTAGTAACCTCATCTCAGCTGGCCACTGATCCCTAATCACTGATCACTGGCCACTGACCACTGACCACTGCTTATGGACCGCATTGCCGCCCTCAACGACGTCCTCACGCAGAATCCCAACGATACCTTCGCGCGCTACGGTCTGGCCATGGAATATTCCAAGCAGGGCGACCTCGACCGTTCCCTGGCCGAATTCGCCATCCTGCTCAAATCCAGTCCCGACTACACTCCCGGTTATTTCATGGCGGCGCAGACGCTGGCCCGCGCCGACAGAATCGCCGAAGCCAGAACCATGCTCGCCGACGGCATAGCGTCCGCCCGCCGTACCGGAAACCTCCACGCCCAGGGCGAGATGGAAGCCATGCTGGCAGAGCTGGGATAGTTCCACGTATTACCCTGTGAACCCCTGTGTCCTCTGTGGTAAAGGTTTTTTCCCTGGAAACTACCCAATCACCCCGCCATCCGCCCCATCGCCCACTCCACGAACCCCGGAAAGTGCTCATAAATCTTCACCGGCACATACATAGTCCAAGGCACAATCACTTCCCGCTTCTGCTTCAAGTATCCCTGCAGCGTAGCCCGCGCCACGCGCTCGGCACTAACCCCACGCACTGATCCCGGACGCACGCGCTTCAACTCATTCCCCTGAATCGCATTCTCACCGAACGCCGTCCGCACATATCCCGGACAAACCGTCAGCACGTGAATCCCATCTTTCTTCAACTCCACACCCGCCGCCTTGCCCATGGCATTCAGCGCAAATTTGGTCGCGCTGTAAGCCGCGTGAAACGGGATTGGAATATGCCCCGCCACGCTCGAAATATTGATGATCATCCCCCCGCCCTGTTGCCGCATCACGGGAATCACCGCCTGCATCGCGCCGACCGCTCCGAACAAATTCGTCTCGAACATTTCCCGGCACGCCGCCATGTCCATCTGCGCCACCGAATCGAGCAACCCATGCCCGGCGTTGTTCACCCAGACATCGATCCTCTGAAAATGATGCAGCGTCAGCCCAACAGCGCGGTCAACATCCTCGCGGTGCCGCACGTCGCAGGCCATCGCCAGCGTCCGCTCGCCATGCCCCACGCGCCCGCGCGCCGCTTCCACGCGGCCCGCATCGCGCGACAGCATCACCACGCTCGCTCCCTGATCGGCAAAAATCTTCGCAATCGCTTCCCCAATTCCCATGGAAGCGCCCGTCACCACCACAATTTTCCCCGAAAGTTCCATAACGCGCTTCTATTCCTCTGTAACTTGTGAAGTCAAGCTCGGGTACAATCTGGGACAGCGCGGTGACTTCCCAAAGATCATCCCGCGCCTCCACCGGAGACTTCTTGGACCCGCTTCTACCCCTGTTCCCGCTCGACGTCGTCCTGTTCCCCGGCACTGCCCTGCCCTTGCACATTTTCGAACCGCGCTACAAAGAAATGATTGGCGAGTGTCTTGCCCAGCATCGCACCTTCGGCGTGGTGCGCGCCGTCGAGCAAGGTTTAGCGGAGATCGGATGCACCGCCGAAATCATCACCGTAGTAAAAGAGTACCCCGACGGCCGCCTCGACCTGGTCACCGAAGGCCGCCAACGTTTCGAACTCCTCCGCGTCAATCAGGAGCGTTCGTTTCTTCAAGCGGAGGTTCTCATGATCGACGACGAACCGGGAACCCCGCCGCAGGCAGACACCTCGCGCGCGGTTCAGCTTCACTCCGAGTTGCTCGCGATCGCCGGCGCCAGGCAGGATCTTTCCGCCGCCAGCCCCACGTTGCTGTCCTTTCGCCTTGCCGGCTCCGTGCCCCTCGATTTGGATTTCAAACAAAAGCTGCTCGCGCTGCGCTCCGAGCCAGAGCGCCTGACTTTGCTTATCAACTATTTAGAAACCATCATCCCAAACCTCCGCCGCGCCGCCAGCGCCCGCGAAAAAGCAGGCGGCAACGGCCACGTACATTGAGAACGGCAAACCATCAGCCCAGTCAGGGTTACCCTGTGAACCCCTGTGCCCCCCTGTGGTGAAGATTTTGACGTTGCGCGTGGGAGCGCTGAAACCCGAAGCCCGCTCTTCCGCGTATAATTTACGAAAGTTCTCTCGGGGGTTCTATGTCTCTTCCGCGCACACTCGGCGAATTGCGTCGCAGCACCTTTTCCGAAGAACGCCTGCGCACCCGCCGCGTGAAGGACGAACTCCGCGACAACCTCATCGCCCGTTTGCGTCACCACCACGACGACGGCATCTTCCCCGGCATCGTCGGCTACGACGACACAGTCGTTCCCCAAATCGTGAACGCTGTTCTCTCGCGGCACAATTTCATTCTGCTCGGCCTGCGCGGCCAGGCCAAAAGCCGCATCCTGCGCGCCTTGACGACGCTGCTCGATCCTCACATGCCGTATCTGACCGGCTGCGAGATTCGCGACAATCCCTACGCGCCCATCTGCCGCCGCTGCCGCGAAGAAGTCGCGCGCCTCGGCGACGCCGCTTCCATTTCTTATTTAACTCCCGACGATCGCTACGTGGAAAAACTCGCCACGCCTGACGTCACTATCGCGGACCTGATCGGCGACATCGATCCCATCAAAGCCGCCCGCGGCGGCCACGAACTGTCGAGTGAGTTCACGGTTCACTACGGACTGCTGCCCCGCGCCAATCGTGGCATCTTCGCCATCAACGAACTTCCCGACCTCGCCGGAAAAATTCAGGTCGGCCTGTTCAACATCATGCAGGAAGGCGACGTACAAATTAAGGGATATCCCATCCGCCTGCCGCTCGACGTAGCCATCGTCTTCAGCGCCAATCCTGAGGACTACACCGCCCGCGGCAAAATCATCACGCCACTTAAAGACCGCATCGGATCCGAGATTCGCACCCACTACCCCGCCACGGTCGATGAAGGCATCGCCATCACCGCGCAGGAAGCCTGGACCGGCCGCAACGGCCAGACGATGCACCTGCCCACCTACATTCAGGAAGTGATCGAGCGCATCGCCTTCGCTGCCCGCGAAGACAAGAAAATCGACAAGCGCAGTCGGCGTAAGCCAGCGCCTGCCGATTTCCGCCATGGAGAACGTGATCTCGAACGCCGAGCGTCGCGCTCTTCGCAACGACGAAAAGCTGGTCGTGCCCCGCGTCAGCGACGTCTACGCCGCGCTCCCCGCCATCACCGGCAAATTGGAACTCGAATACGAAGGCGAGATGAAAGGCGCCGACCACGTCTCGCGCGAGCTGATCCGCACCGCCATCGCCAAAACCTACGACGAATATTTCACCGGCGCCAACGTGCAGCAGATCGTGCAGTGGTTCGACCTGGGCGGCGAGATTCAGCTTGAGCGATTCAATCGCCGCTCTGGAAGCTCTCGAAAACTTGAAAGAGATTCAAGGCCTGATCGACAAGCTGGGCCCGCTCGGCGTCTCACAGAAAGAAAGTCCGGAGCAGCAAGTCTCAGCCGCCGAATTCATCCTCGAAGGCCTGCACGCCCACAAGCGCATCGGCCGCAACGAAGAACGAGTCTTCAAAGCCGGAGAAAAAAAGCCCGAACCGGTGCGCGAAAAAAGTTTCGACAAAGAAGAACCACCGTACCGGCAGAGAAGGCAGTTTAACTAAGATCAGTGGCCAGTGTTCGGTGTCCAGTGGCCAGTCAAAGCCATTCGGCCCTCAGGTTTTACTGGCCACTGATCACTGACCACTGGCCACTGCTTTTATGAAACGCATCCGCTACAGCAAATACGTCCCCGACCCGCCGGCGAAATGAGCATGGAAGACCTGCTCAGCGCACTCTCCGACTACCTGCTGCAGAGCGGCTTCCAGAGCGACATGTGGTACGAGATGCCCGAGGGCGAGCAGACCCTCGACGACCTCCGCCGCGCCATCGAACAAGCGCTAATGGAAGGCGATCAATTCGACGAAGACATGCGCGAACGCCTCGAGCAAATGGCGGCCGATGGCGAACTCGACGAACTCATCGAAAAGCTGATCGAGCGCATGCAGCAGGAAGATTACATCTCGATCGACCAACCTCCCGATCCCTCGCGTCCCTCAGGCGCGGGCGGACAACTCGGAGAAAATCAGCAGCAGGCAAAATTCGAAATCACCGACAAGAGCCTCGACTTCCTCGGATTCAAATCTCTTGCGCAACTTGCTCGGCTCGCTCGGCAAATCCAGCTTCGGACGCCACGACACCCGCGATCTCTCGACCGGCATCGAAGCCAGCGGCGCGTCGCGCACCTACGAGTTCGGCGACACGCTCAATCTCGACATCACCGCTACGCTGTCGAGCGCCATCCAGCGCGAAGGCCTCGGCCTGCCGCTCAACATCGAATACCGTGACCTCCAGGTCCACCAGTGCGAGTATCAATCTTCCTGCGCCACAGTGCTCATGCTCGACTGCTCGCACTCGATGATTCTCTACGGTGAAGACCGCTTCACGCCGGCGAAAAAAGTTGCCATGGCGCTCTCGCACTTAATCCGCACGCAGTATCCCGGAGACTCGCTCTCGCTCGTTCTCTTCCACGATTCCGCCGAAGAAGTCCCGCTCTCGCAACTGGCCCGCGTCAAGGTCGGACCGTATTACACCAACACGCGTGAAGGCCTGCGCCTTGCGCAACGAATTCTGCAGCGTCAAAGAAAAGACATGAAGCAGATCGTCATGATCACCGACGGCAAACCCTCCGCCCTCACCCTTGAAGACGGACGCATCTACAAAAACGCCTTCGGCCTCGATCCACTGGTCGTAAGCCAAACGCTCGAAGAAGTCTCGAAGTGCAAGCGCGCCGGCGTACTGATCAACACCTTCATGCTCGCCTCAGATTATGGCCTCGTCCAATTCGTCCAGAAAGTAACGGAGATGTGCCGCGGCAAAGCCTACTTCACCACCCCCTACACGTTAGGCCAATATCTGCTGATGGATTACATGTCCAGAAAAACAAAGACGATCCACTGAGGCAGTGATTTACCCTGTGTCCCTCTGTGTCCCCCGTGTTAAAGATTTTCTTCGGCGTCCCAACTGCTGATACTCTTTTAACAACCCATGGCAAACTGCATTAAATGCGGCCGTCAACTCCCCGGTCTATCCTTCGGCAAGAAGATCTGCCCGTGGTGCTGTGCAGCACGAAGCCTACCAGCGCGGCGAAGTCCCTGACGACGCGCCGCAAACCGTAATGCCCACGCCCTGGGTCCGTCGCAGCGAATCCACCATCGGCCTCACCCAAATCATTTTCGGTATCAACGCGGCCGTATTTCTCGGCATGGCGCTCGCCTCTTCTACCTTCATGGACTTCCCCGTGCGCGAACTTATAGTGTGGGGCGCGAACGTAGGCGCGCTCACACTTTCGGGAGAATGGTGGCGTCTGCTGACCAACGTATTCGTTCACGGTGGCTTGATCCACATCGCCTTCAACATGTGGTGCCTGTGGAACCTGGGCCAACTGTGCGAATCGCTCTATGGACGCTGGACTTATGCCGCGATCTATCTCATCTGCGGTTTGGGAGCAAGTCTCGCCAGCGCTGCATGGCATCCATACGTGCCTAGCGTTGGCGCGTCTGGAGCCATCTTCGGATTAGCCGGCGCGCTCATCACTGCCCTCAAGTTAGGAGAATTCTCAGTGCCGCGCTCCGCGCTCTCCGGCACCTTGCGCAGCCTGGGTGCGTTTGTCGTCTACAACCTCATCTTCGGATTCGTGCTTCCCGGCGTCGACAACACCGCCCACATCGGCGGCCTCATCACCGGACTGATCGTCGGAGCACTAATCGCCCTCATCGCTCCGCAGCGAGACCAGGTCCCACGCCGCATCGCCGTCTTTCTAGCCGTGATTCTCGCCCTCGCCGGCGGCGCCATCGGGACAGCGCACCACTACGATGCGCCCTTGCGCTTCGGACGGGTCAATCTCGAGCACTCCTCGAACCTCCCCGACGTGCAAGCGCCGCTCCATCCCCCTACGCTGTCACGCCGAGCGGAGTAGGATCGTCCAGCGCAGGATCCTGGGCGGTCGAAGCATCCCTACATACAATACTCTTGCCGACTCTGACCATCGCGCCATCGATGATCGATACGGGCCGCACAGACTAGGCACTCGGGACCGGATACTGGGTACTAGCTCTTCAACTCTCCCACCGCCCGCCAAGCCTGATTGATGGCCTCGTCTGTGTAGGCGCGAGCCCCGGCGTCCGAGTTGGCGATCGCGATCCGTCCGAATGTTTTTCGCGCCCGCTCGCATGGCGTCTCGCCGCCTTCCAGCACGAATTTGTCCCACAGGCTGCTGTACTCGTAGGCATACCCGTGCGGCCAGCGGTTCACTGTAATTGCCAGGATGTCGCGCGCGGGATCAAACCCGCCCGGCCCCAGTGTCCGGGCCAACTGCTGGCGAATCTTCCGCTCCATGGTTTCAAACGTTGTGCTGTAGAGTTCGATGCGGCCAGCGACGTGTTGTTCCCGCGCTGGGCGCCCTGCGCGGCAGGGAGACTTGCTCATGTGCACCACGGTTGGCTCGTCAGGCGAGCGCGAGCAGCGATACTCGCCAATGTTGACCGGAAGATCCAGGTCGACACCCGTATGGTAGCCGCCCGGCGCATAGATCGCATTCGCTCCCAGCTTCTGAAACGCATTCCAGTTACGCAACAGCACGTTGGTATAGAGCAGCGGCACCTTGGTCGCAAAGGCCAGCGCCTCTTTCTGCGCTTCCGGCAACTCTTCGCAGAGATAAGGAATCATCATGTTCCAGCAGGCCAGAATCACGTGTTTCGCTCTGACGTAAAAACCTTGCCGCCGCGAGCATAGGCGACCTCAACCTCGGTGGCCTGCGCCGGGTCACCAGAGCTAGTCGAGCCCACATGCTTCACCCGCACGGCCGTGCTGTTCAATCGAATGCGCAGGCTAGAGTTTTTCTCATCAAGCTTCGCGTAATTCGCGCGCGCCGAAACTACATCCGTCGCGGAGTTGCCCGGTATTGCGTCCGGGATCAAATTGCGCACCAGCAAGCGCGCGATGCTGGCGTTGCCGTCGGGAAAGTGGAAGAAATATTTTCGCTCGTTGCTCAAACCTTCCGGCTCAATGCCCATTCCGCTGAAGCCTGGATATCCCGTGTCCGCCGCGTCCAGCGCGGCAACCGCTTCAATCCCTACGCCAAACAAAGGTTGCGAAATGGTCTGGTAGAGGCGAATGACGTCGCCGTGCACGCCCACCTGCTCGGTGAGGAATTGAGCGTAGCTGATGCGTGCCAGGCGCGCAGCTTTCTGTTCGGCATTGAGTCCTGGGAGATAGTCTTTCTTTTCCTGGCACAGACGGGATACATCTTTGCGGGCCTGCTCTGCAATTGGCGCGTCGGCCATGAAGTGCGCCCAGGCGTCGGGCGCGGCGACTGCGAGATCGTAGGTCTCGCCACCAGGGAAAGGATAAGGATCATCCACCAGCTTGTCGGTGCCGAAAGTTTCTTTGTCGAAAAAAATCTTGGGAACTCTCCCCGCTGCGCCGTAAAGATCGCGGTCGAGATACTTTGGAAAGCTGGTCACTTCGATTCCCAATTCTTCAATCACGCCTTTGGCGACTTCGCTGTAAGGTTCGGGGCTCTCGATCGAGTAGGTTCCGCCGTAGCCTAGAAGAGTTTTCTTTCCCACTTGGAATTCGTTGCGCTTGGCGTGGCCGCCAAAGTCGTCGTGGTTCTCGAGGATGAGAATGCGCGCGTTCGCGCCTGCACTCTTGCGATAGAAGTGTGCGGCGGCGAGGCCGCTGATGCCGCCGCCTACGATGATGAGGTCGTAAGCTTCGCCTGTGTCTTGTGGTGCGCCGGCAGCGTCCCAGAAAGTGCCATCGCGCAAGGAATGCGCCGCTTCGAAGGAGCCGGCGTGGCTGCCCCGCAGTCCGGTGAGCGCGGGAGGATAATAGTTGGGAGATTTTTCTGCATTGGTGTCTGCTGCCGCGAGCAGATGCCAGGGCATCATGGCAGCGCCTGCAGTCAGGGCCACGCCGTTGAGGAAGTCGCGGCGCGTGATGTTGCGATGCATTCCTAATTCACGGTCGCTGAGTTCACGATCGCTTTTGTCACTCAAGAGGCCTCCGAGTCGCCGAGTGTTCCGACTGGAACATTGTGCTGAATGTTCCGACGGGAACACTGAAGCGATATTCGCAAATAATATCTCCCAGCTATAGAGTTGCAAAGCCATCCGAATCACGCGGTTGCGGATGGTGGGTGTGTCTTTTACGCACCTCTCGAAGTCGCGAAGCGAGGCGTCGAGTTGGTTTTCCACAGGCTTCCACAGCTCCGAGCGGGCGCGATCTCTTGACAAAGGCGGCCTTTGGGATAGCCCCTCCGAATTTGGGGCTGTATTCGCCGCTTCGCGGCTAGCCTTCGGCTTTTTTTACGGCCAGTTCTGCGCCCTGGAATCCGATGCGGCTGTGGGTACCGTCGCAGAAAGGCTTGTTCACCGAGCCGCCGCAGCGGCAGAGAGAAAAGGCGGGCTTGCCGGTGAGGTCGTACTGAGTCCCGTTGACGTCGACGAGTTCGATTGAACCCTCGGGCGCCTCAACGCGGTAGGGGCCATTGGGACGAATTGTGATCTTTACCTGAGCCATGACTTTGATTCCTCCAACCTTACGGGTTTCTAGTAAGGATAAGAAGATACCATTAAGCGGGGGTGGGTGTCGCGGGGCCGCGAGGAAACTTTTGTTGTAAGATTGGGTCTGATCTATCAGACCGGAAAGGCGGCCCTAGCTCGCATAGATGGCGTCAGGAATTGCACCGAGGAGTATATGAGAGCGACGCGTTTGCAAACTGCGGTTTTGAGTGTGCTGGTTCCGCTGGCCGCCAGTTGCGGCGGAGGAAGTTTAGCTTCCGAACCCCCTGCTCCTCAACCTCAACCTGCATGTGCACCCGCATCCGCGCCAGCGTTCGCCTACGCATTGTCCTACGCGACGAATGATCCCTCTGCAAGTGCGGTTTCTATGTACACGGTGGACTCTTGCACCGGCAATCTGACGGCGACCACGCCGCCTGCCGTCGCAACCGGAGCCAACGCCTTCGGGGCCGAAGGCATGGCTGTCGATCCTGCTGGCAGGTTTGCGTATGTGGCGAATCTGATGTCAAATGCGACGGACGCAGCCACGATCGCGATGTTCACCATCGATTCCAGAACCGGCGTCCTGACCCCGACAACGCCTGCCACCGTCCCGACTGGATACTTTCCGCAAGGAATCGGGATTGATCCTTCCGGCAAGTTCGTCTACACGGCGAACAGCGACGACAACACGGTTTCAATGTTCACGATCAACTCGAGCACAGGAGTGTTGACGCCGACGACGCCGCCAACAGTCGCCACGGGATGGAGCCCACTCTCCGTAACTGTGGATCCCACCGGCCGCTTCGCCTATGCAGCGAACCAAGATGACGACACGATTTCGATGTACACCATCAACTCCAGCACCGGAGTTCTGACCCCGACGACACCTGCAACGGTGCTCGCAGGCGCGTCTCCTTTTGGAGTCACTGTGGACCCCTCCGGCAAGTTCGCCTACGTGCCCAACGCGTACAGCCAGCCTAATAACTTTGTGTCGCAGTATACCGTCGATTCCGTCACTGGAGTCCTGACGCCGAACGGCTTCGCCGAAGCAGGAAACAGCCCGACATCGGTGGCCGTGGATCCCTCCAGCAAGTTCGCCTACGTGGTAAATCGACAAGACAACACGGTTTCGATGTTCACCATCGATCCCACTACTGGAAGCTTAACCTCGAACACGCCAGCCACGATCGCGACCGGACAGCAACCCTTCGCGATTGTCGTCGATCCTTCCGGCAAGTTTGCCTACGTGACAAATCAAGACGGCAATACAGTTTCGATATACACCCTCAATCGCAATGGCACTTTGACCGCCGCAGGCACGGCCGCGACGGGAAGCGACCCAATAGCGGTGGCCATCATCGCGGCCCGGCGGTAACCGGAACAATCAGCGATTGCAGAAATCGATCGTATCCGTTTCCTCCCTGGAACCGGGGCGACGCCAAATTCCCGCCAAACAAACTGCTGCATCTAGGATTTGCTGGACGTTCTGGCTTCCCGGGCGAGCTCTTCGGCGAGCTTGAGTGCGTTTCTGGAGTGTTCATGCGCCTGCTGGCTGAGTTCGTGAGCCGTAAGATGATCTCCTTTGCCGTGGGCTACGGCAGCGGCGTTGTGGGCGTGGGCTGCCAGGTTATGCAGCTCTCCGATTAGGTTGTGCGGGCTTTGTGGCATGGGTTCTCCTTGGTCTTTGAGACATTAGACCACGGTGGCAGCTCTCCATGCGCGAGAGAAACCAAGATCCCTCGTTTCACTCGGGATGACAACAGCTGGGGAGGGCTTAGGCGGCCAGGGTGTTGGCTGAGACCAGGCTCCGGTATAGGTCGAGGTAGTCGTCGATCATGCGCTTGGTGGTGAAGCGTTCGCGGGCACGGGTGTAGGCGCGGTCGGCATAGGCTTGGCGCAAGGGGCGGTCGGCATCGAGTTGGCGAAGAGTTTCGGCCAGGCTGCCGGCATCGTTGGTGCGGAAGTAGAGGGCGGCGTCGCCCCAGAATTCGCGAAAGCTGGGAATATCGTTGGCGACAATGGCGCAGCGGGAAAATGCAGCTTCGAGAGGCGCGATGCCGAGCGGCTCATAGCGCGCCGTGGCAGCGTAGATGGCGGCACGGCTGTAGAGGGCGCGCAGTTGGGCGTCGGTCTGCGGGCCACGAACGGCAACGGAATTCTGCTCGGTCGAAACCTTCACGTCAGCGCGAATCGGAATGCGGGGCACGGGGACGGTTTGCTCCGCGCCCACGATGCAGACCGGGAACGGCTGTGCGTGCTGCGTCAGCAGGTGGACTTGCTTGCCGGCATCGAGCAGGCGGCCTACGGAAAGCACAGAGTCCTCTTTGCTGACGTAGGGATTGAAGAAGATGGGATTGCGTCCGGGATAGATTACCGCTCCGCGGCGCGGGCGAGTGTAGGTGGCGCGAAGAGTGTCGAGCATCCAGGCTGAGGGCGCGATTACGGCATCAGCAGCGGTGATGCCGCGAATTACGGTGTCGCGATACCACTTCAGCGTGCGCGTAGGGCGCGGGCTGCAACCCTGAACAGCTTCGCTCCAACTGATGAGGTCGCCATGGGCCATGACTACGCGTGGAACATTTACCGGAAGATCGCCGTGGCAGAACTGGTGGAGGTGAAGCAGGTCGGGGCGAACTTCGCGAACCAGGCTGGCGAGGAAATCCGAAGATTCGTGCAGATCCTGCGGCGCCTCGTCCATCCATTCCAGGCGGAAAGCGGTGGGGCGATATTCAAGGCCGTGGAGCAGATCCATCCACGCCGTCTGCTCGGGCAGGGGAATCTCGCCGAAGCTGACCAGCGTGACCCGGACGCCGCGCGTGACCAGTCCCGTGACCAGTTCACGGGTGTAGCTCCAGGAACCGGACATGGTATCGGCGGTGACCAGAACGTGCACAGGGCCTCCGGTGCGTCGGATAGCTCGCTGGATGCGGGCTACAGCAGGTTGCGTTTTTATTCTAGTGCGAAAGGGGGTGAGGCGTCGAAGGTTTTCTGTGGCTGAGGCCACAGTGCAGAATCTTGCACAGATTTATGAAACGCATCAGTTTAAGCGAGTCAGTTCGCGCCCAGCCTGAGGCGCATGTCGCGCGCGAGACTGTCGATGAGGCGGATTTTGTCCGCGGCGGGGGCGGGGACCTCGGGTACGGCCATGGCTAGTTCGCAGGAAAGCAGCATGGCGGTGAGGGATTCGCATACTTCGCTGCGAATCTGTTGCTCGACCGAACGGCGGGCCTGAGTTTCCTCACGCTTGCGGCGATGCAAGGCGGAGCGGACCTCGCGCAGCAGACGCTCCATGCCGCTGACGGCGAAGTTGAGGTAGACGGGAAAGGCCGTCCCCAAGTGCTCGATCACCTGGTCGCTCTCGGCGGGCTCATTCTCTAAAAGGAATTGGTCGATCACGACGGCTGAGTAAGTCTGTTCGCGCAGCCGGGCTACCGCTTGCGGCAGATCTTCCGCCCAGTGGGTTTCCTCGCCAGTAGCATCTTTTACGGTGGCAGCGCACTCTTGGCCGCGTGCCGAAGGGGTGATGAGTAGAATCATGTTGTTTCTGTAGCACGCGGTGCACCACTGCCGCTCATATTGAAAAGGCTAGGCTTAGAGAACGATGCTGGATACGCTGTTCCCGTTGCGGAACGAGAAAGCGGTTCTCAGTTCCCAGTTCTCAGTTCTCAGTAAGAACCGTAGGCGCGGAAACTGGGAACTGAGAACTGATTTTAGATTTGCGCCGCGTAGTCCTTTAGCTTGCGGTACAGGGTTGTCTTGCCGATGCCGAGCAAACGGGCGGCCTGCAACTTGTCGCCGTTGAGTTCCGCGATGGCGTTGAGGATGGTCTGCCTCTCCAGTTCCGCCATGGGGACGATCTTATTCTGGTTGTGTCCGTTGCCGTTGGAGGGCACCGCAACGTGCGCGCCGGCGATGGCCGGAGGCAAGTCGGGTACATGGATTAACGGTCCGCTGGTAAAGGCGCAGGTGCGCTCCAGACAGTTTTCCAGTTCGCGGACGTTGCCCGGCCAGTCATAGGCCAGCATGGCCTTGACGGCGTCATCGGTAAGGATTTTTTCCTGCCCGGAGGCGCGCGAGGTGCGCTCCATGAAATGAGCGATGAGCAGCGGGATATCCTCGCGACGCTCGCGCAGCGGAGGGATGCGCAGGCTGAGCACGTTGAGGCGGAAATACAGGTCGCGGCGGAAAGAGCCTTCGGTCACAGCCTGCTCCAGTACGCGGTTGGTGGCAGCCAGGATGCGGACGTTGATGGGAATGCGGCGGGTGCTGCCGACCGGACGAATTTCTTTTTCCTGAATCGCCCGCAGGAGTTTGGCCTGGAGGTCGACAGGAAGTTCGCCGACTTCGTCGAGGAATACGGTGCCACCTTCGGCGATGGCGAGCAGTCCGTCCTTGGCCTGATTGGCGCCGGTGAATGCGCCTTTGACATAGCCGAACAGTTCGCTTTCGATCAGCGTGGGCACCAGCGAGCCGCAGTCGACGGGGATGAACGGCTTGTCGTGGAACGGTCCGGAATAATGAATGGAGCGCGCGACCATTTCTTTGCCGGTGCCGCTCTCGCCGAGGATCAGCACAGGGTGGGAACTGTTGGCGGCTTTGGCGATGATGCGGTAAAGCTTCTCCATCTCGGGGGCGCGGCCGACGATTCCGCCATAGCCCTGCTTCGACTTCAGCTTCTCGCGCAGCATGCGGTTCTCGGTTTTCAACTTCAGGTGGTTGGAGACGCGCTGCAACAGGAGTTTGAGTTCTTCGACGCTGAACGGTTTGGTGACGTATTCGTAAGCGCCGTTCTTCATGGCCTGGACGGCTGACTGCACCGTGCCGTAGCCGGTCACCACGATTACGAGCGCTTCGGGGCGGTGGGTCTTGATTTGACGGAGAGCTTCGAGGCCGCCCGCGCCGGGCAGGCGCAGGTCGAGCAGAACGGCATCGATGCTTTGAACTTGCAGCAGGCGATAGGCATGCTCGGCGGAATCGGCAACGTGGGCGATGAAACCTAGCGAGAGAGCAACCTCGCGGCAAGCGTCGCGGATGGAGCGTTCGTCGTCGACGATGAGGAGGTTCAGAAAATTTGCGGCCATGATCTGAGGAGTAGCGAGGGTGTGGGTTACTGCGACTGACGTCATAAGAGTGATTCCTTTTTGATTTGCTGAATTGGTGTTGGTGACTGGGTCTCCGAATCTGGTTCGGCCTGGTCAAGATCGGCCTTGTCCAGAGAATCGGAAGGCTGAGATGCGCGGGGGAGCAAGATCAGCACGCGAGTACCGCGGCCGGGTTCGCTTTCGAAGTGGATCAGTCCGCGATTGGTGGTGACGATGCTGCGGACCGTAGTTAGTCCCAGGCCGGTGCCCTGGCCGGCGTTCTTGGTGGTGAAGAATGGCTCGAAGAGGCGCTGGCGGGTTGCGGCGTCCATGCCGTGACCGTTGTCGCCCACGACGAGGAGCACGCATGGAAAGGCAGGGAGACCGGTCGGTGACATGGTCCCGGCGACGGGCTGGAATTTGCAGTTGCTGGTCTCGACCGTAACTCGGCCGCCGCTCGGCAGAGCGTCGCGAGCATTGAGAACCAGGTTCAGCAAGACCTGCTGGGCCTGAGCCTGGTCGATGGTGACTGCGCCCAATTCCGGGTCGAGATGCAGCTCGAGGGCGATGTTTTCGCCGATCAGCCGGGCCAGTAAATCGTGCATCCCTCGGGCGATTTCGTTGAGGCACAAAGTCCGCACCGGTGTGGCTTGCGGCCGGGCGAAAACCAGCAACTGCTTGACCAGGCCGGTGGCCTGCACAATGGCGGAGCGAATCTCTTCGGCGTAACGGCGGCGGCGGTCGCGCGCATCGAGGCTCGAGAGCAGAAGATCGCAGTAGAGCATGACGCCGGTGAGCACGTTGTTGAAGTCATGCACCACGCCGCCAGCCAGGCGGCCGACCGCCTCCCATCTCTGAGCCTGGAGCTGGCGTTCCTCAATGGGACTGTTGGCGTTGTCTCCGGCTGCCAGGTCCGACCACGGAAATGGAGTTGCGGTGTTCATGTATTTACTTTGGCGCGGGACGGTTCCCGAAAGAAACCCCACGATGGGGTCCTTGATACCTCGGTGCTCCCGAATCGGGAACCCCTAGTGGCCAACCGCCCCGCTAATCGATCTCAATATAGGAGGGAGAATCTGACGCTGCGAAGGGCATACGTCACTCAAATCAGGAAAAGCCTGTGGAAAACTCGGCAAGAAGCTTAGTTTCTGCTACATAGGGGGAATAATAAGCATCGAAAACTGCTTGAATCAGGCTACAAACGAAGGAATTGCACCAGTTTATTCTGGGAGCGCGCTCGCGGGTTGATCGCTGGCCATCGACTTTGGGTCGTTGACGGTGAGCGGAGCTGTGAGCCGAAAGGTTAGCCGACGTCCCTTTTGGACCTGGACACTGACTGAGGGGAGGTCGGAAGGGGCGCCGGGGGACAAAGACAAAGGGTTCGCTGATTGTCCCCGGGCAAACAGGCTGGAGGTCTGAAGCGCAAGTTGCCTGCCCTCAATCGTGATCGCATTTAAAGTCAACCGGAAATAGCCCGAACCGGGAACCAGTCCGGGCCGGTCGGTTTGGGATTGCGCGGACTCAACCCGTCCCGTTACAGCCGTGCCACGTTCAACGAGAGTGTCGCCGTCTACGGTGAGGGGCGCGGCGACAGACGCGGCGAAGGCGTCGCCGGCATGCACGTTGGTAGTGGAAAGAGAATCCTCTAATTCCACGGTCAGAAGGGTTCCGGAAGGCAGGATACGCGGCTGCAATCCTGTCCGAAAAGGAAGACTCAATTTTGGATCGGGAGCGGGCGCAGGTCGAGCGACGTCACTGGCCGAGGCCGAATCAGCATCCGGGCGAAATGGAAGTTGTTGTGCATCGATCGAATCTGCGTTCGTCTGATTCGTGGGCTCCGACCGGGCACAGCCTTGGCTCAGGCTCAGGGCGAGACAGAACATCCCCAAGGCAGAGCGGGACCGGAGAGCCCGTGGGAGTGTTGTCATCGCATCCATGGTCGCGCGGCTTTCTCATCTGCAACAGTGGCAAATGAAGTACCAGATCCGGGTCCATGGAATCAAGCACATAAGGAGACGGCCCGAGCCCATCCGTGTAGAAGTTGCCCGATCGCGTAGGGAGATTCGCGGAGCGAGGAGTCCCAGTCGGGTCCAAGGACAAAAGAAAATCGCGGAGGACGCTGGCGTCCTCCGCGAGAGTTTTCCCAAAGCCTTACATAGACGCCCGTTAGGGCTTCTGAGTGCGCGGCTTCGTAGCCGGCTTCTTCGGCGCCGCTTTCTTCTTAGCCTCACCTTCCCTGCCGCCAATCAGCGTCAGGGCGTCGGTGGTGTTGAAGGGGAATCGGCGAACGGAGGTTTGGCCCGTCGTGCTCAAGGTAACGTCAACACGGCGATTGCTCGCCATTCTGATCGTTACAATATTCTTGAGAATCCTTCCGCGCTCTTCCGGACTCAGGTCAGGGTTATTGTTGACCTCAGTCGTCACTTGCTCAGTGGTCAGGTTGTCGTCCTTGCCATACGCCTTGATATCGATGTTGGCTTCGGGCACGCCCTGCTCGACCAGGAAGCTCTTGACGCCGTTGACTCGACGCTCGGAGAGCGCCTGGTTATATTCAACGGACCCGCGATGATCCGCATGGCCGCCAAGAATCAAGTGGGCGTCCGGTTTGCTTTGCAGATATTCCTTGAAGTCGGTAGCCAGCGCAATCAACGTCTTCTGTTGACTGGGCAGTAGACCGCCTTTGGGATTCGCGATCTTAGGATAGTCGGTCACGAAATAAACACTGTGCAGCGAGAGCCGCGCTTCCAGCCGTATGATCTCCGGATTGACTGGCGGGTTCTCGATCGTCACTTCAGTTGTGGCCTGAGAGCTGAGGCCGCGAGTGTCGGTGCAAGTGGCGCCGATAGTGATTGAACCTGGCGACGCTCCAGTCGTGTTCAGGGTGGCTGAACTGCCGCTGCCGGAAACGGTTCCGCTGCTGGCTGTCCAGCTGGCTACCGAGACTCCGACACCATCCGGGCTGGTGCAGTTGGCTGACAGGTTTACCGTTCCGCCGGCTTGCAGGCTGGTCGGGCTGGCAGAAATGGATATGCTGGGCGGGTTCTTCGGCGGCAGCGGCTTCACCGTAAAGTTCGCCGAGCAGCTGGCCACATTGTTGTTCTTCTCTTTGGCGTCAGTCACGTGGGCGGTGACGGTATAACTGCCGGGGGCCGCGTTGGTGGTGTCGATCTGCGCGGTTGTATCTTTTCCGGTAACCTGACCTCCGTTGCCGCTCCAGGCGTACGTGATGGTATGCTTGGGGTTGAAGTTGCTGATCGCGACTGTGGCGGTGACAGGCTCGCCAACCAGTACTTCACCCGGCTGCACCGAACAGCTGGCGGCAGGAACTAACGCAGGCCCGCCACCCCAGCTGAAAACAAGCCCGGTGCGCAGGCGGACGCCCTCAAACGTCGCACGCCGAAGATCGGGAAAATCCGGGCTGGCGAAATCCGAATAATTATGCCGGGCCCAGACGTAATCGGCTTCAAACAAGCGAAAAGCTAATTTCTTGTTGATCGGCAGATCCATTCCTCCACCGAGGATGGCTCCGATTCCATTGTTCGTGGAGACCCCACTGACGCTCACTCGATTCAGACTGACCAGAGAATGCAAGAAGTAGTTGGCGCCATCCGTGCGCCATATAAAGCGCGGCCCAATTGAGTATGTGGACTCGTAGTTGCTGTTTCCCCAGTTGTGCCCGAGGTCGGCCTCTGCGCCCCAATGCGGATCGAAATTGTAAGTGAAAGAACCACCCAGTCCCTTGGACATATCTGGAATTTGAAATGGAGTGGGATTCGTAGGATCGCCGTTATTGGCAGGGACTGTCGCACCCGGATGCGACCACTGATATCCCACAAACACGTCAATTTTCGGATTCGAGTCGCTTTGTGCGAGCGCCGGAATCGAGATGGGTAATACCGCCAAAACCGCGAAAAGGCACGCGACGGCGCGGCCCCTGGTTGAGCGAGAACAAACTGACATTCCATCCTCCAATGATTTGCGCAGGGGCTTGCAGGCGCTTTGGCACGCAGGCTGCGCTGAAAGATAACGCATGATCACAACTTGAACGACCTCTGCCGGGAAACGGGTAATTCTAACGCACTGCAATCTTAAAGAGAAAGAACGATTTTCAAGAATTGCCTCCTCTGACAACAGTGCCTGCAGTTTTGTCCCGAGTTGGGCATTCTGGTCTCAAATTGACATGACAACGGTGGAACCTTGATCCCAGTGTTGGGTTGCGCCTAATCGACCGCGGACCCAGCCTCCAGAGCTTGCCGCGCAGGAAGCTAGCCGCGTATGGTTGTAGTTTCGCTGCTGGCGGGCGAACACACGACATTGAGGAAGCGGGCAGAACCATAGGGATGAGCCACGAAAAAGTACTGATTGTTGAGGACGAAGAAAACGAACGCACGGGTCTGGCGGAGTTAGTTTCCTCCTGGGGATATCGGGCAGAAACTGCCCGCGACGGCGTGGAAGGCCTGGAGAAAGCCGCGCAATGGGTCCCTTCCATCGTGGTTACGGACATGAAGATGCCGCGCATGGGGGGCATCGAACTGCTGGAACGGCTGGGAGAACAATCCCAGGCCATGGCAGTGATTGTCGTGACGGCACAAGGCACAATCGATAGCGCGGTGCAAGCCATGCGGGTGGGTGCGTATGACTACATCACCAAACCCATCGACACCAACCGTCTGCGCACCATGCTGCAAAATGCAGCCGTGCTGGTGGGAACGCGTGCGGAACTAGAGAGCGCGCGCCGCAAGCTGAGGGATTCGGGCTCGCTGGGCACTTTGCGGGGAGCATCGCGCAAGATGCAGGAGATTTTCCGGCTCATCGAACTGGTTGCGCCCAGCACCGCGTCGGTGCTGATTACGGGAGCCAGCGGCACGGGCAAGGAGTTAGTGGCCCGCACCATCCATCAACTGAGTCCGCGCCGCGATCGGCCTTTTGTGGCCATCAACTGCGCAGCCATTCCTGAAACGCTCATTGAAAGCGAGATCTTCGGCCACGAAAAAGGCGCTTTCACAGGAGCGCTGGAGCGCCGTACTGGCTGTTTTGAGCTGGCCGAAGGGGGCACAATCCTGCTGGATGAAATCGGTGAAATGCCCGTGGGAACTCAAGCCAAGCTGTTGCGGGTGCTCGAGGACCACAAGCTGCGCCGACTGGGCAGCAAAGTGGAAACGGCGGTCGATGTGCGCGTGCTGGCTGCTACGAATAAAGTTCCGGACGAAGCCGTCGCCAGCGGAGAGCTCCGCAGCGATCTCTATTACCGGCTCAACGTGTTCAACATCCACATGCCTCCTTTGCGGGAACATAAAGAAGATATTTCCGATCTGGTGCAACTTCTTCTCTCGGAAATGAGCGCGAAGCACTCCCGCAAGGTTGCCGCGGTGAGCGAGGCGGTGCTGAATCAGTTCAACAATTATTCCTGGCCGGGAAACGTCCGCGAATTGCGCAATACCATTGAACGCGCCGTAATCGTCTGCGACAGCGGCATGATCGAAACCAAACACCTGCCTCCGGGATTCGGACACGCGCCCTTGCGCCCTGCGGCGAATGATCCGGATGCGGTGCGTCTCGGCGTAGGCACGACCGTCGGTGAGGCGGAAAAAATGCTCATCCTTAAGACCCTGGAATCCACCAGCAATAACAAGACGAAGGCTGCGGAAATTCTCGGCATCAGCCTGAAAACCTTGCATAATAAGCTGAAGGAGTACGGCGGCAGCGCCCCGGATGCGGCTTCTGAGGAAACGCAGTAAGACAGTGATCAGTGTCCAGTGGCCAGTGGCCAGTGAAAGGCCTTCTGCCACTTCGTCAGTTCATCCGCTATGCCAGCTTTAACGGGCCACTGAACACTGGTCACTGATCTTTGACCACTGGCCACTGTTTCCCTATGCGACGCAAAACTATCATCGTGCTCGGCATCACCTTCATGGTGACCGTGATGGTGACTGCGTTCTCCTATCTTTACGTCTCGGAAACTCTGAGCCAGCAAATTACCGGCGCCTCCAACGGCGCCGAGCACCTCACCAAGCAACTGCAATATCTGGCTTCGAACGACGTTCCGGATTTGAGCAGCACTCGCGTGGATACCAACAATCCTCAAGCGGTGCGGCGGGCCCTCGCCGAGTACCTGCCGATGGATACCAACATTCTGAACGATCTTCAATCCGATATCGCCCTTTGGCCCTACGTCTTCGATGCCTCCATCGCAGACGCGAACGGTAAGGTCCTGCTCCATACCACTCCTCAACTCGTGGGCAAGCCGGTTGTGGAGCGGCCCGATTTTAATCAGGTCAGGACGGCTCGGTTCCGCCGGCAACTCCGCATCGCGTATGGCCCGGCGACGGTCTATGACGTAAGTTCTCCGCTGTTGCTAAATGGAATGCCTTTCGGCACGATCCACATCGGCGTCTCCACCGTCTTTCTCAGAAGTGAAATCGAACCCCGGTTACTGCGCGCTGTCTATTTTTCCATCACGTTCATCTTCGTTTCGTTCCTGCTGGCGGCGCTGCTGTCGAATCTGGCTCTCGGACCGCTCAAAGAAATCAGCCGCAACCTGGATAACGTCAGTCTGGGGGCAACCGAGGAACTCTCCGGGAAAGAGTCAGAACACGATGAATTCGGCCTGGTCACGCTGAAGATCGCTAACCTCGGCCGGCAGATGCGTGACAGCCGCGAAATTTTTTCTGCGCTGAAAGACAACGTGGACCAGCTCATGTCGAAGTTGCAGGACGGCTTGATGCTGTTCGCGCGAGACTCCCGCGTGGTGCTGGTAAGCGCCCCGGTGGAGCGCTTCCTCGGCCGGCCTCGAGGAGAACTGCTGGGCAGGACGGTGAAGGAAGTGTTTACCCGAGACACGCCGTTCGGAATTATGGTGCTCGATGCTTTCGAACACCGGGGCGTGCTCTCGCAGCGCGAGTTCGTCGCACCCGCCGGCCGGCGCGTGCAGGTTTCTCTGGATTTCGTTCAGGAGAAGAACACGCAGATCGGCGCTCTATTGATTATGCGCGACGCCGAATCGGTGCGCCGCATCGGAGACGAGATCGAGATGTCCCGCCGTCTCTCGGCCAGCGGACGCGTGACCGGCGGCGTTGCCCATGAAGTGAAGAATCCCATCAATGCCATCGTGCTGCATTTGCAACTGCTGCAGAATAAGCTGGCGCAACTCGATCCTGATACCCGCCGTCACATGGATATCATCGGCAGCGAAATTCACCGGCTCGACCGCGTGGTGCAGACTCTGGTCGACTTCATGCGGGCCCGCGAACTGCATCTGGTGGAAGTGGATTTCCGCCGCGTGCTCGAAGAGGTCGCGCTGCTCGCCACTCCTGACGCGGAGCAGCACGGCGTCACCATCCAGCGCGACATGCCGGCGGAGCCGCTTTCCATTAAGGCCGATCTCGACTTTATGAAGCAAGCCCTGCTCAACGTGGTGCTGAACGGCATCCAGGCCATGCCTAGCGGCGGCGAGCTCACGATCTCGGCGCGCCGCGACGACCATGCCGCCATCGCCGAAATCTGCGATCGAGGCATGGGCATTGGTCAGGACGTGCAGGACAAGATTTTCGAGCTTTACTTCACCACCAAGAAAGACGGCAACGGCATCGGCCTGGCGCAGACTTATCAGATTCTGCAGTGGCATTACGGATCGGTGGAATTTGAATCGACGGAAGGTGAGGGGACAACGTTCCGCTTTCGCCTGCCTCTGGCTGCATCGAGTCTGCGCCCAGAGCAGGAGACGGCTGCCCACTCCACCAGTTCGGATTGAATATGATTCTGGCCTTCATTCTCGGGTTAGGTCTGTGGCACGCGGATTGGTTACCGCCGGCGCTCCGCGGATCTGTACCGCAAGCCGCGGCCCAGCCGCCCGCGACGGAGCTCATCTCAAAGCGAGGGCAACTCCGCGTCCCAGGCGCAGACACCACCATCACAAAATGCTCAGCCCGCGCAGTCGCCGAACTCTCCCTCGAAATCTGCCCCGAAATCTCCCGCTCATGCCAAGCCGACTCCGGCTCGCCCCCGGCGTAAGAAAACGATTCCGCCCAACTGCTCGAACGCCCCGACCGCACTGGATACCACAGTCGGCAAACCCGCCGATCCGGCGAACTCAGCGGGAGCTGAATCGAACACTGCTGGATCGACCACTACTGGGTTGCCAACTACTGGACCTGATGCCGATGCAAAGAATGGAAACGCGGCTCCCTTGAAACCCTGTCCGCCGCCCAAGAAAGTCGTCCGCAACGGAGGATCGAGCGAGCCCAAGGTTCAACTCACCGGGGGCACAGCCGCGGAACAGGCTTCAGACAAATCCTCGACCGACCAACTCAGGGCCGCGACCGAAGAGAATCTGAAGAAAGTCGCAGGACTCCAACTCAACTCCAGCCAACGCGAGATAGTGAGTCAGATCAAAGAATTCCTGAAGCAGTCAAAGGCGGCCGTCGCCGCCGGAGACCTGGAGGCCGGCCACAATCTCGCCCAGAAGGCTCATTTGCTTTCTGACGAGCTGGTGAAACCTTAGTCCGCACTTGGCGGCTTTCGGTTCGTCGACGGCCAAAATGGCTGTGAGCCTGACCGTAGCCCGATTCCGCTGCATCACTCGACCGCATTGCGCGCAATTACTTCGCGGTACCATTCCGCACTGAGCTTCGGTGTGCGCGCCTGCGTTTTGAAGTCAACATAGTGAATGCCGAAGCGCTTGCTGTAACCGTCTGCCCACTCGAAATTGTCGAGCAGGCTCCACAGGAAGTAGCCCTTGATCGGGATAGCCCTCTGAAGCTGCGCGATGCAGATGCGTGAGGTGATTGCGCAGATACATCAGGCGGTCGGTGTCCTCGATACGTCTGTCCGCGGTCAGAACGTCGTCTGAAGAGCAACCATTCTCAGTGATGTAGAGAGCCCGCGGTTTCCAGATTTCGCTGACGTTGCGAACCGCCCAGTAGATCACTTCCGGACCGATGTAGCAGCCACGGCGAGGCCATGCGCGGGAAGGAAGAGGGGCGCGGTCTCGACTGTGTAGCCGGCATGCGACGTGTCGGCGCGCACATACATCGGCGTGTACACGTTAAGGCCGACGAAATCCAGGGGACTGCCAATCGACTTTCATGTCGCCGGCCTCCACTTTGGGAGCATTCGCGCCCGCGCGTTGGAGATAGCCGTCGGTATACTTGCCTTCCATAACTGCCGTGAGAAACGGAGCGTTGACCTCGCGAGTGGCACGCTGCGCCGCCTCGATGTGCTCACGACTCTCAATCACGGGCACACACACTGTCGCATTTTCCGCGAGACCGACCTGCGTCCCCGCCTTGGCGTTGGCCCGAATGGCTTGCACGGCCAGGCCGTGCGCCAGTACGGCATGATGGCGGACCTGATTCACTTGTGCGGCCGGCAATTTCAGACCGGGTGCAAACTGCCCAGTCTTGTAACCATCGTCGGTAAAGCTCGTAAATTCGTTGGTGGTGAAGAAGTGGCTGACGCGATCCGAAAGCTGGCGGGAAACATATCCGGCGTAATCGGCAAACGCTTTTGCGGTGTCGCGTGACTGCCAGCCGCCGGGCAAAGCCTGCGGCAGGTCCCAGTGGAAGAGTGTGATGTAGGGGACGATATTGTTCTTGAGCAGTTCGTCGACCACGCGCTGGTAATAGGCCAGGCCTTTCTCGTTAGGCTGGCCCGTCCCGTCGGGGAAGATGCGCGACCACGAAATGGAGAAACGGTAGACGCCTACGCCCAGGTTCTTAAGCAGCTTCACGTCTTCTCTGTAAAGGTGGTAGGAATCATCGGCGACATCGCCCGTTTCTCCCTGAAAAGTCTTGCCCGGCGTGTGCGAAAAAGTATCCCAGATGGATGGCTTCCGTCCATCTTCATTCACCGCGCCCTCGATCTGATAGGCAGCCGTAGCGCAGCCCCAGAGAAAGTTGGGCGGGAATCGCAGCAAACTCGGCGTTGCTGCTTGGGCGAATGCAATCCGCGGGAAGGAGGCGCCAGCCACGGCAGCCGCAACAGTACCCACCAAATTCTTGCCAAACCGGCGACGTGTGAGTTTCTTCATAGGCCCAAGAAGATTATCACTACCGTAGCCTCGAAGCGAAGCGACGTTGCATAATGTCGCCCCACCGGTAGCCCAAACGGTGTACGTCCCGGATGCTCCCGACGCACACTGAGCCTTAGTCCAACGTGGAATCAGACCACCGCAGAAAGGGGAACGGCGAGCACCGCAAAATATCACGATTTCGCTGACTGCGATACTAGCCGCCGCTCACTTCCCTTTCGCCCGCGCCGCATTCACCTTATTCAGCAAGTCCTGTGACATGGCCTGCACCGGGCCGGAAATCTTCACTGCCTCCATCAGCACGTCGCGAGCCTCGTTGACGCGGCTCAGCTTCGCATAGGCAAAACCCAGGCGATAAAGCGCGATCGAGTATTGCTGATCGTCCGCTCCCTTGAGCAGCGCCGCGGCGGACTTCAATTCGGGGATTGCCGCCGTCGTCCTGTCCTGCTTGATGTAGGCGTATCCCAGGACAGAATGAGCAACCCCCGCCGATAGTTTGCGCGACTTATCGGCACCCGGGTCATCTGCCTTGGCGGCCGCAATCGCCCTCTGCGAGTAGGTCACAGCCTTGGCAACGCTGCCCGGCTTGGGATCGTCAACGTAAGACCCAGCCAATAACAACAAGGCAGGCAGCGAGTTGGGATTCGCCGCCAGCGTTTTTTCTCCGTATGCAACCAGCCGCGCCTGATCGTTCAACTGCCCCGGGCCCAGCGTATACATGGCATAGCTCGAGACCTGATCCTGAAACTTCGAATCCGGAAACGCTGCCGAGTACTTCTCGATGTCGGCCATCCGACTCTTGGCATCATTCTCGCTGGCAATCGCGTTGAAACCTGCCGACTCAAGAAAATCGCAGTTGTTCTTGGCCGCGCTCTTCTCTTCCTCCACCTGCCTGCTGAAATCGTCGGCGCTCATGCCATCCGGCTTGGGCTGCTTGCCGATGGAGTTGCAGACCGTCCCACCCCTTGCCGCATAGTCGACCAACTTGGTGTCGTCTTTCGCCTGCTGCGCGATGTTGGCCTGCGACACCAGGATGTCGAGATTCCGCGGGCTCCCAGCCAAAGCCTTGTCTCCATAGTCAAGCGCTTTGCCTAAATCGCCCGCGGCCTGGTAGGCCTGCGAAAGCTGCCAGTTCCCATAAGCTACCGCCGCCGGATTCGACGAGTACTTCTGCACGAAGTCTTGATACATGGCGAGTTTTTTCGCGGCATCCTGCTCGTTCGTAATGGCCTGAAGATCGTGGTCTTCGGGCGTGCCTGCGGGAATCACGATCCTGTCCGCCTGCGCGTTGGCGCTCGACGGCAGGAAAGAAAAAGCAGAAGGTAACGACGACCGCCAGCGACCCCACATAGCGTTTCATAGGTCACCTCAGCATCAGCGAGAACCGATCTCCGTTCCAAACAGCAGGCGAATCCTAGCGCTGAATGCGCGTGGAAGCAAGAAGGAACAGTGGTCAGTGTCCAGTGGTCAGTGGTCAGTAATGCGGGCACGCAACTGAAGTGTTTTACTGGCCACTGGCCACTGGCCACTAACCACTGACCACTGCCTCTGAGTTAAATTAAAAGAATGCGCTCGATCTTCGGCCAGCGTCCGCTGCGTTTCGTCTTTGCCGCCAACGTAATCTCCATGTTGGGCAGCGGGATGAACTCGGCCGCCGTGGCCTGGTACATCCTCGAAGCCACGCACTCGGAAATGGCGCTCGGCACCTTTGCCGTGCTGCAGACCGTTCCCGCCATGCTCATGCTTCCCTTCACCGGAGTCCTCATCGACCGCGAAGATCGCCGCCGCCTGGTCATGTGGCTCGATGCGCTGCGCGCCGTGATCATCGTAACCGTGGCGATTCTCGCGTTTCGCCATCGTGTGCAACTCTGGCAACTCTATTTGATGAACACTCTGGTCGCTGCAGGCTTCTGGATGTTCTGGCCAACCATCACCGCTCTTATCCAGGAACTCACGCCCGAAGGCCAATTCGTGCAGTCAAATACATTTCTCTTGGCTGGGATCCAAGGCGGATGGCTCATCGCCGGCTCCATCGTCGGCTTCATGTACAACCACATCGGCCTCGGCGGCGTGCTGCTGATCGACGTTTCCACCTACGTGATCTCGTTCCTGTGCTATTTCGGCGTGCGCAAAGGACGCCATGTCGTGTTGCGTCCCGAGGAGTTACGCGCCGACATCCTTGCCGCTGAAAGCCAGTTCCAGCGCTTCTGGCGCGAGATGCGCGAAGGCCTGCACTTTCTTCGCGACCATCGTGCCGTCGTGCTGCTTGGCATCAGTTGGGCATTGTTCCTCGGCGCCATGATTACCGGAGTAGTTGTCACTCCGTCGCTGAGCGAACGCGTTTTCCACGCCGGCGCAGTCGGCTACGGCTGGCTCAACGCCGGTTGGGGCACTGGCGCGTTTCTCAGCGCCTTATATGCTCCGCCGGTCATCGCAAGCCTCGGCGGACGTCGTTCGGTGGCGTTTTCCATGGCGATCATCGCTGCCTGCGTGGTTTGCGCTCCAGTCTCGCACTGGCTGGTCGCCGCCATACTGCTATATGCGGTGATGGGATCAGCCCGCGGCGTCGGCGGTATCGCCATGAACACCAGCCTGATGGAAATGGTCCCGCAACATCTGATGGGACGCGTGCAAAACGCTTTCTACTTTTTCGGCACGTTCCTGCAGTTGGTGCTTGCCCTCGCTGTAGGAGCGGTCGCACACAAGGTAAGCCTGGTGGCAGCATTCGCGATCCTGGCCTGCGTTTACGGGTTGGCTTTCGTGGCCGCCAGCTGGCCCGTGGGAACAGCCGTGGCAGTAGAGGAAGTCAGCGCAGCAAAATGATTCACTACCCTGTGAGCCTCTGTGTCCCCTGTGTTTAAGATTTTGCTTTTGCCCGTGTGGTAAATCCGAGCTCTTCGCTGTTATCCTTTCCCATTCCAAGGAGCACGCATGTCCTCAGATCTGCAAGGCCGTAACGCCGTCGTCTTCGGAGTCGCCAACAAGCGCTCGATCGCCTGGTCCATTGCCCAGGGACTGCACGCCGCCGGCATGAAGCTGGCCATCACCTACCAGAACGAGCGCTTGGAGCAGGAAGCGAAAGACCTTATCCTCTCGCTGCCCGGCGCCGAAGCCTACATGTGCGACGTCAGCAAAGACGAAGAAATCGACCGCCTCTTCGCCACGCTCAAAGAGCGTCACGGCAAGCTGCACACGCTGGTGCATTCAGTAGCCTACGCTCCCGCGGACGAACTGAAGGGAGAGTTCGTCAACACCACACGCGAGGGCTTCCGCATCGCGCTCGACGTGAGCGTCTACTCGCTGATCGCAGTCGCCCGCGCCGCCGCGCCGCTGATGGAAGATGGCGGTTCCATCATTACGATGACCTACTACGCCTCGGAGAAAGTCGTTCCCCGCTATAACGTGATGGCAGTGGCCAAGGCTGGCCTGGAGTGCTCGGTGCGCTATCTCGCGTATGATCTCGGAAAGAAGAATATCCGCGTAAACGCCATCTCGGCAGGACCTGTGAAAACCCTGGCCGCGCGCGGCATCTCAGGCTTCGGTGACATGCTCAAAGCCCACGCCGAACACGCCCCGCTCGGCCGCAACGTCGATATTGCAGAAGTCGGCTCGACCGGAGTCTTCCTCGCCTCCAACGCCAGCAGCGGCATCACCGGCGAAGTCATCTACGTTGATTGCGGATATAACATCATGGGGTTTTAGCAGGCTCTGGCCGCAGCCCCTTGTACAATCTCAGCGGTAGTGAAAGGCGATGTTTGTTCATTTGACGGCTGAGTCGCGCGTCCCACGGATTCGCCGAAACGGAATCGCTCTTTTGCGTAGAGCTTCTCGGCGCATCGCACGAGGGTGTTTACGCTGTGCCCGTTGCACGCGACTTTTACGCCTCTCACCAGTGGCTGAGAGCAATTGAAGAGGACGAAACGCATGGCCCCGGATTGTAGGCAATCTACTTCCGAGTCCCCGATGAGCAGGCAGTTTGGGTCGGCCACTATGGTCAGGCACATCGCCTTGTCACCGCAGCCAAGCTTAGCTCAGTTTGCAAAGGCAGACGACCCGTGGGGTTGGGAGGTTGTAGTACCCCGTCGTATCGAGGCAAGCGAAATTCACAAGACCAGGCGACTGCCCCAAGTGATCGGCTGGAGGTTTTTCCCCAAGGCGAAGGGAAAGCCACCCTTCTGCACCTGCAAATTCTGCAATAGCGGCGAGTATGGCAGCGCGAAACTGCGAAGACGGCTCGGCTCACCTGCCGATAAATAGTTGCTGTCTCAAAGCTGACATTGTGATTGGGACAATCAGGCGTTGGCACCCGTCGGGCCGGAAGTGGTCGCGGCAAGGGGTTAGGCCCCGCTTATACTGATCCTCCGCCCATTCTCCCCATCCCGCTCCAAAGAAATCTCCACATCCCGCTCCCGCACCAACCGCGGAAACTTCTCTCCCCACTCAATCAGCAAAACACTGCCCTTCTCGGCACGCAGATCATCCAGCCCCAGCGTTTCCAATTCCCGCGGCGTATCCACGCGATAAAGATCAATGTGATAAAGGTTGGCTCGCGGCCCGCGATACTCATGCACCAGCGTGAAGGTGGGACTGGTGACGTCTTCTTCTTCCGCCGCTCCGAATCCCGCGGCGATTCCCTTGACCAGCGTGGTTTTCCCCGCGCCAAGATCGCCGCGCAGCAGAACCAGCTTCGGCGGAGCCAGCATCTCCGTCAGGGTGCGCCCGAAGGCAATCGTTTCCTCAGGCTGAGTGTGTGGTGATCTCTCGCGTCATCTCGACCAGTATAGCGAGAGCGCGGCGCTGCGGATCGAGATCGGATCGGCTTCGGTCTAGATCGTCCTCGGCGAGTTGAACGCCGACGACTTCAGGCCCAGCAGGCTCCGGTCGGTCACATGGTCGAGCGACGTGCGCAGGCGGCGGTTGTCGTCATCCTCAAGCGCAACAAAGCGGAACGGCTGAAGCACTCCGTCCTTCGTCTTCCCCATGGGGCTGAGGATCTCGGCCATGGCGCGCACCGGTCCGGATTGCGTTTGAAACGCAACTTCGACGAAGTCGCCCTCGGCCAACGGACGCGGCAGTCGCAGCAATCCGCCGGTCGCCGAAATGGTTTGAAGTTTAGCTTTAGCGTGCCGGCCATCTTCGAAACGAATCGCAGCCAGGACCGAAGCCCCCAGCTGGACCCGGGCCGCGCGCCGCGAAGGGTGCGGTTGGGGGAAGTGGGTCATAAGATATATGCACTATGGCACGCTCTCAGGACGGGTAACAGGTTACGGAAGCAGAGTGGCCGGATTCCCGCGCTGGACGCGGAGTTCCAAGGTCGCAACACCGCGCTGTCATGAAGATGCAGGGTAGTTAATAAAGAGTTAATGTCCCGAAGGACAGTGCATTTTCGCGAGAACTCACCAGCTTGCGAGCTTCTCCAGCGCAGCTTCTGCGTGCGTCGAAACGCCTCGGGAAGTCCCTGCAGAAGGTCGGTCGCGACCAGCGAGTGCTCCCCGACCCGCTCACGCATCACGTCGCCAGCCAGCCCATGCAGATGCACAGCCGCCAGCACCGCCGCAAAGGCGTCCCTCGAATGCTGCGCGATCATTCCCGCGACCATGCCCGTCAAGATGTCTCCCGTGCCGCCGGTGGCCATGCCCGCGATTGCCCGTCGTATTCACCCAGGCTTCGCCGTCGGGCCGCACGACCAGCGTGCGATGCCCTTTGAGCACGACGATCAGTTCGTGTTCGCGCGCGAACTTCCGCGCCGTTCCCAATCGATCTTTCTGTACATCGGCGATGGTGCATCCCGCCAGCCGCGCCATTTCGCCCGGATGCGGAGTAATCACCAGCGTCCGGCCCTTGCCATTCAATTCCGCCGTGCGGCCCTCAAACGCGTTCAGGCCGTCGGCATCGACGACCATCGGAAGTTGGAGTTTCGCGACCAGCGCCCGCACCAGTTCCGCAGTCTGCGGATCCCGCGAAATCCCCGGCCCGATCGCGAGCACGGTCTTGCCCTTCGCCAATGCCTCGATTCGATCCTGCGCGCTGGTCGAGATCGTACCCGCATCCGTCTCCGGCAAAGGCTCGGTCATCAACTCCGGATGAAATCCCGCAACGGTTCCCAGCACGGACTTCGCCGTCGCCACGGTTGAAAGCCCGCTCCCGCCCGCAGCACGGCCATCCCCGCCATCGCCGCCGCTCCGGCTTTCCCGAGCGATCCTCCGACCACCAGCACGTGCCCGTAGTTGCCTTTGTTCGACTCTGCCGGCCGCGGCCCAATCAGCGGCGCAATATCACGCGCGGTGATCACATTCAGTTGCAGCGCCGAAACGATCGCCTCTTCCGGCGAACCGATCTCAGCCACAACCGTCGGCCCCGCGGTCAACATGCTGAACACATGTGCCGGACGCGGCGCGGTAAAGGTAACAATGGCGTCGGCCCGGGCAATCGTCCCGCCTTGTGAGCCCATCGCGTCGGCATCTGCGCCGGAAGGAATATCCACCGCGATCACGGGAACCTGGCTGGCATTCATGATCGGCAATCGCGTCGGCGTAAAGTCCGCTCACCGGAGGCTTGAAGCCAGTGCCCAGCATCGCATCCAGATAAAGATCGGCCTGCATAGCGAGCCGCACCTGCTCACTCTTCAACTCTGCGCTGGAACGCACGGCGATTGCAGGGGACGGCAGCTTGCCGAACATCGCAGCCGCATCGCCCCGCAGATCCGCGGGGTCCGCCAGCAGAATCACCTGAACTTTTTTCCCGCTCTCCTGCAGCCTGCGCGCCGCCACGAAGCCATCGCCGCCGTTGTTCCCCTTGCCGCAGAAAACCACGATGCGCCGCGGCCGCTGCGTAGTGCGAGAGCACATAATCGGCCACAGCCGCACCCGCGTTCTCCATCAGCGTGAGCGAAGGCACGCCAAAGCGCTCGCTGGTGGCGCGGTCAATGGCTCCGCATCTCTTCGGCGGAAACGATTTTCATAAGAGCAGTGGCCAGTGTTCAGTGACCAGTGGCCGATGAAACGCTCAGCCTTATTGCTTTCACTGGCCGCTGACCACTTTCTCTCCGACTATAAAACAAAAAGGCCCTCCGCGCCGCGCGAAGGGCCCTTTGACTTTACTGGCCACTAGCCACTGATCACTGGCCACTGCTTTCTCAGCGCCTGCACCCGGCTGTGCTTCACGCTGTAGGTGAAATACACCACCAGCCCGATGATCAGCCAGATGACCAGCCGCGCCCAATTGACCCAGCCCAGCTTGTACATCATGTAACCGTTCGCGATCACGCCCAGGATTGGAACCACCGGCACCCACGGCGTCCGGAACGGCCGCGGCTGGCTGGGATTCGTATGCCGCAACACCAATACGGACAGCGACACAATCACAAACGCCAGCAGCGTCCCGATGTTCACCATCTTTCCGATGTCGTCGATCGGAGTCACGCTGCCCACAATCGCCGCCAGCAGGCCCACCAGAATCGTGTTCTTCCACGGGGTGCGGAACCTGGGATGAACCGCCGCGAAGAATTTCTTGGGCAAAAGGCCGTCGTTGGCCATGGAATAGAGCACTCGAGTCTGGCCGAGCAACATCACCAGCATCACGCTGGTCAGCCCGGCCAGAGCGCCCAGCGTGATGATGTTCGCCGCAGTGGTCAGACCCCGGTCCAGGAAGGCAACAGCGACCGGCGCTTCGATGTTGATTTGCTGCCAATGCACCATCCCGGTCAGCACGCCGGCCACGGCAATATACAAGACCGTGCAGATCGCCAGCGAAGCGATCATGCCAATCGGCAAGTCGCGCTGCGGATTCTTGGCTTCCTGCGCGGTGGTCGAGACCGCATCGAAACCCGATGTAGGCGAAGAAAATGTAAGCAGCGCCCGCCCCAATGCCCGCGAAACCATGGGGCGCATACGAGTGCCAGTCCGTGCCCCAGTTTCCGCGGTTGATGTAGTGGGAGCCCAGCGCGATCACGAACAGCACCACCGACACCTTAACTACGACGATCCCGGTGTTAAACCTGGCGCTCTCTTTGATGCCAACCACCAGAATTGCCGTAATCACCAGGGCGATGAGGAAAGCCGGCAGGTTAAAGCCAACATCCATCCCAAACAGATGCGGCGCGCCCAGCAGATCATGCGCCCGCTGCAGCAACTCAGGAGATTGCGCGCTTATGATCGCACTGACTTTATCGAGGAACGCCTGCGTGCCCGGCACCAGCGAGGGGTCCGCAGTCTGCGCCATCTGCCGCGCAACGATATTCTCCGCGGTCTTCAGCGCCGTCCAGTGATCATAGGCCAGCCACAGCGGCATCTTGACGTGGAAGATATTCAGCAGTTCGATGAAGTGGTTCGACCATCCCGAAGACACCGTGCTGGCGCCCATGGCGTATTCGAGCGTCAGATCCCAGCCGATGATCCAGGCGATCAACTCGCCCAGCGTGGCATAAGCGTAAGTGTAAGCGCTGCCCGCCAGCGGAATCATGGCCGCAAACTCGGCATAGCACAGTCCGGCAAACGCGCATCCCAACCCGGAAAGAACGAATGACAAGGTGAGTCCCGGACCGGCATACTGCGCTCCCAGCCCCACCATCACAAAGATGCCCGCGCCGATGATCGCGCCCACGCCCAGCGCGGTAAGCTGGAAAACTCCCAGCGTCCGTTTCAGGCTGTGTTCGCCCGTTTCGCGGGCTTCCTCCATCAGCAGGTGCAGCGGCTTGGTTGCGAACAGATTTGCCATTCGTTTGGTTTCTCCTTAAGGCTGCGCCGATGCGCGCTTCGCGCCCGCGCTCCTCGACCACGCGTAATATACCGGGATGCCCAGCAGCACCACAATCAGTCCCGGCCACGTAAATTGCGGTTTGTAGAGCAATAGTACGACATCGATAAACAAAGCCATCACAATATAAATCGCCGGCAGCACCGGATAGCCTACCGCCCGGTAAGGTCGCGGAGCGTCCGGATGCGTTCGCCGCAGCACAAACAATCCCACAATCGTCAAAATGTAGAAGACCAGCACGGCGAAGATAATGTAGTCGAGAAGCTGCCCGTAGCTTCCCGAGACGCACAGCAGGCACGTCCACACCATCTGCACCATCAGCGAAACCGCCGGCGTTTTGTAGGTCGGATGCAGCTTGGCCACGCTGCGGAAAAACAGGCCGTCCTTCGCCATGGCGTAGTAGACGCGCGCCCCGGAAAGAATCAGCCCATTGTTGCAGCCGAAACTCGAAATCAGAATGGCCGCCGCCATCAGCAATCCGCCGGCGGCCCCGAACATCTGGGTCATGACCGCGGTGCCGACGCGGTCTTCCGCGGCGTATTTGATTCCGCGCCCCAGAATCGTTGCCGCGCCCGCCGTTCCGTCCAGCGGCAGCGCCATCAGATAAATAAAGTTGCAGGCAATGTAGAGCGCGATCACCACGCCCGTACCCATCGCCAGCGACAAGCGGCAGGTTGCGGCTGGGATTTTTCACTTCTCCCGCGGTGAACGTCACGTTATTCCAGGCATCCGCGGAAAACAGCGAACCTACCTGCGCCACCGCCAGAATCGTCAGCGTGCCGACCATCACAATCGGGCCGCCCACTCCCACTTGCACCGCGTGCTGCGCGCCCAGTCCCGCATTCCGCCAGAAGTGTCCGCCGAAGTTTGTGGCCAGCGCCTGCGCGTTTCGTCCCAGCGCCAGTCCGAACAACGCCAGCCCCAGCAGCGCCGAGACCTTGGCCGCGGTAAACACATTCTGGATCAGCGCTCCCGTCTTCAATCCAAAGATATTCACCACCGAGAGAAAAACCACAAGCAGAATGGCGACCAGGTTCTGCGTGTTGATTCCCACATCCATGTTGCCCAGAACCATGGGCCCGACATGAATCGGCGGAACTTTCCAGATATGCAGAATCCAGTTGGAGGAAGAAATCGCAGGAAAGAAAACTCCGAGGAACTTGCCAAAAGCCACGCCCACGGCCGCAATCGTCCCGGTCTGAATCACCAGAAAAAGTGTCCAGCCATAGAGAAAGCCCCACAGCGGCCCCAGCGCTTCGCGAAGATAAACGTACTGCCCGCCGGCCCGCGGCATCATCGCCGCCAGTTCGCCATAGCTGAGCGCGGCAACGATGGTCATGAACCCCGCCACCGCCCACGCGCCGATCAGCAGCGCCGGAGAATCCACTTCGCGGGCAATCTCCGCCGAAACAATAAAGATGCCGGAGCCGATCATCGACCCCATGACCAGCATGGTGGCGCTGGTCAGGCCCAGGCCCTTGACCAGTTCCTTATCTTGAGAGCTATGAATTTCCCAGTCGCTGCCCGCAGCCGTTGTCGGTGTGCTCAGGATTCCTCCGTAGGGTCTTGTAGCGCCGGCGTCCCGCCGGCTGTCGCAGGGCGTCCCGCCCTCGCCGCAGACGCCAATCCAAGGTCAAATGACTTTACCTCAGAACGCGGAAAAATTCCTCTGCTGATTTCCGGGGATCCCGTAACAGATCGGATATCACCGCCACGGAATCGGCCCCAGCCTCAATCACCGAAGCCGCATTGGCACGCGTGATCCCCCCAATCGCCACCAGCGGCTTTCGCGTCAACTGCCGCGCCCGGCGCACCCCTTCGAGGCCCACCACCGGGTCAGGGCGTGTCTTTGCTGGAAGTCGAAAACACCGGCCCGATGGCAAGATAGTCCGCCGAGGTCTGATCCGCCTCCGCAATCTGTTCTGGATTATGCGTCGAAACCCCAAGCCAGCGGTCCGGGCCAATGATCCCGCGAACCGACTCCGGCGAGAGATCATCCTGCCCAACATGCACCCCGTCGAACTCTGCGACCAGGCAAAGATCCGCCCGGTCATTCATGATGAGCCGCACGTGTGGTGCGGGCGCCCTTCGCCCGCAGACGTGCCGGCGCAATTCGCGAGCCTGCTCCAGCATCACCCGCGCATTGCCGGATTTATTGCGGTATTGAATCAGCGTCACACCAGCAGACAGCGAGTTCCTCCGCCGCAGTAATCAAGCCGAGAGCGTTGGGAAAACAACCGGCATCGAGGATGGGATATAGGCGGGGAAGGACGATCATGCGTTGTTCGATGCAGGGCCTTATCGCGAAAGCTCGCAAATCCAATTGACTTCCCAGGTCTTGCCGCCGTCCGGCGAGAAAGACTGCTCCATGCGCGCAGACTTGGGCGAAATATTGAGCCAGACGTAGCGCACAAGAATGGCGCGGCCCTTGTATTCTTCCTGATCGAAAAACTCACCGCGATTCCCGGTAAAGCCGCCGACTACGGGAGGCAGGCCAAGAGTCCCATTATCGAGATCGACGAGATAGATGCTCCACTGATGCGAAGTGGGATTGTAGAGGCGCAGCGTCTGCGCTTTGATGTGAAGCTTCTTATCGGTGCTGGTCACGTCGAACTCTTCGAAGTTCGCGTTGCTGTCGAGAAGCTTCTTGTGGTTCGAGATTCCGTCGTACTCGACCCAGACATTGGATTTGTTGAGACGATCGGGAAGCCGGCGGACGTGCGCTTTCCAGTCGCCGATGAGGAAGTCAAAGTCGTGAGAGCCATCGCGCTGCGGCAGGTCTGCCGGATCCGAAGGCGTTTGCGCTCGAAGCGAAACAGTGAGCGCCATGCCGAGCGCAATGACAAGAATGAGCGGCGCCGGGGTCCCGAGTTTTCGGACATTCATAGCAATTTCGTCCCTCCCAGGCCATTGTAGACACGCTCAATTAACCGGAATGATCAGAAGCGCGAACGGCGTTCCGCCAAACTGGACGAACGGCTTGTGCGTATCCGGCTCCGCCTGCCCTGACGGAAAACCGGAGGAGCTTGCGACTCGCGCATTTAGGATCATGATGTGCGCAGGTATTCGAATGTAGTCCTTCTGGCCGGGCGCTAATTTGACCGCTTTAGGATCTATGTTGCTCCACGATGATCCGCCTTCCAGCATGTAGGAGTATCCGACATGGTCCGGATCCGGCTCACGTCCAGCTATGTAGTCCTCAATCCACTCCAAACCGTACTTATCAAAACATGCAGGATGATGCGCTATGCCATCCTCATGCGCATTCACATCTCGCATGATGCACGTCCAGCCGTTAGTTCCGGATCGCAATTCCTCTCTGCGCCCCTGATCTCTGAGGATTATGACCGATGCCTGCGCAGCGATCGATGCCGGTGCAGCCGACAACGCTTGAGATATTTCGGTTTCTGATTTACTCGATTGGCCTGCCGCGCTCAGAACAAAAATGCCGATTGAAGCGAAGACAGCTATTCTGGTGAGTGATGCTCCCATCATTGCTCCTTGTGTCCTGCCACAAAACTTCGGTTGTTCATTTTGTCTTCGCCAGAAATCTCTCAATAAACCCCGTATCAAACTTCCCCGCCCGGAAGTCCGGATCGGCCAGAATCCTCCGATGCAGCGGAATCGTCGTGTACACGCCTTCGACGATAAACATCTCCAGCGCCCGCGACATGCGCGAAACCGCCTCGTTGCGGTCTTTGCCGCGCACGATCAGTTTGGCGATCAGCGAATCGTAATAAGGAGGGATCACGCCCTCCGCATACGCCGCGGTATCGACGCGCACGCCAGTGCCTCCGGGCGGATTGAACGCAGTAATCTTTCCCGCCGACGGCGTGAACTTCTCCGGATGCTCCGCATTGATGCGGCACTCGATGGCGTGCCCGCGATGCACAATCGGCCCCTGCAGCACGTCGCGCATGTGCGCCCCGGCCGCGATCATGATCTGGCTCTTCACCAGATCCACATCCGTCACCATCTCGGTCACCGGATGCTCCACCTGAATGCGCGTGTTCATCTCGATGAAGTGCAGCCGGCGGTCCTGGTCCATCAGGAACTCAATCGTCCCCGCATTGGTGTAGCCGATCTCCGCCAGCGACTTGCACAAGACCGCGCCAATCTGGTCGCGCAACTCCGGCGTAACCTGGGTCGAAGGCGACTCTTCCAGCAGTTTCTGGTGCCGCCGCTGGATCGAACATTCCCGCTCACCCAGGCTCACCACATTGCCATGCTCATCGGCCAGCACCTGGAACTCAATGTGCCGCGGATGCTCGACATACTTCTCCATGTAGAGGTCGCCGTTGCCGAACGCGCCCGCCGCTTCCGACTGCGCCGCCTTGAACAGCCCCGGCAGTTCTTCTTCGTTGCGCACAATGCGCATGCCGCGTCCGCCGCCGCCCGCCGAGGCTTTCACGATCACCGGAAAGCCCACCTGCCGCGCCCACTCCACCGCTTCGCCTTCGGACGCAATGATTCCATCCGACCCCGGCAGAATGGGCACGCCCGCCTGTTTCATGGCGGCGCGCGCTTTTTCTTTTTCCCCCATCAGCCGCATCACTTCCGGCCGCGGACCGATGAACTTGATCCCGCTGGTCTCGCACACTTCGGCAAAGTTGGCGTTCTCCGCCAGCAATCCGTAGCCGGGATGAATCGCATCCACGTTGGCGATTTCCGCCGCGCTGATCACCGCCGGAATATTCAGGTAGCTCAGCGCCAGTTGCGGCGGCCCGATGCAGATGGCTTCATCGGCAAAGCGCACCGGCAGCGAATGCCGGTCAGCCTCGCTGTAAATCGCGACCGTGCGGATGCCCAGCTCCTTGCACGCGCAAATGACGCGCAGGGCAATTTCTCCGCGATTCGCAATCAGGATCTTCTTGAACATTTCAGATTAAATGTGGGGACAGAGGCGGGCATTTTGTAATTTGGTAATTTTGTAATTGGGTAATTTGAAAATCCCCGAAGGCTTTTCAATTACAAGATTACATCACAATTACCAAATTACCCAATCCCCTTCACTTCTTCGGCCTGATGGCAAACAACTCCTGCCCATACTCAATCGGCTGGCCGTTGCTCCCCATCTTCTTCACAATTTCGCCGGCCACGTCCGACTCAATCTCGTTCAACAGCTTCATCGCCTCAACGATGCACAGCACCTGCCCGACTTCCACCGTATCCCCGACTTTGACGAAAGGCGGAGCGCCCGGCGACGGCGCTTCGTAAAACGTTCCCACGATGGGAGACTTCACCATGTGCAGGTCTTCTTCGGGCGCCGGCGCACTCGGCGCTGCGGCGCCGGACAGCAGCAGCTGCGCCCGGAGTCTGCCTGGGCTCCGGGACGGCCCCGCCTGCGGGCCGCGGCATCTCCGCCGGGCGCATACACCACGGTGTGCTCTCCCGCGCGCTTGATCTTCACCTTGACATCGCCGCGCTCCAACTCAAACTCGGCAATGTCTTTTTCGATTAAGAACTCGATGAGTTCCTTCAGCTCTTTTTGATTCATTCGTTTACGGTGGGACCGCAGCTTCAGGTCTTAGGTTTTAGGCGTTGAGGTATTGGGCCTCCTCAGCTCGGTGCCAAAGACTCGAGAGCCTAAGACCCAAGACCTGGGCCTAAGACCTTCCCCTAAACTGCCAGAAAATCCTTACTGGTCGGAGTCAACACCTCACAGCCGCCGTCGTGACGGCCACCATGTCTTCGATCCTCACGCCCCATTTGCCGGGGAAGTATACTCCCGGCTCAATCGTGATGACCATGCCTGGCTTCAGAACTTCTCGTTTGCCCGGCGGCAACCCGGGGCGCTTCGTGGATCTCGAGACCCACTCCATGCCCGGTCGAATGGGTAAAATAACGCCCTAACCCGCCTTGCGCAATACTTTACGCGCAGCCGCATCCACTTCGCCGACGCTCACGCCGGGCCGCACAGCCGCAATCGCCGCCTGCTGCGCTCTCCCGAACCGCCTCGTATGCACTGGCGCGCGTCTCTCCGGCGCCGAGCCCACCCACACAGTGCGGGTCTGATCCGAACAATAACCATCCGAGTATAACACCGAAATCGCAGACCACGAATCCGCCCGGCAGTGATGGCTTGCTCCGAAGCCCGGCCGTGCGGCAACGCAGACCCGCTCCCGAAGCAATAATGGTAGAAAACGACATCTCCTCGGCCCCCGCCCGCCGCGCCGCGTACTCCATTCCGCCGCCAACTCGATTCCTTGATCCCCGGGCGCAAAACTTCGAGCGCCCGTTCGAACAGAGTCGCTCCCAGTTTCACCGCCCCTCTGATCAGATCCAGCTCGTCTTCATCTTTCACCATGCGCGCCCTCTCTACAGGAGGAGGCGCATTCCTTAATCGGAAACCGGAGGGCAGCAGATCGGCCAGACGTTTTCTTTCCGCTGACAGTGACGTGATCGGCTTCAATCCCGATCGTCCATCCCTTCGCTCTCGACCTCTTGCGCCGCGCTCCAATCCAATCTCCGAACGCGTTCAGCAGCGCCTTGCGCGCAATGATCACTTTCGCGCCCTTCACTTCCTCGCGGGCCTGCGTGTCGTAGCGAACATCGGTGAAGAACACGCTGCCGGATTCCTCCACCAGCAGCAGCCCGGCGCTCCCCGTAAAGCCGCAAAGATATCGAATATTTGGAAGATGGCTGACCAGCAACCCGTCATGCC
>CAWBSN010000016.1:0-63740 GCA_963791445.1 uncultured Acidobacteriaceae bacterium
GGTCGGCGACGGTTATCTTGTGAACCGTCCCGGCTTTTCATAGCGGAAGTCGGTGAAGGGCGGCGTGGGCGGCGCAGCCTTGAATGTCGAGGAGCTGGTGTCGACCGGAGCCGTATCGACCGGCGCTGGCGCATTTGCTTCCTGCGCGGACTGCGGCACTTCCATCGACTTCACATAGGTGACGACCTGCCAGCGCTGCCGGGCCGGCAGCGCTGCCCACGAAGGCATCCCGTTATCCTTGTCGCCGCGGGTGATGAACCAGAAGACTTCGCCGACGTGACGGAATCGAGCTTGCCATCTACCAGCGAGGGCACATTGCCTGTGCCTTTCAACGTCCTCCCATGGCACGAAAGACAATTACGCGCATACAACTGTTTTCCGGCGAGCACGGCCGCTGCCTGGCCTTCATACGGGTTCTTGGTTGCCCGGGCGGACGCCGGCGCGTCGTGGAACTTCGCGTCCACATCGGCTGCGAGCGCCAGGACAGCAGACAGCAGACTTGCGACCGCGATGAAGGCGTATCGATTGATCAAAAAACGCATAAATCCTCCCCCGTAGGTTTCAGCAGCAAGAATTCTATACCTGAAACTTTGGATGTACGGGGTGCGCATCTGGATTGTGCCGTGTCTTGGCCCGTCCCGTGCGACTTGTAACATTACTTCCCGGATACAACCTTCCTGGTTAAAACTTGCTCAGACATGAATAAAGCCGTATAAGCTAAGGAACAACACACTTCAACCCCGACCCTGCAGACGGAGCGTCCATGCGATCTTTGAAGTTGCTTCTGCCCCTACTAGCCTCAACTCTGTGCTTCGCCGGCCAGGCGGATCGCATCACCGGTCCCATCGATTCCAGCCAGATGATCGCGCTGCCCGGCCATGGCGATCCCAGAGCCCTGCCCCAATACGATCAGGGCCCGATCGAGCCTTCGTTCCAGTTCGGCCGTGTCACCCTTGTCATGGCCCCTTCGCCGAGTCAGCAAGTTGCGCTCAACCTGCTTCTCGCGCAGCAACAGGATCGTTCCTCGCCCAATTACCATAAGTGGCTGACTCCCGAGCAGTTTGCGGAGCGCTTTGGCGTGAGCCAGGGCGACATCAACAAGATCACGGCCTGGCTTCAATCGCAGGGCTTCCAGGTTTTCAGCGTCCCCCGCGGACGCACTTCGGTCAGCTTCAGCGGCACAGCGGCCCAGATTCAAAGTGCCTTTAAGACAGAAATCCACCGCTACAATGCTGGTGGGCAAACGCATATCGCCAACTCCACGCCCGTCGAGGTGCCGGCGACGTTGAGCGGCGTAGTTACCGGCGTTCGCGGCCTCACCGATTACCACCCCAAGCCCATGTATGTACGCCCGGTTCATGGTGGCAGAAACGGCCCCCATCCCAGCTACACATCAGGCGAAGGGGCGGGATACGTCCTGGCTCCGGGCGACACCGCGACCATCTACGATCTCAATTCGCTCTACACCGCATCGCCCGCGATCGACGGCACCGGGCAGAAGCTTGCCATCATCGGCCAGACCGATATTTACCTCGCCGACATCGCCGACTTCCGCTCCAATTTCGGACTGAACTCCATCACTGGCTGTTCGACCGACGCGAATGGCATTGTGACGGCCACGTCATGCAACACCACGAATTTTCAATACCTGCTGGTTCCCGGCGTGGCGGACCTGGGCGCGCCCAGCACCTGCGGCGACTTGCCCGAGGCCGATCTCGACATCGAATGGTCGGGAGCCACCGCGCGCAATGCGCAAATTATCTTCGTCAACGCTCCCGCCACGTTTACTCCCGATTGCACCGGAATCACCAACAGCGGCGGCACCGACGCCTCTCTGGCTTACGCCATCGACAACGCGATCGCTCCGGTCATCAGTATGAGTTACGGTCTTTGCGAGGTCGAGGCTGAGTCGATGGAAACCGAGCTTCAGCAAGGCAATACCGAAGGTATCACCATCATGAACTCCTCCGGTGACTCGAGCGCGGCCTCCTGCGACCGCAACCCTCCGAACAACTCTCTACCTTATGAGGCTGCAAACGGTGGATTGGCTGTGAACTATCCGGCCAGCAGCCCGGAGGTTACCGGCGTCGGCGGCACATCTTTCACCTATCCCACCTTCTACAACAGCGGCTATTGGAATTCGAACAGCACCAGCAGCGTAAACTTCGGCGGCTCGGCACTCACAAGCCTTGAGGGGCAAGAAGCTGCCTGGAACGACACCGCGGCATTTGCGCAGCTCTGTCTCGACGGCAATCTCAACCCTCTGTTCTGCTCGCAGGGCGGTAATCAGAAGGTTACCGGTTGGGTCGATATCACCTCCGCCGCGACCGCGCAGGAAGATCTCTGGATCTCCGGCGGCGGTGGCGGGGTGAGCAACTGTTTTGGCAAGACTGGAGAGGGCATCTGCACCAGCGGACTCCCACGGCCCTCCTGGCAAACAGTAACAATTCCCGGTCAGGGGAGCCCGCAGAGCACCTATCGTTTAGTGCCTGATGTCTCGCTGCTGGCGTCACCGGAGTTTCCAGGTTACATCTTCTGCACGCCACTAGATCAATGGGGTTTCTCAGGCACAAGCAGTACATGTGCCGGCGGCATTCCAGCCGCCATTGATAACTACGAGTCGGTCGTGGGCGGAACTTCTGCCTCGTCCCCCGTATTCGCCGGCATCGTTACCCTGCTCAATCAGTCTCTGGGAAGCGCCGGCCTGGGCAACATCAATCCCATGCTTTACAGCCTCGCGGCGACCCCGGCCAATGGAGCCTTCCACCATATTACTAGCGGAGACAACGATGTTTACTGCCAGTCAGGCACGCCTTCCGGTCAGCCCACCGATGTAATCTGCCCGGGGGCGGATGTCTTCGGATTCAATTCCACGAGTGCCGACTCGACAACCGGATATAACCTGGTCGGGGGGCTTGGCTCGGTGGACGGCAATAGTCTCGCGATCGCTTGGGCTGCTTCCCGTACCACTGGGAGCTCGATCACGATTACGCCTTCAGCGACAAATGTCACAGTAGGCACAAGCGTGACCTTTTCGGTTTCGGTTACGCCTGCGAGCGGCGTGGGTTCAGTTCGCTTCTCCACTCTCAATGGCGCCACGACGACAGTTTTGGGGAGTGCGACTCTGAACGTTCCCTACCCGTCGACCACAACCGGAACGGCAAAGTTCACCACTACAGCCCTTCCAGGTGGCACCAACAGCGTTACGGCCACCTACACAGGAGACGCGTCGGTCAACGCCTCAACCTCCGCCCCGACAACCGTCACCGTGACGGTCCCGTTCACCATGTCCGCTGGTGCACTCAGCCCATCGAGCATCCCTGCCGGGCAGACGTCGGTATCGACTATAACCATCACGCCCACCAGCGGCTTCACAGGTAGCGTAAACTTCACGAACTCGACGGCTTCCAGTCCGGGCAGTTGCACGGCGAATCTGCCTGCGGGAGCGCTTTGCAATTTCAGTCCTGGTAGCGTCACTCTCGACGGTAACCCCGCGCATACAATGCCCGTCACCCTGACCATCACCACGGTGGCCAACATGGCGTTGCCTTCCGGCGCGCAGGCGATCACCGTCACCGGCACCAGCGGCACGTCGGCAGTTACGGCAACCGTCAACCTGACGGTGACCACCACCAACCAGTCCTTTGCCCTGACGACAACTGCCGCCACCTTCCCGGTAACAGTGGGAGGAACGGCGCCGGTGAATCTGACCGTTACCGGAACGGGCACACCCATCTCTTTTGTGGCAAACAGCACGACCGCTCTGCCGCTCACCTACAGCTGCTCGGGAACGCCGTCTTTGACCACGGCGTTAATCTCCTGCCAATGGAGTCCCTCGAACGGCCAGTCCGTCACAGCGGCCGGGGTCACGCTCAATCTCGTGACCACCCCTCCCACTACCGGGCAACTGCGCCCGCCGCTGGAACGCGGCAGCCGCATCTTCTACGCCATGCTGCTCCCCGGCTTGTTCGGAATTGTCTTTGCTGCGGGATCGCGCACTCGGGGCGTGCGCCTGCTCAGCCTGATCGTGGTTCTCGCCTTCTCGACGCTGTGGCTGGGTTCTTGCGGCGGTAGCGGCGGAGGCGGCACCAAGACCGTGACGAACCCAGGGACGCCCGCTGGTTCCTACGTGGTGACCATCAACGCTACCACTGGCGGCACGAATCCGGTTCCGCTCACCGGCAACGGGTCGCCGCTTACCATCACTCTCAACGTTTCGCAATAGACTACAAAAAACCAGAAAGCGCTCCGCACCCGCGGAGCGCTTTCTCATGCGCGAGGGTTTACTCCGTCTACCCTTGCCGAGGCGCGACACCCGAAGCCCGAAAAGCGGAGACCTGACAAGCCATGTCCTCCTGTGCAAAAAGGCTCCCAGTTTGCCCCTTGCGCGCTTGCCCTGGGGCGAGTACCATTAGTTTGTTCTCATTGGCCTCGTTCCCGCGTAGGCCTTCCGCGTCCCAGGCCGTTCCCGGCGGCGCGACGGATTCCGATAACGGATAACCGATACGCAAAATTTAGAATTTTTTGTCAGTGCGAGTTTGCATCACCAGAGAGCGGTCGATCGCGATTGCGTTCCAGCCCAACCCGCAGTTCCGCATGAGTGGGCTGTGCCCCCTCGAACGCGCGATCGCGAAACTTGATGGTTGACGTATGTGACTGAGTGGTGTCACCGAGCAAGTGGTTAGGCCCCGCAAGAACAGTGGCTTTGCGCCAACCCTGTGAGAGCCTGCCGCAACCCAATGGGGAACCGTACATCGTGATATTTTGCCGCCCTGCACCGGGACGAAAACCCGGCCCAGCAGGTTTGAGAGGACTATGAACGCAGGATCATCTGGACAAGGACAGGGACAAGGAAGACCCTCCGGTGGTGGAGGCAGAAGTAGACGGCGTCGCGGACGCCGCCCCAACAATCCCCGCGGGCCTCGCCCCGCCGGCCCCAGCCAGGCGCGCCACAACCAGGATGGCATCTACACCGCGCCCATGGACCACAGCTATCGCGCCGCTTTGGCCGGCAACGGCAACAACGGCCAGGGAGCGCGCCGCCAGCGTCCCGGCTTCGCCGCGCCTTTTGCGCCCGCCGATCCCGAGCCTCTGCCCGCGTTGCGCGAAGATTCCAACTCGCGCATCTTTGCCTTCGTCGACGACCTGTTCTTCGCCGCCAAGATTCAGGAGACCGCGCGCAAGCTCAACGTCAAGGTCGAGTTCGCCAAGAACGACAAAGACCTCGCCGATCGCATGCAGCAGAACGGCGAAGAGAAGCCTTCGCTGATTATTTTTGACCTCAACAACGCCAACGCCAAGCCGCTGACGCTGATCCCCAAGCTGAAGGCGAAGCTGAAGAAGGGAACCTCGATCATCGGATTCCTTTCGCATGTTCAAGGCGATCTGAAGCAGAAGGCGCACGAAGTGGGCTGCGACATGGTTCTGCCCCGTTCCGCCTTCTCCCAGAATCTTCCTCAACTGCTGCGCCGCCACGGAGCCTCGGAAGACGAGAATCCGACGGTACAGTAGGGAGCAGGAAACTGAGAACACTGAGAACTGAGAACTGCCTCCTACCCCGGAGGCCAGCTCAGATGACGTCCGCCCAAGAGGTGGACGTGAAGATGAAACACCGACTGCCCCGCTCCCGGACCCACGTTAAGCACGGTGCGGTATCCCTCCTCGATCTTGCGCTGGCGCGCAATCTCAGCCGCCGCCAGATGGCAGCGGCCAATCACTTCGGCGTCTTCGGCCTGCGCCTCTTTCAATCCCGCAAAATGTTTCTTGGGGATGATCAGCACATGCGTGGGAGCCTTCGGGTTGATGTCTTCAAAGGCCAAGACGTGCTTGTCCTCATAAACTTTCTTGGCGGGAATTTCGCCGCGGAGAATGCGGCAGAAAAGGCAGTCGCTGGCTGGCGTCAGTCATGGGGAACTCCGGCGTGAGCATAACAGAAAAGTGGCCAGTGGTCGGGGCTCAGATCCTGACTAGCCTGACCCCTAATCCCTAGCCCCTAGTCCCTGGCTACTGATCACTGCTTTCAATCCAGTCGTACCAGAAACACCGCGCCCTCCGGCGTTTCGGTCTCCGCGACCATTTCCTGAGCACGCTCGCGATCGTCGCCGAGAACGCGCACCCGCACCCACCAATCGCCCGCAGGACTGGCGAAGCGTTGCACCTTAGCCGTGCGGTAGCGGCGCGTCAGGTGGTCGGCAAGCTTCGTGGCTTCGTCTTCATCGGGAAAGCCGCCAATCTGCACCGCCCACTTTCCGCCGGTTTCGAGCGGCGCCGGGGTCTGCATCACTTCCACTTTCACTTCCGCGATTCCGGGCAGGTAGACATCGAGCTTGCGCGCCGCGGCCAGCGATAAATCCAGAACCCGGCCGGGAATGAATGGTCCGCGGTCGGTAATGCGCACCAACGCCGTGTGGCCGGTCTTCAAATTCGTGACGCGCACGATCGAGCCCAGAGGAAGCGTGCGATGCGCCGCGGTCATGGCATTCATGTTGTAGACTTCGCCATTCGATCCGCGGCGGTTGTGATACGGCGGACCGTACCAGCTGGCCCGTCCGATTTCGGTCGCCAGCGGCGTGGCCGCTGCGGGAATCGTCGGCTCCGCAAGATCAACGCTGCTTTCTTTGTCGCTACTCTCGGCTCCCAGCGGTTGGTTATTCTTCGCGGTGCTTGCGGGAGGGGATGTGGCCGGCGATTCGGTTGAGGAAGGCTCGGTCGTCGCGGCCGGTGGCGGCGGCACATTCACGCGCGCTTGCTTGGGATGCCCGCATCCCGCGAGCAACAGCAGGATCGTAAGCAGCAGAGATGAGAATCACAGCGTGAGCGACGAAAGCGGCGGTGACGCAGCTTCACTTCTGCGAAGCTTTTTGCTGCTCTTTTTGCTGCTCCAGGTAGTCGGCCAGTTCGATGAGCTTTACACTCGCGGTGCGCAGGGCCTTGGTCGAGTGCTGCCGCACGGCAGGAACAACCTCGTCGTTCAGATACTTGATGAACTCGGGGATCTCTTTCTCGATCCGTTCGGCAGCCTCGGCGACAGTCTTGCTGACGCGCGCCGACGCGTCTTCCACCTTGCGGTTGAAGTCGTTCATGATGCTCCTCGATACTGCTGAGCGTGGATAAACTCACGCAAATGTTGCGGATGCCAGGCCCGACCATTATTTCGCGCTTGGGAGCGCGGGTCAATGGCGGCGCATATCCCGGCAAAGCTGGGCTGGAGGAGTATGGGCAGCATCAATTAGTCCTTGCAGTAAGGATTCCATCCTTGATAAAGTAAGGATATGCCAAAGGTGACGTCCAAGCTGCAGTTGACCGTGCCCAAGAAGATTGCCGACCAGTACGGCATCCGTCCGGGCGACGAACTGGAATGGATTCCGGCGGGTGAAAGCATTCGCGTGGAATTAATGCGGCCCAAAGCAAAGGACGGAATGAGGCTGAGCCCGGAGGAACGATTGGAACTGTTCGATGAAGGAACGAAGCGACTTCGGAAGCGGGAGCAGGCCGTGCTAAACGGGAAGCCCGGCACCCAGAACCCGAGACCTCGGGTAGAGGATGGACGCGAGAGGAACTTTACAACGACGATCGAGGCCTGCCGCGTGGCTTCCCTCGTTGACACCAATATCCTAATCTACCGTTGGGACCCTCGCGATCCGCGGAAACAGTCAATTGCGGAAGATTTGCTGCGCGAATCCGTCAGCGCTGCAGCGCTATACATCCCGCATCAAGCTATTGATGGAGTTTATGTCCGTAGCTCCCAGGCTGCGTTGGATGGGACAGCCCGCTCCTGACGGCTGAAGAGGTTTTTCGCGAAGCCGAAGAGCTGCTCATTGAGTTTCCAATCCTGTACCCCGACGAACTGATGGTGAGGACGGCTCTGCGAGGCATGGCCGCGTACCGGCTGTCGTGGTTCGACGCTCAACTCTGGGCTTACGCGGAACGCTACGGGATGACTGAGATTCTTTCGGAAGATTTCGCAGCACGGTCGCAGGTACGGCGCCGTGCGAGTAAGGAATCCATTCTTGAGCGGCCGGTGCGGCGTAGGCTGGAAGCGTGAAGACGCCGCAATCCACTCCAGAGATTCCTTTCCAAACCCCAGCAACGGCAGTTTCGCAGGAGAGCTCCTCGCCTGGTATGACGCCCATCGGCGCGATCTGCCCTGGCGCGCGAACCGCGATCCCTACCGCGTGTGGCTTTCGGAAATCATGCTGCAGCAGACGCGGGTGGCGGCGGTGATCGAGCACTATCAGGAATTCCTGCGGCGTTTTCCCACCGTAGAGAAACTGGCGGCTGCGCGCGAGGCTAGCGTGCTCGCAGCGTGGAGCGGCCTGGGATATTACCGGCGGGCGCGCATGCTGCACGCCGCGGCGAAAGTCGTAGTGCGAGAGCTATGGAGGAAAGTTTCCGACGACGGCCGAAGCCTGGCGTGCCTTGCCGGGGATTGGGCGCTACACCGCGGCGGCGATCGCCAGCATCGCGTTCGAGCGAACCAGTCGCCGTGGTCGATGGCAACGTCGAGCGCGTGTTGCAGCGAGTGTCAGGGAAGCGGTTGGCCGGAGAAGAGTTGTGGCAAGCCGCTAACGATCTTCTGGATCCCAAGCGTCCCGGCGATTTCAATCAGGCCATGATGGAGTTGGGCGCGGTCGTGTGCACGCCGCGCGCGCCGGCATGCTTGACCTGTCCGGTAATCGAACTATGCGTCACGCGCGGAGAGATGCCGACCGATGGCGAAGCCGGCGCGGCAGAAGAAGCGAGAGATTCACTATGCTTTGGATCGTCGGGATGGACGAGGTTTTTCTGATTCGGCGGCCGCAGATGCGTCCCTGATGCCTGGAATGTGGGAGTTGCCCGAGCTGGCGAGCTCGAATGGAGCGGGTCGTCCTTCCCTCACGCTGCGCCATTCGATCACGGTCACAGATTACACCGTCCGCGTTTGGCGCGGCGCTGCGCCATCGAGCGTTGATGGGAAATGGATTCCGTCGGAGCGGCTGCGGCAGGTTGCTCTTACCGGTCTCGCGCGTAAGATTCTGCGAAAAGCGGAAATGTTGTGAGGGAAATCAGCGCCCACTGGCAACCGGCCACTAGTAACTCCTTTTTTGCGATCCGCATCATCTAAAATGAAAGTAGTCAGGGCGAGGCCACATGCGCTGGCTGCGAAACATCCTGAAAAAACAAACCGGAGGACGACCGATGGCGGCATTGACCGCGGGCACCAAAGCGCCCGACTTTGAACTGAAAGCGATGGATGGCAGGCGTTTCGTGTTGCGCGAGGAACTGGCGCGCGGTCCCGTGGTGCTGGCATTTTTCAAAGTTTCGTGTCCCATCTGCCAGTATGCGTTTCCATTTCTGGAGCGGCTGGAGCGGGCGTATGGGCACCAGGGCGTCAGGCTCATCGGCGTTTCGCAGGACGACCCAAGGCACACGGCGGACTTCACCAAGGAATTTGGCGTAACGTTTCCGGTGCTGCTCGACGAAAGGGAAACCTATCCCGTGTCGAACGCCTACGGCCTGACTAATGTCCCGAGCATCTTCTGGATCGCGCAAGACGGCAAAATTGAAGTTTCCAGCGTCGGCTGGGTGAAGGCCGACTTCACAGAGATCAGCCGCAAGATGGCCGAGTCAGCGAAGATCGCGCCGGCCGCGCTGTTCAAGCCGGGAGAAGATGTGCGCGATTTCCGCGCCGGTTGAAGCTCGAAGAACTAATCCCGCGGTCGCGGGAACGGTAACCAGCACGAAAACTACAGAGGACGCCTGGGCACGTCGCGATAAACGCAGGTACTACCGGAAGTTTGCCCCGAGGCCCCAAGGGACATTGACCCGCCGTGCAGGGGCTTGTGCTGCTCCCTTACGAACGAAACTCCTTCTGTCCGTTACAATTCCCTCAGTCATAACAATAGGCAAATTCCTGCTATGCGCATTGCTCCGCGCCGATACTGAGCTTCGTCGGGGGGAAAGACAGATCTATGCAAGCATTCGCGAGAAGAAGTGTTCTGGCGGGCGTGATCGCCGCTCTGAGCCTGCTGGTGTGGGCGGAAGGCGGCGCGCCTCCAACTCCCGTACCGGCCGCGACCAAGCGCGAGGCCGTTTCGGTGCGCCTGCCGGGTGCGGCGTTTGCGGCCATGGAGACCATCAATCCCGAACACATTCGCTGGCATGTCCGCTTTCTTTCGCACGATCTTCTCGAAGGCCGCGGCACCGGACAGCGCGGCGGTGACCTCGCCGCCGAATACATAGCCACGCAATTTGCGGAATATGGATTGAAGCCGGCCGGTGACAACGGGTCCTACTTGCAGAAAGTGCCTCTCGTGGGAATCACGACGCTTCCCGAAACAAAGTTTTCGCTCGTTCCCAAGCAAGGCGGGGCGATGAATCTGAAACCCCTCGATGAGTACGTCGCCTACGATCAGACCCAGCAAGCGCAGTCCGATGTGGACGCCGAGATCGTCTACGTGGGATACGGCATTGAAGCTCCGGAATATAACTGGGATGACTACAAAGGCGCAGACGTGCGCGGCAAAGTCCTGCTCATGCTGGTGAACGAGCCGCCGTCGGATGATCCGAAGTTTTTCAAAGGCAAAGCGCTCACCTACTACGGCCGCTGGACTTACAAATACGAAGAGGCCGCGCGCAAGGGCGCCGTGGGCGTGATTCTCATCCACAAAGAAGACATGGCAAGTTATCCCTGGGAAGTGGTGCGGAACTCGAATTCAGGGGAGAAGTCTTATTTGAAGGTGGAAGGTCCGGCGCTGAAGGTCGCGTCCTGGGTGCAGCTTGATGTGGCGCGCAAATTGGCATGCGGCATCGGGCATGGATCTCGAAAGATGATGGCGGATGCGCGCACGCGGGAGTTTCGTCCCGTGAGTCTGGGGACGAAGCTGAAGGCGCACATGGTGAGCAATGTGCGGCACTTCGAATCGAATAACGTGCTGGCGATGCTGCCGGGTTCCGACCGCAATCTGAGAGACGAAGCGGTGATGTACACGGCGCACTACGACCACCTTGGCATTCGTCCCGACATGCCGGGCGACAATATTTACAACGGCGCTGTGGACAACGCCACGGGCTGCGGCATTCTGCTGGAACTGGCGCGTGCGTTCAGCGTGGCCAAAGACCGGCCGGGACGGTCGATGATCTTCGCGGCCGTTACCGCCGAGGAGCAGGGACTGCTGGGCTCGGAATATCTGGGCAAGCATCCGCCGGTTCCTGCAGGGAAGATCGCGCTGGACTTGAATTATGATGCTGTGCCGCCCGCGGGAGCGCCGGAGGAAGTAGAAGTTTCAGGCGCGGAGCGCACGACGTTCTATCCGTGGGTGCAGGCCATGGCCAAGGAGTTCCGGCTGACGATCCGTCCTGATGCCCGCCCCGAAGCGGGACATTTTTACCGCTCCGATCATTTCAGCTTGGCGCGCGTCGGCATTCCTGCGTTCTCGATCAACGAAGGCATGAAGTTTAAAGGTCACGATGAGGCTTGGGGATTGGCGCAGGACAAGGAATACACGGAGAAGCACTATCACCAGCCGAGCGACGAATACCATCCTGAGATGGATTTCGTCGGCGATGGCGCGATGGCGCGATTCGGCTTCGCGCTGGGCTGGGAAGCGGCAAGCTTTACCAAGCTCGTAGGATGGCAGAAGGGCGATGAGTTCGAAGCCGCGAGAATCAAGAGCCAGTAGCAATTGCACTGCTATTGACGTACTTCGAAGGCTCAGCGGAAGGCCGTTCTGACACAATCCGCGCTTTCTGCAGCACTTACCAACCTAAGCGGCACAATCCCCGTAACCTCGGTAACTTTAGCCGCCGCCGAGCGCGTGCTAGCCTCGATAGTACATGTGTAATCAGCAACTTCCAAGAATCTGACGATTCGCGAATGCCACGACTTCCCATCTTCCGTCTCGGCAAGGAGCCAGAGAAACTGGCGCCGCCGGAGATGATTGCCGCTGCGCCATCGCTTGCTCTTGAAGGGCTGGCAGTCGGGGTCGACAACCTGCGGCACGACGTCGTCCTGAGCCCGCGCTTTGTCGATGCGGCGCGGGCGCAGATCACGCGGTTGATCGTGCGCCACGGCGAGTTGGAAGGACTGCTGGCGGCCGAGACTCCGCAACGAAACCAGGGACCTTCGTGGATGCGAAGTGCCGTGGCCAGCCAAAGTCGCACCCCTGCCGAAAAATCTGACTGGAAGCCAGTGCTGGCCGAACTGCATCTTGCCGCACTGAATCGCGCCAAGAAGGAAGAAAAGATTTCCGTCGATCTGCTGGCCCGGCTGGCGGTTACCAAGTTTCTCCGCATGGAGATGAACCTGCAGTTTGCGCAGGTGCTGGAACGCTGCCGCGTTCTGCTCAAGACTTATGACGGCATACGGCAGGGCAAAGGCGTGGAGTATCGCGAGCGCGTGGCCGGCTTCCAGGTGCGAAAGAAGATCATCCTGCGCAAGACCGGACAGGATCTGTTCGAGACCCTGCGCGAGATCGAAAAAGAAACGCTGGCGCGCACCCGACGGTCGTTCTTCGGAGAAGCCAAGACTCCAGAAGCGAAGACTGCAGAAGGGAACTCCGCAGACGCGAAGCAAGAACCCGGCAGCGCGGGCCTGGGCAGTTATGGGCTGTTCGTGAACCGACTGGCGTTCTCCGAGGATGGCCGCGACGACTACCTGTGCGCCGAACATTATGTGATGCTGGGCAATTGGGATCGCGATCCCGACCGCTACGGCCGCTTGCAGGACGTGGTCTGGGGTTTCGTGCGATCGGTCTACGGTGAAGAGACTTCCAGCGACACCATTAGCGCCTGGCTGTGTGCTCCGGAAAATGCCCGCGCGCTGGTCGGGACTGGAACGCCCGATGATTCCACTGCGGATGGGGTTGCGAAGCAGGAACGGTTGGCGCAGTGGGTGCGACTGCTCGAAGACGAACAGGTGATGGAGCATGTCATCGCGTCCTATCACACGGTTCCGCTGCTTAGCGAGTACGCTCCGCGAATCAATCCTCAGCAACTGAAGAATGCCCTGATCTCGCGACCTGAATGCGACCGCGTGGAGCGCATGATTCAGGAGCATGGCAAGCTTTCTCCGGCCAGCTTGTATGCGGCGGTGGCGAAAGTTGCGAGTTGCCGCGGCGCGGAGCGGGCCAAAGTGGCGGCGCGGTTTCTGCAGGATTTCTCTCACTATCACCGCGATCTGAAGCGGCTGGAAGTGCTGAACGCGGCGCTCGACTCGGTAAACCTGGTCAGTACCGAAAAACTGCGCGAGCTTTCCCGAATGAACGGGACGCTTTACGAATTCCTGCTTCCTGAGGAGCAGCCGCAGCAGCCTGAGGAAGACCGAGTGCTGCGGCATGTGGTGCTCAAGGCCGACGTGCGCGACTCAACCCGTCTCACGCGCACGCTGATGGAGAAAGGGCTTAATCCGGCGTCGTACTTCAGCTTGAACTTTTACGATCCGGTGAACAAGCTCCTGAGCAAGTACGGAGCGCAGAAAGTTTTCCTCGAGGGCGATGCCATCATCCTTGCAATCCTGGAGCGTGCCGGCGAGCCTGGTCTTGCCGTGAGCCGTGCCTGCGTGCTGGCTCGAGAGATCATTGAGATTGTGCGCGGCTACAACGAACTGATGCAGCGCTCGGGCATGCCGGGGCTGGAGTTGGGCGTGGGCATCACGCTGCAGGAATCGGCGCCGCTGTATCTGATGGACGGCGAACATCAGATCATGATTTCCGAAGCGCTGAACCAGAGTGACCGCCTCTCTTCCTGCAACAAGCGGGCCCGCAAGGTCATGGAATCGCAGGCCGGTCCGTTTCACGTCTATGTCTTCCAGACGGCGGGTGCAGGGCCCGCGGAAGATCCGGGGGCGAATGCTGAAGACTCCATCGTGAGCTTTAACCTGGGCGGCATTCGCATGAATGAAGCTGCCTTCCGCAAACTGGAGCAGGAGATTTCACTGGTGCCGCTGACGGTGAAACTGCCGCCCTCGATGGCGTCGGATAAGGGAGAGTACAAGCTGTCGAGCGGTACCGTTCCGGTCGACCGCGATATTTTTCGCAAGATCGTGGTGCGCGAAAGCCGCGTGCCGCGAATCAATGCAGAAGACTTTTCCGTCCAGGGATGGACTGACCGCACCTACTACGAAGTCTGCACCGACCCCGCAATCTACGCTGCGCTCGAGAAGAAGAAGGGCGCTAAGGCGTAGGAACGAGTAGCTAGTTGCCAGTACCGGTACCTAGTACCCAGCACCTAGTACCCAGACACACTGAACTGCTGACGGGCGCTCCGCCTCCTGTGCGTTTTTTGCGCAAAATAAAGGTACTTGGGAGTCGCTGGGTGTTCGCGACGTTGCGCTTCTGCGTACTGGAATCGGGGTATCCCCCTCCCCCCTCCCATCACTGGAATCATCACGTTAGCAGGAAATTCCCTGCAAAATCCGGATGTCAAAGAACTTAGAGGTCAAAATCCAGACAACAAAGGACTTAGGAGGGCGACGGTGCGGGTTCTCCCGACCGTCACGGCCTCGACTATGATCGCGCAAATTTGATGTTGAACACAAGGTCAGATGTCACAAGGGGGCTGTGGATTTTGCTTCTTGATGCCGGTGGTGATGTTAGTGAATAGTCCGGAAAGCCAACATGGGCGGCGCGGGATCGGCCAGCGTCGCCGTGCATCCCGACATCGCCGAGCAGCGAACATCTGCCTTCAATGTGAGGACGGCTGTACTGTTCAGCGGAAACTCCAGCGCGAAGTGCGCCTCTTTCAATTTCGCTGCGAGCGGCTTCAAATCGTTGTCTCCGCTCGCGTAATCCACCGACTCGATCTTGCCTGGCTTAAGGATGATGATGAACTGGGCCCTGCCCGCAATTTTCTTTTCGTTGGCGAACTTGACTTCATGCTGGCGTTGTAGCTCCTCTTCGCTGTTCAAGGTCCACTGGCCGTTCGGCAGGCGCCGGATTTCGTTCGTCGGCTTCTTCCCGGTCAGCTTTACGTAGCGCGCTGTAACTTCCGCTGTGCGCTTGTCATACTCCTTGATCCGGTCTGTCGGCGAAAAGCCTTCCATTCTCCCGTGTGGAGGAGACATGGCCGCCAGTGACAGCTGATACATGCGGGCTGCCTCTTTTGCTCTCCCCTCTTTCTCGTAAATTTCGCCCAAGTGTTCGCCCACGAGTTCATTCTCGCCCAGCAACCATGCGGGCCGAATCAGGCTTTCTGCACGCTTCATGTCCCCCTGTTGAAAGTAGACCCAGCCCAGCGTGTCCCACGTGAGCGATAGCTCGTAGGTTACGCCCAATCTCGCGTCGTTCGAATTCGCGGCCAGCCCTTGCTCTTCGAGCTTCTTGATTCCTGTTTCGGCGTATTGCTGCGCCTGGTCAAGGCTGAGCTTGTTGTCCACCAGCATCCACGCGGCGTTGTTCAGAAGATCAGGATCGTCGCCCTTCTGCTCCACCGCTTTTTCGAGGCCGGCGACTCCCTTATCGTTCTGTCCGGCCTTGATGTAAGCCATGCTCAATTGCGTGAGGATGCCCGAATTATCGGGCTCGGCTTTGACGGCAGGCTCCAGCACCGCCACTTCTTCGGTGTACTTTTCCTGCTGGTAAAGCAGCGCGCCCAGCGTTGACGCGGCCATCCAGTTCGACGGATCGGCTTTTAGCAACCTGCGCCACTCGTCGGCAGCTTCGTCGTCGCGCCCCATTTGCATGAGATAAGCGGCTGGAATCTGGTAGCTGCGCGCATCGGCAGGCGAAATTTCCTGTTCGTTGCGGAACTCCTTTAACGCTTCTTCCAGATTGCTCTGTGCCAGTAGAGCCGCGGCCAGATTGAAATGTGCTCCCTTGTACTTGGGATCTTTCGCGAGGACCCTCTCGTTCAGTTGCTGCGCCCGGCGGAAGTCTCTGCGCTGCAGGGCGCTGGCTCCCTCGCTGAACATGTCGTCGATGCTCAGATCTTTGTCCTCGACTTCTGTGTTTGCCTCGTCGGCCTTACCCATGACCGTCGCGCTCGCTCCGTCCAGACGCATGAAGTTGAACTCGTCGTCGTACAGGGAGCGGCCGAACTTGCGGTACCCGTCCCATTCGGCGAGGGGCACCTCATTCTTCTTCACGACAAGCTTGCGTGTCGTGGTGAGCACATTGTTTTCCAACCGGGGGGTGTCGTCATATTCCACGTAGGGCTCCGACAGGTGAAGCGGAGCCGGGGTTTGCAATGTATAACCCTCGGGCAGTTCGAGTCGTGACTGGTAGACGACCTTGCCCAACGCCCCGAGCAGCACCGGTTCTTCCGGCTTCTTGTCGCGGGCGTCTTTGGCCACCTCGATGCCCATCGGCGGGAGTGGCGCCGTGATCTGCCGCTCATCCCAGTTGCCGTACTTCTTGCGCACATAGTCGTAGGAAATTTCGAGGGGCTTGTCTATCTCATCAGGCGGCGTAACTTTCACGTTGCTGACTTCGCCGCCAAAGTTCAGCGCATAGGACATTCTCTGCACTGCATCGCGCCACTGCGACTCTGGGAGCTGGCGGAGGGCGATGCGCAACGCTACTTCCACGTCGCCACGATAGGATTGCTCCGCATGGCCGGTGAACGTGCCGGAAGGGCTAAGCTTGCCTTGCATGGAAAACTCCTGATCCGACGGAAAAGGAGGATTCTCCGGCGTCGTCATCAGCTGCGGCGGCTTGCTGGTGGGAATCACCAGAGCCTGCTTATCCCGGAGCGAGACCAACAGCAGGCCGTAGGGCGCGACTTCGGGCGTGGTGTCGAGCCAGTACGAACCGCCCGGCTGCTGGCACTACGGTGATCACGTGATTGAATTGCGCCGGCGATGGAACCTCGGGATCTAGCCTGCGGCTGGCGTGGATCAACGCCGGCCAGGCCTCGATACCCTCCGCCTTAAGGAGCGAAGCGAGCAGCGTGTGCTTGTCCTTGCAATCGCCATAACCATTGTCGAGCACGTCGTCGGCAGCATGCGGCTGGTAGCGCCCGATTCCGAAGTCCAGGCCGATATAGTGAAACTTCAGGGCCACGAAGTTGTAGATGACGTGGATCTTCTCGTCTTCCGTCTTCAATCCTTTGGTGAGTTCGTCTGCCTTCGACTGAATGGCTGGGGTCACCGTCAGGGGGTCTTTCTGCAACCCGCCATACCAGCGCCCTACGTCCTCCCAGTTGGCGAAGGTGGTGACCTGCACATCCGGATTCGGCGGGGTGCGGCGCGGCGGCTCATCCGGGTCTTTCTCCTTCACCGTGAGATTCTGATGTGTCCACCGGTAGATGCGCCGCGCTCCTTCGATCTTCACCTCTGGCTCAAATCCCGGGCTTACAACCTTGACGTATTTCTCGGCGGGAAGGCTAATCTCGACTTGTTCGTCTTTGGCGACCCAGCTCTTGGCAAATGAATACTCGTACCAGAACTGGCCAGGCACTTCCGGCTTGAAGACGCGAAAGCGCACCAGGTACTCCAGTTCGTCGCCCACGCTCAGGCCTTTTACCGCAATATGCTTCTCATGAATGTCGCTGTAGAGCGGGGCCGTTCGCGTGACTTCGCCCGGCATGTCTTGAATGTTGTAATCCGGCGTCTTCACGACCGTGCCGTCGGGCTTGCGAACGCGCACATAGTCAATCTCAACCGCTTCGTTGGCGCTGGTGTAGACAAAGTTCAAGACGGCAAACGCTTTCACCCCCGCGTCCGCCAGCAGCTTGACTTGGGCGGTCAGCTCGCGCGTGCCTGTGCCATCGTTTTCCGCCACGATATGCGTGGCAAACCGATCGATGATGTAGGCTTCTTTGGAGAAATCCTGAGTAAGAGACGGAGATTTTTCAGCAGGTTTCGGGGCGGATTGTTGCGCGGGCGTTCCAGCCGCTTTTTCGGCCGGTTTTTCCTGCGCCAGCGCGAGTGCACCCAGTAGGACCGTAAGCAGCGAAATTCTTCGGGACAACGTTACAACTCCCGAAAGGATGGGGAGCCCGATCCTACTTGCATCCTCCATAGTGCTGTCGTTTATAAGTCAAATATGACGCGAGCGCAAGGCCGCCTGATTTTGACGAAACATCGCTATTGCGCTCATGCACCCAGTCTTGGAGGTCAGTGGTGTCCACCTTCCTCACGAGACCGCGAACGAGATCCCCGAACTCAGAAGTTCGGGTTCGCTTTCGCGGGATGGAATGGGATCCAGAACGTTGCTTCTACATCCACGGGAACGCCGTTCCTGGTTGCCGGCTGGAACTTCCACTTCTCGATTGCTTCGGTGGCGAACTGGGCCAGGCGATCGTCGACTCCGCGCAGAACGCGCACGCTGCCGACCGTGCCGTCGGTGTGGATGACTCCGTAAAGGATGACGGTGCCGCCCACGTTCTGCCGCATCAGTTCCAGTGGATAGGCGGGATCGACTTTTCGCGTTGCCACCGGTGCGGAGAGATCGCCCTGGGATGAAGCTTCAGCGGGTGGATCGCTCGCTGCGGCTCGGGAAGAAGGACTGCCGGGGATCGAATCCTTCTGCAAGGCGGCGAAGCGGATGATCCAACTGCCGCCGGCGGAGTTGAGATTCGGCATATTGAGGCTGAGAGAGTAGTACTTGCGGTCGCCGAAGACGGCGCGCTCTACATCCGAGAGCTTGCTGGCGTTCGTTGGTTGGAGCGTCTGCGCATGCTGGCATGCGCGGCGGGCGCGCGTTCGCGAGCAGGCGCGGATTGACGGAATAGGCGCTCGAGCTCTTCGCAGCGGGATTGCCGACGTACAAGCCCGAAGGCAGGTTGCCGCTGTTCTTGCCCGCTCCACTTCCATCTGCTTTGCCGTTTCCAGCGCTTGTGGCGGGCGCACCGGAGGCTCCGCGATGGCCTTCTGGAGTAGCAGCGAAATTGCCGCGGCGATTGCCGGCTGGCGGATCGGGCGGCGCGCCGACTGCGGGATGGAGGTTGAGCGCGAGCATGCCCTGGCCGGAGTGGGAGCGTCCTGACGCGGCCAGGGACGGGCGGCGGCGCAATTACCTGGAGCGAGTGTTTGCTCATGGTGGCGCTGCGGCCGTCGGCTGCGGCGCGCTGTTCGTCTAGAGAAAGTTGCGGGGCGGGCGCAATCACCGAGCTGTGTCCGATGTTGAGATCGCCGACGCGGCGGGCAGAATTGGTTTCCATGGCTGGCGGCGGTGCGATCACTGCGCGTTCCATTCGCGGCGCTAGACGCGAAGTCTCCGAGGCGGGAACTACGGGAGCTGGGCGGATCGGCATCTGCGGGTTGCCGGGCATTTTTTCGAGCAGGGAGACGACGTTCGGCATCGCAACGTCGCGCTGCAGCTTGATGTTGGGCGGCGTGACGATAGTTTGCGAATGGTTGTCGGCCTCAGGAGGCACGGAAATGATCGGCTGCGCGGAGTATTCGGGATCGGCCTTGCGGGCGCGGGTGGAGGTCGAGCGGCGTGTGTCGAGTGGAGGTAGATACTCCGAAGGAGTGTAGTAGACGACGTCGGCGTGAGTGAACGCGGGTTGGGACGCGGGATGAGGCTGCAGGGCGAGGAAGCGCGATCCCGCCCAGATCAAAACGAGTGCGAGAACGTGATAGGCGCCTGACTGCGCGAAGCGGCGCCAGGGCAGTCCGCGGTCGACGAAGACATCGGGCCAGAAAGCGGCGGGGGCGGACTCGAGATGTAACGGTGCCGGATTCGGGTTGGCGAAACAGATCGCGAAGATTCTGCAGGAAGACGCGAGACCGGGGTTCGGGTGCGATCAGAAGGATCAGCTCCGGGGACGATGGTTCAGTCTCTGCTTCCTGGAGCGGGCCCGGGGCTTGGCGCATCTCTCTATGTTAGATGGAAAACGAGCTTTCGGGGTAGCCACGAGGACATGGGGATGGCGTTAAGAGTCGATAAGGATGCGAGCCAAACGCGCGATTATTGTGTCGCGGCGTTACTTAGTAAAAGCGGCGCGACACATCGCGCGGCTCGCCCGGATCCCCTTCGGCTTCGCTCAGGGCAGGCTTTCACTGCGCAAAGAACGCTTGTTCAGGATGACAATCAAACTGCACCACCATCGGAACTTATTGGCCAGCGCGGGCGGGGGTGATGAGGAGGCGGTTGGCGACCTTCTTTTTGATGTCGGGCTTTTCCTGAGCGTAGACGAGATCGAGTCCGCCTTCGGCGGTGGTGGAAGCCTCGGCCAAGGCCGCGGCCAGCGCGCGGAACGAGCGGCTCACTTCCAGGCTTTCCTGCAAAACTACAGGCGTGCCGTGATCGATGGCGGGCGAGATCGGAGTGAAACGCGTTGGGAATCTTCCACAGAACTTTGCAGCGCGTGGCGCTCTCGATATCTTCGTCGGTGAAACCCGGAATCTTTTTGTAGCGATTCAAAACCATGCGCAGCCGGTTGCGGCCTGCGCCTTCTTCGAGGAAGGCATGAATGCGGCTGGCGCTCCACAGGGTGACGACGTCGGTTTGAGCGACCATGAGCACTGCGTTTGAGAGATCGGAGAGCAGGCGAGTGGTGGAATCGAGGCGGCTGGAGGCGTCGACCACTACGTAACGATAATGATTTACCAGCAGGTCGAAGAGGCGGGCCAATTCGGCCGGCGTGGGGATGGCGTGATAAGGCTGCTGCGGGCCGGCGAGAAGATGCAGGCCGTCCTGGGCAGGGGTCATCAGGCCCTCGAGCAGGGAAGCGTCGAGGCGGTGCAGGTTCTCGAGCGCATCGGGAACTCCAAAACTGGGGCGCAGGTTGAGATGAAGTTGGGCGTGGCCGACGGGAGCGAAGTCCACCAGAACGACGCTGCCGTGCGCTTGCTGCAGGGCAACGGCGGTGTTGACGGCGGCGGTGGTGGCGCCGGCGCCTCCCTTGGCGCTGAGAAAAGTGAAGATGCGAGCCTTGCCTGCGCCTCCGCGAGTGCGGGTGCGGTTGGAACTGAAACGCGTGAGAGCTTCGAGCAGAGCCTCTGAGCCGGCATTGTGATCCAGGTATTCCCCGGCTCCGGCGCGCATGCTGGCGACAATCGTCGCGGGCTGCTGCATGCTTCCGTTGGCGAAAATGGCGAGCTGCAGAGTGTTGGCTTGAATCAGTTCGATGGCTTTGATGGCGCGTTGAGGATTCTCGGCAGAGATGTCAACGACGACGACTTCGGCGCGCAAATCCTGAATCTGGCGCAGGATGGGGTCGGTGGGTCCGGCGGGAAAGCCGACGTTGCTGAACACGACCCGACCCAGGCGGGTAGCCTCGACCCGTCTCTGCAACTCGGATAAATGTTCCCCGTCCTCGGTCAAGAGGGCGACGGCGATCCCATGCATGGCGCGATTCTCGCTGATTTCTCTCGGTGTTTGCATGTTAGAAAGAGAAAGTACTATTCGCCAAGTGACCTAAGTAACCAGCCTGACAAAATGGCTGCACACAATTCATGCGGAGACGGGAGAGTAGCGATCTGCAGAGCAGAAAACCTGAACCAGAGGTGCACAGCTGGAATACTCCTCTACGACGACGCCGCAAGTGGGTAACATTCTAAGCCAAGGTTCGACGATTGAAAAGGTCTGACGTGAGGTGAAAGAACTTAAGTTCGCGGGAGCCCGGCCCAGAGCGGGATTGTCCATTTTTCGTCGCGATTCGTGCGGCTGAGTCGCGGCACAGCCGGGACTAGCTGGCCGCAACGCGCGGAGTGCCGGGCAGCGCGGGCGCGGCAGGACGTTGCGTCTCGCTGGGGCTGTGCAGCGCCGAAATGCGGCGAAAATCGGGGGAACCGCTCTCGGTCTCAGGCAGATACTCGTAGCCCTTCAAGCAGACGGCCACGCCGATCTTGGTCTCGGCGGTCCTGATTTCGGCGTGATCTCCGGCCTCGGCCAGGGCGGCGGGTTTCCAGCCGTTATCTTTATCCGTGGGCTTGACGATGCGCAGAACGCTGCCCCGGCAGCGGACGCGCATATTTTCGCCGAGCGTGATCTCGGAGGGCATTTCTAACGTGAGTTCGATCTCCGCGCCCTCACTCAACGCCATGTCGGTGAACAGAAAGGCTCCGCGGGAACTGAGATCCTGGGTGAAACCGAGTCCCTCGGAAGCGGTGGCAACGTCACGCAAGGAGACTGGGAGGTTAAAAGCGAAGCGTTGTCCAATGCGGCGTTCAACACCAACCGGAGGAGTCGTCATGGTCGTGTCCCTTCCTTGAGGGATCGCCGGGGAGAGAGCAAGTGCAACTGTAGCGCAGTCCGGGCGGTCTGGGAAGTCAAAAATTGGGCCGGCGGTGGAATATGAAACTGATCGGTGGAAAACTTGACTGTGGAGAATATATCTGGGGAACATTTGCCGCCGGCGCACACGTTATAGTGATCCCACAGGGCCGCAAGCGTCATCGAAAGAAGATAAAGTGTCTGAGTCGAGAATCCCAATTCAGGAAAGTGGGGCAGTAAGCGGCGCGGAAGCGGCTCCGGAGCGCTGATCGCGCTGGCAGGTGGCTTGGCGGGCGCTGCGTCATCGCAACTTCCAGCTCTTTTTCAGCGGACAACTGATCTCCCTTATCGGCACGTGGATGCAGAGCGTGGCGCAATCGTGGCTGGTTTACCGGCTGACCGGTTCGGCGCTGCTGCTGGGGTCGGTGGGTTTCGCGAGCCAGGTTCCGGTGTTTCTGTTTGCGCCTTTGGGCGGGATCGCCGCCGATCGCTTCAACCGCCGCCACATCGTGATCGCCACGCAGACGGCGGCGATGCTGCTGGCCTTCATTCTGGCGGCGCTCACGCTCGTTTCACAAAGTTCAGGTCTGGCATGTGTTCGTGCTGGCGAGTCTGCTTGGCATCGTGAATGCATTCGATATTCCCGGACGGCAATCGTTTCTGGTGGATATGGTGGGCAAGGAAGATCTGATGAACGCGATCGCGCTGAATTCTTCGATGTTCAATGGCGCGCGCGTGATCGGTCCGGCAATTGCCGGGATTCTGGTGGCGAAGATCGGCGAAGGCTGGTGCTTCTTTGCCAACGCGGTGAGCTACATCGCGGTGATTATCGGATTGCTGCTGATGAGGGTGATCAGCTCCAGTCCGCGCGGCCATGGCGTCGCCGCTGGAGCACATGATGGAGGGATTCCGTTTCGTCAACCAGACCGCGCCCATCCGCGCGCTGCTGCTGCTGCTGGGATTGGTGAGCCTGGTGGGCATGCCCTACGTGGTGCTGATGCCGATCTTCGCCGACCAGATTCTGCACGGCGGGGCGCGCGGGTTGGGCATCCTGATGGGCGCGACGGGCGTGGGTGCGCTGCTGGGCGCGCTGACTTTGGCGTTCCGCGAGGGCGTGAAGGGCCTGGGGCGCTGGGTGGCGTGGTGCTGCGCCGGATTTGGAGCGAGTCTGATCATGTTTTGCTCTGTCGCGCACGTTCTGGGTTTCGGTGATTCTGTTGCTGCCGGTGGGCTATATGCATGATGCTGCAGATGGCGTGCTCGAACACGCTGATCCAGGTGATGGTGCCGGACGCGCTGCGCGGGCGCGTGATGGCGGTGTACTCGATGATGTTCATGGGCATGGCTCCGATCGGAGCGCTGTTCGGCGGCGCGCTGGCCGAGCGCTTAGGTGCGCCGCTCACGGTAGCGATCGGCGGGTTGGCGTCGGTGGCGGGCGCGTGCTGGTTCGGGTTGCAGCTGCCGAAGATTCGCGTGGAAGCGCGGCGGTTGATTGTTGGCCCAGGCCGTGGCCGGCGGCGAACCTTCGGAGATGACGGCGCAGGCAGTGGAAGATTAGGACTTCAGGCTGGAGTACTCCCGAGTTTAGCCGTCTTGAGCTGCAGCCTGCCACGACAATTGCGATTCCTCTCTGAATCGTCGCGCTCCAACTCGTCCCATCAATAATTCTTCTCCGCCGAATTCGCGTCCGCGATGCGTGCGCATAATTCTTGAACATGCGATAGAAGGATCGTGATATATCGGCATGCTTACCGCTTCTTTGCTATTCGGCCAGCCCATCGATCCGCCGTTAGCGATGGCGAGTGAGCAACGGACAATCGTCCGATCGGAGGACAAGATGAATTCACTTTGGAAGATGATGGCGCTCGAGTCTTTTCCATGGCTGCTTCTTCACTGGAATGATCTTCGCACAAGGCGGCGCCACGGGCGCCATCGGCGGCGTGGTCCAAGACGCCGACGGGAGCCGTAATCGCCAACGCCAAGGTGAGCATCAAGAGTGAAGCCACGGGCGAAGTTCTGCGCCAGGCGACAACCGACGCGTCCGGCCTGTTCATCGGCCACTCTGCTGCCCGTAGGCACTTACACGGTGGAAGTGAACGGCGGCGGGTTTCCCCGACACCAAGTTTCCCGGCGTGGTGGTGCGCATCACGGAAACGACGCGCATGACCGCAGTCATGAAAGTGAGTACGGTGAAGGAAGTTGTGGAAGTGCAATCCCAAGTGGAGCAAGTCAACACCACGGACGCCACCACCGGGCAATCGCTGGGTGCGCAGACGATCACCGATCTTCCTCTGGCAACGCGAAACTTTCAGCAGTTGCTGACGCTCTCCGCCGGCGCATCTTCCGATTTGAACAACGCCGCGCAGTTAGGCCGCGGCACAGGTATTACATGCACGTCAATGGCGGGAGAGAGGACAACAACAACTATCTGATCGACGGCATCACCGTAGCCGACTACGCTTTCGGCGAGTTGACTTACACCCCGCTGCCGAGTCCAGATGCGATCCAGGAATTCAAGGTCAGCACCAGCCTCTACGACGCCACGCAGGGGCGCAACGGCGGCGGCAACATCAACGCCACCCTGAAAAGCGGAACGTCCAAGCTTTCACGGCGATCTGTGGGAGTACTTCCGCAACACCGCGCTGGACGCCAACGACTATTTTCTGGGGAAGGTCGTCGTCAAGCAGAATATTTTCGGCGGCGACATCGGCGGGCCGATCGGTCCCGGAGCCAAGTTCGGTTACTTCTACTTCAATCTTCAGGGCACGCGCCAGCGCAGCGGGGATTCGCCGGGAACGTTTATCAACAGTCCCAGCATTCCCTATCGTTCCGACTACACGACCGCAAGTCGGCGCAGCCCTGATGGCGACGGACTGCGGCGTCGCCGCAGCGATCGATCCCGTGGCGTTCAATATGCTGAACTTCAGGAGCAATCAGTTTGGCGCGGGAGCGGATGGATACCTGTTATCCGCTTCCCACGAACGTCCCAGCGCTCGACACCACTGCCTCACGACGGATCCCCTCGTGGTCACCGATCCCGGCAAGTTCACGCGACAACCAGTTCACCGCGAACTGGGACCGCGAATTTCGCGGTGGCAAAGATCGTTTGTCGGAGCGCTTCTTCTGGTCGAACTCCGATACGTTCGAGCCTTTCGGCGCCGATTCTTACGGGATTCAGACCGGCGGCCAGCCCGGCACCGAACAATCTGAACTTTCCCGCTCGATATTCCGCTGCACAGCCGCTTCGGCAGCATCACCGAAACTCACGTCTTCAGCAATACTCTGATCAACGAGTTCCGCTTCGGCGTCAACATCATCAGCGACAAGCTGAACAATGAAGCCGCCCGTCACCGAACGCGCAGGTCGGCATCAACCTGCCCACGCAACGGGCGTAAATGGCCAGGCCGGCGACCCCAACATGTACCGGCTGCAGTTCGGTACTTTTGGCTTTGGAGCGTATCCCACGCAACTGCAATCTGCTCTTTCCGACAACTACACGTGGGTCGACACCGTGAGCTGGACCCACGGCCCGCACCAGCTCCGCTTTGGCGGCGAGGTTGACCGCGTCGCGATGCGCCGCAGTTTGCCCATTGCCGACAATGGACTGGTATTTTTTATCTCAGGCGCGACCGGTACTCTGACAACGGATTTTCAGAGCTTTCCTGGCGGGTTCCCCGTTCTTAGGCGAGGGCGGTGGCGGCCTGGGCAACCACGACTACCGCATTCCCGGCTACTCCTGGTTTGCGCAGGATGATTATCGGGTCAGCAAGACGCTGACTCTCAATCTCGGTTTCCGAAACGAGTTTCTCGGTGCACCCTACGACACGCTTTGCCACACCGGCAACACCAATCCCGACCTGGCGAACACGACCGGACAACCCTACGTCTATCCCAAGTGCGTCAACAAATTCGGGCTGTCGGGCATCACCGGAACGCTGAATCAGGCCGGACTCGACAACGAATACGCCACGGTCTGGGAGCCGCGCATTGGTTTTGCCTATGACGTCGGCGGGACACCACACTACATCGATTCGCGGCGGCTACGGCATCTACAGCGTCCGCGAGGATCTGGGCGCGGTAGACAATCTGGCCATCGTTCCTCCCACTTACCCTTTCTGCGTGGGTTTCTTGCCCCGGAGCCGGAACAGTCTGGCCAACCTGTTGCGCACAGCGCCGGCTTTTCCCAACGGCATTCCGCCGCTCGGCGCCACTCCCACGCAGACTTACGTGCCTACGGCAGTCGATCCTGCAGGGATTCGCCTCGCCTGTACGCTGGGCAACGCGTTTCCGACTGCGCGGATCAATGCGGTCGCCAGCTTTCAGCGGCAACGTGAATAGTTTGATCCAACTCGCCGTCCCGCTGCACTGGGTTGTGGGCACCACCCAGCAGTGGAACTTCACGATTCAGCACGAACTCGGGCGCGACTGGTTTATGGAACTCGGATACGTGGGCACCAAGGGCACCCGTCTGCGTTCGACCTACGATCCCGATCAGGCCACGCTGGCCACGCCGCAGAATCCAGTCATCATTCCGGCCAGGGTTGCGCCAATCTGCAGGCCTCGGGTTGTCGTGCACGATCGTGGATTCGACCGTGGAAAACGCCACCGCCCGTGCGCCCTTTCTCGGCATCGCACCGGGGGATTTCGAAGACTTCGCTCCCAACTCCGATTCGCACTACAACGCGCTGCAGGCGACGTTGGCGCATCGCTTCGGCAAGGGGCTTTATTTCCAAAGCGCCTACACCTGGTCCAAGTCGATTGACGATGTTTCTACGGCTTCGGTGGCATTTCGTGACCCGCGTCAATAATCAAACCGATGCGCGGCTTCCCGCGGCCTCTCCGATTTCGACCGGCGGCAGCGTTTCGTGACCAGCGCCGTTTACCAACTGCCCTTCTTCGCCCACGCCAACGGCTTCACCAAGGCAGCGCTGGGCGGATGGGAAACCAGCGGAGTGATAATCCTGCAATCGGGAGCGCCGTTCACCGATCTATGATCCAGCTGGAGGCACTGCCTATGCGCTGGCCAGACCCGTCCTCGACAGCCACTTTCAGCTCCGGGCTTCAGTTGCGCCAATGCGCCCAGCCTCGGGCAGCCGGAATCGCGGCTGGCGAATTGGGTGAATCCCGCCGCCTACACGTCGGATCCGCTGGCGACGCTCTCCAACGGCGGCCCAGCGATGCGACGGTCTACGGCAACACGCCGCGCAACTGCATCATCGGTCCGCCGCAGAAGAACGTGGATTTCACGCTGGACAAGAGTTTCAGGCTGGGCGAGCGGCAGATCTGCGTTTCCGGACGGACTTCTTCAACCTGTTCAACCATCCGTCGTTCGCCATTCCGGAAACCTTCAATGGCGATCGGCGGAGTCGTTGGGGATGGCGGCGCACCGATCACTACAACCGTCGGCACGCCGCGGCTGATTCAGTTCTCGTTGAAGTATTCGTTCTAGGAATTGAGCGGTTAGAAGATTCTACTTGTAAGCTTCCGGCGGCAATCCGGTGATGCGGATGCCGCCGTGGCCTTTGTGGCGGATGTTCAGGCCGATGAGCAGGGCGGTGATCTGCTCGAGGATGCGGGCGTTTTCGAGTTTGCCGCCGTCGATGGCGCGGACACCGGGAATTTTCGCGGCGAGCGCGCGCGTGAGTTGAGCTGCGTTGGCGTCGTCGCTGCAGACGATGACATCGCAGTCGAGAGGATCGTCTCCATTCAAAGTTCAGCCGACAGATTGTGAAACGCGGCGGCGACGCTTACCCCTTTGGGCACGAGTTCGGCGGCTTGCTGCGCGGACGAGCCTTGCCAGACGCCGAGCGTGCGCGAGGCGCGTCCGCCGACGCTGGCGGCGAGTGCGACTGTGGCATCGATCAGAATGCTGCCGGGGCGGATCGCGGGCTTGAGTTGCTTGAGCAGAGTGGCCTGGCCTTCGAACGGGACGGTGAGGACGAGAAGATCCGCGGCGGCGCAGGCGGCGGAATTTTCCATGCCGGAGACGCGGGCTTGATCCCCGACTTATTTCTTTAATCTCGTCGGCGGCTTCTTGCGCGCGCTGCGCGTCGCGCGAGCCGATGATGATGGTTTCTCCGGCGCGCGCCCAGCGCAGGGCGACACCCATGCCTGCCGGACCGGTTCCGCCCAGAATGGCGATGGGACGCGAGGCGTCGCTCATGCAAATTCCGGCTCCAGCGTTTCTTCCGTGGTGAACTCTTCCAGCGGCAGTTTGAGCTTGATGCGCGTGTAGGTGGTGTTGCGCTCGGCGGGGACGCGGCCCATTTCCAGAATCAGCGATTGAAAATCTTCCGGGCTGGTGTACTGGCCGGCGGTGGCTCCGGCTTCGCGCGAAATGTTTTCTTCCATCAGCGTGCCGCCGTAATCGTTGGCGCCCGCGTGCAGGCAGAGTTGCGAAAGGCGCCGGTTCAACTTTACCCACGAAACCTGAATGTTGTTGATGGAACCGGCGAGCAGCAGGCGAGAAAGCGCGTGCACCTTCAAGTGCTCGGCCAGCGTGGGACCGGAGCGCGCCAGACCTTGATGAAACAGCAGCGTGTTCTGATGCACGAAGCCGAGCGGGACGAATTCGGTGAAGCCTCCGGTTTCCTGCTGGATTTCGCGCAGCAAGAGCATCTGGCGAACCCAGTGCTCGGGCGTTTCCGTGTGTCCATACATCATCGTCGAAGTGGAGCGGATGCCGAGGCGGTGGGCGGTGCGGATGACTTCGATCCACTGCGCGGTGGAGAGCTTGTTGGCTGAAAGAATGTGCGCGGATCTCGTCGTCGAGAATTTCGGCGGCCGTGCCGGGCAGCGTGCCGAGGCCGTTGTCGCGCAGCATCGAGAGATAATCGGCGAGCGGCATGCCCGGTGAGTTCGACGCCGTAGACGATTTCCATGGGCGAGAAGGCATGGATGTGCATCGCGGGCACGGCGCTCTTCACCGCGCGCAGAATGTCGCGATAATAGAACGGAGGCAGGCCGTGCGGCAGTCCGCCCTGGATGCAGACTTCGGTGGCGCCGAGTTGCCAGGCTTCGATGGCTTTTTGCGCGACCTGATCGGGCTCGAGGAAATAGGTGTCGGACTCGCGCGGGCCGCGGCTGAAGGCGCAGAACTTGCATCCCACAAAACAGATGTTGGTGAAGTTGATGTTGCGATTCACCACGTAGGTGACGAGGTTGCCGGCGAGTTCGGCGCGCAGCAGGTTGGCGGCGGCGAGCAGTCCGAGCAGGTCGTCGCCTTCGGCGTGAGCCAGCGTGAACGCGGCTTCCTGTGAAATGGAGGCGCCGTCTTGAGTTTCCAGAATTCTTTCCAGCGAGGATCGCACTGCGGGCGTAGAGTTCGAGGCGCGATCTCGAACCAGTCAACGTGAGGGGAAGTTTTCGAGTTCTGAGATGGAAAGTTGGCGGGGCACGGGATTCTCCAAACCTGCTGGTACTCCAAATTACTCCTAGAGACTGCCGTTTGGCGAGAGCCTAGCGGAACAAGTCGCTGGCTGCGGGACGAAGCAGGTCGCGAGCGCGGCCGTCGGCAGGTTCGTAGGGAAATCCGCGAATGATGCAGGCCGGGGTGCGGTTGAGTTTGCCGCAGACCAGCCCGGCGGCGCAGGCCAGTTCGTCAGCGACGGCTTCAAGGCTGGCCTGCAAAGTGTAGCCGTGCGGATCGCGGCGGCCGCGATCGTCGCGCAGCGCTTTCATCCCGGCGATGCCGATGCAGAAGTCGACCAAGCCCTCGCGCCAGGGACGGCCGAATGTGTCGGTGATCAGGACGGGGATGGCGAGCCCGGTGCGCTGCTTGAGTTCGCGATGAAGTTTGCGAGCGGAGCGGTCAGGATCGGCGGGCAGAAGCAGGGCGTGGCGGCCGCCATCGACGTTGGAGACGTCCACGCCGCTGTTGGCGCAGATAAAGCCGTGATCGCGTCTCGGTAATGAGCACGCCGTTCTTGCGCCGGATGACGGCGCGGCTCTCGCGCAGGGCAAGCTCGATGACGCGGGCATCCAGTTTGTATTTTTTCGCCCAGGCGATCGAATCGGCAGAGGGTTTGATGGTTGCGAGATCGACGATGCGGCCCTCTGATTTGGAAACGATTTTGTGTTTCACGACGAGGATGTCGCCGGATTCGAAAACGAGACGAGTGTTGCCGGAGGGCTTGCAGCAGTTTGTCTGCGAGCGAATCGCCGGGCTTTGATTTCGTCGGCGAGGGAGATTGGAATCGATGCTGAGATCTCATGTGGAACTGGTTCAGCCGATGCTTACTGCGCTGTCCTGCCACTGTTTTTCGCGTGCTTGCGGCGAGGCTGGCTCACAGGCCCTCCGTTCCAGTGGCAAGAAAGCGGTTGTCCAGCGCCCAGCGCCGAAGCAGGCTCTGGGTGCGGGTTTCGCCGGGGCGTGCGAGCACTTGCTGCAAGTCTTCGGGATTGTCAACGTCGACAGCGATTCCTGGCAGGTGCAGCACGATGCAGGGTTTGCCCGTGGCCTGGGCCGCGGCCAGATGCGGCTTGAAGCTGTCGTTTCCGAAGCGCAACGGAAAGAGATTCGCGGGGCGGCGGAAGACGGCGTTGGTTCCGCGGCCGTCGGCCGCGGGCGCCAGCACCGAGCCTTCTTTAGGAGCGCGGTTGAGAATTTCTTCCAGCTCGCTGGCTTGAATCAGCGGAATATCGGCGGGGATGACGAGTGTGCTGTCGATGCCGCGCGCTACGCAGATATCTGTCGCCATCTCAATGGCGCCGGTTTCGCCGGGATTCGCCGGGTCGGGAATGATTTCGAAATCGTATTGCCGCGCGAGTTCGACCGCGAAAGGATCGCCGGTCACGAGCGCGCAGGCCGGACGTTGCGGCCACGCGGCAAGTGTTGCTACAACGTCGTGCAGCATGGCTTGCGCCAACTCCGTGCGCGCGGGCTGATCGAGAACTGCGGCGAGACGCTGCTTGGCCGCCGACAGATTCTTGACCGGAATGAGGATCACGGCTGATCAGAGGCGGTGCGGGCCGCCGATTTGTCAGCAACAGGTTTATCAGAACCGGACTTGTCAGAAACTGGCTGGTCAGAAAGCAGTCCGCTTATCGTCGACGAAAGAACTGCTCGGGCCAGGTCGGCGCGGTCTTCCGGCGTGCGCATGATGGTTTGCGTACACTGCACCCGCAAGCCGGTTTTGCGAAGCGCTTCCGCCGGCCGCACGTCGCGGGTGTCGCAAACCAGGAGATCGAGAAAATCTTCGTAAGCCTTGGCCACGCCCGCGATCGAGCAAGGCAATCCTTGCGCGGTCATGAGAATGCCTGCAGGTCCGGCAACCGGGGCGTTCCCGATGATCGGACTCACGGCAGCGATTTTGCCGCGGGTGCTGCGCAGGGCGTCGCGAATTCCGGGTACAGAGAGAATCGGGCCGATGCTGGTGATGGGGTTGCTGGGGGCGATGAGCACCGCATCGGCAGAGGTGATGGCTTCGATTACTCCGGGCGCGGGTTCAGCGTCAGAGGCTCCGGCGAAACGCACCGACTTTACAGGATCCTGATACCAGCGCTGCACGAAATATTCTTCGAAACTCATTTCGCCCGAAGGCGTATCGACGCGCGTCTCGACCCGCGAATCGCTCATGGGCAGAATGTGCGCTTTAACGCCGAGCTTGTCGCAGATGATCGACGTGGCTTCGGAAAGCGTTTTACCTTCCGCCAGCAGGCGCGAGCGCAGCAGGTGCACTGCCAGGTCGCGGTCGCCGGTGTGGAACCACGTGGGCTCGCCCAGTTGTCCCATGGCCTGCAGGCAGAGAAAAGTATCTCCCTTCACGCCCCAGCCGCGCTCGCGGCTGAGCAGGCCGGAGAGTACATAGGTGATCGAGTCTATGTCCGGGGAGACGTAAAGTCCCCACCACAGCAAGTCGTCGCCGGTGTTGACGATCAGAGTGATTTCTTCGGGAGGGATGACTTGCCGCAGGCCATCCACGAACTTGGCGCCGCCGGTGCCGCCGGTGAGCACACAAATCATGCGGCCGTCCTTTGTCTGGCAAGACCTTCGCTGTCGCGGCAAGCTGAAGTCTTTCAGAAAGCAATCCCGGCTTCGACACGAGCACCGGCACGAATTCAGGATAGACCGGCAGGCGCTGGCGCAACTGTTGTCCCTTACTCTCGGTGCGCAGGCGGAGTTGCTCCAGATGCGGCCAGGGCTTTTCCGGATTGATGTAGTCAGGGGTCAGCGGCGACACTCCTCCCCAATCGTTGATGCCGGCATCCAACAACTCCTCATAATACGGCGCATTCAGGTTCGGAGGCGCCTGAATATTGACGTTGGGCAGTAACAAGCGAGTTACCGCCACGGTGCGCAGCATCTCCCCCTGAGCTGGGCTCGGGAACGTTGAGCCATGGGGATGTTGGGCTTGGCGCGGAAGTTCTGCACGATCACTTCCTGGATGTGGCCGTAGCGGTCGTGCAAGTCGCGGATCGCGAGCAGCGTATCGACGCGGTCTTCCAGAGTCTCGCCGATGCCGATCAATAAGCCCGTGGTGAAGGGAACTTGCTGCTTTCCCGCTTCTTCGATCGTGCGCAGGCGCTTGGCCGGGACTTTGTCGGGAGCATTGTCGTGGGCGGCGCCGGGGGCAAGCAGGGCGCGGTTGGTGGTTTCGAGCATGAGGCCCATGCTGGGGGAGACGGCGGCCAGGCGGGCGATCCATTCGGCGCTGAGCAAGCCGGGATTTGGATGCGGCAGCAGAGTCGTCTCACGCAGGACGAGTTCGCACATGGCTTCGAGATAGTGCAGCGTGGACTTATAGCCGAGATGGCGCAGCGTGTCGCGCATCTCGGGGAAGAGGAGTTCGGGCTTGTCGCCTAAACTGAAGAGGGCTTCGGTGCATCCCAGCTTTTCGCCGGCGCGGGCGACGGCGAGGACTTCTTCCGGAGTCATGGTGTGCGCGCCGGGCTCTCCGGGATCGCGGCGGAAGGTGCAGTAGCCGCAGTAGTCGCGGCACAGGTTGGTCAGCGGCAGGAAAACTTTGCGCGAGTAGGTGACGACGCCGGGCTTGAAGTTTTCTTTCGCGGCGCGGGCGGCGGCGAGCAGCGCGGGAAGATCGTCGTCACTGCAGCGGATCAGGCGCAGAGCCAGGTCGCGGGAGATGGGCGATCCGGGCTGCAGGTCGGCGAGTTCTGTTGCGCACGATGTGCCGCGCTCCTGGGCTGGCGCTTCTGATGGCGGTTGGGGTCACGATGCTCGGTTCCGCAACGTGCGGATGCATCGAATCATACAACAGTGCTCGGTTGGCAGCGACGACCTCGGGCAAGGGTCAGTGAGTGAAATGGGGATATTACGTCAATTGATGTTCCACGGCAGCAACCGATGTTACCGAGTGTAGAATCTAGACGACCTCGCGCTCCAAAGCATTGGATTAGGCGTGCCTTATGAAAGCCACCTCCCTTCTACTTCTGGCACTGTGTCTCTTTTCCAGTCACGCTCGTTCGCAAAGCCCGTTCGACGGTACCTGGGTTATTGATACCGGCAAGAACGAAAACCTGGCATCCGAAAAACCGAGGGTGCTTTCTGTCGCGGACGGATTGTTTCGCGAAGGTGATAGGCAAATCAAGACCGACGGCTCTGATCAAAAGGTTCCCGCCACCGGGTATTGGGATACAGTGAGCGTTCGCGTCGTGGACGATCGTACAGTCGAGATAGTTTCCAAAAAGGCTGGGAAACCGATGTACACGGAGACGGACACCGTTTCAGCGGACGGCAACACCTTGACGCAGGTGATGAAAGACACAACTGAAGCTGAGGCGGTTACGTTCGAGAGCGATTTTAGACGTATCGCGCCTGCCCCTGCGGGTGCCCACGCCGTATCAGGCTCGTGGCAGGTCTTCAAGCTGAGCCGATCGGAGAACAGCACGATCATCAAATACAAATGCACATGGCAGGGATTCAGTGCCGAGACTCCTCTGGGAGAAAAGCTCGAAGCCAAGTTCGATGGCAAGCTATATGAAATGCAAGACGACCCTGGTCATACGATGGTCTCGGCGAAATTGATAAACCCCTACACCGTCGAGCAGACGAATGTGCGTGAGGGCAAGATTGTTTTTATCGTGACCCTAGAGGTCACGCCCGACGGTAAGACCATTCACGCAACGTTGAAAAGCAAGGAAGACGGAAGCGTGAAAACTTGGACACTGCACAGACAGTCTAAGTAGTTTCCCTCGCCGAATAGTCGCCTAGGTGATGACGAAGGGTTGTGACTCTTGAAATCAGGCGATAGCACTCATTGACCTCAAGCGGTCCGCGCTCCAAGACGAAGAGGCACGCTGAAGCGGCGTTAGGAGAAAGAGAAACTAACCGGTCTTACGGCGTTGCATTGGGATCGGTTTCAGCAGGATCTTCCTCGGGCGTCGGGGAGGTATCCATCTTGTCCAGAAACTGCTGCAGCCGTTCCTGAACATGAGCGTCCAGCGTGGTAAATTCGATGCCCATCCCTACTCCGGGATCACTCGCCCTGACCACCGCAGTGGTCTGCACCTTCTCGTCGTCCATCCAGAACGTGATGGTGCCTTGCGTGCCGAGTGGCAGGGGGAGCAGGGTCTCAACGTAACAGCCCCGGCCGCCAATGTCGGTCGCGTTCGTATTCATTTGCGCGCGCTGGGTGTCTGCCAAACCGATCTGAATAGGAAACTGGATTTTGTGCCGGACAAATCGTCTCTTGATTTTCCCGGGTGCAAACGTGAGCTCTTCGGGGTTGGCCATTTCCTGCCTGGCCATTTCCTGCCAGGGGCTCTGCTGGCCTTCGACAATCTGCACACCGGCTTCAATCTTTCGCAGACTTCCGCCGTCGGTTACCCATGCCACTTTGAAGCGGGCCTTTTTTTCACCGTGTTTTATACCGATGATGTCGCCGGTCTTCAGAGGATGGGTGATGCCCAATATTTGCGCACCTTCACCGCTGAGGTTGCGGGCAACGGCGTTCTGAGAGAAGGGGCGAGCGTCCGCGTCCATACCCCACACGCGAACGTGTAGCTGGGTTTCAGCCGGGATTTCCGGTCTATCTCCCATTGAGTTACCAAGCCTTAGCAAGCTCTCATTATCATAGCCCTCACATTAAAGGCCCTGCGGTTACCAATGTGGGGGATCGGGAGTTCTTGAAGTCCATGTACGTTCGGAGGCGCAGGGATCTGAAGCCTCGCCAGTCACGCCGGCCGGCCGAGGAACATATTTATTCTCATCGTGACAACCGTCGCGAGCAGGTGTTTACACTGGTTGAGCTCAGGGGGCCACGGGCGTGCTAATGTAGGCAGTCGCGGCAGGAAACTCCACCCACGATATGAGCATCAGTGCGACCGAATTCCGCAAGGCCATGGGATGTTTTGCCACTGGAGTGACCATCCTCACTCTTGATTTGGAAGGCGAGGTCCATGGCATGACCGCCAACGCCTTCGCTTCCGTATCGCTTGATCCGCCGCTGGTGCTAGTTTGCGTCGATCGCAGCGCGCGCACTCATGCTCATCTGCACGCCAAGAAGCGCTTCGGGGTTAACGTTCTGGCCGCGAGCCAGCGGGTGATTTCCGAGTACTACGCGCGGCCGGTGCACGTCCACGGGCACGCCGAAGAAGCCGGGGCACGATTCGACCGCACTGCGCAGGGGACTCCAATCTTGCACGGAGCACTGGCGTATCTGGAATGCCGCCTGCAGTCGGCGCAGGAGGCTGGCGACCACACCATCTTCATCGCAGAAGTGGAGGACGTCGTGGTGCGCGCGGGCGACCCGCTGCTGTTTTTCCGGGGTAAGTACAGCAAGATTGGGGAGGAAGTGGCGGGCGAAACGTAGAACGGCCCGGCGTTCCATGAAGGTTCGCCGGGCCGGGAGGGATTCCGCAGACGTTTCAATCATCCTCGCCGGGCTGGCCTGTGGAAGACAAGGTTAGATGTCACAAGGCCGCTGTGACGAGTGTCACACAGCGGTGGCCAGTGGTCAGTGATCAGTGCCCAGTAAGATCTGCGGGGAGAGTAATCGGGCATTCGCCACTTTTCGGGGTTTCGAACATCTAAAGGGCAGTGGTCAGTGTCCAGTGATCAGTGGCCAGTAAAGCTCCGGGTTCACGCTTTGGTTTTACTGACCACTGGACACTGATCACTGGCCACTGATTTGGAGGGCAATACATTCATGACCGAGAAGACCGTAAAGAGCGAAGCCGAGTGGAAGCAGAAGCTTACGCCGGAGCAGTATCACGTGACCCGCGAGGCGGGAACGGAGCCGGCCTTTACCGGCAAGTACTGGAAGACCAAGGATGCGGGGACGTATCACTGCGTCTGCTGCGGGGAACCGCTGTTTGATTCCTCGACCAAATTCGATTCCGGCACGGGCTGGCCGAGTTTCTACAAGCCCGCGGATGAGAGCAAAGTCGAGGAGCACAAGGATTCCACGTATGGGATGGTCCGCACCGAGGCGCGCTGTGCGAAGTGCGGCGCCCACCTGGGGCACGTGTTCGAAGATGGTCCGGCGCCCACCGGGTTGCGGTACTGCATGAATTCCGCGTCGCTCGACTTGAAGCCGAAGGAAAAGAAGTAGGAGTTAGTGCTGAACGTGGCCTTTCCGGTGACCAACTGTCATCGCTGATTGCCGAACTGTCATTCTTAATTACAAAAATGTCATCCCGAGCGAAGCGAGGGATCTTGGTTTGTGCCTGCGCCGACTGAACTGGCACCGCGAGCACAAACCAAGATCCCTCGCTTCGCTCGGGATGACAACTGTAATCAGTGTTAAGCGTTGGCGGTTGCGGCCAGAGCCTTCGGCGCTTCGACCGCGGCAGGCTTTCGCTGTCTCTGCCTTGGACTGAGCCTGGTTCTGGTGCTTGTGATCGCCGCTCTTCACCTGGATGCCGCCCTTGAGCACGGCGCCGTCTTCCACGCTGATGCGAATCGTGGAGACGTCTCCCGTGACCGAACCTTCGCTGCGGATATCCACGCGGTCTGAGCAATCGATATTTCCGTTCACCTTGCCCATGACTACAACTTCGCGGGCGGTGATGTTGGCCTGCACGCTGCCGTTGCGTCCAATGGTGACGCGGTTGTCGGGCAGGCTGATCTTGCCTTCGATGCGGCCATCGATATAAAGCGCTTCCGCACCGCTGATTTCGCCCTTGATGACGAGCGTACGGCCAATGGTAGCCTGCTCGATGGGCGCGCTGACGGTCTTGACTGGATTTAAAGAGTTAGGGTTGGAGGCTGGAGAGCCGGACTTCCCGCCGTACGTGTACTCTGAGGACTGCAGCATGCGACCTTCCTTCATCCCGCGCGGCACGTCCTGTCCGAGCCGCTCCTGCGGTTGGTCTGAATTTTTTGACCTTGGGTTGGTTCCTGTCCCTTCGGCCATGCTCACTATCGCACAGAAGTAAGTCTGCCTCCGAGATTACGGAAGAGGCTGTACGGTTGCGCGCCGGAGCTCGGCGTTGGGCGACTTCCGTTAGTCGGCTTCCTGCAGAGACTGGCTGAGTTCTTCCCACTCTTTGAGGAAACCCGCGTGTGCGGCCTTGCGCCGATCGAGTTCCTCGGCCTGGCGCTGGCTTTCTTCGGCGCTGACGAAGTCCTGCAATGCGGTTTCACACTGCGCGATTGCGGTCTCAGCGCGGCTGATCTCGCCCTCGAGTTCACGGATGCGGTCTTCCATCTTTTTGCGCTTGATGGGATTCATCCGCTTTGCTTTAGGCGCGGCCACGGCTTCGCCGGAGGCTTGATTACCGTTCGAAGGCGGCGGAGTTGCCTCAATCTTTCCCAACTGCTGGCGGATGGATTCATTCTGCTTCGCGCTTCCACCCTGCTTGCGCCAGAGATAATCCTCGTAATTGCCGGGATAGACTTCGACCTTGCCGTCGCCGATCTCGAAAACCCGCGTCGCCAGCTTGTCGATGAAGTAACGGTCGTGCGAGACGAAGACGACCGTGCCGGTGTATTCCATGAGCGCGTCGAGTAAAACGTCTTTAGCGCGGAGGTCGAGGTGGTTGGTGGGCTCGTCGAGCAGCAGGAAGTTCGCGGGATGCAACAGCAGACGAAGCAGGGCATAGCGTCCGCGCTCGCCGCCGGAAAGCACTCCGATCTTTTTGAACACGTCATCTTCGGAAAACAGAAAACACCCGAGCAGGCTGCGCAGTTCCGTCTGCGTTGAGCGCGGGGAGGCATTGCCCAGATCGTCAATCATGCGCGCATCGGCATCGAGTTCTTTGTATTGATCCTGCGCAAAGTAGTCGGCCTGCACGTTATGGCCGAGGCGGAACTCACCGTGGGTGGTTCGTTCCGTGCCCGCCAGCAACTTGATTAATGTCGACTTGCCGGCCCCGTTAATGCCGACGAGAGCGATGCGGTCGCCGCGCTCGATCAGGAAGCTGACGTTGCGGAAGACCTCTTTGTCGCCGCCGTCTTTCCCGGTGCCATTCAGCTTGGGATAGCTCTTGGCCACGTCGACGAACTCGGCGACGATCCGTCCACTGGGCTTGGGTTGGGGGAAGGAAAAGTGAATCGTCTTTTCCTCCGGCGGCACCTCGATGCGCTCAATCTTTTCCAGTTCTTTGATTCTGCTCTGCACCTGCTTGGCCTTGGTGGCCTGGTAGCGGAAGCGGTTGATGAACACTTCCAATTGCTCGATCCGGTCGCGCTGGTTGCGGTAGGCGGCCTGCAACTGCTCATTGCGCGCCGTTTTCTGCGTCAAGAACTTGTCGTAGTTGCCGGTGTAAAACCAGAAGCGCTTGTTCCAGATTTCGGCGATCTTATTGACTACCACGTCGAGAAAATAGCGATCATGCGAGATGAGCACCAGAGCATGCGGATAGTCGTGCAGATATTCTTCCAGCCAATTACGTGCTTCGAGATCGAGGTGGTTGGTCGGTTCATCCAGCAGCAACAGGTTGGGCTTCTGCAGCAGCAGTTTGGCCAGCGCCAGCCGCATCTGCCAGCCGCCGGAGAACTCATCCGTCTGCCGCTCCCAGTCTTCTTTGCGAAAGCCGAGTCCCTGGAGCACGCGTCCCACCTCGGCTTCGATCGAATAGCCATCGCGGGTGCGAAACTCATGCTCGAGGCTGTGATAGCGGTCGGCCACCTCGGCATATTCCGGACTGGTGTGGTCGAGTTCGGAGATTTTATGTGTCAGCTCTTCCAGTTCCCGCTCGATGGCGTGCAATCCAGTGAACACCGTCATACATTCCGCAAACACGGTGCGGCCGGAGAGCGAGAGTCCGTCCTGCGGCAGATATCCGGCGGTCGTTCCCTTGGCAATAATGAGCGAGCCGTAGTCGAACGTATCCAGGCCGGCGAGAACCTTCATCAGCGTGGATTTGCCGGTACCGTTCGCGCCCACCAGACCAACGCGGTCGTGGGGCGTGATCAGCCAGTCGGTGTTTTCAAAAAGAAGTTTGTGGCCGAAGCGTTTTCCGGCGCCGGAAAGCTGGATCATGGGCTGGATTCATCGTCTCATAAAAAGCGAGTACCGAGTACCCAGAGATGCCTCAGGAGTGCGCTGCGGCCCGGCCGTTGCGGCTTTCGGGATACTTGCCCCACAACTCGCCATGGAAATGAATGCGCTCGAGAGCGCGATCGATCACTGCTTCCAGTTCGTGAGCGTACTTCACTTCGCGGCCCTTGGCCAGCCGCCGCCGCGCTTCTTCCGGACTGAACCAGGTGGGGCGGCGCATCAGTTCGTCTGGCGGGCGCATTTCGTGGATGTCCATGAGAAAGGCCTTCACCACAAACTCCTGCACGCCACCCGGCTGCCAAAACACGCCCTTGGAGTGGATGTAGAGATGAAAGTGGCGTGGCTCGATGGTGCCGAGAGCGCCGGCCTCTTCCGCAGCTTCGCGCTCGGCGGCCTGGCTGTGCGAGAGGCGGGCTTCCGGGGATCCCTTAGGAAATGTCCACTTATTTCCGCCGTTGGTGTTGACCAGCAGGAATTCCACCGCGCTGCCTCGCCTGCGGTAACAGATCGCAGCCACCTGCAGAGGCAGCGATTTCGCAATGCGCGGCGAACCCATCATGCACCTTCCTGTACTAATCTTAGATGCCCAACATTTCAGCAATGTTAATGTGCAACAAAAATTGTGCAGGTGGCGAGTTACTGTGGTTACCAAAATGGGACGGGGACCGCTAAAGTCCCCGGCCATACACGGTCCAACCAATGCAAAAATCCAATGCCTCGGGAATGGACCTGCGGTATAGTAGCTGGACCAAAGCTGGTTTCCCCAAAAACCGGTCCGTGCGGGAGTATACCCTGTGTACAAAGTTGTCCGAACCTCTCGACTGTATGAGCAAATCGTCAGGCAAATCGAAGAATCCGTCCTCAGTGGCTCACTGAAGCCGGGCGATCAGCTTCCGGCCGAGCGCGATCTCGCCCAGCGCCTCGGGGTAAGCCGGACTGCGGTGCGTGAAGCCGTCAAGACGCTGCGCGAGAAAGGTTTGGTCGAAGCCTACTCTGGCCGCGGCACCTTCATCACCGACGGAACCTCGCAGGCGGCGCGCCAGTCGTTCGACCTGATGGTGAAGGTCGGCCAGCAGGGCCAGCACGAAGGGTTGCCTCATCTGGTGGAGCTGCGCCTCGTCCTCGAACCGGGAATCGCCGCCATGGCGGCGGAGCGCGTTACGGATGAGGATCTCACGGCGATGCGGGAAGCCATCGCTGTCATGGATGGCGCGCAGGAAAACGCCGAAGCCTACATCGAGGCCGACCTCGATTTCCACCTCGCTCTGGCCGAGGCTGCGGCCAATCCGCTGATTCTTTCCTTAATCGATTCCATTGTAGGATTGCTGCGTACAGAACGCATTCGAATCTTTAAGGTGGAAGGTGGGCCGCAGCGCAGCCAGGTTCATCACAAACGCATTCTCTCGGCGGTGGAACGCCGCGACCCCGAGATGGCCCGCTGCGCCATGCGCGCCCATCTCGAGCAGGTGCGCGAGGATTCTCAGATTTCTTCCCGCGGCAAACCTTCCGGCATGCACACACCGGAAGGTTCCAAAATCAGCGCATAACCCATACGACGCAATCAGACGGTCCTGAACCTCGACTGCGCGCCGTGCCGGATGTGTAGGATATCGACTCGCCGCTGTTTCTCCAGTACGCGGTAGATCACGCGATAAACGTGAGGTTTATTTCCGTAGAGAAGATGCCTGAACTTGCGGGTTTCGGGCGTCGCTGCGCAGCGCTTGGGGAGTTCTCCCAGACTCAGAATTGAGCGCTTGAGGCCAACGTACCAGCTCCTCGCCAGCGCGGAGCCCTGAGCGTTGATGTCGTCATACAACTGGGCCGGGTCCCGTTCTGCGCGTGCAGTGATGCTAACTTGATAAGCCATGCTCGGCTTCGAACTTGTCGAAGAATTCCCGCGCCGGCCGGGTTCTTCTTTTCCGCGCGTCTTCGAGCCCCTGCCGGATTCCTTCTCTGGCATCAGCGCGCGCAGCGACGTCGAGCAGGCGCTGATAGGCTTCGGCGTCCTGTACGACCGCAGCCGCCTTGCCTTTCACCGTGAGCACCACCGGGCGCTTGCTCTTCTTCAGCTGCTTCATGAATTCGCCTGACCGCCGGCGGAAAGCTGTAAGCGAATGTATGTCCCTCGCGATATTGAGCATCGAACGGTTTCCCCGAGCACCTTTTTAGGTGCCACATGATTATACGCCAGCACGACCGTCAAGAGTGACGCGGCTCGACGGAGCCGCCGTCATCGTGCTCTAGAGCTCGTGGGAAATGCGTGAAGAGAAGGGAATTGGTCGGGGCGCGCGGATTTGAACCGCGGACCCCCTGCGCCCAAGGCAGGTGCGCTACCAGGCTGCGCTACGCCCCGACATTATTAGCAATCACGGTCCTGCTGCAGCAACCGCTGTTTCGATTATAAACGACGGAACGCGCTATAATTTTTTACTGGATATGCAGAGCCTGCGGTATGCGCTGGTTGCGTACGTGAGAAGCCCAGTGGGAGAGTTCGTCGAGAACCTCCGGCGGGAGCTGCATCCCAATCTGCCGCATCTGGCGGCCCACATCACATTTCTGCCGCCGAGGCTGCTGCGCGGAACCGAAGCTGCCGCGCTGCAGATGCTGGCCGGGATTTGCAGCCAGGCTGAACCTTTCGAAGTGACCCTGGGCGACGTGCAATCTTTTGTTCCCACCACGCCCACGGTTTATATCCGCGTGACCTCCGGCGCGGCGCGCCTGCAGGATTTGCACGACCAGATGAACAAGCAACTCCTCGCTTTTGCCGAGGAGTGGCCTTACATTCCTCATCTCACGGTCGTGAAAATGGCGACCGAACCCATGGCGGAACAAGCTCTGCGCATGGCCCGAGAGCGCTGGCAGCAGTATGCGGGAAGCCGCCGCATCCTGCTCGACCGGCTCACGTTTGTGCGGGAAGACGCGCAGAACTGCTGGGTGGATCTGGCTCCCGTGCTGCTGGGCGGCAGTTTGGTTTCACCCTAGACAAGGTTGCATTGGGATGTCGAAGCGTTTCTAACGGGGCCGCCGACAATCCGCTCGTTCTCCCGCCAACTCCGGGGGCAGTGCCTCAGTTTGAAATTCTAAGAACGCGAATCAACTCCCAAATCCCCGTGCCGATGAATGAGCAGCATATGGCGCTTATTGCAATCACTGCCTCTAGGGAGGATTGTTTCTTTTCATCTTCGGCGGCCAGATAGCGATACCAGAGATAAATTAGGACGTAGAGTCCCAGTCCGATGAGGAACAGGGCGAAGCCCAAACTGGGATCGTTGTTTGCAGAGCTGAGTGGGCCAAATATTGTGAGCACATTGGTCACTGTCCCAATTCCTTTTTCTTGCAGCGCCCGCGCTTACCGGGCTTCGGAAGGTAATTGTCGGCCACCTGGACGATTTCCTCAAGTCTCCAAACGTGATCGCTTGGACCAGCCGCCATCCTCGGAGTGATTCGGAGCGTCTTGTGGATTACAAAGGCACTACCACACCGGGGCATTCGTTGACTTGCCAGTTTCACCCACGTAAGATTTTTCGCCAGTGATCGGCCGACCGTCGCATAGGGCCGTCGACTTGTCGATCGCTTTTGCCGGTGAATTGCAGCGGAGGGAAGTCATGTCAGTTCGGAATGCCTTGCACTTTCTCTTGGTCGGAGCGCTGGTTGCCTGCGCTGGGCACATGGCAGCGCAGTCCACCGCGTCTTTTTCGTTGGATGTGACCTCGGCAGCGGCGGTGACTGCGACCGAAGGTGCATCCGGATATAACCAGCCTCCGAAAAACATTCTGGATGTGATGCATGCGCCTTCACCGCCAGTACCCAGAGTCAGCCCGACGCAGGACGCGATCCTGCTGGTTTCCTGGCAGGACTATCCGTCGATTGGCCGGGTGTCGACACCTTTCTTGCGTCTGGCCGGCGTGCGCGTGGAGCCGAAGAATCACAGCAAGCACGATACTCCGGGCGGTTACGGCATCACTCCCTGTGCCCGGAGCTTTGAACTGGTGCACGTTACCGATGCTTCGCAGATTCCCATCGCACTTCCCGAGGGTGCTTGCCCGGGCGCGCCCATGTGGGCGGCAGACGGAAAGCGATTCGCGTTCGTCAATCTCGCTCCTGATGCGGTCGAACTCTGGATCGGCGATAGCAAGACGGGCAAGATCCACAAAGTGCCCAGCGTGCGTCTGAACCCGATGTTTAACGACGAGATGCAATGGATGCCGGACCAGAAAACGCTGTTGGTCAAGCTTGTGCCGGAGGGGATGGGCGCTCCGCCGCCCGAACCCGTGGTGCCGGCCGGTCCGAGCATCCAGGAGACCACGGGCGAAAAAGGGGAGAGCAGCACCTACGAAAACCGCGACACCCTCCGCAACAGGCACGACGAGGATGTTTTCGATTACTACGCGGCCTCGCAACTCGCCCTGGTCGATGCGGCCACTGGAGCGATCACGCCCGTGGGAAAGCCGGGGAATTACGAATCTGGTTGCTGCGGCGCCGGATGGGCAGCACATACTCGTGGCCGCGATTCACAAACCCTATTCTTACGTGACCACTTACGATCGTTTCCCGCGCGAAGTCGAAGTCTGGGACACATCCGATCGCGCACACGTTCAGGTTCATACCATCGCGTCGCTTCCGCTGGCCGATCGCGTTCCCATCGCAGGGGTTCCGGTCGGTCCGCGCGATTTTTCCTGGCGTGCCACCGAGCCGGCGACGCTGGTCTGGGCAGAAGCGCTGGATGGCGGCGACTGGAAAGTTAAGGTTCCGGCTCGCGACAAAATCCTGCTGCAGAAGGCGCCGTTCAACTCACCCGCCATCGAAATCACGCGGACCGAGCAGCGTTACGTCGGCTTTGCCTGGGGCGAACAGGCCGGCACCGCTTTTCTGAACCAGTACGATGAGAACCGGCACTGGAGACGGACCTTCCTCATTGATGTCGATGCCCAACAACCGAAACAGCGCTTGCTTTGGGATCTCTCCACCGACGAGAAGTATGCGAACCCCGGCACTCCAGTCAAACGTCAACTGGCCAACGGAGCGTTGGTAGTTCGTGAGGAAGGGAGATTCGATCTACCTTTCCGGCATCGGATCCTCGCCCGACGGAGATCGGCCGTTCCTCGACCGGCTCGACCTGAAGACGCTGAAATCCCAACGCCTGTTTCGCAGCGATAAGGATTGCTACGAGCAATTTCTTTCCTTCACGGGGCCGGATACCAAAGCTTTTCTAACCTGGCATCAATCGCCAACCGACCCGCCGAATGCGTTCGTGCGATCGTTGGGAAAATCTGTAATCAATGATGCGCCTGCTGGAGAAGCGGCCTTTACTTCCACCAGCGTCGCGCTGACGCACATTCCTGATCCTGCGCCGGCGGTGCGAGCAATCAAGAAGCGGTTGGTCAAGTACAAGCGCGCCGACGGGCTCGACTTGTCGTTCACGCTCTATACGCCGCCTGGCTATAAAGAAGGCACGCGCGTCCCGACGATTCTTTATGCCTATCCTCTCGATTATGCCGACGCTTCGAAGGCTGGCCAGGTTGCGGGTTCGCAGGAAACTTTCACGCAACTGCGGCAGTACCGGCTGCTGCTCCTGGCGGGCTACGCGATCATCGATAACGCTTCATTCCCCATCGTCGGCGATCCGAAAAAGGCCTACGACACCTATCTGGAACAGCTGGTCGCCGATGCCAAGGCCGCAGTCGATGAGGCGGTGCGGCTCGGCGTTGCCGACCCTGACCGCATCGGAGTGACCGGACACAGTCACGGCGCTTTAATGACCGCGAATCTGGTTGCCCATTCCGACTTGTTCCGCGCCGGAGTCGCTACCAGCGGGTCGTATAACAAGACGCTCACGCCTTTCGGCTTTCAGAACGAGCGGCGATCGGTTTGGGAGGCATCGGATGTCTACCTGAAAGTCTCGCCGTTTTTCTCTGCCGACAAATTGAAGACGCCGCTGCTCATCATGCACGGCGCGGAGGACGCGAATCCGGGTACGACGCCAATACAATCAAGCAAGCTCTACGAAGCGATCCGGGGCAATGGAGGGACGACTCGTCTAGTGATCCTGCCGCACGAGCCGCACTGGTACACAGCGATGGAGTCGAACGAGCAGCTGGTATACGAGATGCTTCGCTGGTTTGACAAATACGTGAAGGACGCACCGCCGCGGCAAGCGGCGACGGGAACCCGCTAAAGAGGCGCAGCCAAAGGAATTTTCAATTCACAGCGAAATAAGAGCTGTAGCCGTTGGTGGGAGCAATTTGCACTGTCGGCGCAGCGTTGTCCCCGTCAGTCGACCCAAAGCCGTAGACGACGAAGTTCGGTTCTGGGGCGTCAGTGGAGCTGAGCACAAGCGATGTGAAGATGTTGCCCGCGCCGTCGAGTCGTACGGGGCCGCCCAAAGCAATCTTCCAGGGGGGCCCTACAGAGAGATTGATGGTGTTGATAGGGGTGGCCTCACCGATCGCTCCGGGCGCGAACTCTTCGATCACAAAGCCGGCACCACTGCTGCTATAACAGCCGGGGCAAACGTTCGCGAAGATGTTGCCTTCAGGGTCGACCGCGACTCCATAGACGTCGGAGTTCGTGAGGGTTATGGTGCGGATCGGGGTCGAGGGGCCGTTCGCGGTGGGCGGATAAACTGCAATAGCCCCACCCTCACTCATTCTCATGTAACCGGCCACGTAGATGTTCCCCGCGGCGTCCGCCGTGATGTCGCTGACCCCAGTGGGGAAGATGTTCGTCAACTCGAGGGTGCGCAGCGGTGTGGCCGTTCCGCTGGCCGTCGCGGAGTAGACACTCACTGTTGGCGGAGGGGCGTCCGCGGCGCTCCCGGTGTTGATCGCCACGTAGACCCGGCCAGCAGGATCTATGGCGAGCGCACAAACGTCGTCCGAGTTGATATTAATCGTGCGCGACGGGGTCGCTGCCTCGAGCAGAATTTGGCGGATAGATGGAAATTTCGCCCGGATTGAGGGGGTCAATCGGGTCACTCGCGACAGCGACGTAGATTTGACCGGCGGAATCCGTGGCGAGCGGGCCGCCATAGTAGGAGGGCAGATACGTTATGGTGCGGATAAGAGAGCCGTCGTTGGCAGGGACGGCAGAGTATTCCGTGATGGCAGTGTCCACATGGCTGATCATGTAGACAGCCGTAGCCGGGGCAGTGTTGGCGTAGCTGGGAGCGACAGTGGGTGAGCCGGCACATCCCGAGAGGCAAACAGCGCCTGTGAGAATCGCCGATAACCCAAATCCTGTGCGCCAGTCGTTTTTCATAAATGCTTCGCGCGCGCGGTCTGCCGCTGTCCTCAAGCGTGATGTTACCTATCCCATTTATTGCATTGCACCTATCGTGCCAGTGTGCGGGTTACGTTCGTTTCCCCCGGTTGCGCAGTAAAGCCCTTTAGTTTCACTTGTGGCGCAGGAGTCCGTTCCTCATTTACTCCGCTGCTTTGTTCGCCTTGGCGCCGAATTCGTGAGGCTCCTGACAAATCCTGTCTATGCGCGTCCCGAGGCGATTGACTTGCCCCTGCCCGGCCCATAATATGATCGGCCAAGGACGACCCTCCCTGCGGGATTGGTCCAAACCGTCTCACATCGCCGCGCATCGGAAAGGACTCTTATGCTGGAGATTCAGACCAAGCGCCTGTCGCCTGACATCGTTGTCCTCGAGATCAAGGGCCGAATCACCATCGGCAGGGAGTGCAAGCAACTGGAATGGGCTACAGACACTCTGGTGCGTGAGAAGAACGAAAAAAAAATCATCTTTGACCTGAGTGGCGTCACCCATCTGGACAGCACCGGCGTGGGGATCATCGTGATGTCGGCTGGGATGGTGAAGCAGGCCGGAGGAGAGCTGCGGCTGGCCGGCGCCAACCCTCACATTGAAACCGTATTGAAGGTAACCAGCATGGACAAACTTGTCAGCTGGACTCCAACCGTGGCCGAAGCGGCTGCAAGCCTTTAGGCGAAGCTTGGATCGAGTTTCACTTCGGGCTGGAGGAGGCCCACTTGAACGACCCGAAGTTTCTTTCTGGAGCCGCGATCTCGTCCCTTCTAGTCCTTCCCTTTCATCCGTAACCTCGCCGTGGTTACTCGAACATTACGTTACCCCCTGCCGAGTCTGCATGGCCCCTGGTACATCTCCCTCCCGTGCATTGCACGGGGGCTGGCTGGGCTGTAAATACAAAGAGAGGGAATTGTGGAAATCCCGCGCTGGGAGCGGCTTGGGGCGTGGGTTTCGGGCAAAGCCGGAGGGCAAGGATGCAGATCGGGGTCTACGGTTCGGGTTACCTGGGGACAGTGATTTCGGCCTGCCTGGCAGATTTTGGCACTCCGGTTTCGTGCTGTCATCCCGACCGGTCGCGCATGGTCGAGATGGCTCAGGGCAACATCCCATTCTTTGAGAAGAATCTGAAAGAGATTATCCGGCGCAACGTGCGGGCGGGACGCCTGGCGTATTCCACCGACATCGAATCCTTTGCGCGCAAGACCCAAGTCATTTTCCTGGCGGAAGACAACGCCGACAACCTGGCCGACGTGGTGATGCGAATCGCGAAGCTGGCGAGTCAAGCCTCCGATTCTGACCATTGTCACGCCGGTGTCGGTGGGCACAGCTACGGCGCTTGAGAAATCGCTGAAAGATGCGGGCTTGCATGGAACGATCGTCTCGCAGCCCATGTTCTTCACCGACGGTTGTGCGGTGGAGGATTTCAACTGGCCCGACCGGCTGATTCTGGGCTCGACCTCGAACGAAGCGGTGCAGGTGCTCAAGCAGATTTTCCATCCGCTGGTGATGCGCGGCGTGCCGGTGATTGTTACCAACCAGGCTACGGCGGAACTGGTGCGGGAATCGGCGACGGCGTTTGTGGCGACCAAGATTTCATTCATCAACGAGGTTGCGGCGTTGTGCGAGCGCGTGGGCGCGGATGCAGTCAACCTGGCTCTGGCGCTTGGCCTCGACAAGAAAATCGCTCCGCGCTGCCTGCAGCCGGGAGCGGGCATGGGCGGCGTGTTTGCCGAGTCGGACATGGATTCGCTGGCCGAGTTGGCAAAGGCGAATGGGGTTCCGCTGAAAGTGCTGAGCGCGGCGCGGGACGTGAACCATACTCTCGCGGAGCGCCTGGTCGAAAAGATTGCCTTCGCTCTGAATTCCGTCGAGAACAAGGACGTGGGAATTCTCGGCATGGCGTTTAAGCCGAATACGAATTCGGTGGCGGGTTCGTCCGCCGTGCGGTTGGCTGAAACGCTGGTGGCCAAAGGCGCGCGGGTGCGGGCTTACGACCCGGTGGCGCTTTCCGAAGCCAAGTTGCGGCTGAATGGTTCGGTGCGCTACTGCGAAACGGCGTATGCGGCGGCGGAAGGCATGGACGCGCTGGTGGTGGGCACGGGCTGGCCGGAGTTCCGCGCACTCGATTTTGACCGCATCAAGCATCTGCTGAAAAAGCCGATCATTGTGGATACGAAGAACCTGCTCGATTCCGCGCGGCTGCGCGCTATGGGGTTTGAATACGTTGGCGTCGGGCGGGGATAAAGGTAAGGGCAAAGGCGGGATTCTTCCGAGGACGAGTTGAACCAGGAAATTCTCAATCCCGCAAAGCAGTTCGCACGACAGTCGGAACGGCTGACGTCGTTATCCCAACCTTTGTTATCCCAAGCTTCGTCAGGCCAAGTTTCGTTATCCCAGCTTTCGGTTTTTGTCTCTGGAATTCTCGATACTCTCTCGTATTTCTTCTTCTGCTTATCTTTTTCCAGCCTGACTCATCTGCTCGGCTCCTGGTGGAAGCGCTTTTTAGCCGAGGAGTAATCACTCCTCGCGCTGTGGATTTCAACCCGGGAATAAAGTTCGGAACTTCGTTGCAGCGGGCGTTGGGTTGCTCGCTTCTGCGCTGAAAATCGAGGTATCCCCCTCCCCCCTCCCCTCACTGGAATCATCACGTTAGCAGGAAATTCCCCGCAAAATACGGATGTCAAAGAGCTTAGGTACTAAAATCCGTGAAACAAAGGACTTCGGGGCGCGACGGGTTGGCTTGTGCCGACCGTCACGGCCTCGACCATGATCGCCGATTTGGAATCGGCAGGCAAGGTTGGATGTCACAGCGGGCCTGTGGAAATTCTTGGAGCGGCCAGGTTCGGAATTCCCGCCTTCGGCTTCGCTCAGGGCAGGCTCTTTCGAAAACCGCGAAAGGTGGGGCAGCCTCGATTTTGGTGGTGCAAGGGTGGGCCAGCCCCCTCCAGCAACTCAGAACTGAATCACATCGACTTCGGCGCTATAGGTGGGCGAGGTTCCCCACCACTGGCCGGTGTCGTTGGTAGTTCTGATTTGAAATGCTGTATTGGCTGCAACCGTGACTAGAGTCACACAGGAAGATGGGTCGCCAGCCGTGTCCGCGAGGTATTCCAAGGGGCAGGGATCGTTTACATTACCCCATCCTGTGATGTTGATGACCTCTTCTACCGATCCGCCATCGGGTTGCTCCGCGATGTTCCAGGCGACCAGCACTTTGACGGCACTGCTGGGAGTGAACACGGTTTCCCAAGCGGGGTACATTGCACTGGTCCAGTCGAGTAAGTTGACTTCGTAGTCAGTGAGTGGGCCGGGCCCAGGAGCGGGATCGCCGAATTGGACCGCAATGAGGGTATAGCCGCAGTCGGCTGTCGAGGTGATGAATACGCCATTGCCGCCGCCGAAGCCGGTGGAAACTTGTGATCCGGTGCCGGAGATTACACCCGACCAGCCGCCCGATAATTTCCATTGGCAATTGGTCGCAGTCACGACCGAGAAAAGCCACGGATATCCGGGGAACGAGAATTCGTGGCCGTTGCCGTTGGCGCCGTTGACAGCGTAGGCGAGCGGTTCCTTGATTCCACCCTGGGATTGGGTTCCTTCCGGCCAGAAACCGAATCCGAATGCAAACAGATCGTAAAAGCCCGAGTAAGTTCCGCCGGTCTCAATGGTCGCTGCAGTGTCGGCCTGATTGCGGATCATTGCACAGCCGTTGGGCAAGCCGTTTTTCGTGGCGTAAGTGAAGTTGCGAAACTGGCCATTCTCGTCGGTCCAGCGCAGGATGGCTGTGGGCACGCTGGCTTGCACGTCGCCGGCGCTGACGCAGATCAGATAGTTGGCATTGGCCGCCGGCGCGGTCATGATGGGCGTGGCGGGCATCAGCGAAGTTTCGTTCAGGAAATCCTTGCGAATTTCGGTGATGGAAGCATGGGCCGCGGCTAAGGTGCACAGCAGCAGGGCGAGCAGGGCAACGGCCTTCTGGATCACAAGGATCTCCTATGATCGTCGCAGGATAGGTGGGGGAGCAGCCGGGGTCACGGTCGTTCGTCACACTGGGGCGGGATTCGGCTGTGGAAAATTCCGTTTCAGGACGCCGCGTCTGCAATGCCGGTTGGAGGATAAAGACAGCGCCGAAGATGCGTTGCTATAATCAAAGCGGCGGTGGGAATAGCTCAACTGGCAGAGCACCGGACTGTGGCTCCGACGGTTGCGGGTTCGATTCCCGTTTCCCACCCCAGAATTACCCCTCCGATACGCCGGCCATGGCAGGCGCTGGCGCTCCTAACAGATGAACCAGACTCCTGGGGCCGCAGCAGGCGCGGTTGAGCCGCTGGCGATCGCGCTGCAGTGCTTTGTCCTGCTCATGGCCTCGAGCACACTTTTCAGAATTGAAGCGACATGCGGGTTGGATGGAGTGGCGAGCCTGTAGTGCATCCATTTGCCCTCTCGTCTGGCCGCGACGATGCCGGCCTTCGCAAATAGGCAAGATGCCGGGAAATCTTCGGCTGGGGCGCGCCGATAACTTCGGTGAAATAGCAGACACATATTTCCTGCTCGGCCATCAGATTGAGAAGTCGCAGGCGGGTCGGGTCACCCAGAGCGCGAAAGAGCCGATCCAGCGAGTGATTCGGTTTCATGGCCTCAGTCTAGCAGAATACATATGCCTTGACGAATGTGTATGGGCAGTGATACGGTTAACACATTCGCTATTGCGAATATGAATGGAGGAAATCATGCCGGCAGAGACCGTGGTTGCCTTGAAGGCGCACCTTGCCATCAATGTCAGGAATGTGGCGCAAAGCATCGAGTTCTACCGCAAGATGTTTGGGATTGAGCCGAGCAAGGTCAGGAGCGGCTACGCGAAGTTCGATGTGCAGAACCCGCCGCTGAATTTCACGCTTAACGAGGTGCCATTCAAAGACGCTGGGGCGCTTTCGCACATGGGCATTCAGGTCGGTTCGACTGCGGATGTCCTGAGCGTCCGGCAGAGATGGGCGGACGCAGGTCTGGTGACTCGCGACGAGATGCAGACCGACTGCTGCTATGCGACGCAGGACAAGACCTGGGTACATGATCCTGATGGCAATGAGTGGGAAGTGTTCGTCGTTCTCAAAGACAATCTGCCGGAGAAGCAGACCGAACAGGCGGGCGCTGCTTGCTGCGCTCCTGGCTGCTGCGCGCCAACGGCGGAGCAGTCCGGTGTCTAAGCCAAAGGTTCTCTTCCTCTGCACCGGAAACTCCGCGCGAAGCCAGATGGCGGAAGGGTATTTGCGCCACGTCGCGGGCGACGAGTTCGAGCCGCTGAGTGCCGGAATCGAGCCGAAAGGATTGAACCCGCTGGCAGTCGAAGCGATGAGCGAGATTGGTATCGACATTTCTCGGCAGACGATCGAAGGATGTGCGGGAATTTCTTGGGCAGGCGATACCGTATGTCGTTACGGTCTGCGACAACGCCAAACAGCGGTGCCCGATATTTCCGCGCACATACAAGTCTCTGCACTGGAGCCTCGAAGACCCGGCCGAGGCAACGGTTCCCACGAAGAGAAATTGGCGGTCTTCCGCCGGGTGCGGGATGAAATCAGGCAGAGGATCGAGCGGGAACTCTTGCACCCCTAGCAAATTGGACCATATTGGGAAGTCCTCCTACGCAGCGTGTTTTTCTCGCTTCTATTCATTGACCCGCCAACTCTGGCGGTCTAGAATTTCGCACGAATCTTCTTGCGGGCGCGCTCGCGCTTCGCGGGGCCTGTCGAGACGGACAGAGGGGAAGCAGATTCGCGGGTCCCAAGTTACGGGCCCGTGCTCCTTGGAAGTCCTTGTCTCGGAAGGGGCTCTATGAAGAGTTCTTCACGCAAGCAGGTCAAGTCACGCCGTATCGCCAGCGTAGAGAATGACGCCAAAACGTCGCCTGGATTGTTCCCCATCGTGGGGATCGGGGCTTCGGCGGGCGGCCTGGAAGCATTTTCCGAACTGTTGCGTCACCTGCCGGAAAAGACCGGCATGGCCTTCGTGCTGGTGCAGCACCTCGATCCCAAGCATGACAGCGGGCTGCAGGAAATCCTGGCAAGGACGACCAAGATCCCGGTCACCGAAGTGATTCAGGGAGTAGTGGTGCAGCCGGACCACGCCTACGTGATTCCGGCCAACGCTAATTTGACGCTCAAGAACGGGATGCTGCAACTGGGTTCGCGAGTGCTGACCCGGGGGCAGCACATGCCGATCGACAATTTTTTTCGGTCGCTGGCGGAAAGTGCCGGGCAACAGGCCATCGGCGTCATCTTGTCGGGCACAGCTTCGGACGGCACCGAGGGATGCCGCGCCATCAAGGCGGCAGGGGGAATCACTTTTGCGCAGGATGAGGAGTCGGCGAAGTATGACAGCATGCCGCGCAACGCGGTGAATGCCGGCTGCATCGACTTCATCCTCTCACCCAAAGATATTGCTCGAGAGCTGGGCGGAATCAGCCAGCATCCTTACGTGGCGCGGGTGGTGGCTCCGGAGACGGAAGGGTTTCAGGGGATGGTGGGCAGCGAATTGAACGCGCTGTTCGGACTTCTGCGGGAATCGACCGGAGTGGATTTCACCAACTACAAGCACACCACGCTGCAGCGGCGCATCCGGCGGCGCATGGTGGTGCACAAGGTCGCGAAGCTGAAGGACTACCTGCGCTTCATCGGAAAAAGGCCGGAAGAGCTGGACGAACTGTACCGCGACCTGCTGATCCACGTTACCGGATTTTTCCGGGAGCCGGAAGCTTTCGTGGCGCTGCGCAAGCACGTTTATCCCAAACTGTTTGAGGGCCGCAAGCCGGATAATCCGATCCGGGTTTGGGTGGCGGGCTGCTCCACCGGCGAGGAAGTGTACTCGATCGCGATCACGCTGCTGGAATACATGTGGGTGCACAGCCGGAACATCTCGCAGGCCGCGACAGCCATCCAGATTTTCGCGACTGATATCAGCGACACCGCGCTCGATCGCGCCCGCACCGGCCTCTACACGGAAGCGGCCGTGTCGGAGATTTCGGCCGACCGCTTGAAGAGATTTTTCATCCGGCTGGACGGGGGATTTCAGGTCAACAAGTCGATCCGGGATATGTGCATCTTTGCCAAGCAGAACCTGGTGAAGGATCCTCCATTCTCTAACCTCGATCTGGTGAGTTGCCGCAATCTGCTGATCTATCTGGGGCCGGTTTTGCAGCGGCGGGTTATTCCCACCTTGCATTACGCGCTGAAACCCGGCGGTTACCTGATGCTGGGAGCGTCGGAGAACCTGGGCGGATTTGCCGACCACTTCGGACTGGTCGACAAGAAGGACAAGATCTACCAGAAGAGAAAGACTTCGGCACGGCTTACGACTTATTTCGCGAACCCCGATTATTTGCCGATCCGGGCCGGAGACGTGAAGCTGCCCCGGGAGTTGCCGGCTCCTTTTACGGTGGAGCGGGAAGTGGAGCATCTGCTGGTGAACCGGTTTGTTCCGGCCAGCATTGTGGTGAACGATCAATTGGAGATTGTGCAATTCCATGGCAAGACCGGAGCGTATCTGGAGCCGCCGGCCGGGCAACCCAGTTTCAGCCTGGCGAAGATGGCGCGCGAGGGTCTGCTGGTCGATTTGCGCGCGGCGCTGACCACGGCCAAGAAAACCAATGCCACGGTGCGGAAGCAAGGGGTGCAGATTCAGTCGGAAGAGGGAACGCGCGAGGTGAATCTTGAAGTGGTGCCGTTGCGCGGGCCTTCCGCGCAGGAACGACTTTACGTGGTGGTGTTTCAGGATGAGGTTGGCAAGGCGGCGGTTTCAGAGAAGCAAGGGAAAGGCCGGAAAGCCGGTGAAAGTGACTCGCTCCACGGCGCGAGACACCGAGATTCTGAAGCGCGAGATGAGTCAATTGCGGGAGCAGTTGCGGTCGCTGATCGAAGAGCATGAGACCACGACGGAAGAGTTCAAGTCGGCGCATGAAGAGGTGTTGTCGGCCAACGAGGAATTGCAGAGCACCAACGAAGAACTGGAGACGGCCAAGGAGGAGCTGCAATCCACGAATGAGGAACTCACTACCCTCAACGAAGAGATGCAGAACCGCAATTCGGAGCTGGGCTCGGCCAACAACGATCTGCTCAATCTGCTGGGGCACGTGGATATTCCGGTGGTGATGGTGAGCAATGATTTACGCATCCGCCGCTTCACCCCGCCCGCGCAAAAACTGCTGAACCTGTTGCCGGGAGATATTGGGCGGCGCCTGGGCGAGATCCGGCCGAACCTTGACGTGGAGGATTTGGAATCACTGGCCAACGAAGCCATCCGCCGCGCGGCCGCGCAGGAGCGGCAGGTGCGCACCAAGGAAGGCGGATGGCAGATGCTGTACGTGCGGCCCTACAAGACCTGGGATAACCGCATCGAAGGGGCGGTGATCAGCTTGCAGGATGTCGACGCTTTGAAACGTACGCTCGACCAGACGCGCGAATATGCGGACACGATTGTCGAGAGCGCCCGGGAACCGATCGTGGTGCTGGACGCGAAGCTGCAGGTTACGGCCGCGAATCCGGCTTTCTACCGGGCTTTCGACGTGTCCCGCGATGAGACGGAGAGGCGCCTGATTTATGAACTGGGCAACGGGCAGTGGAACATTCCCAAGTTGCGCGAACTGCTGGAGGAAATTGTCCCGCAAAACTCCCGCGTCGACGATTTCCAGATGAGCCACGATTTTCCCCACCTCGGACCGCGGCACATGCTGCTCAACGCCCGCCGGGTCGAAATGCAGCCTGGGCGTCCCGTTCATTCTGCTGGCCATCGAAGATGTGACCGACAAGCGCAACGAGGGAGCGGCGTGAGACATTACCGCTGAGAACGCCGAGAGTTTGAAAATGTTCTACTCGGCGCTCTCAGCGTGCTCCGCGGTTAAAGCTCTTTGTCTTCCGAACTCCGTGTAGAATGCCTGAGACGGCTCGTACCGACGCAGCGGATGAAGCGGATTTTCCAACCATTTCGAAACTCTTCCCGGCAACTGGGGCCGCTGGAGCAGCGCATGCTCGACGCGCTGTGGGCGCGGGGCAGCGCGACCGTCCGCGAACTGGTCGAAGGCGGCTGCGAGGACCTGGCCTACACGACAGTGATGACCACGCTGGACCGGCTGTTCAAGAAGGGTTTTCTGACGCGGTCGGAGGAAAGCCGGGCGTTCCGCTATGTTCCCCGGCTCAGCCGTGAGGAATTGCATCGGGAGACCGCGGGCCACGCGTTTCGCCAGCTATTGGATGCGGCTCCGGCCTCATCTTTGCCACTCTCGTTTCTGGTGGAAATCCTGGGTGAGAGGGACGCGCAGTTGCTCAACGATCTGCAGAAACTGGTCGAACGCAAGCGCCGCGAACTGGGTCAGCGGGAAATGGGTCAAGGGGAAATGGGTCGAGAGGAAACGATCAAGGAGAAAGAATGATGTTCGCGATGCGCGGGATCGCGGTTTCTTTCTCGATCTTCGTGATGCTGTACTGCGCCCTGTCGGTGGCAGTTTGTGGCGTGTGGAGGCGCGTGTGGCTTGCCGGCCAACGCTATTCCGCGAGGCGCTGCGCCAATCTGCTTTTCGCCTTGCGCCTGTTCCCGTTCGTGGTTGCGACTGGGCTGACTTTCGTGTTGGCGGTGCCTTCGTTCCTGCTGCTCGAACCCCGCGCCGTGGATGAGCGCATGGGAGCTGTGCCCGTGTTGCTGGGCTTGTGCGGGGTGGCAGTACTGCTGGCGGGGATGTGGAAGGCGGCAGCGGCGTTGCTGCACGCTTCGCGAACCGTAGTACGGTGGTCCAGTGGGGCGCGCGTTGTCAGTTTCCGGGATATCGATTCCAGTTCTTCGGTCTCGGTGCGTGTTTCCGCGGTTGCTCCACCGCTTACCGCGGCCGGCATTCTGCGGCCGAGCGTGTGGCTGTCGCAAGCCGCGGAGTTTGTGCTGAGCGAGCGGGAGTTCGAGACCGCGCTCCGGCATGAGGTCACGCACATCCGAAGCCGGGACAATTTGAGGAAGTTGATTCTGCGTCTGGTGGCGTTTCCGGGCATGGCGGAACTCGATCGCGCCTGGCGGGAAGCTACCGAAATGGCGGCCGACGATGCCGCAGTTTCGAGCGCTGCAGAAGCTCTGGATCTGGCCGCGGCACTGATCAAGTTGTCGCGCCTGGCTCCCCTGGAGCCGCCCGCGGAACTGACCACGGCCTTGGTCCACAATCCGGCGGCGTCGGTGAATGCGCGCGTCGAGCGCTTGATTGCCTGGACGGAACAGCAGCCGGGTCCGGCTCCGGGATATTCACTGGTGTGTCCGCTGTGCGCCGCGGTGGCTGTGGTGGTCACTCTGGCTGTCACTTACAGCCAGCTGCTGGTGCGCGTGCACGCGGCGACGGAGTGGCTGGTAAGGTAGAAGATCTTCCGCGCAGTTCCTCGCAATATTCTACTTCGGCATCACCGCGATATCGTCCTTCGGCATGGCGTCGAGAGTCGCCCGATCGATGCCCAAGTGGGCCATCACGAGCTCCGGAGGCGTGTGCGTGAGCCACTCCGAGAGCGCGAGGTCCTGATAGTAGCTGCTCTTGAACATCTCCAGAAATTTCAGGTCGGTGTCACCCGTATTCTCAATATAGTGAGGCAGCGTCTTCTGGATATAGCCCACGTCTCCGGCTTGAAAGTCCATGGTGCGGGCGCGGCCTCCGGTGGCGAACACAGTCATTTTCCCTGTGCCGCTCATGTAGTACTGCCACTCGTCGGCATTGGGATGCCAATGCAGCTCGCGTATTCCTCCCGGATGAACGGTGACAATCGCTGCGGCAATGGTCGTTGAGATTTTGAACTTGCTCGAATCGACGATCTTCACCTCGCCGCCCTTGGTGCGTTTCGTGACCGGTTGCTGCGATGTACGATAAGAGAAATCGACGGGCGACAATCCGAGCGAGCCGGCGGTCGCTTTCAGGTCCGCAGGCAGCGGGCCAGGCACGGGCGCCTGAAAGATAAATTTCTCCCGCTTCGGCATATTCTCCAGAGCCTGCTCGCTCACTCCAAAGTTTTTCGAGAGCACTTCGTGGGGCGTGTGTGCCATCCAGTCGGTGAGCAGGACGGTCTCATATTCCGAGAAGTTGCCATCGTCGAACACCAGCAGAAACTCACATCCGTCGGGACCCAGGCCTTGAATGGAATGCGGAATACCAGTCGGGAAATACCAGAGGTCGCCTTCCGTGACATCGCTGACGAAGCTCTTGCCATCTGCATCAAGCCCGGTGATGCGGGCGTTGCCGTACAGCATGATGGACCACTCTGCCGCCGTGTGCCAGTGCAGTTCTCGTATGCCTCCGGCGGTTAATCTCATATCCACGCCGGCAATCGATTTGGAGACTGCAAGTTCGCGGATCGTGACCTCGCGCGACCATCCGCCTTCTTGCATGCGCTTGTGGGAGAGCCCGAACGGATATTTGAAGGTCTGCACGCCGCCAGCATCGGTGGGCGGCGGCAGGAAGGAATCCGGATTCTGGGCATCGATCGCCGGATTGCCCGGGCCGGGGGCGCTGGCGCTGCGATCATCCTTGGTGGGGTAGGGTTTCTGATTCTGGGCTGCGGCGTCGGCCGACAGCATTCCGGCAGCCGCCAGCGCTGCCGTTCCCATCTCCAGGAATCCGCGCCGCGAAAATGCATCCTTCTTCGTATCGTCGCTCATGAGAGTGCCTCGACTTGAGTAAAAAGATTACTGATTCCAGATTTTTCCGTACACAAAACGATACGGGAGCCATTCTGCGGTGTCAATCCGGTGGCCGAGGACGCAGGTGATTTCTAGAACGTTACTCGGACTCCCAGCTGCGCGGCGAAGGGAATGCCCACCGTTGTGCCCGGCCCGAAGAAATCTCCCAGTGCGCCTTCGGGTATTTCAAGCTGCTTCAGGCTGGTGATGGGCGTGGTTTGGGTGCAGTTTGCGTTGGCGCACAGGCTTGTGACGTTCGTGATCCCTGTGACTGGATCTGGCGCCATCTGCGCCGCCGGAACCGGCAGCTGCGCCACATTGACGGCGAAGTTCGCGCCCGGATTATTGCGGTTGAAGAGGTTGAAGAACTCGATGAAGGGATCGACCTGCCAGCGCTCTTTGATTTTGAAGGGACGCGTGACGCGCAGGTCTGACTGGATGTAAGGCGTGCCGCGGAAAATATCAAGGCCGGTATAGGCTCCATTTACATAGATGCGGTCGGTGTTATTGGCGTTCGTAATTGTGATGGGGCGTGCGCTCTCGACCTGATTGATGGTGCTCAATTCGAACCCTCCGGGGATGTGGAACGTCCCGGCGAGCACAAAGCGATGCCGAACGTCTTCGCCCGACGGGCCATAGTCGCCCTGCCCGAAGGCATTCAGGAGTCCGGCATTCGGTGTTCCAGGTTGGTTTGGGCAGACGCCGTCCACATAGTCAAACAGCTCGCCGAGCAGGCATCCCCAAGTCTGCGCTTTGGAAAGTTGGTAGTTCGCGACCAGATCGAAGCGGTGCATATTGGCCTGCATATGCAGCAACAGACCGTTGTAACTGGAGCGGTTGTCGGACTCGAACACATTGACGTTGGGCACCACCGCCTGCTGATCGGACGCATATTCTGTGGGAGGCTCTGATGCGGAGATTAACGGAGTGAACAGGTTGGTGCCGCCGCTGTAGGGGAAGCCACGGTAGCCGTGATTGCCCTGCTCGTGCACGTAATCGGCGCTCGCCAGCCAGTGCTGGTTGAAAGCGTGCTGCACGCCGCCAGTCGTGTGAATGGCGTAGGGCGTTTTATAAGGCGAGCCGACCAGATTCCCGGTGGCCCCGCTGCCGCCAATCAGACAGCCCGCGCCGGTGAGCGCATAAGTGCCTGGGCCTCCTATAAGGCTGCACGTTCCGGTGGTGAAGTTCGAGTTGTTGACGCCCTGAAATGCAGTTGCCCATCCGTTCTGCGCGAGATCGTCGTAGTAGAGGCCGAACCCGGCGCGAATCACTGTCTTCCCGCTGCTGCCGGGTGAATACGCGATGCCTATGCGAGGGGCGATTTGCTTGCGATAATCACTGGGCACGCTGGGCACGATTGGAATCTGTAACGCTTGCAGGGTCACATACGCGGCATTCTGGGCTTCGTTGCGCCCCGAGCCGACGAATAGTCCCCACGTGGTCTGATAACGCGCTCCATAGTTGACCGTAAGCTGGTGCGAGACGCGCCAGGAATCCTCGGCGTAGAAGGCGAGACGCTGAACGTTCTGCGAGAAGCTGCCGTCGCCTGCGGGAGTAAACGTGCAGCTAATACCGGTGCCTGTCGTGGGTTCCGGATTACACATCGCGCTGGGAGGCGTGTAGTAAAACGGCAAGGCAGTCGTGATGCCGCCGCAATCGGGGCCCGGCGGATTGATGTAGCAATCGGGGTTCGAGGGATAGGTGGTGAACTGCTCCGCTGTCGAGGCGAACGCTCCGCTGAGCACAGGCTCATGAATGAAGTCGATTCCGAACTTGAACGCGTGGTCGCGCACGACGTGGCTCAGGTCGTAGCGAAACTGATATTTGTCCTGATTGCGCAGGTCGGGGAAAAGCGTGATGGGGGTGGCAAACTGATTGTCGCCGAAAGTCTCGAAGCCGGAGACGGTGAGCGCCGTGACGCTGAAGGGAAACTGTATGGCGAAGCCAAGATCGGAATTCCGGGTCTGCGTCAGATGTAACAGGCTGGCGTCGAGAACCAGATTGCCCAGCCAGGTTGAATTGAAGGCGTAGCTATTGCTGACCGCGACATTCCAATAATTATTGTGCGTGAGCAGGCCAGTAGAAGGTAGCGTGGCCTGCTGCACCAGGGCGTTGTGCGTGATGTAGCTGTCTGAGGATACGCGCAGGAACCAATTCGATTTCTGCGACTGTGCCCAATCAAAACGCAGCGAACTGAGGTAGTCGCGAAAGGGAATGGGAACAGTGGCGGGAACAGGGATGGAAGGAATGCCGGTGATCAATCCCTCGGAAGCCAGTTGCGAGAGCGCGTCGAACTGCGTGGTGCTGGCTGGGCTATAGGCGATGCTCGCATTCTCATGCACGTTTTCGAATGAGGTGAAGAACCAGACTTTGTCTTTTGCGACCGGACCGCCGATCGTTCCCACATAGTTCTGGCGGGAGAACGGCTGCTTCGGATTCGGCGCCGGATTCTCGATGGGGAAGCGCGCGTTCAGCGCGGCCTGGCGGTCGAAGAACGCCCCGCTGCCGTGCCAATCGTTGCTCCCGCGCTTGGTGGTAATTACCACCGAGCCAGCCGTGGTCCAACCCGTGTCGGCGTCTTCGTTCGAGGTGCGCACCGCGAATTCCTGAACCCCATCCGGCGAGAAGTTTTGCAGGAAGCCGCCGATCCAGTCGTCGGAATCTTCTGCGCCATCCACCGATAGCTCGTTGTTCAATCCGGAACTCCCTCCAGTCGAAACCGCGGTGATGCGCGCCTTGGTTGGGTCGGAAGGTTCGACGGGCTCGGTTCCAGGCACGAGGTAGGCAATGTTGGCGAAACTTCGGGCGGGGAGCGGCAGAGTTTCCAGATCCTGCGTCCCGACCACGCCTCCGCGCACCGCACTCGACGTGTCAGTTATCTCGGTGGTAATCGAGGAGGAACTGCCCTGCACGGTGACGGTTTGCGAGGTGGTTGCAGGTTTCAGGGTGACCGTAATGTCGCGCACGCTCGCGACGGCGATGGAGAACTCCGCCTGCGCGGGAGCGAACCCGCCGGCGGTTACGGTGATGCGGTAGTTGCCAGGGAGAAGGTCGTCCAGGCGAAACTCGCCGCGATCTTCGCTCGCGGTCCCGCGCTGCACCGATGATCCTGACAATTGCGCGACGATTTTAGCGGAGGCGATGCGGGCGCCTGTGGCGTCCTGCACCGTGCCGCGCAGCGATCCGCGCGAGTTCTGGGCGTAGAGGTTTGCGGTGAGAAGTGCAGCGGACAGACTTAGAGTAAACGCAGCGCGGAGCAAATTTGTTTGCATGGTTTCGGCATAAAAGAGACTAGATGGCAGCGCACGCTACTACCAGAGATCGTAGGGTAAACAATGAACTCTGGGTGACGAGTCGGCTTCCAGATTGACCGTCCGTCATTCGGAATCAGGAGCGCTCCTGGATAAAAGCCGCTCTACTTGTCCCTTACGGCGTGGAGGGTTTTCTGCCTATGCCGCAAATCCATCCTTTGCTGACTTCCTCGATGACTTGGACGTCCGAGTAACCGGCGTTGGCGAAAAGTTCGCGATGCTCATCTACACTTAGAAGCGCCATACCCGACAGGGGCAGGTATTTCTCGGCTAACTTTGCAGTCTTAGTCTTTGCTCCCCGATAGATTTCCGCGATGATGATGAGAGTGCCGCCCGGTTTCAGGACTCTAAGAACTTCGCGCATATCGGCCGGCAAATCGGGCCACCAGAAGTGGGTTTCCACTGCCGTGACGAGATCGAACGTGCCCGCCGGAAAGGGCAACTGAGACACAGACGCTTCCCGGATCTCCACCCGGGCCATATCGATCCACTGTCTATTTGTTCTGTTAGCGATCGCGACGCTCTCGCTGGAATAATCGATGCCGTAGACCTTTCCCTGAGGGGCCGCGGCGGCTAGCTTACTTACCGTTCTGCCTCCACCGCAACCCACGTCGAGGACCGTGGCATCCTTTTCTATCGAAATGTGAGACAAGCCCCAATCTGTTACCTTCGAGTGCCGCGAATTCATGTTCCACAAAACGAATCGACCCAGCCATCCGCTCGGCTTTTGGCATTGGGTCTCGCGGGTAGTTCTGTTGGTCACAGTTGTTCTCTCCTGGTCTCTTCAATTAAACGGTCCAGTTTAGAGGAGTTCTCAATGGGCCAGGGTGGATCCTGTCGCCTGCCGACAATTCTATCGGCCCTTGGTGCTTTCGGTTATAGATTCAGCCCGGAACAAAGGGTTTGAAAACTGATTCTCAGACCCTTCCTGATTTTCCATGAAGGCGACGAAAATTTCTCTTTACAATAAGTAGACACTTATATAAGATATTGCTTATGTACGATCTAGATGGCGCTTTCTCCGCTTTGGCTGACCCTACGCGCAGGGCGATTCTTGCGCGCCTTGCCAAGGGGGAAGCAACAGTCAACGAATTGGCGGAGCCGTTCGAGATGACGCAACCCGCGATCTCGCAGCACCTGAAGGTGCTCGAAGACGCCGGGCTGATCATTCGCCGGGTCGACGGCACGAAGCGCCCCCGTCGTCTCGCAAGAGCGGGCATCGAGGCGATGGACCAGTGGCTGGCAATGCTGCGCAAAGCTTTGGAGAAAAATTACGACCGGCTGGACGAAGTTCTGGCCGCAATGGAAAAACCCAGGAAAGGAGAAAAGCGATGAGCAAGATGACGCTGAAGACTGAAGGAGATACTCACGTGATTGTGACGAGGCGGTTCGCTGCGCCTCCGGAAGCGGTGTACCGCGCTCATACCGATCCGAAACTAATCCAGAAATGGTTGCTAGGTCCGGACGGATGGACGATGCCCGTATGCATCAATGAGGCTAAGCCTGGCGGCAAGTTCCGCTATGAGTGGACGAATGCCAAAGGCCAGGGATTCCATGTTACCGGCGAGTATCTGGAACTTGAGCCTTACAACAAGCTCGTGCATATCGAGCGAATGTATCTGCCGGACCCTACGCCGGACAATCGCGTTGAAACCAGATTCGTTGCGGACGGCAATGGGACTTTGATGACGATGCGAATGACGCTGCCCGATGCGCAGACCCGAGCGGCCATGCTTGCGACTGGCATGGAGCGGGGGATGGAAGCTAGCTACGTACGGCTGGAACAAATGATTTAGTCAACTCAATCCGACCAGGGTTGCGGCTTGCGGTCCCAACGGTGCTTCTTCAATTCGGTGAGCAATCCTGAGTCTAGTGAGCCAGCGTCACTGGCTGCGACGTTCTGGCGCACGTGTTGTGGATCGCGCATGCCGACAATCGTAGTACTGACTGCGGGATGAGACAGGACAAAGCGCAGGGACATTTCTGG
>CAWBSN010000017.1:0-91387 GCA_963791445.1 uncultured Acidobacteriaceae bacterium
CAAGAACTCATAGAAAATAAGCAAGTTAAAAGGGAGCCAGAAAATCGGCTCCCCTTCTTTTTGCTCAAATTGTCCGAGCACTGTCCGTGTTTCCGAAAAAAACCATCCTACCGGCGCAGCCGTTGTCGGCATCGCTCGCAGGTTGCCCACTTGGGCTTCTCTCCACTCGCGCCTGCGCGCCTGCACTTCACGTTAACGCGCCTGCTTTTCTTCCTCGGTGAAGAGATCGGCGTATCTCTTGAACATCGCCTGAGTCGATCATTGTCTACCTGAACGCTAGCGACCCAAAGGCACTTTGCAAGCGGCGCCCACGTTATAATCACAGGCACTCATGGCCCTCGCTCCAGGGAAAAAGCTCGGCCCGTATGAAATCCAGTCACCGCTGGGTGCGGGCGGCATGGGCGAGGTTTACCGCGCGCGCGATACACGGCTGGAGCGCAGCGTGGCGGTCAAAGTTTTGCCTGCTCATCTGTCGGACCGGCCGGACGCTGGAGAGCGCTTCGAGCGCGAGGCGCGGACGATCTCTTCTCTCAACCATCCCAATATCTGTCATCTGCACGATGTCGGCGAGCAAGATGGTGTGCGTTATCTCGTCATGGAGTTGCTCGAGGGCGAGACGCTGGCCGACCGTCTGCGACGCGGTCCGATGCCTCTCGATCAGGTGTTGCGCTACGGCGCGGAGATCGCGGAAGGCCTGGACGCCGCTCACCGCCGGGGTGTGGTACATCGGGATCTGAAGCCCGGCAACGTAATGCTCACCAAGACAGGCGCCAGGCTAATGGACTTCGGATTGGCGAAGGAAATCAGCACCGTGAAACCGGTGTCGGCTGAACTGACCGCGGCGATGACGAGTTCGCACGCGACTCCGCTAACCCAGCAGGGCACGATCGTCGGCACATTCCAGTACATGGCGCCGGAGCAAGTCGAAGGCAAGAAGCCGATGCGCGCAGCGACATTTTCAGCCTGGGGGCGGTGTTGTACGAGATGATCGGCGGCAAGCGGGCATTTGAAGGCAAGACGCTCGTCTCGGTGGCTGCCGCGATTCTCGAAAAAGAGCCGGCGCCGATCCGCACGCTGCAGCCAGAGACTCCGCCGGCGGTTGAGCGTGCGATCAAGAAGTGCCTGGCGAAAGATCCGGATGCGCGTTGGCAAAGCGCGGGCGATCTAGCCAGCGAGCTGAGGTGGATTGCGGAAGGCGGGGCGGCTGCAGATGTACAGACTGCGTCGCCGGATGCTGCTCGGACGTCGTTGTTTTTTGCCTGGGCATTGGCGGGGTTGGCGTTGGTCGCGGCGATTGCGTTGGCGTTCTTGCATTTGGGAGCGCGCGAGGCAAAGCCGCTGGTGCGCACCCAGATCGCTTCATCGGATAAATGGGACTTTAATTTCGTAGGCGACAACGCCGGTCCTCCGGTGATTTCGCCCGACGGCACGCACATTGTTTTTTCGGCTCACGCGCAGGGCAAGCCGCAGCTCTTTTTGCGCTCGATGGATAATCTGACGCCGCAGCCGATTCCTGGTACCGACGACGCAACCCTTCCCTTCTGGTCACCCGACAGCCGCTCCATCGGCTTCTTTGCTGACGCCAAGCTGAAGCGCATGGACATTGGCGGCGGCCCGGCGACTATCATTTGTGACGCGCCGATCGGGCGTGGAGCATCCTGGGGCCCGAACGGGACCATCGTGTTTTCTCCTCAATACAGCTCGCCCATCGACCAGGTATCGGCCACGGGAGGAACGGCTGCGCCCGTCACGAAATTGACCGATAAGTACACCACGCACCGCTGGCCGGCGTTCCTCCCCGATGGAAAGCACTTTCTATATCTCGCGGCGAACCACGCGGCACCTACGGGTGGCGACACCGCCGTGTTTTGGGCGTCGCTCGATGGCAAGCAGAACAAGCTGGTTGTATCGACTCCATCGAGTGCGGTTTATGCCTCGGGTTATCTGCTCTTCGTGCGGCAGAACGCGTTAATGGCGCAGCGTTTTGACCCGTCTTCCGGTGAGTTAAAGGGCGAGGCTTCAGTTTTGAACGACGACGTACAGGTGGATAGCTCGGTGTGGCGAGGAACCTTTTCCGCCTCAGACAATGGGACGATGGTTTACCAGCCGGGAACGGCTGGTGGCGCGATGCAATTAACCTGGTTCGATGATCATGGCAGGGAGATCGGGCACCTGGGCGAGGCGGACGACTACTATCAGGTCGAACTCTCACCTGACGGCAAGAAGGCGGCAGCGGCCATAGGCTCTTTCTCTTATGTCATTTGGGTCTACGACGTGCAGCAAAATACGCGCACACGCCTCACCTTTGGGCCTGACATTTATGTCAGCCCAATCTGGTCGCACGATGGGAAGCAGATTGCATATATGCGGGGAGGAGTCACGACGCTGCAGGCCATTCTAGCCAAAGCGGCGGATGGTTCGGGGGAGGAGAAGAAACTGCTGGACCTTGGCCCATACCAGGGTTTGCAGAACGGATTATGCGATTGGTCTCCGGACGGCCGCTACATCCTCTACGTTGCTGGGACGGCTTCGGTAGGAAATGGAACCGACATCTGGGCCCTTCCGCTGTTCGGAGACCGGAAACCGTTCGCATACATTGCCGCGCCAGGAAATCAGTTGTACGCGCAGTTTTCTCCCGACGGACGTTGGGTGGCGTATTCGTCGGATGAGTCGGGAACGCTGGAGGTTTATGTAGCTCCGTTTCCCTGGACGGGCGCGAAGTGGCAGGTTTCCAATGGCGGAGGCGTTCTGCCGCGCTGGCGGCGGGATGGAAAGCAAATCTTCTTTCTACGAATGGGGAGCGCCAGTACATTCGGCGCTGACGTTGATGGCCACGGATCGAGTTTCCAAGTGGGCGCGATGCGCACTCTATATAACGTCAACAATCTTTCTCCGAACACGGCAGGACAACAGTACTCGGTGACGGGTGACGGCCACCGGTTTCTGCAGATCACTACCGGCGACACGGGAAAAGGCAGGCGGCCGTTAAATGTGATTCAGAACTGGACAGCGCAGCTACAGGGGAAATAGAGGGTCGACATTTCGGGTTCGATCCCGATCACTCCGCATGGGCTGGGCGACGGTGACAAGGCTGCTGGAACCTTACCTTTGATCCTCTTTCTTAAGTGCCGGAATCCCCAACCCCGCTTTGCGCAGACCTTCAGACCCAATGCTCGGCTAGATCGGGCTGATACCACTCGCCGAGCCCGTCATTCGGGCACGACGATTATTGGCGTCAGCCAGCAGATCGGGTCAAACCCGTTGTTGATTTTATGCGACCTCTGGGTGAAAATGCTTCGATATTCTCAATCGATTGCGCCAGCGGTCGGCCCTCACAAGCTGTTTTCGCAATCGACGACCGATAGCCTGCTCCGTCCCGGGGTTCCTCGAACTGTCGAGCCAGGACATGCGTTTCGCAGCCGGACGCGAGAAAACATTGGGAGAGAAACATGAGCCACGCCCAGAAACGCAATCTGTTAATCGGCGGAGTTGTTGGCGTGATTGTGGTAGCTCTGGTTGTTGAAGCCGTTCGGCCGCACAAGCGAGCTATGGGTGCGCCGCCCGGCACTCCTGATGTCGAGGTCGCGCAAGTTCAGAAAGAGGATGTGCCGATTTATGCGGAGTGGATTGGGACGCTTGACGGCCTGGTCAATGCCGACGTTCGGGCGCAGGTCACCGGCTACCTCCAGAAGCAAGGCTATCAGGAGGGAGCTTCTGTTAAGCAGGGCCAACTCCTTTTCCAGATCGATCCGCGGCCTTTTCAGGCGGCGCTTGATCAGGCTGAAGGCCAACTTGCGCAGGCGAAGGCCGCGCTCGCCAACGCCGAAGCGGTTCAGCGCCGAACTGAACTTGACGTCCAGCGCTATACGCCATTGGCAAAGGAGCAAGCGGCCAGCCAGCAGGATCTCGACAATTCGGTGCAGAACAATCTGGCCGCGCTCGCCACCGTAGAAACGGCCAAGGCACAAATCAAGACGTACGAGGCCGCGGTTGAAACCGCGAAAATCAATCTCGACTTTACGCGCCTGGTTGCGCCTATTGATGGCATTGCCGGTCAGGCCCAGCTGCAGGTCGGCGCGCTGGTCAGTCCCAGTAGCGGGGTGGTCACGTCCGTTTCTACAGTGAATCCGATCAAGGTTTATTTCACGGTGAGCGAGCCTCAATATCTTTCGTGGCGAAGACGTTTTCCGACAGAGGAGAGCCGCTTGCAGGCTGATAAGGAACTGCGGCTGCAACTGATCCTAGCGGATGGCTCAACCTATCCGTACGAAGGAAGATTTTATTTTGCCGACCGCCAGGTGGATGAGACCACCGGAGCGATTCGAATCGCGGGGCTGTTTGCCAATCCAAATAACATTTTGAGACCGGGCGGCTATGCGAAAGTTCGCGCCGTGATCCGGACGCAGCCGGGGGCGTTGCTGGTTCCGCAACGGGCAGTGTCGGAGCTGCAGGGCGGCTACCAGGTTGCTGTAGTTGGCGCCGACAATAAAGTTGATGTTCGAACGGTCACTGTAGGCGACCGGGTTGATAGCCGATGGATCATCGCGAGTGGGCTCAACCCCGGAGACAGGATCGTGGTGGAAGGAGTTCAGAGAATGCGCAGCGGCGTGCACGTGAATCCCAAGCCATTCGTAGTCCAAAACTGAGAGTCAGGAACGGATTCTCATGTCGAAATTCTTCATCAACCGTCCCATCGTCGCCATGGTGATTTCCATCGTCATGGTGCTGGTTGGTGCGCTCACCGTGCTGAGCCTGCCCGTCGCACAGTTTCCGAACATCACGCCGCCTGAAATTCAAGTCATCGCCACATACGTCGGCGCCGACGCGCAGACTCTGGAGCAAGCGGTGGCCACTCCTATCGAGCAGCAAATGAACGGAGTGGACAACATGAATTACATGTATTCTCTGAACGCCACGGGGAACAACAGCACCAGCCTGATCGTTGATTTCGACGTTAAGACCGATCCCAACACCGATTTCATTCTCACGCAATCTCGAGAAACACAGGCTGCCTCCCAGCTTCCTCCGGACGTCAACAACTACGGCATCACGGTTCGAAAATCGGTCACCGCTCCGCTGATGTGGGTCGCACTTTATTCTCCGCGCGGAACCTATGACGCCAAGTTCCTAGCCAACTACGCCTACATCAATATCGTCGATCCGATTCTTCGCGCCTATGGCATCGGCAATGTTCAGGTATTCGGCGCCGGCCAATACGCGATGCGCCTTTGGGTAAAGCCGGATACGCTTGCCAAGCTCGGTATTACGGTTCCAGAGATCGTCAGCGCGATTCAGGCACAAAACACCGTCAACCCCGCTGGCAAAGCCGGAGGCGAGCCTGCTCCCAAAGGTCAGGAATATACCTACACTGTTCTTTCGCAAGGGCGCTTGATTTCGCCGGAAGAATTCGGCAACGTGGTTGTCCGCGAAACCCCTGACGGCGCGACAGTTCGAGTCCGCGATATCGCTCGCATCGAATTGGGCGCCCAGGATTACAGCATCTCCGGACGCTTCAACGGTAAACCGGGCGCGATCATCGCAGCCTACCAGTTGCCCGGATCGAACGCGGTCGATGCGGCGGCCGGGGTCAAGAAGTTGATGGCGCAGATGAAAGAGCGTTTCCCCGAGGACGTGGATTTCGCTGTTTCCCTCGACACGACGCTTTCCGTGACGCAGGGAATCAAGGAAATCGTCGAAACTCTTGTGATCGCCTTGGCCTTGGTCATCCTCGTCGTTTTTCTTTTCCTCCAGGGCTGGCGCTCAACCCTGATCCCGCTGCTGGCTGTGCCGGTTTCGCTTGTGGGAACGTTCGTGCTTTTTCCACTGTTTGGCTTTTCTATCAACACGCTCTCTCTGTTCGGGCTGGTGCTGGCGATCGGTCTGGTAGTAGATGACGCGATCGTCGTGGTCGAGGGGGTGGAACGGCATATCGAAGAAGGTATGACGCCGAAGAATGCAGCGTTGAAGGCGATGGAGGAACTCTCGGGTCCCGTGGTAGGAATTGCCCTCGTTCTTTCCGCTGTATTCGTGCCCACCGCCTTCATTCCAGGGATCACGGGCAGGCTGTATCAGCAATTCGCAGTCACCATCGCCATCTCGGTGATACTCTCCGCGTTCAACGCGCTTACGCTCAGCCCCGCCTTGGCCGCGTTGCTGCTTCGCCCACGTGAAGAGAGCCACGGCCCGCTTCAGAGATTCTTTAATTGGTTTAACCGCGTTTTTGAGCGAGTCAATGAGAGCTATGTCGGTTGGAGCGGTTTCCTGCTCAAGAAAACAGCAGTGTTGGTTGTGCTTCTGCTGGTCTTTTGCCTCGCGGCGGGTTTCTTCGCCAGCCGGGTACCGTCAAGTTTTCTTCCGGATGAAGATCAGGGCTATGCATATGTGAATCTACAATTGCCCAATAGCGCGTCCCTGGAGCGAACATCGCAGGTCGCGACGCAGATCGAGAAGATTCTAACTGACACTCCTGGGGTAAGGTACACGACCAGCGTCATCGGTTTCAGCTTGCTCAGCTTTGTTCGTACCAGCTATAACGCTTTCTTTGTTGTCACTCTGAAGCCGTGGGACGAGCGCACGTCCAGAGCCGAGCAGTTTCAAGCGATCAAGGCGCACTTGAATCAGCAGCTTTCCAAATTGCCTGCGGGAATCGCATTCAGCTTTTCGCCGCCGGCCATCCCAGGCGTTGGCACCTCAGGCGGATTCACGTTCATCCTCGAAGACCGCTCCGGGGGCACCGTCCAATTCCTGTCCCAGAACTTGAATACGTTTCTTGAGGCAGCACGAAAGCGGCCGGAGATCGCCAGCCTGAGTACGACTTTTCTCGCAAGCGTTCCCCAGAAGTTCGTCGATGTCGATCGTGACAAGGTATTGAAGCAGGGCGTCAATCTTTCCGATGTCTACCGCACGATTCAGGCGTTCATGGGCGGATATTTCATCAACTACTTCAACCGCTTTGGCCGCCAGTGGCAAGTCTACATCGAGGCCGAAAGCGAGGATCGCGCCAGCCCCGATAACGTCGGGCGATTTTATGTCCGCAACAGCAAGGGCGAGAACGTTCCGCTGGCTACCCTGGCTACGGTCAAATCGCAACTCGGACCCGAATTCACCATGCGATTTGACGAGTACCGGTGCGCACAGATCAATGGCAGTGCGGCGCCGGGCTACAGTGCGGACCAAGCGAGCGCGGCCCTTGAAGATGTTTTCAAACAGACCATGCCGCGGGAAATGGGATTCGACTACTCCGGGATTTCGTTTCTGGAACAGAAAGCGCGACAGGGAGTGCCACCCGCGGCCATCTTTGGCCTATCGCTGTTGTTCGTGTTCCTGATTCTGGCGGCATTGTATGAAAGCTGGTCGCTGCCCTTCAGCGTACTGCTCAGTACGCCGGTGGCGGTCTTCGGAGCGTTCCTTGTGCTCTGGCTGCGCCGAACCTTGCTCGGCATTTTTGTGCCGCCCTACATGGTGCAGATTGAAAGCGACATCTACTCACAGATCGGCTTGATCATGCTGATCGGTCTGGCGGCGAAGAACGCGATTTTGATCGTCGAGTTCGCCAAGGATCAGTACGAACACGGAAAACCGCTGGCCGATGCCGCACTCGAAGGAGCGAGGCTGCGGCTGCGACCGATTCTGATGACATCATTCGCGTTTATCCTGGGCTGCGTCCCACTGTGGACAGCCAGCGGGGCAGGTTCGGTAGCCCGGCAGATCATGGGGACGGCCGTGATCGGCGGGATGCTCACGGCGAGCGTGATGGGCATCTTCTTCATACCCGGCATTTTTTATGTGGTCGAGAAATGGTCGGGCGCGGGAAGGGAGCCCGCATCCAGCATATTGCCCGCGTCTTCACCCGCGCCCGGAGACTGAGACCGCTGCACGGCTGCGAAGAGAACGCGGGCTCAATGGAATCGAGTGCCATGAAAGCTGAAAAAATGAACGCCGGAAAGTTGCTGACCGTTATTGTGGTAGCGGCCATGTTGGCCGGTTGCATGGTTGGCCCTAATTATCATCGCCCCGCCGTCCAGACTCCGAATTCTTTTCGAAATCTGGCAGACAATCCTCAGCTTCAGGCACAAACTGCCTCTTACGCCGATCTTCCATGGTGGCAGGTATTTCAGGACCCAAAGCTGCAGGAACTCATCCGGACGGCACTTAAACAAAACTACGATTTGCAACTCGCAACGGAACGCATCAACGCCGCCCGCGCTCAACTTGCAGTTACGCGATCCAGCTTGTTTCCTCAGGTCTCCGGTAACGCCAACTTCAGTGGCGGCAAGGAAAACCTCCAACAGTCCCGTTACAACTTTCTAACGCTCACCGCGGACGCGGCTTTTCAGCTCGATTTCTTCGGAAAGCTGCGCCGCGCCAACGAAGCCGCCCGCGCTCAACTCCTGGCGAGCAAAGATGCGCGTCAAGTCGTAGTACTCACTCTTGTCAGCGATGTGGCGAGTGACTACTTCACGCTGCTGCAACTTGATCTGCAACTCGCAATCACGCGTGACACGGTCAATACCCAGACCGATTCGGTCAAACTTACCCAGCTGCGGCTCGACCACGGCGTTGCCACCAAGTTGGATGTGCTTCAAGCCCAACAGGTGCTGGATACGGCGAATGCGGCGATTCCTGACCTGGAGCGGCAGATTGCCCAGGAAGAAGACGCCATCAGCATCCTGATCGGCAATTACCCGCAAGACGTCGCACGCGGGAGTCCGCTCATCGAGCAAAAACTTCCGCCTGAAGTTCCACCCGGCATTCCATCTTCGATCATGGAGCGTCGGCCCGATATTCGAGAGGCTGAACAAACCTTGATTGCCGCGAACGCCGACATTGGGGTCGCCAAAGCTCAGTTCTTCCCGCAAGTCTCGCTGACCGGAGCGGGTGGCGGTTCGTTGGGTCGGGACTCTGCGTTCCCAAGCACCTACGCTACGCAACTGGGTATCTGGTCCTATGGCGCGCAGGTTAGCCAGCCAATCTTTACCGGAGGCGCGCTGAAAGGAAATTTGCATCTGGCTGAGTCTCAACACCAACAAGCTCTGATCGGCTACCGGGAAGCGATCCAGCACGCTTTTGGAGAAGTCTCGGACGCGCTCATCGGCTACCAGAAACTTCACCAGGTCCGGACGCGTCAACAGGATTCGGTCGCCGATCTGCAGGAATCCGTCCGCATTTCCACGCTTCGCTATAAGGGCGGCACCACGACGTACCTGGAAGTACTCGACGGACAGCGGTCACTTTACGACGCCGAACTGACGCTCGCAGCGGCGCGCGGAGATGAATATCGCAGCCTCGTCCAACTCTACAAGGCGTTGGGCGGAGGCTGGCAGCAATAAGATTGTCGCCCAGATAATGCTGGGAAACACTTTATCGAAGCCGGGCCTCTGGATCGTTGTGAAGCGGACACGCTGCAAATGCAGTTGCAGGGCGCTTCTTCCGATCAGTGATTCCCTAGTGACGCTCACGTGGCAGTGAATGCTTCCTAAAACGTGAGAGTAAACTTGTCCCGCAGTAGGATATCGTCGGAAGAACTTCCAACCAGGCTTGTGAATTCACCCGCATCCGCAGCCCAGTCGCGGTTTTGACGTCATAAAAAGAAAATGCTCTGCGATCGAGTTTTATTGTCACTCGCTTCGTCTCTCCCGGTTTGAGCTTTACTTTTGCAAATCCCTTCAATTCCTTGATCGGCCGAGCAGCAGCGTGGTGAGACTCACCGACATACAGTTCCGCCACTTCGGCTCCCTCGTGATGGCCCGTGTTGTTTACATCGAAGAAAATCGTTACCGGCTCATTCAAGCATTCAAGTCTCCCCTTTTGGTAACCGGCGGCTATTTTGCCGCCTATGGCAGTTCCCTGGCGACCTGGCCCGTGCGGATCAACCTTTGATGCTGTTGGAAGCCTCATCCCACGAAACGGCGGTCTTGCGAAAATAAGATTCATTCGCCATGTGGCAGGCCAGTGCCGCATGGTGCCCGAAGACGGCATCTTCGACGACCGGCTTGCGGGAACGCACAGCCTCGAAAAAGTTCCACAGGTGCGGCTTGATGTCGTCGTAATCCGGACCCCGGAACGCCACCGTCTCCGGCATAGGCTCGTGACCCAACTTCGGATCATTCTCGGCGTGCCATTGCTTCTCGTAGGCGGTGCGCATCGCGCGCGGGAAACTGGCGGAGTAGTAACTGGGGCTCGAGTCCTTCCCGCTTTGAGGTGTAAAACTCAGCCCGAATTCTGTGACTTCAAGGATCCCTTTCGAGCCTTGGATGCGGTACGTCTCCGGCATGTCAGTGGCCTGGTTCAGTCGCATGTACACCGGGAGATCACCGCTGTAATAGAAAAGTGTGGCATGAACATCGGGCATGTTGCGGCCATCCTTCCAGCGGCGGATACCGCCGATCGACATGGCCTGCCGCGGAGCTTCATTCATATCCAGCATGAACATCATGCCGCTGATCAAATGAACCAGGAGATCGCCAGCTAGACCGGTGCCGTATTCCTTCCAGCAACGCCAACGGGCAAAGATGTAGGGATCGAACGCGCGCTTCGTGACAGTTCCCTGCCAGGTGTCCCAGTCGAGCGTCTCAGGAGACAAATCGGTCGGCGGAGGATATTCCCAGGCACCGGTCGGGTCGTTGCGCCCCAGCCATCCCTCGACCAGCATCAGTTCGCCTAACATTCCCTGGGAGACGAGTTCCCTGGCCTTGGCACAAATTAAAGAGCTCACGCGTTGCGAGCCGATCTGGACGATGCGTCCGGTTTTCTGGGCAGCCGCAACCATCTCGACGCCATCGGCGGCGCTGTGCGACATGGGCTTTTCGCAGTAAATGTCCTTGCCCGCGCTCACCGCGTCCACCACCACCTGCTTGTGCCAGTGATCGGGCACTGCAGCAACGACGCAGTCGATGTCTTTGTTGGCCAGCAGTTCGTGATAGCGGCGAGTGACGGGAAGATTAGGCAGCTGTGTAATCTCGCGAGCCAGCGTGTGACGTCCGTTATAAAGATCACAGGCGGCGACACATTCGATGCCAGGTAATTCGATGGACTGACCCAGCAACCAGGATCCCTGCATGCCGACGCCGATCATGCCGAAGCGGACACGGTCGCTAGCCGCGACCGGGCGCGGCGAGGCTAAAAGCGGCGTGGGATTCAGCAACATGGTTTTTGTCGCGAGAGATGCGCCCGCGGCAGCGGCACCGATTTCCAGGAATCTCCGGCGGGAGAATTTGCTCATTTTGGTGGTCCCTCGCTTCTTGTGTTTTTTTGAAACGACACCAACGTCTACGTGACCCGCATGTACGTCGTATACTGCTCGTCTCCTATGTCAGTGAAGGGCACCATCTTGATTGGCGCGCGGCCGGTTCTTATTTGCCAGCTTCGCTGGTCAAATCGGCTGGCAGCCAGCAAGTCCGCGCGCGTCAAGGGTGGTTGCGTATCAGTGACGGCAAACAATACCAGCGGTCCAACAACCAGCGCAACGGTCTGGGGATGCCGAGGATCGACTGCTTCCAGTCGCTTCGTCATTGGCAGCTCCAGTTCCACGCGGTCCCCCGTGCTCCATGAGCGATGAAGCGCCGCAAAACTTCCAGGGGTTGCCGGTGCCTGGACGCGGCGGCCGTTCAGTGAAACCGAAGCGCCTGTCGCCCATGCTGGAATCCGGAAATTGAGGGCGAAATCCCTAACCTGCGGCGTCGTAACCTCGAAGGTCACCACTTCTTCCAACGGGTAAAAGCTTTTCTGTGTCAACGCCATCTGGGCGCCATCTTGCGTCCATCGCAGCGTCGATGGGATATACAAATTGACCCAGACAGCCGCTCAAATCGCGGAAGTAAGTGTTGATGCGATAGTCGGCTGCGACCTGCGGCAGCGTGCCCGAGCAGCACGGCCAGTGTTGAGTATCCGAATAGACCTTGCGTCCCTTGAAGTTGTAGTCGGAGTAGTAGAACGTCCGCCCGTCGGGCTGCAACGGCTTCGCGCCCAGAACGGTGTTGTACATCACCCGCTCCATACTGTCGCCGTAGCGCGAGTCGCGGGTTACGCGCAGCAGGTAGCGCGTCAGCTTGAAGTGCGCATACGAGCCACACGGTGTTTCAAAGCTGCTGTGCGTCTTTGTAAGGCTGGCGGCAACATCTGGACTGTCAGGGTCGCGCAGCGTCTCATCCGGCCCCCAGCCTCCAGTCACAAAACTTTGCTGCGAGAGCATTTCAAAGGCATTCCTGGCCGCGCGTAAGTGTTTCCCACTTCCTAAAGTCAGAAATGCCTGCATCGCCGAGCTCAACGAATTTACGTAGCTGTAGGCATGCCTGCCGGCAAGCACGTCGTGGCCCTCAGCCAGCGGATCGTAATACTCATCGTCAAGATACTGCCGCCCGAGTTCACGATATCGTTCCCCAGCTCCGCGCTGATACGCCAAAAAGAGATTTTCTGAAATCGTGTAGGATTCGTCCCACGTCCAGCTCTCGTCCTTCTTCGGACGCCATTCTTTTCCATGCTCTACGGCACGCTTCGGAAAATGTGGCAGCGCGGCGTTGGTTGTGCGCTCGAGAATCGAGAAAGCATCTGGATCACCAACGTATGGTGTGAATCGATCAGACCGCAAACCAGCTTGTCATAGCAGTAGGTGGGGAAACGATTCTTATCGTAGTAATCGCCCGAAATTGTTTTGGCATACAAGCGATTCAGGCGTATCACTTTTTCACGTGTAGCTTGGTCTCGCGTGATGGCATAAATGCGCGCGAGTGCCGAAACCCACTGGCCAAAAGTGCAGCTGGGAGCGAAGCCGTCCTCGTCTTTGCCCCACTTGTAGTCGGGATCGTAGTGATACCAGCCACCCAGGTCCTCGCCGGGCGCGGGTTGCCCGCTCATCTGCCGGAAGGGCTTCAGCAGGCTGTCATCGCTCAACCCCATCAGCACCGAATGAGTCTCTTCCAGTTGCTTTTCGTGAAGACCACTTGCCAGCACTACATCGCCGTAATCAAACTGCTCAAGCGGCTGCTGGGCAGGGGACCCGGCCTGCATCTCAAGGAAGAAGCGGCTGGGAATCGCCAGTCCCGCAGTCATCATTGAAGCCGACTGGACGAATCTTCTGCGCGAAACTCTGAGCGGGGAGGTCATGGGCCATTCTCCTACGGCCGCAATAATTTGTTGCGAGTCCGACAGCGCTGCTTCTGGGAATAGTACCAGTTTGCGATCACCCACGTTTGCCTGCAGATCTGTTCTTTTGCTCCCTCTCCATTGACTCTCGAGAGAGCATCTGCTTAACTGCATGCGTTAAAGTCACGCACTCCTCTGAATGTCTACTCGCCGGAAATTCCTCGCCGGGTCGGTCAGTGTTGTTGCCGGAGCGCTTGCCAGTTCCACGAGTCCGCGGGCCCAAACAAAAATTGAGTCGAGCGTTTCGGAAACTGCCAGCCTGTGCGGGGAGTGGTTTTTTCGTACTGACCCGGACGATTTGGGTGCTCAGCAGAAGTGGTACGACACCTACGCTCTGAGTAAGGACGAGGACGGGCGAGCTGTCAGCGTGCCTCACACCTGGCAGGTGGAAGATCCCCTGACTGGCTATCGCGGAGTTGCGTGGTATTGTCGGCACTTTGATGCCCCTTTAACTTGGCAGCGATGCGCCGTGCGTGTGGAGTTTGAAGCAGTCTTCCACACAGCCACGGTTTGGGTGAACGGCTTCCCAGCTGGAGAACACGCGCGCAGGGGATACACCGCCTTTACTCTCGACATCGCGCACCTGATGCGTTGGGGCCAACCCAACACAATCGCGGTTCGCGTCGACAATGCTTTCAACCAGAACATGCTGCCTCGCGGCCAATCGAGCGACTGGGCGATTGACGGCGGCATCTTCCGGCCTGTGCACCTGCTGGTGACGCCGAAAACCTTCGTGGAACGCGTTGATGTTGATGCAGTGCCCGATTTCAAGAGTGGGGACGGAAATCTTGCGATTGTCGCCCACATCCGGAACACGGACGTTAAAACCTGGAAAGGCAAAGGATCATTCCGCGTCGTCGACGAAGAAACTGGTCTCACCGTCCTGGCCGACTCACAAGGCAGCGCCTCGTCCGTCAATCCAAACGAAACCCAGAGTCTTGCCTTCCAAACGATCTTGCCTAAGCCGAAGCTGTGGCATTTTGATCATCCGAGTCTGTACCGCCTGGAGTTTTTGATCTCGAATGAACGCGATGTGCACGAATATAGAACGATTTTTGGCGTCCGCAAGTTAGAGGTAGTAGGTGGTGTGTTCCGGCTCAATGGCAAGGCGGTACGACTCATGGGTGCAGAACGCATGGCGGGGAGCAATCCAGAGTTTGGCATGGCGGAGTCGGCAGAACGGATCAAGAGCGATCATGCGGACATGAAGCATCTGAATTGCGTCTTCACCCGCGTCCATTGGCCGCAGGATAAACGCGTCCTGGACTACTGCGATCGGCACGGCATTCTGATGCAAAGCGAGGTCCCCGCATGGGGGGAAGAAACCTTCAGTCGAATGGGGGCGGAGCCCGACGCGGAGATCATGCAGAATGGTTTGGAGCAATTGCGCGAGATGATCGCGCGTGATCGCAACCATCCCTCAGTCGTGGTCTGGGGCTTGTGCAATGAGATTGGAGGACAAACCCCCTCCGCCTATCAATTCGCCAAGCGCATGCGCGAAGAAGCCAAGAGTTTGGATCCGAGCCGCCTCTGCTCCTACGCCTCAGATTCGCTGCGCAGCACTCCACAGCTCGACGTTGCCGGGCTGATGGACTTCATAGAAACCAACGAATACTACGGAACCTGGTATCCGGGAACAGCGGTGGACGTGGCCCGCCATTTAGACGAAATTCACGCGGCTTTTCCAGACAAGCCGATTGTGGTTTCCGAATACGGATATTGTGCATGCGCCGCAGATCGACCAGAGGGAGATGAACATAGGATTGAGATCATGCGATCCCACGACATCGCAATCCGCTCGAAGGAGTTTGTCGGTGGTGCGATATTCTTTTGTTACAACGACTACCGCACTCATGTGGGCGACCGGGGCATTGGCGGGTTGCAGCAGCGTGTTCATGGAGTCGTGGACCTATTCGGCGGGCACAAACCGTCTTACGAACTCCTTCGCCGTGAGTGCAGCCCGATCGAATCGATTGAAGTAGAGAACCAACTCAATAAATTCAACCTTCTTATAAAAGTGCGGCGCGATCTTCCCATGTACACCTTGAAGGGCTATAAGGTGCGAGGCTCGTTTTTCGGCCAAGGTAACATTCCGATCGAGCGCCGTGAAGTGAATTTGCCAGACGCCGCGCCGGGGAGCGAAACAAAGCTGGAAATGGTGTTTGGCCAATCTGAAGTCGCACTTTATGTTCAGTTTGACGTGCTGCGACCTACTTCGTTCTCAGCATATTCGCTGGTTTGGAAGCCTTAAGTCATGGTGCTAGTGGTCCAACTGAGGAATCCGAGAACGAACCCGATCGTGGTTTGTACCCGATCCGAGCGTACGAGGACCGATCAATTACAATGCCATGCCGAGGGCACGTTATGGCAAATCTAAGAGTGTTCGCGCAAACAACGCTGATCCTGATGCTTTCTCTACCGCTGTATTCCGAGCTCAAGAACTCCGCGGACACGGCTGCTTCGGTTCAGTCCTTCCTGGGACGTTGGGATTTGACCCTGAAGACTCCGGTCAACGAATCTCCCTCCTGGTTAGAGATAACCCAGGAAAATGGGCAACTCAAAGCGCGAATGGTGAGCCGCTGGGGACATGCCCGGCCTCTGCCGAAAATTGAGCTCTCGAATGGCACGATTACTTTCGTCTCTCCCAAGGAGGAGGAAGAAAGAAAAGATGACATGGTTTTTGAGGGCAAACTATCCGGGAACATGCTGGTGGGGACCACGACTGGGCCCGATGGAACTCCGTGGCAATGGACGGGCGAGAGAGCGCCTTCCCTGAAAAGAAAAAGCGATCCGAAGTGGGGCAAGCCAGCCCAGTTGTTCAACGGCAGGGATCTGAGCGGATGGAAGATGAGCGATCCGGCGTCAAAGGTGGCCTGGAAAGTTGAAAACGGGACCATGGTCAGTCCCGGGCATGGCCCTGAAATTATTACCGAGGCCAAGTTTGAAGATTTCAAGTTACACATCGAATTCAATTGCGCACCAGGATCGAATAGCGGCGTCTACCTCCGCGGCCGGTACGAACTCCAGATTGAAGACGATCCCAACCCCGAAGGGCCGACGATGCGGACGGGTGGCATCTACGGTTTCCTGGCTCCCTCGCCGGAACAGCCGCGCAGGCCAGGAGAATGGCAGACCTACGACATAACGCTTGTTGGGCGAGTGGTCACTGTTGTGCAAAATGGTCAGACCATTATCGACAAGCAGGAGATTCCGGGCATCACGGGCGGGGCGTTGGAGAGCCACGAAGCGCTACCAGGACCGATCTATCTGCAGGGTAGTGAGGCCGGACACGTCGCTTTCCGGAACATCACGCTTACACCAGCCAGGTAAAATCGTGATTGTGCTTTCCAACCTCTCTGGGTTCAGCAACTTTTCGAGTCTTTGCGGCCGGTGTACACTGAGGGGCAAAAAAGCGAGGTCAAGGAACATTTCACGCACTCCTCATCCGAAATCGCCGATTGCACAAGATGCATCGCTGGGCCTGGATACGAGCATAACGCGGCGCGACTTTCTCGGTTCCGCTTTGCTCGCTTCCGGATCCGCGTTGCTTGGCGGCATGACTCCGGCGGAGCTATTGGCGCAGAATGATGACTTCACGGGTTACGGTGGAGTCGGCGACTATGGCAACGCGAATGGCAATACTCTGAGTGTTCTCGAAGCCGGTCATGCGATTCGCGATCGCGTGTACGATCCGCTCCCGAAGGACGTTCTCGATACCGGGGAGATCTATGACTGCGTAATCATCGGTGGCGGAATTAGCGGACTGGCCGCGGCACTGTTTTTCCAGCGAAGTGCCGGCCCGAAAATGAAATGCCTGGTCGTTGAAAACCATCCCATCTTCGGCGGTGAGGCGAAGCAAAATGAGTTTTTGGTGGAAGGCAAACGACTGATCGCGCACCAGGGCTCAGCCATCTATCAGATTCAATACCCGCATAGCTTCCTGGCGACGTTTTACGAGTCCATCGGGTTACGGACGCCGAAGCTGACGTATCAAAGCTGGGCTGGGCCCGGGGCGGAGTTCCCCCTTTGTACTACTCCTTATCAAGCGGTGGGTATGCAGCATGGACAATACGGGTTTTGGTTTGGCGCAAAGTTTGATCAGAAGCCGGGAATGTGGCTGACGGATCCCCTTGGAAAGAAGCTTGATGGCGCCCCGGTTTCGAACGCAACCCGACTTGAATGGCTGGGCTGGCTAAAAGGCGAAGAAGTGGGAGGCATGAAGTTCGAACATCCCAAAGTGGAGGGGGATGCGATTTCGCGATATCTCGATTCGATCACGCTCGAACAGCACTATATGGAACGTTTCGGTCTTAGCCGTGAAACGATTCGCACCTTCCTCTCGCCAGTGGAAGGCGGCGGCGCGGGCTTGGGACCCGATGCTTTATCGGCCTACTCAGAATATGCGTTTGAAATGCTTCATCCTTTGCCGGAAGAAAGTGGTGGTTCTGATCAGATGTTTCCAGGGGGTAACGCGACAATTGCGAGACTGATGCTGAAGAGTCTGATTCCCGCCGCGATTTATGGTCCACACAGCGTGGAGGGAGTTTGCCGGAACCGGGTCAACTTTGCCGCTCTGGATACTCCGGAGAGCGCGGTGAGAGTGCGTCTGTCTTCTACTGTTGTCCATGTCGAGCATGACGGGGAAGCCGGCAAAGCCGGAACGGTTTCGATCGCATATTCAAAGAGGGGCAAGTTGTACCGGGTCAAGGCGCGGTCGGTGGTGATGGCGGGCGGATGCTGGACTACTAAACACATTGTGCAGGATCTTCCGCAGAGCCAGCGCGAGGCATATGCTCAGTTCTATCGCTCTCCCTGCATGATGGTGAACGTTGCGGTTAGAAACTGGGGGTTCCTGTACAAAATGGGAATGAGCGGTTGCCGGTGGTTTGAAGGGTTGGGCAACTACATGGAAGTTTGCAAGCAGGCGCTGACTGGCGTTGAGAGTACAACGATCGGTCCAGACTCGCCGATCGTACTCAGCTTGAAAGTTTTGTACTCATACCCAGGATCTTCCACCGAAGAGCAGGGGAACCGAGGCCGCGCTGAGTTGCTGGGAACTCCTTTCAGGGATTATGAGCGACAAGTCCGCGAGCAGTTCAGCGAGAGGTTTGCGCGAGGGGGCTTTGACGCCAAGCGGGACATCGCCGGAATAATCCTGAATCGATGGGGACACGCCTACCTCAGTCCGCAACCGGGGTTCTTCTTTGGAAATGGCGGCCAACCGGCGGCTCGCGAGATCCTGCGCAGTGCGCCGTTTGGGCGCATTGCATTTGCAAACACCGACCTGGCCGGAGCCATGGACCATCGTTATTCCATACTCGAAGCAAAACGGGCTGTCGGCCAACTGCTTGATCAGGTTTTGAGCTGACCCCGGAATACTCTCCGCTGATCAACCCTGTACGAATCCTGGAGACGTTTGCTATGTCGCGATTCTTAATTTCGTATCTGCTCCGAGCTTTTTTGACGAGTTTATTGGTTCTCGTGGCATGTGTCTCTCAATCGTTTGCGCAAGCGCGCCAGGATGGCAAGATTTTCGGGGGTTACTTCGAGGAGTGGGGCATCCAGTATGCCGGTTACAACATTGCTGATTTGCAAAAGAATGGCGTGGCTGACGTACTGACACACTTGATCTACGCTTTCGGCAATGTGACCCCGACTTCCCCGCCGGCGTGCGCGATTGCCGATCCCGTGGCCGCCTACCAGAATTCGAGCCTTCCCAGCGTGAGCGGCAAGCCTTATACTGCGCCACTGTACGGAAATTTTGGTGCGATCCAACAACTTAAGGAGCTTCATCCTGCTCTGAAAGTGCTGATCTCTTTGGGTGGACAAGCGGGCAATGTTGCGGGCTTCGTGACCGCCGCAGCTACCGCTGAGGGGCGCGCTGCTCTTGCCTCTTCGTGCATCGACATGTTTGTGAAGGGCAACATCGCTGCAGGCGTTACGGCTCCCGGGCTGTTTGACGGCTTCAATATCGATTGGGAGTTTCCCGGCGCCGCGGACAAGCAGAACTTTACCGCTCTGCTGAAAGAGTTCCGTACGCAGCTCAATGCTTTGTCGAAGACGACGGGCAAGAAATATGTGCTGACGTTCGATTCTCCGGCAAACCCAAAGAAATATGTGAACATCGATCTTAAGGCTGCCGCTGCGCAAGTGGATTTCCTCACGATCGACGGTTACGACTACGCGGCACCGCAGGACAAGCAAACCAATGAGTCGTCCTCGCTGTACGACACGGCCGCGGACCCCGTTTATGCCGACGATCGCTACATCGATGCGACGGTAAGAGCCTATCGCCACGCCGGCGTGCCGGCCGCCAAGTACACGATGGGTTTGCCGTTGTACGCTGTCGGCTGGACCGGCGTCGCTAACGTGAATCATGGCTTGTACCAGAACGCAACTGCCCCTGCTCCGGTTCCGTTGGCCGACGGATCAGGCCTCTGCCTGAACACGGATAAGGCTACGGCTTCACCCGGTTGCGATACCGTGTTGACCGCGGGATTTGCCACCTACTCGACCATTGAGAACCTCACGAACAAATACGGTTTCACCGCCTGGTACGATTCGGCGAGAGTGGGAGCGACGCTCTACAATCCGGCCACGGGAACCTTCTATACCTACGATAATCCGGCGTCAGTAGCCGCGAAGACCGCTTACATCAAGAAGAAGAAGCTTGGTGGCGCCTATGTGTGGGCGCTGAATGACGACGATGCCAACGGATCTTTGACGAAGGCGATCGCGGCGGGGCTCAAGTAGATTGCCTCTGTCAGGACCAGCCGCAAAAACTTTCTTATTGTCCGCCTGGCGAGCGGATTTCGTGCAGGTATAGCTCCGACCACTCCATCAAGTTCGTTTTCCGTAACAAGATCGCATAGGAATTACCGTTTTCCCATTTCCGAAACAAACCCGGCCGGGCCCTGCACGCCCCACGCTTTCTAGCGCTTAGCAGTTTGCGGATTAATTTGTAGTTCGGATCGCGCAACAAGAAAAAAGTTTCCTCACTCGGTTGGCGAACGGGAGTACGCTTTGTCGCGAATGCTATAGAGCAGTTTGGAACATTGCGATTCACAAAAAACTTTGTTCCTCGCAGATCTGCAACGTACCGCGATCGATAAATCACTGCTCCGGGAATCTCCACAAGTGCTGCATATAACCAGCTCTCGCGACGCAGAGGCCGGTGCGACTACCGCATGGGCCCGTTTCCTTTAATCACCTAATCACCCAACCGCGGGCGGACTTGGCTGGCAGGCGTCCCCCGAATAAAGGAGCCACAATGAAGCGTGCTTTACTCTCCCTATCTCTCCTCTGCATCTCTATGTCGGTCTCGCTGTTGGCGCAAGCGACAGTCACCTTAAGCCCGTCGAGCTACAACTTCGGCAGCACCCCGGTCGACACAGGCACCGCGTGGTACACCTTCACACTCTCAAACAGCGGCAGCTCTGCCGTAAGCATCAGTAACGTTACTGTCACCGGCCCATTCGTCGTATCCAGCAATTGCGGATCGTCAGTGGCCGCCAACGGCTCGTGTCCGATCTACGCGTATTTCTATCCAACCGCTTCAGGCGCGGCCAGCGGCACGCTGACCGTGACCGACAGCGCCACCGGTAGTCCGCAGACATCTGCTCTCAGTGGAACTGGCGGAAGCGGGGGCAGTTGTACAACCACGCCCAGCGCGCCAACTGGACTCGCGGCGTCCGGCACAACCAGCTCCGGCACAAACCTGAGCTGGACAGCGGACACTCCGCCCACAAACTGCACGATCAGCAGCTACACGGTATTGCAGAATGGAGCCTCGATTGGAACAGCGAGTGGAACAACGTTTGCCGTCAGCGGACTTGCGGCGTCGACCGCTTACAGCTTCACGGTTGAGGCAACGGACGCTAACGGCACATCAGCTACAAGTTCGGCTGTGAACGTGACCACGCTCGCGAACTCCTGCACCGCCGTGCCAACTGCTCCGACTGGATTGGCGGCGTCTGGCACGACCAGCTCCGGCACGAGCCTGAGTTGGACGGCCGTAACTCCGCCCGCCAACTGCACGATCAGCAGTTACACGGTATTGCAGAATGGAACCTCCATTGGAACCGCAAGCGGCACTTCGTTTGCCGTGAGCGGGCTTTCCGCCTCGACCACTTACAGCTTCACCGTGGAAGCGACAGACAGCCACGGCACGTCGAGCGCAAGTTCGGCCGTAAGTGTTACGACACTGGCAGGCGGAGGCGGCTCGTGCGCCACAGCATGGAGTGCCACTGCGGTCTACACCGCAGGCATGACGGCCAGCCAGAATGGTGAGAACTACGTCGCCAATTTCTGGACCCAGAACCAGAGTCCGGCAACTAACAACGGCGGTGCTGGCACCGGCGAACCCTGGACCGCGACCGGGGCTTGCTCGACTTGCTCGACCGCACCTCCCGTTCCGACTGGATTGGGAGCCTCTGGCACGACACAATCGAGCACAAACCTGAGTTGGAGCGCGGTCACTCCCCCCGCAGGATGCAGTGTCGGCTACAAGGTCCTGCAGAACGGAACTTCGATCGCAACCCCAACCACAACGTCGGACGCCGTGACTGGTCTCACGCCCTCGACAACGTACAGCTTTACGGTAGAGGCGACAGATGCAGCCGGCACATCAGCCGCGAGTTCGGCGGTGAATGTGACGACCTTGGCGAGTTCATGCACCACCAAGCCAAGCGCTCCCACAGGATTGGCGGCCTCCGGCACGACCGATTCCAGCACAAACCTGAGTTGGAATGCGGTCACTCCTCCCAGTGGCTGCACCATCACCAACTACACCGTGTTGCAGGGCGGGACTGCGGTCGGAACCACGACCACCACGTCCTATACGCCGAGCAACCTTTCTCCTTCAACCAACTACAGCTTCACGATTGAAGCGACAGACTATGCCGGCACCTCTGGCGCCAGTTCGGCCGTCAGTGTGACGACAACCGCGCTTACCAATCTGTTCATGGGCGGATGGTATGAGGAGTGGGGCACTTACTACGCCAACTACAACGTTGCGCAAATGCAGACGAATGGCATAGCCGGCGTTCTCACGCACGTCATTTATGCCTTTGCCAAACCGGTCGCGAACGGCAGCAACGTAAATTGCGCGCTCGCCGACTCTTACGCCGATTACCAGAAGGTCGTTCCGCAGGTGACCGGAGCTACTCCGGCCACGGCTCCGCTACAGGGGAACTTCGGGGCGCTCGTACAACTTAAGCAGCTCAATCCCAACCTGAAAGTGTTGATCTCCATCGGAGGATGGAATCCTCCCACCTACAACCAACTCTTCGATCTCGCAGCCAGCACAGAGGCACAACGCCAAGCCTTTGTCGGCTCCTGCATCAACATGTTCATCCAGGGCAATATCGCCTCGGGTGTTTCCACGGGCACTCTCTTCGATGGAATCGACCTCGACTGGGAGTTCCCGAACGCAAACGATACGGCCAACTTCACTGCGTTGTTGACCGAGTTCCGTAACGAACTGACTACGTTGACCGGAACCACCGGAAAGACGTATCAGTTGTTGGCTGATTTGGCTGCGGGCCCGTCAACCCCGGGCGCGGCTGCAGACTCGGGCAACGATGGCGGTTATGACACCATCAACATCGCGGCGGTCGCCGCGGAGTTGAATTACATGAATATCGACGGCTACAACTATGCCGGAGACTGGTCCAACGCCACGAATGACGCGTCTGCGCTATTCGATGAAACCGCCAATCCACTGTATGGGAAACCCGCCGACGACATCGACGCTACCGTGCAGTACTACATGTCGCAAGGTGCGCCGGCCGCAAAGTACACCATGGGTTTCCCGCTCTATGGTGCGGGTTGGGCCGGAGGCCTCACCTCAGCGAATGGGGGGATGTATCAGAACGCAACCGGAGTTACAGATCCGACTGGAGCTCTCACTCCAAACGGAACTTCTCCGGTTCCCAATGCCAATGGTGTGGGAAACTGCTCGACGGGTGATAACCAGTCCAGTCCAGCTGCGGGATGCGATTTCCTGTTGACGGACGGACTCGCAACCTACGGGACCATCGTAAACCTGCTGAACAACGGCTTCACGCCCAGCTATGACTCCACTCGCTGCGCGGCACGTATGTTCAACGCAACCACGTCCACCGCATTCAGCTACGACAATGCTGAGTCGGTGCAATGCAAAGTGAACTTCATCAAATCCAACGGCTTCGCCGGGGGCTACGTTTGGGCCATCAAAGACGACGACCCGAACGGAGACCTGACCAAAGCCATTGCTGGCGATCTCAATCCTTAGAGACTGCGCCAGGAATAACGACAAAGGCAGGCCGACCGATAAGTCGGCCTGCCTTTTTGTTCAGCGTTCGTTTCGGGCGGCGCCGTGACGGATGCCGACGATCGTCGAAAATATCCTGTCCCCAAAGTATGGGGTTGCATCTTCCGCTATATAGCTCTATACTCCGGCGGTTCGTACTTTAGGAATTCTGGAGGCACTTGCCATGTCAAACCATTTCCCGCCGCGCCTGCTCCGAATGGCTCTACTTATTTTGTTGGCCCTCGTTGCATGCATTTCTCCCTCATTCGCACAAAACCCTGATCAAGGCAAAATTGTCGGAGGATACTTCGAAGAGTGGAGTATCTATTACGCTGGTTACAACATTGCGAATCTGCAGCAAAATGGTGTGGCCGATAAACTGACGCACCTCATCTACGCCTTTGGCGATGTTACGACGAGTCCCGCGCCAGCATGTGCTTTTGCCGATACCTGGGCCGACTATCAAACTCCATACCTGCCGAGCGTGAACGGTACGGCCTACCCAGGGCCGCTGTACGGAAATTTTGCGGCTATTCAACAACTCAAAGCACTCCACCCTAACCTGAAAGTGCTGATGTCTTTGGGAGGTGCGTCTGCTGCCAACACTGCGGCCTTCGTCACCGCCGCCAGCACCGCTGCCGGGCGCCAAGCCCTTGCGGCGTCCTGCATCGACTTGTTTGTCAACGGCAACATCGCGACGGGCATTGCTGCGCCCGGCCTGTTTGACGGCTTCAATATCGATTGGGAGTTCCCCACCGCGACGGACACGCAGAACTTTACCGCTCTGCTGGCAGAGTTCCGCAACCAGCTGAACGCCTTGAGCAAAACCACGGGCAAGCAATACACCTTGTCGTTCGATGGGCCGGCGGGCTCGCAGAACTACGTCAACATCGATCTTCGCAAAGCCGCCGAGCAGGTCGATTTCATCACCATCGATGGCTACAACTATTCCGGCTCATGGGTCACGCAAACCAATGACGCATCGCCGCTATTCGATTCCCCTCAGGATCCACTCTTTGGCCAGGATCTCGACATTAACGACACGGTAAATGCGTATCTCAAGGCCGGTGTGCCGCCGCACAAATACACCATGGGTATGCCTCTTTACGGCGCCGGCTGGACGGGTGCGCCCAACGTGAACCATGGCTTGTATCAGAACTCAACCGGTCCCTCCCCGGTGCTCTGGGCGAACGGAACAGGCTTATGTCCGGACCTCAGCGGTAATACGGCGGGCTGCGACACCCTGCTGACTCCCGGACTTCTCACCTATTCGACGCTCTCCACGCTTAAGTCGAATGGCTACAGCAATTACTTCGATCCGCGAAGAGTTGCCGTATCGCTCTTCGACTCTACTAGCGGTACGTTCTATACCTACGACGATCCCTTCAGTGTGTTTCTGAAGACGATCTACATCAACCTGAAGGTTCCGGGAGGTCTGGGCGGTGCCTATGTGTGGGCACTGAAAGACGACGATGCGAATGGGACCATGGTTAAAACCTTAGCTGCGGGGCTAGGCCGGTAGTTTGTAAGGGCCCTGAAACACTAAGAAGCAGAACTCGGGCAAGCTGGCCGAAAAGCCAGCTTGCCTTAATTTCTTGTGGATCGATTATTTACTGGCCGCTTCGGGAACCGCACTGACGAGGTCGCGCAAGGGCTTGATCACGGTGAAGCGAACCAGCGCCTGCGGTTTCTCGGCATCGTCCAACAGAGCCAATTGCCGAGCTTTCCAGCCAGCCTCTGTGGGCAGTCCGGATGAAAGATGAGACAGCGCCTCGAGACCCATCGTGCCCAATATGGTGAGTTGCTGAGCGCGCGGTTCTGCCCGCGCGAGGATAGGTGAGGCAGCCATCAAGCGGAGGATTCCAGGTTCTGCCGCGATCCACGCTTTGAAGTCGGCGGTAAGTTCGGCTTGTCTCTGCGATCGAGTCTCAGGATCCTGCAGATAGGCGTTCACTAGCAGCTCGAAATTATGGCGCGACGGCGGATCAGGCGGAAGAGCGTCTATCAGTTGATTGAGCGGTGTGAGTTGATTCGGATGCTGCAGGTGTGCGCGCTGGTTGAAGGTCGACAGGCTCGAGCACGGATGCGAGGGTCAGGAGCGGATCGATCTTTTCGGTCCCGGCCAGCATGCGCAGGCTGACTGCTTCCTGCGAGATGTGCGTCAAACCCAGAGCTTCCAGCCGCAGCGACTCAACCGTGAGGCGGCGGTACATGTCGTCTACATCGGATACGGAGCCTGGCGACCAGAAGCGCTCGGCGATGGCGGCGGCGCGAGGCCAGATGCGAGAGTCGAGGTCTCGCGAAGTGGTCTGCTCGTCCCACATACACGCCTCTCCGCCGAGAATGCGCGCCTGCTCCTCTGGGCTGAGGCCGCTCGCCTGGGGCAGAGGGTCCACCAGGTAGTGGGTAGCGGCGGTGCTCATAAGATTCAGGTAATAGCCAGCAGAGAGAATGCTGCTGTAACCCGCTTTCGCTCCGGCGGCGAGTGAATCGAAGCCTCTCCAGCTCTGAACCACAACGTCCTTGGGCAGATCGGGCGTAAGAATTTCATCCCAGCCGATCATGTGCTTGCCATGCTTCTCGAGAATTTTGAGCAGACGCTGGTTGAAGTAATTCTGCAGGGCGGCTGTGTCGTGGAGATTGTGCTCCCGCATGAAAGCCTGGATCGTGCGGATTGGCCTTCCACTCTACGCCATTGTTCTCGTCCCCTCCGATGTGCATGAAGTGGTCGGGGAAGATGGCCGCCATCTCTGCGATAAATGTATCGAGAAACTTGTAGGTACTTTCGCGCGTAGGATCCATCACCGGATCGAAGACGCCGAACTCCCGCTCAATGTGAAAGGGACCGGGAGCACTCGCGAGATCGGGATAGCCGACGAACCAGGCACTGCTATGTCCGGGCATGTCGAACTCCGGCACGACACGGATGCCGCGATCACGCGCATAGCCAACAATCTCGCGGGCTTGCTCCTGGGTATAGAAAAGTCCGTCGGAGCCTAGTTCGGTGAGCTTGGGGAAGGCTCGACTCTCCATCCGGAAGCCCTGGTCTTCGCTCAGATGCCAGTGGAAGACGTTGAGCTTAACCGCGGCCATCCCGTCGAGCGTTCGCTTAATAACCTCAACCGGCATGAAGTGGCGTCCGCAATCGATCATGAGGCCGCGCCAGCGAAAACGTGGGGTGTCTTGAATCGACACCTGCCGGAAGGAAATAACCCGATGCATCTGACTGTATCAACTGTTGCAGAGTTTCGAGGCCATGCATGGCTCCGACGACTGTAGCGGCGTGGAGGCGCACGCCGGAGGGACTGACGTCGAGGGAGTACGACTCGTCTTCATCGACTGACTGGATGGTTTGTCCGGGCGCCATCAACACTGATAGCCAGGACTCCGGATGCGTTCGCGGAGGGAGATGTTGGAATTGAAATGCCGGTTCGCGTCTCGATTCGCTCCAGGCAGCGCGCTATGGCGGCGTCGAGTCGCGCGTCTCGGTAATGGTCCGTGATGACCGCCAGGGAAGGTGAGAGGATGAGCCGACCTTCCTGGGTGGAAAGATGAGCGGGTTGCGGCATCAGAGTGTTGACGAACCCGGTGCTGACGAACTCGGGAGCCGGGCTTTGCGCCGGCAGAGTCTGATTGGGCGCGCCCGCCGATGCGGCAAGAGTGGCGAGAATCATGGCAACTGCGAGGTGCATCGTGGCCTCTTTTCACGGGCCGCTGGCTGCAACGCTTTAGCGGAAACGCCGGATAAACAGCGTGTGCCGTTCGGAGCGGTAGAAACCGACTACATAAATCGTAGCCTTGCCCTTGGTTGAATAGATAATCTGGCGAATGCGCAGCACTGAAGCTCCTCGAGGCACGCCGAGGAGTTCGGCAACGTCTGTATCGGCCGATGTCGCATCCACTTCTTCGTCTGCGTATGCCAATTTCGTGGCATAGCTGTGCTCGAGAATCGCAAACAGCGAACTGCGTCCCAGCGGGGCCGAGGCCAATTCGGGAAATTCGGCAGCGGATAAGTAGCATGTTTCCAGCGCGAATGGGTCTTCCCCTGTGAGCCGTAGACGCTGGATCCTTACCACTCGGCTGGCCGCTGGCAGCCCCAGCCTGGCCGCTACTTCGGGGTCGCCTTCAATCACCTTTGCCACCAGCACGCGAGAGCGCGGAGCCAAACCACGGCTCGACATTTGCTCGGTGTAGCTCATCAATTTGTTGAAGTGGATTTTAGGGACGGCGACGAAAGTGCCTGCTCCGAGGCGGCGCTCGACGACGCCTTCGTGCTCCAGGCCGGCCAGGGCGTGGCGGGCTGTCATCAGGCTCACCTTGTGGGTCTTGGCGAGTTCGCGCTCAGACGCCACAGCATCGCCCGGCCTGAGGCCAGCGGAAGCAATGCGGTTGCGGATCTCGCTCTGGATCTTTTTGTAGGCGGGAGTCCGATTGTGATGATTCCCAGACATAGTTTATTGCTTCCAGAATCTCTTGGATGGCTGGCCGCCGGCAAGTCCCCGATGCAAACCACTTCAGCGTCCTATGCTATATAGCTTATTGAGGGGTTGATGTAAAGCTCAATTCCTCAAGGATGGCGCTTGATGGTACTTATATCGGCGGATTGGAGCAGGGTCTGAGCTGAAACGGCGCTACCCGTGCGGCAGTTCAGAATGGGGACAACGCCAAACGTGCCAAAAACTGGCAATTCCTGCGCATTTGGCGCAGTCATTTCCCGATTTGGGACTTGCTCTGGAACCACAGTTTCTCCCATTCGGGAGCTCCTCTCCGGTGCGCGGATGGATTCCTGAAGGCCGAGTTGAGCACTTTTTTCCTACTATTGCTTTTTTTTCTTGACTATAGGACATCGCGTGCTATATAGCATAGTTCGTTTGTATTAGGGAGCAGTTTGTAACCCGGTTGGTGAAGTGCTTTCAGGAGGCGCTGCGATGACGATTTTGACGTACCGAAGGCGTAGGGACTTGGGGCAAGCGGAAGAGTGCGGAATTGCGCAGAAGCTGGCTTCCTTTCTAGCGATCTGCGTAGTCATCCTCGGCTTGTCAACTGCGGGACTGGCGCAAGAACTGGCGGCTACGCTTACAGGTACGGTGACCGACCCCAGCGGAGCCGTGGTCGCGGGCGCTACGGTCTCGGTTCACGACAACCAGAATGGCGTCGATGTCCGTTCCGTGACCACCACGAGCACCGGCAATTTCAACATCACGAACCTTTCCGCGGGCCGATATACGGTAACGGTCAGGAGCGCCGGCTTTCAGAGCTACGTGGCCAACGAGGTCATCCTGAACGTCGCCGAAAAGCACACTCTCGATGTGCAATTGAAGGCCGGGAAAACCAGCGAAACCATCGAAGTGGTAGCGGAAAACACGCCCATTCAAACCACGACGGCGGAACAATCCGGCACCGTCACAGGGATCCAGGTACGCGAGCTGGCGCTGAACAACCGCAATTTCGAGCAGCTCGTATTGTTGCAGCCAGGAGTCGCTAACCAGTTGGGAGATGAAGTAGGGTTTGGTCTGTCCAATAACACCGAGATTTCGATCAACGGCGCGCGCACGGGGGCAAACAACTGGACCGTGGATGGCGCCGACATCAACGACAGCGGCTCGAACGGGACGTTGTTGAATACCCCGAGCATTGATGCGATCCAGGAGTTCACTCTAGAGCGCAGCAACTACGACGCTGCCTTTGGGCGCAGCGGCGGCGGGCAAGTGGTCGTAGCCACGAAGGCGGGTAGCAACGAATTCCACGGCAGCGCCTACGAATTCAATCGCAACAACTACTTCAATGCGAACACCTTTGCCGGCCGGGCCGAAATCGCGGCGGGGGCTCCGCTCACGACAGCGGATACCGTCCCAATTGAGCGGTACAACGACTACGGTTTCACGGTCGGCGGTCCGATCTTTATTCCCAAGGTTTACCACCCCGCGAAAGACAAAACTTTCTTTTTCTGGTCGGAGGAGTGGCGCAAGGCGAGCACTCCCGGCACGAACACTATCACCGTGCCAACCGCTGCCGAGCTGGCGGGAGCGTTTAGCAGCCCGGTTACCGACGTGACCAACCCAACCTGTGTGACTGCGGCTGGCGGAACCTATACCATCAGCCCGACATGCTACAGCCAGAACGCCAACGCATACCTGACGACCTTCATGGCGAATTATCCCGCCAACTCGAACGGCGTGTTGAATACAAATTACACGCAGTTAAACAACTTTCGACAGGACATCATCCGCCTTGATCAGAATGTTGGAGACAGAGTCCGCATTTATGGACGTTATATGCAAGACTCGGTCCCGCAGAACTTTCCGTTTGGGCTTTGGGGAGCAGCGAACTACCCAGGCGTGGAGACGACGTCGCTCAACGCCCCGGGCCGGAACCTGGTTGTGAATGCGAGCGCGACACTCTCGCCGAAGGTGGTTAACGAAGTGGAATTTGCCGATGCTTATGGCGCGATTAATTCAGTCCTGACCGGTGCCATCGCAAATTCTCCGTCATTTCTTTCCCAACTCACCAACAATACTGTCTACACCGACCCGAACGGTCGGGCGCCAAATATCACCTTTGCCGATGGCGCGGCTGGCTTGACTAATACGAGCGCGCCTTACTTTGAACGCAACAAGGACAGGAACATATTCGACAATTTGACGATCCAGCATGGAAATCACACCATCCGTACCGGCTTTACCTCGATGTGGATGGTAAAAACCGAGAATGCATCGTCTGGCGCGGCCACGTTTACTTTCTCGGACCTGAACGGAAACCCGGAGTTCGCGAATTTCCTGTTAGGACAGGCGGATAGCTACACTCAACAAAGCAAGGACACCACTCCGTACCTTCATTACGTCAACTTTGAAGCCTACGTCCAGGACGATTGGAAGGTAACCCCGCGGCTGACCCTTAATCTGGGCGTCAGGTACAGCTATTTCCCGTCGCCGTCTGACAGCAACAACACTCTACTGAATTTCGACCCGAACAGATTCCAATCGGGGAACGCTCCAGCGATTGATCCCGCGACTGGCAACATGGTTGCCGGAGACGCGGCAACTTACGCCAACGGGCTGATCTTTCCGACCGGCGCCGCGTGCACTGCAGCTCAAGCCATCGGGCCATTGGTGACCTGTTCCCCATACGGTAGCCGAGTTAATCCGAGCTCCAACAACAATTGGGGGCCTCGCCTCGGAATTGCTTACGATCCCTTTGGGAATGGCAAGTGGTCGATTCGCGGGGGTTTCGGTATCTTCTATGACCGCACCCTCAATGGCATCTGGGAGCAGAATGCGTTTGACGATCCGCCTCTGGTGCAGACCGCAACCATAAACAATACTCAAGTGCCGACGATAAGCAGTCTGAATATATTCGATAACCCGAAAGTCGGGGCCGCGGCAGGTCCTCCACTAGGACCCGGCGCCCTGACCGTAACTGGAAATCCAACGTTCAAAGTCCCGAGCTACCAGGACTTCAATCTGTCAGTTCAGCATGAGGTGATGCAGAATACCGTCGTCGAAGTCGCTTACGTGGGGACCAAGGGAGTGCACCTGCTGGGCGATCAGGATCTGAACCAGGTCGCGCTTCCTGCCCGGCTGGCAAATCCCGGCGTAGACGCGAACGGACTCGCCCCTTACCTGGGATATCAGGGAATCGTGTCGCGCAATCCGGTTTTTACCAGCAACTACAACTCTTTGCAGCTGTCACTGAATCGTCGCATCGCTAGGGGTCTTACCCTGCAAGCTGCGTATACTTGGTCCAAGTTGCTTACGACGAATCCGCAAGATCGCAGCTTGGGAGCCTACGACTCGTATAACATTCGCGGGGATTATGGGCCGTCTACTCTCAACACGCCCCAGATATTCGTCCTGAGCTACGTCTACGATCTCCCGTTCTTCAGGGAGCAGAAAGGGCTCGTCGGGCATGTGCTTGGGGGCTGGGAAGTCTCTGGTATTGTGAGCATCCAGACAGGACAGTCCCTTACAATGACTCAGAGTAGCGATCCCTTTGCACTCGTAACGACTACGAGCGCCACGAGTACTTGTACTCCAACCGTGACCAATCCCACGTGCCCGCTTTATCCCGGCGGAGTGGGTCTGACCCGTGGTGCAACCGCCCAACTCCGTACCGATGTAACCGGTGATACTAACGGGCCGAAGACTGCGGCTGAGTTCTTCAATACTGCTGCCTTTGCTCAGGCGGTCGGACACTTTGGCTATGAGCGTACTGGCTCGGTTCTAGGGCCAGGATTTCAGCGGTGGGATACGTCGGTTTTTAAGAACGTAAGACTTGCCGAACGCCTGACCATGCAACTCCGACTCGAGACGTTCAATACGTTCAATCATGGCAGCCCCAGCTCGGTCGGGACCTCCTTCGGTTCCGGCAGCTTCGGAACCGTGACGGGATGGCACGACCCACGACTCCTGCAGATGGGGGTCAAATTTAACTTCTAAACCAACATTGATCCAGAGGCGTACGCCGTAGTTTCCGGCGTGCGCCTTTTTCTTTTCCGGCCCAGTCTGCCAGAGAAAATCACTCCATCGGTTGCTGGCTCTTTACTGGTTCTCGTTCCTCTTGATGGCGGCCGCTCTTCCCTTCTCCTGGATGGCTAGCGCGATCTTTTGTTCGTTCGCCGCTTCGGCGGTCTGGCCTAGCTGCCGCAACACCGTGCCGAGAACAAAGTGGGCCTCGAAGTAGTCAGGGTCGATCTGGATGGCTTTGCGAAGGGGCTCGAGCGCGTCGTGGGGACGCTGCAGCGCCAGCTCAGTCTTGCCCAGGCCAAACAGAGCTTCGGCATAGCGGGGATTCACCGCCAGGGCAGCCCGAAAATGGGGCTCGGCCTCTGCGGGCAGGGATTTATCCAGAAGGATCTGGCCAAGAATGCAGTTCGAGACTGGATCGCTCGGAAAGCGCTGCAACTCTGCCCGGTACTCCTTCTCGGCAAGATCGTTCTCGCCCTCTCGCCAATACTCGAATCCCAGGCCGGAATGGACTCCCATGAAGTTCGGGTCGGCGGCTTCGGCCGCTTGATATTCCTTGATGGCCTCCGGCCGATTCGACATCTCATCGTAGGCCGTGCCCATCATGACGTGAGCGGATGCCGAGTTTGGATTGACCTGCATGATTCGAGCGAACACGCTCGTGAGCGCCTTGTAGTCCTTCATCCGCAGGTACGCCTTGCCCAGCATGTCGAGCGTCTCCAGATCGGATGGCTGCGCCTGGTTCGCGCGTTCCAGATAGCTGGCGGCTTCCGGATAACGATCGAGAGCAAACAAGCGACAGGCCGGCCAAGTCGAGAATCTGAAAGTCGGTGGGATACGCCACAGATAACGGTCGAAGCAAGCGCCACGCCGGCGCGTACCGTTGGGCTTTGAAATAAGCGATCGCGAGATTGCGCTTTGTCGAAGGGTCGTCCGGATGAAATTTCAGCGCTTCTTCGTACAATGGGATTGCCTCGGCAGGTCGCCCCATCCGGGCCAGCACAATTCCCAGATTGTTTAGCGCGGCGAGTGAATGCGGATCGATCTTCAACGCGCTCCGCAGAGCTTCCGCCGCAGCCGCGTTGTCGCCTTTGTGCATCGCTTCCGCGGCATGTTGGAGGTACGTGTGCAGCTGTATTTCCTCGGCGGTTGGAGGTGGCGCGCTGCGCGGCACTTGCGTCTGAGCCGCCACACAATGCACGATCAGCAGCCAAATTGCGCAGACTCTCGCGATCTGCCAGGCGCGCATTTGCATTCGCATACGCCAAATTCTAACCCACGGGTCGACATGGCTGTACGTTTTGGTCTCCAAGCTTTGAGCTTCAGCACCGACTTCTCCACGCCCTGTATAATCGATCTCTGCCTATGCGAGCACTGCTTTCCGTGTGGACACGTTCCCTGGGGATGGGATGGCTGCTGAGTGCGATGCTGCTCGCACAGTCTTCTCCAGCCAAGCCTCCTGTAAGTTCATCGTTACCCAAAACGCAGAATCCCGGCGAACAGCCCGTCCCGCAGTTCGAAGATGTCGCGCAGAAAGCCGGGCTGACGGTGCCGCACATTTCTTCTCCTGACAAAAAGTACATCGTCGAATCCATGAGCGGCGGCGTGGGACTAATTGACTGCGACAACGACGGCAAGCTCGACATCATCACCGTCAACGGCTCCACGGTGGAGCGCTACCGGCACGGCGGCGACCCGATGATTACCCTCTATCATCAGGACACTGATTCGAAGACGATAAGAAAACGAACTTCATTTCACCGACATCACCGAATCCGCCGGCCTCACTCACAAGGGCTGGGGCATGGGCGTGGCCGTGGCTGATTACGACAACGACGGCCTGCAGGATATTTACGTCACCGGCTACGGCGGCAACGCGCTCTATCACAACCTGGGCAACTGCAAGTTTGAAGATGTAACCGAGAAGGCTGGCGTGGGCGCGGGCGGCTTCAGCACGGGAGCCGCTTGGGCCGATTACGATCGCGACGGCCGCGTGGATCTCTTCGTCTCGCGTTACGTGCACGTGGATATCGACAACCTTCCGCAGTTCGGCAACGATCCGCGCTTCTGCCGCTACAAGGGAGTGTTGGTGCAGTGCGGTCCGTGGGGCATGCTCGGCGAATCGGATTTGCTGTTTCATAACAAGGGTGACGGCACGTTCGAAGAAGTGTCAAAGAAGGCGGGCGTCGATGACCCGCATCATTATTACGGCTTGGGCGCGACCTGGGGTGACTATGACAACGACGGCTGGCCTGATCTTTATGTGGCCAACGACGCCGGGCCGAACTTTCTGTATCACAACAAGCACGACGGAACGTTTGAGGAGGTCGGACTGCTGGATGGAGTCGCGCTCAGCGGTGACGGCATGGAACAAGGGTCGATGGGCGTCGACTGGGGCGACTATCTTCACGAAGGCCGACTGTCGATGATCGTCACCAACTTTTTTGAGCAAGGCTCGACTCTTGTATCACAACCTCGGCAAAGACAATTTCGCCGACGTCAGCGTGCGCTCCGGCCTGATGAAGCCAACTTATCCCCTCGTCAGCTGGGGCACGGCGTTTTTTGATATGGATAATGACGGCTGGCTCGACTTGTTTATCGCCAACGGCCATGTTTACCCCCAGGTCGACACGATTCCCGGAGGAACACCGTACCGGCAGCCGATGCTGCTGTTCCGCAATCATCGCGATGGAACTTTCGAGGACGTTTCTCGGGCACTGGCGAGCATGCCTCCACAATCGAGGCGGGGCGCGGCCTTTGGAGACATTGCAACGACGGCAATGTCGACATTGTGGTGCTCAACGTGGGCCAGCCGCCATCGCTCCTGATGAATCATAACGCCAGCCCGAATCACCGGGTACTGTTTAAGCTGGTGGGAATGAAAAGCAACAAGGCTGCGATTGGCGCGCGCGTGACGGTGAAGGCCGGCGCGCTGGTGCAATTCAGCGAAGTGCGCGGCGGCGCCAGCTACCTCTCGCAAAATGACTTGCGATTGCACTTCGGTCTGGCGGCAAACGACAGGATGAGTGAAGTGAGCATTCGCTGGCCGAATGGCGAAACCGAAGTTTTGCCGGACGTCGCCGCAGACTTCATTTATACCGTTGTCGAGGGTGCAGGGATTCAGCAGAAGGTGGCGCTTCCTCCTTTGCCGCGGCGCTGAGACCCGACCTCGATCAGTTTCCTGTTCCGATGGTCTCTCCGCGTTTCAACGTCCGGTCAAAGAAATCGGCGGTCGCGGTGTAGGCGCGCACCCAATCTTCGCCACATCAGGAACCCGTGGATCTCATCCGGCAGGATCAGTTGTTCGAAGGGCACATGCTGCGCCCGCAGGCGCTGCACCAGGTCGACAGTTTGGCTGAAGGGCACGTTGCGATCGTCGTCGCCGTGAATGAGCAGTACCGGAGACTTCCAAGTGTTGACGTAGGCATCGGGCGAGGAATCCCACGCCAGTTTCACCGCCGCCTCGGTGTCTGGCGGGCGCAGCGCCAGATTGCCGAAGTAGGGCCGCTCCGTGAGGAAGACGCTCCAGTCATGCACACCGTGGAAATCCACGCCTGCCTTGAAGAGATCTGAATTGCGCGCCAGACCCATGGCAGTCAGAAATCCGCCGTAGGAACCACCCCACAATCCAATCTTCTCGGCGTCAACTTCGGGAAGCGATTGCAGATACCGTCCTGCCGCAACTACATCTTTATATTCCGCTGCTCCGCGCCAGACGGTGTTCGGAGCTTCGCGAAATGCGCGGCCGTACATAATGCCGAGCCGGTAGTTCACCGACAGTACTGCATATCCGCGGCTGGCCAGATATTGATTCTCGGCGTAAGCGTTGTGGTAGTAATCCATGTAGTGGAAGCCGAGCATCATCTGGCGGATGGGCCCGCCGTGCATGAAGACCAGCCCGGGGACTTTCCCCTTTACGTTGGACGGAAGAAAAAGCTGGCCGTGCAGCGTGACTCCATCATCGCTCTTGAAGATGACCTGCTTTGGCGTAACCAGTGACGCCGAAGGAAAGTCAGATGGCAGAGCCTGCCTGGCAATCATTTCGCGGCCCTTCGCGGTAACCTCATACGGCATGGCCGGTGAGGTTGCCGTGGAGCCGAGGCAAAGAATGCTCTTGCCGTCGCCGGTTTGAACCGGAGACCACTCGATCGTCTCGCCGCTGGTCAGCGCCTGCTGCTGCGGCGCGCCGCCCGCAATCGCCACGCGCCATAGGTGCCGCCGGTCGACATCATCCTGGTTCGAGGAATAAATTATCCACGCCTTATCCGCGCTGACCGCGACGTCTTCCACATCGAAATCGCCCGGCGTGAGCAGCGTAGCTGCGCCTCCACCTGGGGCAATTGAGTACAAATGATTGCGGCCATCCTGCTCGGAGGCAAACACCACTCGGCCATCGGCAGCGACATTGAGCGAGCCATCTTCGGTGAGCTCGGGCAACGAATCCTCGAGCTTGCCGCCGCTGCGCCATAGCAAGCGCCCCGCGCCCGTAGCGGCATCGGCGATCCACAGCGACCAGGGCTCAGGACGCACCGGAATCAGCGGCAGCTTCTCTTCGTCTCCGGCGGTGCGCACAAAGACAATCCACTTACCATCGGGCGACCAGCGCGGCATGGAATCCTTGTCGACGCTCGGCGCCAGGTAACGGATTGAACTGCCGTCGAAGTCGTAGATAGCGATCAAGCTATGACCGTCACGATGGCTGACGAAAGCGATGTGTTTGCCATCGGGCGACCACTTCGGCTGATCCGCCGATCCGCGCACCGTAGCGAGTTCCTTAGCCTGCTGTTTTCCATCAACACTGGCGAGCCACAACTTCTTCTTCGCGGACCACACCGCCCACTGGCCGTCGGGCGAAATCTCAATGTCTTCGCAGCCCTCTTCCGGGCAACCCATCTCACCCAGCAGCCGGGGCGCGGTGTCTTTAGCTTTCGCGTCTACATCCAGCGCAAAGACCTGCTGCTTCGCGCCTTTGGTCCAACTCTCAGGGTTGGCGCTCTCTTGCTCGCCGTTCAGCTCGCTGCCCACCACAAAAACCACGGTCTTGCCGTCAGGAGTGAGCCGCAGGCTGGCAATGGGCTGGCCGTCGTCGGCGTCGTAATGAGTGACTGGGCGCGCGGTATGGGCGAAGTCTGGGCCGTCGGCGATCCACACGTTGCGAACTCCTTTGGCATCGAACACCCAGGCCACGCGGCTGCTGTGCGCAGCCGCCACGAGGCTGGTGGGGAAGGGTGAACTCAGGACCTGCTCTACAGTGAACGGAGCTTGCGCACAGGCACCCGCGGGCGAGCCCAGCATCGAAGCAATAAAGACCAAACCGAGAATGATCAAACCGGGAGTGACCTGAAGGCGAAGTTTGGAAAGTGGCATAGGCCGCTAGGGTAAGCGAAAGCCGGCCGGATTGCCAGCGCTGGCAGGGTCAAGTCCTCTCGGTGACACCGACTTTGCCTTCCTAGTCGTGCGGGAAGAGTTCGCGACACAGGGCTGCTCCTCCAGCGATGCCTGCATCGGCGCCGTAGTGGGCCGACACCAGCGGGATTTCCTGGCAACGAGAATTGATGCTCCAACTGGATAGCCGATCGCGTATCTCTCCAAAGAACGGTTGCAGCATGGAAGCTGCGCCGCCTCCGATAATCATGACGTCGGGTTCGAGCAGGTCGACGATATTTCCCAGCCACACGGTGAGAAACATCGCGGTCTCTTCTAAGACCTCTTTGGCCAGGGAATCGCCTGCGCAATAGGCTCGACCCACCATCTCACTAGTGATGTGGTTAATACGGCCTCCGGCCAGTTCCAGGATGGAAGAGTGGCGTCCGGCGGCTATCTTCTCCGAGGCGCTGCGGGCAATGGCGGGGCCGGAAGCCAAGGTTTCGATGCAGCCCAGTTTGCCGCATGCGCAGCGCGGGCCGTGATAGTCGATGGTATTGTGACCGCCTTCGGCTGCGGCTCCGGTGCGGCCGTGATAGATGTGGCCGCCGAAAACAATGCCGGTGCCGATCCCGGTGCCGATGGTGGCGCAGAAAACGTTTCGATAACCGCGCCCGGCGCCCCATATGGCTTCCGCCAGAGCCGCCGCGTTGCCGTCATTGTCGATACGAACGGGCAAGCGATAAGCGTTAGACACCACGTCGGCCAGGGGAAAATTGCGCCAGCCCGGTAGATTCGGAGGGTTGATCACCACGCCGGTTCGCGGATCGAGTGGACCGGGAGCGCAGATTCCGATACCGGCAATTAAGCCCTTCATCTCCGCTTTAGGATCGATCGCGGCGTGGACTGAATCAATAGCGCAGGTCACGGCCGCCAAACCCGCGGCTCCGTTGGTTGCCACCATCGGGATGCGGGTCTGGTGCGCGATTTCGCCTGCGGAATCTACAAGCCCAGCTGCCACTTTCGTGCCGCCGACATCCACGCCGATAAAGGATGGGTTCGGAACTTTCATCATGAACTTTGCGTAGAGTCTATGGTGGCGCGCGCGGGTAGCACGCGCTATTCGATCACGAAACCTCAGAACATCTAGAAGAATATACAGGGGAAGTCGATCCAGCGTACTCTCGACTCTCAAGCAGTGGACAGAGGTTTTTCGGGGCTCGGCTAACACTTTCGCGTTCGCTCGGTCCAATAAACGGAGGGATGTGAGGCCTTGGACATGCGGGAGGTGTTGCAGCAGACAGCCACGTCGATGGCGGCTCACAGACTGCGGAGCTTCCTGACGATGTTTGGGATCATCTGGGGTATAACATCCGTCATTCTGCTGGTGGGCCTCGGAAAGGGGTTCAGCCGCGATCAAAAAGAACGGCTGAAGACGATTGGCGTCGATCTCGCCATTATCTGGGGTGGACGAACCAGTGAACAAGCCGGGGGATACGCCGCCGGGCGCCCGGTTCGCCTCTCGATTAACGATGCTTATCTGATCAAGCAGGAAGCCTATTTGATCAAGACCGTCAGCCCGGAGCTGAGGCGAAGCGTCGCCGAAGTGAGCCGTTATAACGCAGCATCGCGTCCCGTGCGCGGTGTGTGGTCCGATTACCAGCGCTTCCGGTCGCTGAGGGTGCAGGAAGGCCGGTTGATGACGGAAGATGACGATCGGGAAGCCCGACGGGTGGTTATTCTCGGGGTTGAGTCGCGTGACCAGCTGTTCCCCGGCAGGCCCGCCATCGGCGAAACTTTGATGATGAATGGCTCGCCCTACACCGTCATCGGAGTACTCGAAAAGAAGAAGCAGAACGGCAGTTACGGAAGCGGCCCTGACAATACTCAACTCTTTGTTCCCTATGCAGCCATGGCGCGTGATTTTCCGCCCTCGGAGCGGCCCGGTATCTTCAAGGGATGGATCAACAACCTGGTGGTTGAAGTCGCTGATCCGGAACATCACGAAGACGCGATGCGGCAGCTCTATCAGATTCTGGGGCGGGAGCACCACTTCGATGCCAGCGACAAAGACGCGCTTTTCATCTGGGACACTTTGGAGGGGTCGAAGCTGGTGGAGCGAATCTTCGATATCATGACCATCTTCTTCGGAGCGGTGGCTCTGATGACGCTCATGCTCGGCGGCATCGGGGTCATGAACGTCATGCTGATTGTGGTGACGGAGCGGACTCGCGAGATTGGTGTCCGCAAATCTTTGGGGGCCACAGCCGCGGACATTCGCAACCAGTTCTTCGCCGAATCATCCGCGCTGATGATGATCAGTGGAGCCCTCGGCCTCGGCATCGGCGTTGGGACTTGCATAGCGATGAACCAACTGCCGCTGCCGGACTTTGTTCCGCATCCCGTGATCTCTCCGTTGGCGATTATCGTGTCGCTGTTGGTGCTGGGATTGATCACGGTGGGCGCCGGAATGTATCCGGCGCAGCGCGCCGCAGCGCTCAGTCCGATTGAATGCCTGCGCCAGGAGTAGCAGAATCAGGAGTAGCCGAATGCAGATAAAAGAACTGATCCTGCAAAGCTGGGATGCCCTGACCCGCAACCGTCTCCGGTCGATCCTCACCATGATGGGGATCGTGTGGGGCCTGACCACCGTGGTACTGCTGCTCGGCTACGGCGAAAGTGTAAGCCAGGGTGTGCTCAATGCGTTTCTCGGTATTGGGAACAGCGTCATCATGGTTTGGGAGGGTCAGACCAGCATGCAGGCCGGCGGTGAACGCGCCGGCAAAGCGCATTCACTTCAAATATGAAGACATCCAGGCCATCCGCGACGAAGCTCCGCTGGTTCGTCTGGTGAGTGCGGAATGGGATGATCCGTTCGCTTACAAGTACGGCGACAAAGTTATCTCCGTTTCCACCAAGGCCGTGCAATATCCCTATCGCGAGCTACGCAAGCTGAATATTGCTGAAGGGCGCTATTTCGAAGAGAGCGACTTCAGCGAACACCGTCACGTTCTTATCTTTGGACCCAACGCCGCCAAGAAGGTGTTCGGCGGCCGTGATCCCGTGGGCGACCACGTGACCATCAACGGGGAAACCTGGGACGTGATCGGACTGCTGCAACTTAAGATCCAGGACTCGTCCAACAACGGTCCGGACAATGAGAACGTCTTCATGCCTTTCGAAAGCATGAGCGATGTGAATGACAAACGCGATCCGGAAATGATTGTGTTTCAAGCTGTCACGCCGCTGCTGCACAAGGCGGCGCTGGCGCAGGTGCGGGAAGTGCTGGCCCGGCGCCACAATTTCAATCCCAAGGATGACAAGTCGACTCCCGAATGGGATACCGTAGATGACACCAAGGACATCGAACAATTCGGAATCGCGCTGCGACTGATCCTCGGATTCGTGGGGGCATTGACGCTGGGAGTCGGCGGCGTGGGCGTGATGAATATCATGCTGGTCAGCGTAACCGAACGCACCAAGGAGGTAGGTTTGCGGAAGGCGCTCGGGGCCCGTAATCGCGACATCGCGCTGCAGTTCCTGGTCGAGGCGCTGGTGCTCACATTCGTTGCCGGTGCTGTGGGAATGCTGGTTTCTATCGTGTTGGCGCACACGATCCCACCCATGCCGCTCTATTCCGACATGTATAAGACAGCCAATCACGAAGGCGACATCTTCCTGAGGACAAATTTCAGCGTGATGTTGACTGCATTCCTGATTCTTACCTTCGTCGGCATAGTATCGGGCATGTGGCCCGCGTTGAAAGCCGCCGGCATGGAACCGGTGGAGGCGCTCCGCTACGAGTAGGCTGGGGATAGTCTCTGGAGAAATGCTCGCCGGGGCGGTTGAGTTGTATCATTCAGGCATCGTCATGCTGCGTCATTTGCCAGCTTCCGATCCCCGTGCCAAAGATCTCTCGGTAAAAGATCATGAGCTGATTCAGATCGTGGACTCTGCACTGGCTGAGACGGCGCGCCGCAGCGGCGAGTGGCTGGTCTGCCGCCCAGGGTGTACGCAATGCTGCATCGGAGCATTTCCGATCAATCAGCTCGATGCTCTGCGGTTGCGGCAAGGACTCGCCGATCTGGAAGTGTCGGCGCCCGAGCGTGCTAACGGTGTTCGCAGTCGGGCTAGCGAGTCGGTTGCCCGGTTATCGGGAGATTTTCCCGGCGATCCAGTGAGCGGTATTTTGGACGAGGGAGAGGACGCGGCTCAACACTTCTCTGATTTTGCGAACGACGAGCCTTGCCCCGCGCTCGATCCTGAAACCGGGAATTGTGAACTCTATGAATCCCGTCCGATGACCTGTCGCGTTTTTGGGCCGCCAGTTCGATCTGAAGACGGCTTGGGGGTCTGCGAACTCTGCTACCGCGGCGCTTCGGACGAGGAGATTGCTGCCTGCGAGATGAAGCCTGATCCCGACGACCTGGAATCTGCTTTGCTCAAGACGGTTGAAGCCACTACGGGAACTCGCGGCAACACGATCATCGCCTTTTGCCTGGCATCGTGAGCAGTCAAGTCTTCTTTTTCTCCAGCTCAGCCCAGCGGGCGTAAAGCTGATCCACTTTTTCCTGAGCCGCTGCCATCTCTGCGTGAGCATTCACCAGGCGCGGAGCGTCGCTGACAATCCCGGGATCTTCAAGCTGTTCGCGTTTAGCTTGCAGCACCAGCTCGGCGTCGGCAACGCGCAGCTCGATGGAGTCATATTCGCGCGCCTCCAGGTATGACAGTTTCCTTTTCCCGGGGGACTGCCGGGCATTCTCCGCCGACGCCAGAGAGCGCGCTGTAGTGCGCGTATCGTCCCTCGCCGTCTTTTCGCTCTCTTCGATCCACGACTCCCACTGGGAGTAGTCGGCGAAAAGCCCTGCGCTTCCCTGCCCGTCCAGCCCGAGAACCACCGTGGATACACGGTCCAGCATGTAACGGTCGTGCGTCACCAGAACGAGTGAGCCGCGAAATTCCAAGAGGCTTTCTTCGAGTATGTCGAGTGTCGGGATGTCGAGGTCGTTGGTGGGCTCATCGAGCAGGAGAACGTCGGCGGGCTGCAGCATGAGCTGGGCGATCAGAACCCGCGCGCGTTCGCCACCAGAAAGCTTGCCCACTGGTTGATTCAGTTGCTCACCCGCAAACAGGAACTTTGCCGCCCATGAGGCTACGTGGACCTGGCGATCTTGATACACCACGGAATCGCCTTCCGGAGCGAGAGCGCGGCGAAGTGTTATATCCGGATCGAGTTCGCGGCTCTGGTCGAAATAAACAATGCGCAGCCAGTCGGCGCGCTGAATCTGGCCGCTTGCCGGGGATGATTCTCCGCGCAATATTCGAAGCAGGCTGGTTTTTCCGCTGCCGTTTGGCCCGACTAATCCGACCCTCATTCCGGCGGTGATCACAAAGTTAAGACCTGCAAACAGGGTGCGGCCGCCAATCTCGCATGTAACGTCTTCCAGTTCGATCAGGCGCTTGGTCTTTCGATCGGTGGCGGAGAAGTCAATTAACGCGGTTGCGCTGCGGCGCCGGAAATTCAGGTCGGCGAGTTCGCCCATCAATTCGCCTGCCTTGTCGATACGCGCCTTGGATTTTCTTGTTCTTGCTTTGGCGCCACGGCGCAGCCACTCGATCTCCCTATGAACCAGGTTCTCCAACGCTTCCTGGCGCTTGGACTGCGCGTGCAGGAATTCTTCTTTCTTCTCGAGGAACCGGCTATAGCTTCCGGAAACTCGCAGCAAGCCATCGGGATAAGTCCGGTTTAGTTCCGCCATTTCGGTGGCAACGTTCTCCAGAAAATAGCGATCGTGACTTACCACCACGCAGGCAAAAGATGCGGCCTCGAGCAAGTCTTCGAGCCACTCGATTCCAGCCAGGTCCAGATGATTCGTAGGTTCATCCAGCAGGAGGATGTCCGGCCCTTGAACGAGCGCCTCGACAATCGCGAGACGCTTCTGCCAGCCGCCAGATAAGGCGGACGCCTCCGCTTCCAGGTCCTCAAAGCCGGCGCGGCCTAGAGTTTCGGCGAAGCGAGTGCCCCCGTCCGACTCCGGCACCGCGGCTCGCTCCATCGCTCTCTGGGCGACGGAACGTACAGTCGCCCCGGCCTCGAATTTCGAGTCCTGTTCGACATAACTGAGGCGGATGCGTTTTCGCACGGCGATTTCGCCGCTGTCGGGAGTCACGTCGCTCGCGAGAATCCGCAGCAGCGTGGATTTGCCGGAGCCGTTCGGGCCGATCAGCCCAATGCGGTCGCCCTCCGAAACCGTGAAGCAGATATTCTGAAACAGCGGATTGGCTCCAAAAGCCTTCGAGATTTCCTGCGCATTGATGATCGGCGGCAACGACTTAGGGTCTCCTCGTACCTGAATTGAGGTTATCAGGAAAGGCAGAGTTGCATGGCATGCCCTGAACTGCTACGTCCATTGGAGATGCTGCCCACCACTGCCCATCATGGCAAAATGGAGTGCGAAGTCTACGCAGGGGCGCCAGCAATGGAAGATAGCGACCGGGATCGCTCTTTCCGCGAAGAGCAGCGGCCGGAACGAAGAGCGCACCCGCGCGTCAGAGTGAAGGTTCCGGTAGAGTTGTTTGCGCCGGGCAGCGATGTTCCCGAGCGTGGCGCAACCTCCGACCTCAGCGAAGCTGGTTGCTATATCGAAACCATGTTTCCATTTCCTGTCGGGACCAGTCTCGAAATGAGCCTCCAGCTCGATGGAACGCTGCTTGCGGTTGGCACGGTGGTCACCTGCGATCCGCAGGTTGGGAACGGGATCGAGTTCGCCAGAATGCTGCCTGAAGATTTGGAAGAACTCCGAGCCTTCGTGATGGCCGCACAAGATGCCGAGTGACGTGACTTCGGCTCAGACTTCGCATCCCTTCGGCGACAAATTCTCAGCCACCGTTCATAATGTTGGCATGCCCCCGGATAAGACCGTCCGCCGCCTGAAGACCTATGCCGGCACTCAGGGATACGTCTACCAGTATTACTTTGTGGGCCAGCGAGCCGCGCTGGCCAGCGATCCCGAGGCACCAGCGATCGAATTCGTTTTCGATGTCACTTCCGATCGCAAGTTGACCTTCGCGGTCAGCGTTTTCCTTCCTGAAAAGGCTGTGGCTGCGTGGGCTGCAAAACACGGTCGTCCGCTGACAGATTCCGAACAGTACGCCGCGGCCAAGCTTCGTCTATTCCGCGCCTTCGACGAACTGGAAGACGTGAAGGCCCACGGCCGTCGACTTGTGATTGACGCCATCCTGCTCGAAGAAGCGCTCGCCAGTTTGGGGGTAGAGTAGCATTCTGGAGTCGATTAGCTTGCAGGATCGATTGACTCTTGATCGTCGGAACTCGCGGGAGGAGTTCTAAGAGTGAAAAGACTCAAATACGGCTTCACGACGACAGTGCTGATCGCACTTGCCTGGTGTAGCGGCGCGTGGTGTAGCAGCGGGGCGTCACCGCAAACAATAAGGTGGTCAGAGGAAAAGGCGAACGCCTGGTATGCTCAACAGCCCTGGCTGGTTGGAAGCAACTACATTCCCAAGTCGGCAATTAACCAACTGGAGATGTGGCAGGAGCCGACCTTCGATCCCGCTGAGATCGACAAGGAGTTAACCTGGGCCGAAGCGATGGGCATGAACACCATGCGCGTCTTTCTGCACGATCTGCTGTGGCAGCAGGATGCGGCCGGGTTTCGAGAACGCATTGACCGGTTCCTGGCTATCGCTTCGCGGCATCACATCCGTCCGCTGTTCGTGCTCTTCGATTCCTGCTGGGATCCGTCGCCGCATCTGGGCCCGCAGCATCCGCCCATTCCCGGCGTTCACAACTCGGGCTGGGTGCAGAGTCCCGGCGCAACGGCGCTGGCGGATCCAAACCAGTATCCGCGGCTCAAAGCATACGTACTGGGGGTGGTGGGAGCATTCGCCAACGATGACCGAATCCTCGCGTGGGATATCTGGAATGAGCCCGGCGGCGTTAGCAGCGAAACCTACCCCAATGAAGAGCTGAAGGAAAAGGACAAAATCGCCCGGGTGACGTTGCTTTTGCCGCAGGCGTTCGCGTGGGCACGGGAAGCAAATCCCACGCAGCCTCTCACCAGCGGCGTGTGGACCGTCGACACTTCGTCCGACAGCGGAAACCTTGGCGAGATCCAGCAGATCCAGGTGCGTGAGTCCGACGTCATCAGCTTTCATAACTACGACTGGCCGGAGTCTTTCAAGAAGGAAGTACTGTGGCTGAGACAGAAATACCACCGGCCGGTGATTTGTACTGAATACATGGCGCGTTCGGAGGGCAGCACGTTTGATACGGTATTGCCGATCGCCAAGCAGGAGGGAGTCGGGGCGATCAATTGGGGTTTCGTCGCGGGCAAGACGCAGACTTACTTACCTTGGGATTCGTGGCAACGTCCCTACGTTGTGGAGCAGCCGTCAATATGGTTCCACGAGGTGCTGCGGTCCGACGGAACGCCGTACCGGCATGCTGAGGTGGACTTGATACGGCAGCTCACGGGAAAGAATTAGTTGAGCGCCGATCCAGATCAAACCAGCCGGTGACCCTTGCCGTTTCCGCCTCCCAGTTCTCGCCGCAGAATATAATGCGTGAAAGGGACTAGATCCCCCGGGTTCTGGCCCCTACTTGCATTAAACTCAGCGGACTCTGATACTTACCTAGCCTATGGCATTACTTTGGTTGCGCTTCGCGCTGGCTTGCTACTTTATTGGGCTGATCTATGCCTTCTTTGCGCTCAGCCGCACCAGCGACCTTTTCAGCCGCATCGCGTTCCACGCCGCGAGCCTGGGCATGGTCTTCCACTTCGTTTCGCTGGTCGAGTTGTTTCTCTCCGATCATGTGGTCTGGGCCTCGGTGCATAACGGCGAATCACTGCTGGCCTTCTTTTCGATGACCTTTTTCATGATCATCTACGCCATTTACCACACGACTTCGCCCGGCGTGGTTGTTTTTCCCATCGTATTTTTCCTCACCTTTGTGGCGGCCCTTGACGAGCAGCCCGTCCTGCAGACGTCCTTCGTTCAGCACAAGGGATGGCTGATCGCGCACATCATTCTGATCTTCACGGGATACGCCGCTCTGGTGCTGAGTTTCGGCGCCAGCCTGCTTTACCTTTTGCAGGAGCGCCGCCTGAAAGCCAAGAAACCGAGCAGCCTGATTTCCTTTTTGCCAGCGCTCGAAGTGATTGACCAGATCGGGTATCGATCGCTACTGCTCGGCTTTCCTTTCATGACGCTCGGTCTGATTACCGGATCAGTTGTCGCGATGTCCGCCTACGGTCACGTCGACTTTGAGGATCCCAAGATTCTGTTATCGATTTTGATGTGGGCCGTGTACATGGTGATGGTCGTCACCCGGTGGAGCTCGGGATGGCGAGGGCGTCGTGCCGCCGTGCTGGCGACCTGTGCCTTCGTAGCGGCCATCGTGGCCTGGGCCGCGAACTACTTTTCGACGATCCACAGGTTTGCAGCCTCATGAGATATCAGCTCATTGGCGTGAATCACCGGAGCGCGCCGCTCGAGGTACGCGAGCGGCTGGCAATCCCGGAGTCTCGCCTGGCCGATGCGTGCCGCGATCTCGCCGCCCACCCCGGAATCGAGGAGGGCATGATCATTTCCACCTGTAACCGGGTGGAAGTCATCACGCACACGAGCAATGGCTCGGCTGACCTGCGTGCCTTTCTGCACAAATATTTTCATCTAAAGGCGGAGGATCTTGACTCGCACCTCTACGAGTTCCGCGAGAAAGATGCTGTGCGGCATGTGTTCCGGGTAGCTGCAAGCCTCGATTCGATGGTGGTCGGCGAAGCCCAGATTCTCGGCCAGGTGAAAGAGGCTTACGCGACGGCGCGTGCCGTGGGATCGGTTCGCGGCCAACTCGATCAGCTTTTCAACCGTGCTTTTGCGGTGGCCAAACGGGTGCGCAGCGAAACCGCCGTGGGAACGTCTTCGGTTTCCGTCGCCTCGGTTGCCGTGGAGCTGGCCAAGAAGATTTTCGGATCGCTGCAGGGCAAGACCGTTTTCATCGTCGGCGCCGGCAAGATGAGCGAACTTGCGGCCCGCCACCTGATGGCGCACGGTTGTGCCTCCATCTTCGTGGCCAACCGCACCTACGATCGCGCCATTGGGTTGGCCCAGAAGTTCAACGGCCAGGCCATCAAATTTGAAGATCTCTACGGCTCTTGCGACCGCGCTGATATCGTCATTACTTCAACGGGCGCACCTCACGCGATTTTTCGGCGCGAGCACGGCGAGCAATTCCTTACACGGCGCAAGAATCGGCCCATGTTTTTCATCGACATTGCCGTGCCTCGCGACGTCTCGCCGGAGATGGCCAAGCTTGACGGCATCTTCGCCTATGACATCGACGATTTGCAGCAGGCCGTCAGCAGTCATGTTGCCGACCGGCGCCACGAGGCCGAGCTTGCCGAAGCGATCATCACGAGCGAACTCGAGCGCTTCGAAGCGCGCCTGCACACCCTCGATGTGGTCCCGACCATCGTGTCGTTGCAGGATCATCTGGAAACCATCCGCCAGGCGGAAATCGACCGCGTGCGCAGCCGCATGGGCCCGCTGACCCCGGAACAGGAAATGGCGGTCGAAGCCCTGACCCGCGGCATCATTAACAAAGTCATGCACACTCCAATCACCACGTTAAAGACCGCCGCCCGGGACTCTGAGGCAACCACAGTAATCGATGTGGTGCGAAGACTCTTTAATCTGCATGAGAAAGAAAAAGGGCGAGCGTCGCAGACTGGGGATGGAGAGGCATCGGGCAAGAACGCTCAAGACAGGGGAATGGGATCGCGCCGCGATGCCTAACCTCCGCATCGGCTCCCGCGGCTCGCAGCTTGCCCTCTGGCAGTCGAAGCACATCTCGGCCCTGCTGTGTGCGCGCGGGCATAAATGCACGCGAACAGCCATGACCATAATGGAACGACTTTTTTCGCGCTTCGAGCGTATTCGGAGGATGTGGTCATCTCACCGTAGTACGCTGGTCTTGCTCGAGTGGGGCTTCGGAGAGTACTACCAGTGTGGGTACTGGGCCGCGCTTGAGAACCGTGGGTCGCGGCTGCTCGCAGCCGCGAGGGGTCCGAATCCCTTACTCTCCGCCGCCTTACGCGATCCACGGGACGTTAAAACCTGCTTAACCCGCGCACGGTTCTTGACGGACATGTCACCAAATGGTACTGTGAAAGTGGTTCTCAAGTGCGGCACAGCACCAATTTTCCAAGGCGGCCTAATCAGCCGCCTTTCGCTTTTGCGCGATATCCCGCCTCGGATCGTCCACCATGCCTAGCTTCCGCATCGGCTCCCGCGGTTCTCAGCTTGCCCTCTGGCAGGCAAACCATATTTCTGCTCTTCTCCGGGCACGAAGGCACGAAGTCGAAATCGAAATCATCCACACTACCGGTGACAAGATCACCGACGTCCCCCTGGCCATGGTCGGCACCAAGGGCGGACTTGGCAAAGGAATTTTCACAAAAGAGATTGAAGAAGCCCTCGCCGCTGGACGCGTCGATCTTGCCGTACATTCGTTGAAAGACCTGCCCACCGAGCTTCCCCCCGGGTTTGAAATTGCCGCGATCACCGAAAGGCAAGATCCGCAAGATGCTTTCTGTTCGGTGGATTATTCGAAAATCGAAGATCTCCCCCGGCACGCGCGGGTAGGCACGTCCAGCCTGCGCCGCCAGGCGCAACTGAAAGCCATCCGCCCCGACCTCGATATTCATCCCCTGCGCGGCAACGTCGATACCCGCCTGCGCAAACTCGAACAAGGAGAATACGACGCCATCATCCTCGCCACGGCGGGCCTGAAGCGCCTGGGTAAAACAGAATTGATCAAGCAGATCATCCCCGCTGAAATCATGTGTCCCGCTGCCGGCCAGGGAGCGCTCGGCATCGAAATCCGCCAAGGCGATTCGGCCACGCGCCGGCAACTCGCATTTCTGGACGATGCCGCCGCCCGCGCCGCCACCACGTGCGAGCGTGCCCTGCTCAATCGCCTCGGCGGGGGCTGCCAGGTTCCCATCGGCGCCTTCGCGGAAATCCGCAGCGGCAAACTACATCTCGATGCGATCGTCGCCGACCCCGACGGATCGAGGCTCCTGCGCGAATCACGTGACGGCAACCTCAATGATCCCGAACAACTCGGTAATGCAGTCGGCGAGACCCTGCTCAACCGTGGTGGCGACGAGATCCTCGAAGCCGTTTACGGCCACGGCCTGGCCGTCCCGCCGCAACCATGATTGCGGATCAAGTATCTCAAATGAAAAGCGGCAGCGTTCTCCTGCAACTTTTGGGCGGCACCAAGGGCTCGCATGCTCTTCGGCGCTGGATCAATCTGTGGCCGCCGTTTCTCGGCATGGGCATTCGCATCCGGCGCATCGCGCCTGACATGAAGGCCATCGATGTCGAGATGAAGCTGCGCTTCTGGAATGCGAACTACGTCGGCACGCACTTCGGCGGATCGCTCTTTGCAATGACCGACCCCTTCTATATGCTGATGCTAATGGCGAACCTGGGCCGCGATTACATCGTTTGGGACAAGGCCGCGACTATCCGCTACAAGAAACCGGGCAGAGGAACTGTGCGTGCGGAGTTTCGTATTTCCGATAGCCAGATCGACGACATTCGCGAGAAACTGAAGACGCAGCCGAAGTATGAACCCGTCTTTACGGTAGAAGTGAAGGATGGGGCGGGCGTTGTGATTGCCGAAGTGCAGAAGGTGCTTCACATCCGGAGTAAACCGGCCGCCGAACCGGCCGGGCAATAGGAAGCGAGTCGATCGTGTACATCCCCGAATATTTCCGCGTGCGTGACCATGAAGACGCCGTAAAGTTCATGCGCGCGAATCCTTTTGCGATCCTGATCTCATCCACCGAGACCGGGCCTTTCGCTACGCATCTTCCTATTTTTGTACGTGCCGAAAAGGGGGAAGAGAAAGTCGTCCTCCGCGGGCACGTGGCCAAGGCTAATCCGCACTGGCGTTATCTCGAACAGCAGCCCCAGTGCTTGACCATTTTTCACGGACCACACTCCTACATTTCGCCGAGCAACTACGCTGTGCGGGAAAGCGTCCCCACCTGGAACTACGGCGCAGTGCATCTCTACGGAAACGCACAGGTGTTTTCCTCGCCGGAGGCGTTGCTGGGCATCCTCCATGAACTGATCCAAACCTTCGAACCCGCGTATGCCTCGCAGTGGGCCAGCCTGGACGAGGCTTACCGCGAGCGCATGCTCCGACAGATTGTGGGTTTTGAGATCGAGGTCACGAAGATGGAGGCGAAGTTCAAGCTCGGCCAGAACCGTGCCCGGGAGGACCAGCAGAACATGATCGCATCTCTGGAGAGGGCCGACGACACGGCTGTTTCCGGCGTTGCTCGCCTGATGAAGGAACAGCAACTTGGCCGAATCGTGAACGGTAAGGACAATAAATGAAGTCGCGGCCCGTTTCCTCTTCCCTGGCTCCACGCCCGCTCTCCGGCGTGCGCGTGCTCGTGGGCCGGGCGCGGCACCAGGCCAGCGCTCTTTCGAGGGAATTACGCAAGCTGGGCGCGACCGTGCTTGAAATTCCCTTCATCGAAATTCGCAAGCCCCGCAGCTTCAAGTCCCTGGATTCCGCCTTGATGAACCTTGATGACTACGACTGGCTCATCCTCACCAGCGTGAACGGGGTCGAAGCCATGTGGGACCGGTTAGCCAAGCTGCGTCTGCCGAAAACTGCTCTCAAGCGCCTGAGTATCGCCGCGATCGGCCCGGCGACGAAGAAGGCGATCGAACAGCGCGGCGTCGGAGTGGATGTCGTTCCCAAGGAATACGTGGCGGAGTCTGTGGTGCGCAGCCTGCGGCGACGGGTGAAGGGAAAACGGGTACTGCTGGTGCGCGCCAAAGTTGCCCGCGACGTGATTCCGCGCGAGTTGCGCAAGGCCGGGGCGCATATGGATGTGGTGGAAGCTTACGAAACCATTGTGCCGAAGTCTTCGCGCCCGCGCCTGCGTAGCCTGCTCGGGAATCCGCGGCGCACTCCGCATGTGATTACGTTCACAAGTTCGTCGACTGTGCGCAACTTCGTGGCATTGCTCGGCGCGCATGGCGCGAGGCTTGGCGGGATACGGTTCGCTTCCATCGGGCCAGTCACTTCCTCAACTTTGCGAGAGCTCGGCCTGCGCGTGGATATCGAGGCCAAAGAGTTCACCATCCCCGGGCTAGTTCAAGCCATCCTGCGTGCGCTGCCGGGGGTGTGATCGGCTTATTCCGTCAGCGAGCAACTGCAATCGGCGGGGACGACATGGGCCAGCAGGAAGTCGGCGACGCGTTGGTAGGCGTCGATCTGATTCTCTACGCGGGCGAAGCCGTGGCCTTCGTTCTCATAAATCTTATAGTCAACCGTGCCGCCGCGCTTCTTGATGGCATCGACCACCTGCTGCGTTTCTGATTTCGGGCAGCGCGGATCGTGCCCTCCGGCCAGCAGCAGCAACGGCGCTTTGATCTGATCGATGAAGTTGATGGGCGAGCGGTCTTCATACAACGCTTTGTTCTTGACCACGTCGCCCATGGTCGCGAGATCAGACTGTTGCAGCACCGGATCTTCGTTTTCAATTTCGGTGAACCAGTTCACGAAGGGGACGATGGGCACGCCCGCGGCCCAAACGTCAGGCGCTTTCGTCACCGCCATCATGCTGAGATAGCCGCCGTAGCTTCCGCCCATGACGGCAATCTTTTTCGGATCGAGGTGGCCGGTCTGCTTGATCCAGTCAACGCCGGCCAGCACGTCCTGCAAATCGCCGCCGCCCATGTCGAACAGATTCGCCTGCTGGAATTCCTTGCCGTATCCCGTCGACCCGCGATAGTTGGGGGCGAGAACCATGTATCCCTGATTGGCCGCGTATTGCACGAAGCGGTTGAACGAGTTCATCGTCTGCGCAGTCGGTCCGCCGTGGATGTAAACGATGGCGGCGTTCTGTCCGTTGCGCGCCATGTTGAAGGGAACGTAAAGAAACGCGGAGATGGTCCACTTGCCGTCGCGGCTGGGATAGTGCACCAGATAAGGCTCGACCATGTCTTCGGAACGCACACCGGCAACGAGTGAATGCGTGACTTGATGCGACTTTCCGGTTGCCAGCGTATACACCCAGAGATCGCCGGGCGCGGTGGGACCGTTGTGGTAGTAGAGCAGGCGCTGGCCGTCTTTGGTGAAAGCAGAATGGCCGCCGGTAGGCTCGTTCACGCCTTTTGGAATCGGCAACACAGTGGATTTGCCGGTCGCGAGATCGTGCAGGTAAATGTCTTCATTGCCGTCGACGTTCGCGCTGAAGGTGATGTGCTTGCCGTCGGGCGAGAAGTCGCCGCCGTGAATCTCCCATTTGTCGCGCGTGAGCCACGAGATCTTCTTAGTCGCGATTTCGAGAAGGCCAACATTTTCGTAGCCATTGGCGGCGTTCGAGGTGAACAGAACCCGCTTGCCATCGGGAGAAATGTCGTCATTGGAGTAACGCTGCTCGCCTTCATGCGGCGTAAGCAGCGTGCTCTTTCCCGTCGCAACTTCGGCGATGAAGATATTCGAGTCCGTGCCTTTGGCCTGCTCCTGCGTATAGACGATGTACTTGCCGTCCTTCGACCAGACGGGATTGGAATTTCCCTTGTCCTGCGGCGTGCCGGTGGTGATGTGCTTCACCTCGCGCATTAGCGTGTCGTAGATGTCGATCTCGTACGCGGCGGATGTTTTTGGTTTCACCACGTACGCCAGATAGCGTCCGTCGGGCGACCACGTTGGATCGGTTTCGGCAATCTCGCGCGTGCTGGTGAGGTTCACGACCTTGCCGGTCTTGGGCGAGACCAGAAAAATATCCCATTGCTCGTCGCCGTCGTAATCAGATTGATAAGCAATCCACTTGCCGTCGGGCGACCACGCGGGTGAAGTCTGGCGCTGATCGCTGACCGTGAGCTGCACCGGCCATCCGCCTTCGGCGGGGACGAGCCAGAGATTGTTGCGTCCGCTCATATTCGAGATGAAGGCGATGCTTTTGCCGTCGGGCGACCATGTGGACTGGCCCACCTGGCGCGTCATGTAGAGCTTCTCGATGGTCAGGCTGCGTGGCTCGACCTGCGCGTTGGGCTTGGAGGCGATCTGCTTGGGATCGGTGACGGCCTGGGGCGCAGGCAAAGTCTGGGCGGCGACGGTCTCGGCGAGAACTGTGCTCATGAGTATGACGATAGCAAATGAGATAAGAATGCGCATGGGAATCGGAAGCCTCGAAGCGAGAGGTGCCAAAAAATTCTAGCAGATAGGGTGAGGCGCGATGGACCTTACGCTTTCGCATTCTTGTGCATTTCCACCGTACTCCAGGTCTTGTCGGCGGCGTGGCAGAGGTTTTCGAGCGAACAGTCCACACACTTGGGCTTGCGTGCGATGCAGAGCTTGCGTCCGTGCCAGATGATCTGGTGAGAAAAGAGAATCCACTTGTCGCGCGGGATGATGCGCATCAGGTCCTGCTCAATTTTCTGCGGGTCATTGTTCGTAGTGAGTTCGAGGCGGCGGGAGATGCGGTGGACGTGGGTATCGACGACCACGCCTTCGGCCTTCTTGAACCACGTGCCCAGCACGACGTTGGCCGTCTTGCGCGCGACGCCGGGAAGGCTGAGAAGCTTTTCCATGTCATCGGGCACCTGGCCTCCGAAGTCGGCGACGATTTTCTTCGCCGCGCCCACCACAGACTTGGATTTGTTGCGGAAAAAGCCGGTGGAGCGGACGTCGGGCTGCAGCTGCTCGGGCGTGAGCGCGGCAAAGGCTTGCACCGTCGGATATTTTCGGAACAGCTCCGGCGTGACGCGGTTCACGTTCGCGTCCGTGGACTGCGCGGAGAGGATGGTCGCGACTAGAAGCTCCCAGGCGCTGGAGTGAGTGAGAGCGCAGGTGACCTCGGGATACATCTGGTCGAGTCGCTTCAGGATCTCGGCAATGCGGTCGGGGCCAAGGGGATTGTAGCGCGGATGCGGTTTTGCGGGTTTTCTTCCCGCCTTTCGGCGCTGCCGCCGGAGCTGCGCTCCGGGGACGGGCAGAGGTGCCCGTCTCCACACGAACGCCTTCCTGGCGGCCGGTGCGGGCGGGTTGTCGGGGCGTGCGTCCGCGGGGCATGAGGGCAACATCTTAGCAGAGACCTCGGTAACCACGCCGATGATTGACTCGACCGATATCCGTCGGTAGTCTGGACTTCACACTCTCTTCAGACAATGCTATGGCCGTAAGTTCCATTCAGCTCGGGCAGGTTTGGCGCAGCGACGCCGATGGCCAGGATTATCTGGTCACCAAGGTCTACAACGAGGTGTTCAGTCAGTATGCCATGCTGAGGCCGGCCGGCATCGCCGCTCCGGACGCGCCCACCGTGCGTGTCAAAGTGACCAAGACCCCGCAGGGCGCGGCACTGCCCGGCTACACCTTCACCCAGGACGGCTCGTTCTAGGCACGGCGTTTCCACTCCTGATTTCCGTTACACTTAAAACTCAGTTCAAAGTTCTCAGCCTGCGAGCCGAAGGGTTTTACTGAGAACTGAGAACCGAGAACTGAGAACTGCCTCCAAATGACTGAAAAACTTCTAGCTCTCATTTTTGTGTTCATCAATTCTGTAATCAGCGCGACCGGCTACAGCGGCGTCGCTCTGCTGATGGCGATTGAATCGGCGTGCATCCCGCTGCCTTCGGAATTGATCATGCCGTTTGCCGGCTATCTGGTTTTTGCAGGCACGTTCAAGCTGCTCTGGGTGGCGACTGCAGGGGCGCTTGGCTGCAATCTGGGGTCGCTGGTGGCGTACGAGATTGGATTTTACGGCGGGCGTCCGCTGGTAGAGCGCTATGGCCGCTGGATTCTAATGGGCCGTCGGGAACTCAACTTGGCCGACCGCTTCTTCGCGCACTGGGGATACCTGGCAGTGTTCATCGGGCGGCTGTTGCCGGTGATTCGCACCTTCATCGCGTTGCCGGCGGGGATTGCGCGCATGCCCAGGGGACGGTTTCACGTCTATACGTTTCTGGGATCGTGGCCGTGGTGCCTGGGGCTGGCCTATCTCGGCATGAAGCTGGGCCAGAACTGGCGCGAGCTGGGGAAATATTTTCACAAGTTCGATGCGGTGATTGGAGTGATGCTGGTGGCGGGCGCAGTCTATTTTGTTTGGACCCATTGGCAGAATAGAATCAGCCGTCGGCCGCCAGTGCTCAACGAGAGATCTTAGACCTGAGAATCCTTAACCGCCGAGCACGCCGACGAGTTCACAACCAATTTCTCGAGATTCAACGAAACGAACCGAGCAAGCCTCTAGACGCCGTAGTCTTACTCCGGTGGGCTTCCGGAGCCTCATTGATTTAGAATGTTGCTATGTCTCCCGAACTAAATTTCGGCCCCTACGTCGAAACCGAGAACGGCAAGAAGGTGGTCAAGGATTTGACCTTCGGCAATCCCACGCCGGAAGGGCTGGTGCTGACCACTCTCGATTCGGCCGTCAACTGGATGCGCAAGGGCTCGATCTGGCCGATGACATTTGGCCTGGCGTGCTGCGCGATCGAGATGATGTCGATGGGGGCTTCGCGCTTTGATATTGCGCGTTTTGGGGCAGAAGTGTTTCGACCTTCGCCACGGCAGAGCGATCTGATGATCATTGCCGGCCGCGTCTCGAACAAGATGGCGCCAGTGATCCGGCTATTGTGGGAACAGATGCCGGAACCGAAGTGGGTGATTTCCATGGGAGCCTGTGCCACCTCCGGTGGCGTCTTCCAGAACTATGCGCTGGTGCAAAGCGTCAACCAGGTGATCCCGGTCGATATTTATGTTCCTGGATGTCCGCCGCGTCCCGAGCAGCTCATCTACGCCATCACTCTGCTGCAGGAAAAAATCCAGAACGAGCGCGGGACCATCAAGAAAGCCCTGAATCTGACTTAGGGTTCCACGCAGGCTGCGGGTTGCACCTTTCTCATCCGGCGTTCCGCTGTGTATCCGCTCCTTTTCATCTGAGACGGCTGTGCAAATGTTTTACCACCTGGGCTGTAACTGGCTCCCAATACGGGACTTGGCGCGGGTTAGCCCGCAATGGTCACAGATCACACCCAGGAATACGAAACCATTCCCTGCCCGGATGAATCTAATTATTTGAGTGGTTGCGTGTTGAGAACTAAGGCAGGCGCAGGGGGAGCAGCACACTCAGAACAGCCCAGGTAAAACTAACCCTAGGGTGTGGAAGGTGCTCCATGGTAGCAAAACTGATTGATGTATTTTTCGGTTGCCGGCACTCCCGGTACAGCTTTCCGGTAACCATTCGCGGTGCTGCACGCCGCCCTCAAGCTGCGGTACTAACCGGAACCTACGTAGCCTGCCTGGATTGCGGCAGAGAATTTCCCTACGACTGGCAGGAGATGAAGGTCATCACGTCGTCGGCCGAGCGGCGTGAGTATGGGGCCACGCTCGCCACGAAGCAAGCGGCATAAACCTAGCGCGCCGGAACGGTCGCTGCGGTCCGCTTTTCCATCGGTACAAATTCGCGCTCTCCCTGCCCGGTGTAAATCTGCCGCGGCCGGGTAATCTTCTGCTCCGGATCCATCAACCAGTTCCTGCCACTGCGCAAGCCACCCCACCGTCCGCGGAATGGCGAACAGCACAGTGAACATTTCGGGCGGGAATCCCATCGCCTGGTACATGATCCCGGAATAAAAATCGACGTTGGGATAAAGTTTTCGCTTCACGAAATACTCGTCTTCAAGAGCGATGCGTTCCAACTCAAGGGCAATGTCCAGTTTCGGGTTGCGTCCCGTGACTTCGAAAACCTGCTCCGCAGTCCATTTAATGATCTTCGCCCGCGGATCGTAATTCTTGTAAACCCGGTGTCCGAATCCCATCAGCTTCCCGTGACCGTCCTTCACCCGCTTGATGTAGGCTGGCACGTTTTCTTTCGTGCCAATCTCATCGAGCATCTTCAGGACTTCTTCGTTGGCGCCGCCGTGCAACGGTCCGGCCAGGGCCGACGCCGCCGACGCCATAGAGAGGTAAGGGTCGGTTTGGGCGCTGCCCACCGTGCGCATCGCGCTGGTACCGCAATTCTGTTCGTGATCCGCATGCAGAATAAACAGGATGTCGAGCGCGCGTGAAAGAACCGGATTTGCCACATACTTCGGCTCAACCATCTTCCACAGCATATTCATGAAATTCTCGGTATAGCTCAAATCGTTGTCCGGATATACGTAAGGGAATCCCACGTTGTGCCGATATGACATGCCGGCGATCGAGGGCGCCTTGCCGATCAGGCGCTTGATCTGCAGCAAGCGGTTTTGCCCATCGTGTACGTCCCGAGCTTCCGGATATACGCTGGAGAGCGTGGCTACCGTGCTCACAAACATCACCATCGGATGCGAGTCGTAGCGGAAGCCCTCCATAAACTTCTTCGTGGTCTCGTGCAGCATGGTGTGGTGAGTGATGTCATGCACCCAGTTCTTGAGTTCGGTCTGGGTGGGCAACTCGCCGAAAAGCAGAAGGTAGGCGACTTCCAGGAAGGTGCAGCGCTCAGCCAGTACCTCGATGGGATATCCGCGATAGCGCAGGATCCCTCGATCGCCATCAATATAGGTAATGCTGCTGCGGCACGATGCCGTGTTCATGAAGGCCGGATCATAGGTCATCAGCCCGAAGTCTTCCGGATCCGTCTTGATTTGCCGTAGGCTCATCGCCCGGATGGTGCCGTCTTCGATGGGGACGGTATAGGTCTGCCCCGTGCGGTTGTCCGTGATCGTGAGTGTGTTCTCCGGCATGAAGGGCCTGCTCCTTTACCCCTAGACTAGCGTAGTTTAGCTTATTTCCTTTCCGCAACAACCCGCTATGACGAAGGTCACAAACGCTGGAGATTATGCCGTGCTTTGCCTCCGGGTGGGCCCGCTTGCCCAGATTGCTCTGTCGCGGACACAAAAAACCGGCGGCCGCAGCCGCCGGTTCGATGCTTCCTGTTTCGTGCCACAGTCAGTTCGACGAATCATCCCGCCGCTTCAGGGTTGGACGATCATCATCGGTCTGTCCGTTACCGTTATTGCCGTCGCTGCTCGAGGTACGCCGCAGGCTGGGCTTGTTGGCGTCTTTCGGATCGAGCACTTTATGGCGATTCTCGATCGACGCCAGCCTTCCTTTGACCTCATCGAATTCTGAAGTAGTCACAATGTACTCTGGCTTCGAGGGCAGTATCTTGCGAATTTCTTCCTGGGTCTTCTCAATCCGATCCGGAGTCTGCGGGTGCGTGTCGAATGCCTTGGAGAGCGTCCCAGGTTTCTTCTTCTCCATGGCCTGAATCTTTTCGAAGAAAGAAACAAATGCCGACGGGTCATAGCCTGCGCGGTACATGTACTGCACTCCGAGGTAGTCAGCCTGGGCCTCGAAGGTACGGGAAAACTTGAGGAAGGTCATAGGAATCGCAAGCCCTGACGCCTCGTACGCTCCGTAGCCGATCGCACCGCCAATGAAGATCAAGGGAATCGACGCCATCTGCAATAGCTGCGCGCGCGTCATTTCTCGCCCGTAGTGGCATGCCGAAACGTGCGCGATTTCATGTGCCATCACGCCCGCCATTTCCGCTTCTTCGTCGGCCGCCAGGATCAGTCCCGAATTCACATAAAAGAACCCGCCGGGAAGCGCCATGGCATTCACCACGTCGGAGTCGATCACCTTGATCGTGAACGGCACCTGCGCGTCTGAGTTGCGCACAATGTTCTGGCCGATCCGGTTCACATATTCGGCGATCACCGGGTCGTTCACCAGCTTAACCTGGGATTCGATCATCTGAGAGTATCTGCGACCGTCCGCGACCTGCCGCTCTATCGAGTACCAGTTCCCGACGCCACGCCCGCAACCCACGTTGCGGTTGCCTACTGCGTCTACGTCGGCCTCGCCGCCGTCGTGCTTGATCTGGCTGTCATCCTGCGTGGGAAGTGCGGCCGGCGCCTGTTTCGGGGCGTTCTGGACGTCGGCGGCTTTCGGCTGACCTTGGTCTGGATCTTGAGTTGGGGCCTGCGTTTGAGTCTGAGTCTGACCCGAATTCTGTGTCTGCGCCAGCGTCCAGGGCACTGCGCTGAATGCCGCCACCACTACCGAGATTGTGAACCATCGCGATTTCATGGGAAACTCCTTCGCGCCACCGTACTCTTGCCAGCATTATACGCCCGGTCTGAAGCACACGAACCCAAACTTCTTACAGTTAGACGCGACCGTCCCGGGCCGGGTTATCCCGGCTCGCGGGGATAGAGCAAAACCCGACAACCCAGCGAATAAGAGTCCCCCCTTGAGGATTCCTGCGCCGAGCCGTAACATGGCGCCTTCTGCATTCGATACATCGGGAGGTGCCATTGCTCGACCGCCGCCGCTTCCTCACCACCGCCACTACCGGACTCGCTGCAACCCTGGCGTTCCGCGGAAATCTCCTCGCACAACTAGAGAAAGCTCCCTCTACCCTGCCCGACCCGGCTCTCTTCGATAAGAACGAGGACGCCTACTGGGCCGAGATACGCCGCCAGTTCCTCATCCCCGAAGACGAGATCTACCTGAACAACGGCACCGTCGGCTCCAGCCCGGCGCCGGTGCTGCGCGCCGTTTTCGATGGCTACGCCACCACCGAGCGAATGGATCAGCAGGATCCCGAGGATTACCCCATCTGGGGATACGCCGCGTGGAACGAATTTCGCGACCCCCTGGCTGCCTTCGTCGGTTGCCATCGCGACGAGATTGCCCTGCTCCGTAATGCCACTGAAGCGAATAGCTACATCGCCAACGGCATCGATCTGAAACCAGGGCGACGAAGTCTTGATGACCGACCAGGAGCATCCCGGCGGCTTGCACCCCTGGGACCTCAAGGCCAAGCGTTATGGCACAGTGGTGAAAAAGGTCACCCTGCCTCTCCCTGTGAAAGATGCGGCCCAGGTTCTCAATCTCTTCAACGACGCCATCACTCCCCGGACCCGCGTCATCTTCTTCAGTCACATCACCACATTCTCCGGAGTCGTGCTGCCCGCGAAAGAACTCTGCTCGCTCGCCCGGTCGAAGGGTATCCTCTCGGCCGTCGACGGCGCCCACGTGCCCGGCATGATGCGCTTGAACGTGCAGGACCTCGGCTGCGACATGTACTCTTCGAGTCCGCACAAGTGGCTGCAAGCGCCCAAAGGCTCTGGCTTCCTCTACGTGCGCGATGAGGTTATCGACCGCCTCTGGAACACGATCGTCACCGAAGGCTGGGACGATCCCAGGCTGCGCGCGGAGCGTTTCCAGCGCATCGGCAGCTCCAACGTGCCGGCTCTGTGGGGGCTTCGCGCCTCCATCAAACTGGCGAACGATATCGGCTTAGACCGCATCGAGCGCCGCCACCGTAAGCTTGCCGATTACACGCTGGATGAAATGAAAAAGCGCGGCGCCGAATCCTGGACCTCGCCCGATCCCGCCCTGCGCTGCGCCATCGTCACCGTCAATGTGCCGCCGGTTCCGCGCATGGACCTGGAAACCTGGATGTGGAAGACGCACAAAATCCGGATCCGCGGCGGTGATCCAAATAAGCTGCGCTTGTCGACGCCTTACTATCTGCAGAGGAAAGACATCGACCGGTTTCTGGGGAAGTTTGACGAATACAAGCAGGAAAAGAAACTCGCATAGTCCTGTAGTGGTCATCTCGACCTGACCACGTCTGTTACAATGTGTCCATGAAGGAAATTCCCGCTGCAGTCTTCAAGGCTCAGTGCCTCGCTCTAATGGAGGACGTGCGCTCCACTAGGCGTCCGCTGGTGATTACGAAGCGCGGCAAACCTGTTGCGAAGCTAGTCCCCATCGAGGAACCGAAGGACGATTTTATCGGCAGGTTGAAGGGTGTATTTGAAGTGGTCGGCGACCTCGATGCCGATCCGCCGGAGGAGTGGGAGTCGGCATTTTGATTCTGTTGGACACACATGCCCTGTTTTGGGCAGTAGACAATTCGAAGTCTCTTTCGCGTCCAGCTGCTTCCGCGATCCGCCGCGCCCGGCGGCAGGGAGGGATTGCAATTTCTGCAATCAGCATTTGGGAACTCGCGTCCATGCTGGCGCGTGGACGCATTCGCCGTTACGGGACGCTTGAATCCTCGCTCAACTTGCTGATCGAAGGAGTCACTGTCCTCCCGACCACTCCCGAGATCGCCACCTTGGCAGCCCGGTTCCCGCGCGATTACTCCGGCGACCCCGCCGACCGCATAATCGGCGCTACAGCTCGCGCCGAGGGCCTGACGCTCATCTCGCACGACGAGAAAATGCGTAGAAGCCCCCTGCTTAGGACGCTGTGGTAGGTCGACCGGTTCGCAGCTTCAGTCGTAATACTCCAACCCCAAGTGCGTGATCAGTTCCTCACCCTTCAAATGCCGCAGCGTGTTCTTCAGTTTCATCAACTGAATAAACAGATCATGCTCGGGATACAACCCGGGCGCCGTCATCGGCGACTTAAAATAAAAGCTTAGCCATTCCTGAATTCCGATTCCCTTGAGCGCCGAGCAGCGTTTCGCCAGATCGACGAAGAGCACGAGATCGAGGACGATCGGCGCCGCCAGAATCGAATCACGGCACAGGAAGTCGACCTTGATCTGCATGGGATAGCCCAGCCATCCGAAGATATCTATATTGTCCCAACCCTCTTTGTTATCACCACGGGGCGGGTAATAATTAATGCGAACCTTGTGGAAAATATTCCCGTAGAGCTCGGGATAAAGCGCGGGCTGCAGAATGTGCTCCAGCACGCCCAGCTTCGATTCCTCCTTGGTTTTGAACGACCCCGGGATCGTCGAGCACTTCCCCGTCGCGATTGCCGAGGATGTTGGTCGAGTACCATCCGCTCAGCCCAAGCAACCGCGCTTTGAACGCTGGCGCCAGAACCGTCTTCATCAAGGTCTGCCCGGTCTTGAAGTCTTTTCCGCAGATCGGCGCTTCGTTCTGCCGCGAAAGTTCGAGCATGACGGGCAAATCGACCGTCAGATTTGGCGCACCGTTGGCGAACGGCACCCCTTCCATCAGCGACGCGTAGGCGTAAATCATCGAGGGTGCAATCATCTCGTCGTTCTCGCGCAGCGCCCGCTCAAACGACTCCACGGACTGATGGGCCGCGGTCGCCTCGATGTAGGACTCCGTGGAGCCGCACCACATCGTGATCAGCCGGCTCGCTCCGCTGGTTTTCTTGAAGTCGCGGATGTCGTCGCGCAACTGCTCGGCCAGATCCATCTTCGTCTTGCCCTTCTTCACGTTCGGCCCGTCGATCTTTTTTACGTAGTTGTGATCGAACACCGCCGCACGCGGCGTCACCGTCGAAAGAAACGGCTTCAACTGATCGAGCAGCCTCTGGTCGAGCACGCCCGCATTCGACGCCGCTTCATACATGTTGTCTTCGAAGATGTCCCAGCCGGTGAAGACCAGGTCGTCGAGCCCCGCCAGTGGTACGAACTCTTTGATCTTCGGCGAGCGTCCGTCGGTGCGCTTGCCCAGCCGCACTGTGCCCATCTGCGTAAGCGACCCAATCGGTTTCGCCAGGCCCTTGCGAATCGCCTCCACGCCTGCGACAAACGTCGTCGCCACCGCTCCCATGCCGGGGATCATCACCCCGAGCTTGCCTTTTGCTGGTTGAATCGTACCGTTATGCCGGGAACTGCTGTGCGCCTTCCCTTCGGACTTCACGTTCAACGCGGGGTGTCTTCGTTGCCTTCCTCGCGGACTTATTCCGTGTCGCCATATTTTGGACACTTCCTCAGTAAGAATCTATATGGATGTGCAAACCTAGTATGTTCTCGCATCGGGTGTGGGTTTTGCAAACCGCCGCAGCCAAACGCGCAGAAAATCGCTTTAACGGGGCAGCAACAGCATCAAGCGGTGAGCGCGCATTCGATCAGCGGAATGAATATTTTGCGTTGGACTCTGGACCGAGCTTCCTGCATAGTGGAATTTACTTCGCAAACCATCTCTGTAGCCGGTCGCGCGAAGCTGATGTTTGCATGCCAGCCTTGCTGCGGCATTGCAATTCTCCTGACCCTGTTGCTCTCCACTTCAATCTGAGCCCACGCCATTCGGCCTCGCGCCGGTAGTGTGCTTTTCAGACTACGAATAAAACAGGAGATCCCATGAACTCGATTCGCAGATTCGTCTACGCCGCGGCTTTGGTCTTGAGTGCCCTGAATTTCACACCTGGCCTAGCCTCCGCGCAAGATTCGGCAGGAACCTTCACCTTGACCCACGAGGTACGCTGGCTGAACGCTGTTGTGCCTGCAGGAAAGTATCGATTCACAGTCGAAGCCCGCGGCCCCTCGGAGATGCTCACCCTGCGCAAGGTTGACGGCAGGGCCGCAGGCTTTATGCTGTTGGCTACTGATACCGAAAACTCGCAGCCTTCGGACGATAACCGGATCGTTATAGTTTCCATGACGAGCGGAAGCTTCGTCAGCACGATGCAGCTTCCGGAATCCGGGCTCACGCTGCACTTCACTGTGCCGTCCGAACCGCGAGAAGTCGCGCAAGCGGTCGCGACCTCGACTGTATCCGCCGCCCGCTAGCTCATCCACTGAAAAGCCCGAGAGTGAATAAACCCACCCACTCTCGGGCTCTTTTTGTGATTGTCACCCTGGGCGGGCATTCTTTTCGAGGCAATCGTCGCGCGTTTGGCCCGCTCCCTCAGGTCAGCTTCGGAGCGGGCGCGTTCCCTCTCACTTCGTCACTCAGCACGATCGCTTCGGCAATTTCCTTCATCGCCTTGCGCTTCTGCCGGCTTTGCCGTTGCAACGTCAGGTACGCCTGTTCCTCGCTCAACCCAAGATCGCGCTGCAGGATTCCTTTGGCGCGCTCCACCACTTTTCGGGTCTGCAATTGTTCCGACAGGTTCGAGTTCGCATCCTCGAGCCGCGCCATCTCAATCTCCGCGCCCACCAGAAACCCGATGGTCGAAATCAAACGGATTTCCCGCCGGCGGTAAACATGATGCTGGCGATGCTGCAGGTTGATCACGCCCATAACCCGCCCGCGGCACATCAAAGGCACCGAAAGGAATGCTTCGTAAGTATCTTCGGGAAGTTCATGGAAAAACTGGAAGCGCGGATCCTGTGCAGCCTTTTCAGAAACCGCCACCGGCTCCTGATGTTCGGCCACCCATCCTGTAATGCCCTGCCCCAAGCGCAGTTTCAGGCGATCTACGACTTCGGGATGGGAATTCTTCGAGGCGCGCAGAACCAGTTCGTCGCCCTCCAGCACATAAATCAGGCAGGAGTCGCACTTCACCAGTACAGAAGCAAAATCGACCACCCGAGTCAGTACTTCGTGGAAACCGTCCGCTGTCGCCAGCTGGACGCCGATCTCGTGCAGCAAATCAACATGTGAGTCCTCAACTGATAGTAAGGGGTCCATGAATAAGAGTATGGGCTCTTCTCGCGCTGTGTCTAATTCCAAATTTCAATGACTCTCATAAAGGATTTCCCGCACGATTGTTACACTTATTTAACATCTTTTAGGGAAGCCGGGCGTCGTCTCAGCGCCTGTGGAGACATCCGGCAGTCGCGACGGCACTATCCGGGTCGCTTCAACGCCGCCTCCTGTGCTTGGCAGCCTCTGCGTTGAAGGTTCTACTTCGTGTCCAGATCCACCGTCTTCACTGGCAGATCCCAATGCCCGTCGAGAATCTCGAACCGCCGCTGCTCTTCGCGCTGGAAGGTCTCTTGGTCGGGATACATCTGCTTCTGCAGCGCCGCTTCATCGAACGGCTCGTTGGCCACAGTCGCATTCTTGAAGACAATGGTTACTCGGAAGTCCCAGCGCCCGTCTTCGGTCGTGTGGTAGCGCGGCTGATCCATCCAGACCTTCGCGATCCGCCCCATCTCCATCTCCTTTTTGAGCACAGGGTAGTGATTTTTCTTGAACAGCTTCAGAAACTCGTCTGCATGTCCCCACTTGGCTTTGTAGTAGTACTCCACCACGAAGGGTCTGTCGGGATTTGCGGAGACGGATTGAGCATGGAAAGCAACGGGTAATGTGATCGTGACGAACAGCAAGGCGAGAGTGCGGGACATGCGAATCACAGAGTCCTCCCTGAAATACCAGCTTGTACACTAACAGGACGACGAAGAAAAGCGCTGGAGGAGGAAATGCCGGTGGAAAGCGACGAGCAGAAGATCGTCAGGTTGTTCGAAGACGGAGACCGCGCCCTGGTTGCCGCCGACCTCCCTGGACTCTCGCGCATCTTTGCCGACGACTACGTTCAATACGACGAAACCGGCAGAGCGTCCACTAAGCAAGACGTGTTGAACAAGTCTGAAGTCCGGCGCGATTCGATACGTTTCGATGATCTCTACCGGTCGCCACATTCGTCTGTTCAGCAGAGAAACAGCCGTCGTTCACGGCTCCGAAGAAGATGAAGTCGAGCAGGCCGGCAAGCGCCGCTCCATCCGCTACATCTACATGGACGCGGTCGTGAAGCGCAACGGCGAGTGGCAGATTGTGGCATCCCAATTGGCCAGGCCCGCCGAGACTCGGTGAAATCCTACCGGGCGGAATACGCGAACCCACAAACACAAAACTAGACAGCGGCTGTGTTTCTGTTGAGAATGAGTGGCTGTCAGTTTATCGGCTACAAGTTTCAGGAGGAACGATCCCTTGCGTACGACGGCCCTCGCGCTTTTGGTTGCTAGCCTGATTATTCCCGCATTTGCGCAGAAACACCCAGCCAAACAAGACGCCGATTCCGCCCAAAAACAGGCGGCCCAGCAGACCGCGACTGCGGCCACGACAACTGGGGAAGAGAAAGAAGAAGGCGAGGACAAGAACCCGTGGAGGGGTCTGCAATATCGCCTAGTCGGTCCATTCAGGGGCGGCCGCGTTGTCGCGGTAGCAGGCGTGGTCGGCCAGGATAACGTCTATTATTTCGGCTCGACTGCCGGGGGGGTGTGGAAGACGACCGATGGCGGCCTGAACTGGAAACCGATCTTCGACAAAACGAAAGATGCGTCGCCGGCGATCGGAGCAATCGCGGTTTCCGAGTCTGACCCGAATGTGATTTATGTGGGAACCGGAGAAGCGTGCATTCGCGGGAACATTGTCGGCGGCAACGGAGTTTACAAATCGATCGACGCCGGTAAGACCTGGAAGTTTGCTGGCCTTGCCGATACGCATGCGATCGGACGCCTCGCCGTGAATCCCAAGAATCCCGACATTGCCTTTGTAGCGGCCTTGGGGCATCCTTTTGGCGACAACGAAGAGCGCGGCATTTTTCGCACGCAAGATGGTGGCAAAACCTGGCAAAAGGTGCTTTACAAAGACGCCAAGTCAGGCGGCATTGACGTGGTGTTTGATCCCAACAATTCCAACACCCTGTTCGCGGCTTTGTGGCAAGCGAGGCGAACTCCGTGGAGCCTTGACAGCGGCGGCCCGGGAAGCGGCCTTTATCGCTCCATCGATGGCGGCACAACCTGGAAAGAACTTAAAGGCCACGGACTACCGGAAGGCATTCTCGGCCGCATCGGAGTCACCGTCTCCGGCGCAAATCCCAACCGGGTGTGGGCGGTGGTCGAGGCAGAAAAAGGCGGCATCTATCGCTCCGACGACGGCGGCGACACCTGGCACATAACCACCGACGACCATCGTTTCCGCCAGCGCGCATGGTACTACTCGCACATCTTCGCCGACCCCAAGTCGGAAGATACGGTGTACATCCTGAACACCGCGGCCTACCGATCCAATGACGGAGGCAAAACCTTCACCTCGATACGCGCCCCGCACGGAGATAATCACGCGCTGTGGATCGATCCCACAAATCCCAAGCGTCTCATTAACGGCAACGATGGCGGCGCCACGGTTTCCACTGACAACGGCGATACCTGGACCAGCGTATACAACCAGCCCACGGCGCAGTTTTACCACGTCACCACCGACAACCGTTTTCCCTATTACATCTACGGCGCCCAGCAGGACAACTCTACCGTCGCCATCGCCAGCGCGAGCGCTGAAGGCGCGATTGATCGTCCGGATTGGTACGCAGTAGGCGGCGGCGAAAGTGGCTACATCGCGCCCGACCCAACCGACCCGGAAATCGTTTACGCCGGCTCTTACGGCGGAGAGATCACGCGCTACGATCATCGCACCGGCGAAGAGCAATCCATCAATCCCTGGCCGGTGAACCCCATTGGATGGGCCGCAGCTGACGTCAAACACCGCTTCCAATGGACCGAGCCCATCGCCTTTTCACCGCACGATCCGAAGACGATGTACTTCGCGGGCGAAGTGTTGTTCAAGACCACCGACGCCGGCATGAGTTGGACGATCATCAGTCCCGACCTGACGCGCAATGACAAGTCAAAACAGGCGGCTTCTGGCGGCCCTATTACCAAGGACAACACCGGTGTCGAGGTTTATGACACGATCTTCTCCGTCGTGGAATCGCCGCTGCAGAAGGATTTGATCTGGGCAGGAACTGATGATGGATTGGTTCAACTCACCCGCGACGGAGGCCAGCACTGGGAAAATGTGACGCCCAAGGCCATGCCGGACTGGGGTACGGTCAGTATGATCGAGGCTTCTTCGCGTGACGCCGGCACTGCATACCTAGCAGTCGAACGCCACAAGTCGGACGACTTCGCACCCTACGTCTTTAAGACCACGGATTTTGGCAAGACCTGGACCAAGCTGGTAGCGGGCCTTCCGGCGAACGATTATGTCCATGCCGTAAGGGTTGATCCGCGGCGTCCGAATTTGCTTTTCGCCGGGACCGAGCTAGGCGTCTACGTTTCCTTCGACGATGGCGCGCGCTGGCAGCCTTTGCAACTGAATCTGCCGGCTGCTCCTGTAAACGACCTGGTGATCAAGGACACTGACCTCGTTGTCGCAACCCACGGACGCAGCTTTTGGGTTCTCGACGACATCACTCCACTCGAGCAGTACGAAGATTCGATTCCGCAGCAGGAAGCTCACCTGTTCACACCCGCTCCGGCGAGTCATACCGTTTTTCGTGGTTCGTTTTTTGCCCCGAGCGGCAGTGTTGGAAAGAACCCGCCGGCAGGAGCAATCATCAATTACTGGTTGAAGACTTCCCTCAAGAAACCAGACCAGGCCAAGCCCTCCGGCGCTGGTGCTGATTCTGCGAAAGCCGAAGCCACTCCGTCGACTTCTTCCACCGGAATCGAAAAAACCGATAAAGATAAAGAAGAAGCTCCCAAGATCACGCTTGAGATTCTTGATTCCTCAGGAAAGGTCATCCGCAAGTATCCCAAGAAAAAAGAGGAACAAAGCGACGAAGGAGAGGAAGATTTCTTCAGCCGCGGCGGTAACGCAGGCAGCCTGCCCGCAGATGCGGGCCTGAACCGCTTTGTGTGGGACCTGCGCTACGAGGGAGCAACCGAGGTGCCGCATGCGCCTCTCTGGGGCGGTAGCACCGACGGCCCCGAAGCGCTGCCCGGCACCTATCAGGCGCGGCTGACAGTCCTCGGCAAGAGTTACACCGCGCCCGTGGAGATTAAAGCTGATCCGCGGCTGAAGATCAGTCCCGAGGATCTGGCCAAGCAATTCGATCTACTGCTCAAGATCCGTGACAAGGTCACGGAAACGGACGACGCTATCATTCAGATTCGCGATGTTCGTGAGCAGATCAACGCAATCAACAAGCGCCTGAAGGACGATCCCCGGGCCAGGGCAATTGCCGATGCCGGCAAAGCGCTCGACACAAAAATGACCGTAGTGGAAGAAGCACTAATCCAGACCAAGGCCAAGAGCGGGCAGGATGTGCTCAATTTCCCGGTACGACTGAACAATGACCTGGTAGCGTTGAGCGGCGTCGTGGGCAGTGCTGACTCGGCTCCCACAAAGCAATCCTACGAAGTATTCGATATGGTCAGCAAGGCAGTCGATGAACAACTGGCGAAATGGAAGGCGATCGTCTCCACCGAAGTTGCAGCGTACAACGGCCTGATGAAACAGCAGGACGTTCCCGCACTCATGCTGAAGCAACCAGGAGCAGAAAAGTAACCTGGCAAGCTCTCGCGTGAGTTGGCGGATGCTCTTACGCTGCAGCTTGCTGTAGCGGGAATTGGGCGCTTCTAAGCCCCTGTGCCTACTCCTCGGCAGACTAGTCGAGAGTCCAGCCTCGGACAATTCTTGACAAGCATTCATCATCATCCAAACAATTCATTTGATGAATTTCGAGAAGTCCGATACGCTCGCGCCGCTTAATAAAGGAGTCTCCCCATGTTGAGCAATTCTGCTCTTAACCGCGCGGCGTGTTTCGCATTGGCGTCACTGTTTTTCGTTGCCGCCCTTACAACCGCTTCAGCCCAGACCGTTGTCACCGACACGGGCACGTTCACTGGAGTACCTTCGCCAAGCGACCCTGCCGCGGTCGACGTCTTCTTCGGCATCCGCTACGCTGCCGCACCGCAAGGAGCGGCGCGTTGGACGGCGCCGCAACCGCCGACTCCGCCCACCGGCACCGTCCTGGCGGACTTCCCCGGGCCAGCCTGCCCTCAGGCTGGGAGCACTGCACCTCTGCCGCAGTCCGAGGATTGCCTCTTCCTGAATGTCTACGTGCCTGCTACGGCCACACCGCATTCGCATCTGCCTGTCTATCTCTGGATCCATGGCGGCGCGTTAGTCACCGGAACGGGGGCGGACTACGACCCCTCGGTGATGGTGGCGGAGAACAACATCATCGTGGTGACGATCAACTATCGCCTGGGCGCGCTCGGCTGGCTCGTTGAGCCTGGATTGCTCGCGGAAACTCCAAGCTTTTTCCAAAACGTCGGCGACGCCGGCGACTACGGGCTGATGGATCAGCAATTCGCTATGCAGTGGGTGCAGCGCAACATCGGTGGCTTCGGCGGCGATGCGAGGAAGGTAACGGTCGGCGGCGAATCCGCCGGCGGCCTGAGTGTTTCGAGCAATCTAGCCTCGACTACGACTGCGATTGGTCTGTTCCGCGGCGCGATCATCGAGAGCGGAGCATATATGCTGCACGACGTGCCGTCGGAGGGTGTGTACGGAGCAATCTTCGGCCCTGGCTTCGATGAAGCGTTGGGCTGCACGCCGCCGAATGATGCGGCCTGTCTGCGTGCGGCGTCGGTCGCAAGCATCCTCACCGCTCAGGGCGAAGTGTTTGGAGCCAACGGGATCTCGCCCGATTTCGGTACTAAGATCCTGCCACAAGCGCTGCAGCAAGCGTTCTCGGCGGGCCAATTCATTCGCGTTCCCGTGCTGCAGGGCACGAACGCCAACGAAGGCAGGCTCTTCGAGCCGCTCGATTTCCCCTTCGCCAGCACCTTTCCGAACATACTGGCGGCCGGGGGCCCGGCAAATTTCGACTTGAGCAACCCGAATACGTTCTGTGAAGCGGAGGGCTCCAGCACGCCAGCGGTTTGCACTTATCCGCAGGAGATCAACCTGTTCCTCGGAGTGATCGGTTTTCCGGCAGCGGAAAATACCGCAGCCCTCGGCGCCGGGCTGGCGGACGAGTATCCGCTTGCCAATTTCCCGGATCCGTTCCTTCCCGGTGATGCGCCCAGTTCCGATGAGGCGCTCGCGCAGATCTTCACCGACCTGGTCTTCGCCTGCAACGGATCGGATTCCAACATCGACCTCTCGCATTTCGTGCCGGTCTTCGGCTACGAGTTCAACGATCCCAATGCCCCGCCCACCGTGGGTTTCGGCACGGTGGTCGAGCCACCCAACGATGTGTTCGGCTTCCCGAGCGCTTCGGAGCATGCCTCCGAACTGCAGTTCCTATTTAATTTCGGTACTACGCTCAGCGCCGACGAGCAGCAACTTGCCGGCGAGATGAAGACCTACTGGGGAAACTTCGTGAATACTGGGGACCCGAACCTGCCGCGGCGCTCTTCGTTGTGGCTGCCGTTCAATTTCTTCGGATCGGTCCAAGGATTGAAACCTGGACCGAGGGTTCCGGAGCCTTTCTTTAACTTCAGACAGGAGCACTTCTGCCAGATTTGGCAGCCGATCATCGCGGCCGAGACGGGAGAGTAAACCGGCTCCGTGGCGGATACATAGTTTGATCATTGCTGTTGCTTTCGTCTGTTCGTTCCTCGGCACGTTGCGGGTCCGCGACTGCGCGAGTTGACCGCAGAGCGGGGTTGCGGACTGAGCACGCTTTTGATCTGCTGGCGCAGCCAGCGATTTGCGGAATCGTTCTCCACGCTCTCATGCCAGTACATCTGCGCCTCGAGTTGAGCGGTCTTCACGGGAAACGGATAAATGCGGTTGCCGAGTCCAGCATTGAGGATCTGCGCGTGCCCCTGGGACAAGGTCAGCAGAAGATCGGTATCGCGGACTACTCGGCAGGCAGCGAAATTGTGCTGGCAGCGCAGAGCAATCCTTCGACGGAAACCAAGCCGGCTAAGTTCTACGTCGATCAGACTGGGGCCATAGCGGCGGGAGGAAACCAGCACATGGGGCTGCGCCAGATAGGTGTCGAGATCAAGGGTCCGGGAGATTCCGGGATGCCCGGTGCGGGCCATCACGACGAACGGTTCCCCAAGCAGCCGTTCTTGATGAATGGGTTCACTGGTCGTCATGGGAACGTCGATGGCGAGATCGAGGGAGCCGCTCGCGAGTTCCGCTTCCAGATCTCTGCGCTTTACCCGCGATGTGGTAATCGACATCTCTGGAGCCTCGCGCTCCAGACGCTGTAGCAAGGTAGGGAGGATCAGGGTTCCAACGTATTCCCAGAGCGAGATGTGGAAATTGCGGCGGGTATGCGTGGGATCGAACTTGTGACTTTCGCGGAGGTTTACCTCCAGTATCTGGAGCGCTTGCCGAACCTGGTCGATCATGTTGCGGGTAAAGGGAGTGGGAATCATGTGCGCCCCGCGGCGCACAAACAGAGGATCCTTTAAGAGATCGCGCAGGCGCTTCAAGGCGTGGCTGATGGCGGGCTGGGTCAGGTTCAACTGGTGGCCGGCGCGAGTAATGTTGCCCTCGCGGTAGATGGCTTCCAGCACGACGAAGAGGTTGAGATCGACCTGGCTCAAATGCACGAAACATATATTACTGGATTCGTAAGATTCATTTGATGAATTTTGCGGGAGTCGCTAGGCTGTGTAGCTTGTTCGAGACATAACATAACTTCCACTATGCATTTTGCCGCCTCAACCCGTGCTCAAGACTACCTGCAGAGGCTCGGAGCTTTCATGCAGGAGCATGTGTTGCCTGCAGAGGCTAAATACTGCAGCGAAGTCCGGAATGTCGCAGACTGGCGCACCTGGAAACAGCCGGCGATCATGGAAGAACTGAAAGCCAAAGCCCGGTCCGCAGGTCTGTGGAATCTCTTTCTTCCCGAAAAACAGTACGGCGCGGGGCTGACGAATGTGGAATATGCCCCATTGGCCGAAATGATGGGGCGATGTTCGATTGCGCCCGAGGTTTTCAACTGCAACCCTCCCGACACCGGGAACATGGAGGTTCTGGTCAAATACGGCTCCGAGGAGCAGAAACAACTTTGGCTGAAGCCGCTTCTAGCCGGCGAGATTCGGTCCGCGTTCTGCATGACCGAGCCGGGCGTAGCCTCTTCGGACGCAACCAACATGCAGGCCACGGCCGTCATTGAAGGCGGGCAAGTGGTGTTGAACGGACGCAAGTGGTGGAGTTCGGGCGTTGGGCATCCTCACTGCCGCGTGCTGATCTTCATGGGGTTAACTGATTGTGCGGCGCCGAAATATCGACGGCATTCGATGGTCCTGGTGCCGCTACCCACGCCGGGAGTTGAGATCGTGCGCATGATGCCGGTTTTTGGCGCTTATGACGCTCCCTTCGGCCACGGAGAGGTGAGCTTCACCAACGTGCGCCTGCCAGTGGAGAACATCATCGCTGGGCCCGGACGCGGATTTGAGATTGCGCAGGGCCGCCTCGGGCCGGGGCGCATTCATCACTGTATGCGAACCCTCGGGGCAGCAGAACGTGCTCTGGAACTGCTTTGCCGGCGGTCGTTGGCGCGAGTGGCATTCGGCAAGCCGCTAGCGGAGTTAGGAGGAAATGCGGATGTGATCGCCAACGCGCGCATCCTGATCGAGCAGGCGCGCCTGCTCACTCTCAAAGCCGCCTGGATGATCGACCAACTGGGCGCCAAGGGAGCGAAGAGCGAAATCTCGCAAATCAAAGTGGTTGTGCCCAACATTGCCCTGGCGATTATTGATCAGGCGATCCAGATGCATGGAGCGGCAGGAGTGTCGGAGGATTTTCCGCTGGCAGAGATGTTCGCTTCAATACGAACCTTGCGCATTGCCGATGGCCCCGACGAAGTACATCGCGCGCTGATCGCCAGGCTGGAGTTGAGTAAATATAAGGATAAGAATTCGAAGCCGCCTGAAGCGCAAGCTAGGAGCCGAAGTGCTCCGCGCGGATCATTTGCCCTTAAAGACAGGGGGGCGTTTCTCCAGGAAGTGGGCTACGCCCTCTTTGAAATCTTCGCTGCGCAAACTTGCCACCATTTCCTCCACGGCAAGATCGAAAGACTCCGCTAAGGTCTGAAACATGGCCCCATAAACCTGGCGCTTAATTACTCGCAAGGAGCGCGGACTGACCCGCGATGCGAGATCGACAGCATATTCGTTGACCTTAGTCGAGAAAGTTCTCCTGAGCGAAGACTTGATTCACCAAACCCATGCGCAAAGCTTCCGCGGCGTTGATCTGCCGGGCGGAAAATAGCAGGTCGAGAGCGTTGGGAAGCCCGACGATACGCGGCAGCATCCAGGCCATGCCGTACTCGGCGATGAGCCCGCGCTGGGCGAACGTGGTCGAGAAGCGAGCGGCGTCGGAAGCCAGGCGGAGATCGCAATAGAGCGCAATCACCAGACCAAGGCCGACTGCCGGACCGTTGATGGCGGCCAGAATCGGCTTCTCGATTCCAAGGAGATAAGAATATTTCTTCTGGAAATCTGGCAAACCGCCCTCGCGCTGGAGGGAGCTGCCCAACTGCGAGACGGCCTCGCGATCCCCGCCCGGCAAGCCCTGGGTCGCGACGGAACTCAGCAGCGACATGTCGGCGCCAGCGCAAAAGCCGCGTCCCGCGCCGGTCAGCACGATAACACCGACGTTGGCATCGCGCTCAGCCTCTTCGAGGCTCGCGCGCACTTCCTTTTCCATCGTGGCCGTCCAGGCATTGAGCTTGTCTGGACGGTTCAACGTGATGGTTGCGACTCGATTCGCGACTTCGTAGATCGTTTCCTGCGTCGCCATGCCTCAGAACGACAAGCGCACGCCAAGTTGGATCTGGCGTTTTGGAAAAGCGGAAGTGAAGGCCAGCGGTGTGCTGGGCGTAGCTGTCCCGCCCCCCGCCAGCGCTGTACCCGGTCGAATCCCACGCACATTGAATGTGGTATTACCCCCTGCCGAACCAGGGAGCGCTGTGGGAAGGGCAAAGAGGGCTCACCTCGTTGTTCACGCTGGCAAAATTTGTCCGGTTTGCGATGTTAAACCCTTCTGCCGTGAACTTCAGGTCAGCTCTCTCGCCCAGTTTATGCTGCCAGCTCAAACGCGCATCGAAATCGATGTAATTGGGGCCCAGACCTGTGTCGCGCGGGGCTCCGATCGGACGCTCATTGGTGGTGTGATTGTCGCCGTTCACTTCTCCTCCGGCCAGCAGGTTGAAAGGATGCCCGCTGTGGTAAGAGAAAATTGGAGCCAGTTGAAAACCCGACAAGATACTCTGTTTCCACGGACTGTCGATCACGCCTGCCAGCACCACTTTGTGCCGTTCGTCAAACTCAGAGAGACTGCGATCTAAATTCAGGTTCGTCGGATCCTGCGGTCCGTAGTCCGTGTTGTAATCCGTGGACGTGTCAATGCCTTTACTCCAGGTGTAATTCGCGAACACTGAGAAGTGATTGCTGAAGCGTTTCGTGAGTTCCGCGATGCCGCCTTCGTAAAGAGCATACGACTGCGAGCTATATTGGTTGTTCTGCACAATCAGCGGATTCACAAAGCATTGCTTGAGTATTGCAGGGCAGGCCCTCAGGGCTGCCCGGTATCGGGTCGCGCCGCCGACGCCGTGGTGTTCCAGTTGCGATAGGAAACCGTCTGGCCGTTGGCCAGAGGTACCGAGGTGAACGGCGCCGGCAGCAGATTGGTATCGATCGCAATCGGGAGGTGCTGGGTGTGCGAATAGATGCCGCTGAGAGAAAATGACAACCCAGGTGCAAGTTCGCGTTCAATGGCAAACGAAGCCTGCTGGGCGATGGGGGGACGATAATTCGGCTGGTTCACGAACAACACTTGCAGCGGGGAAAGCGGACCGCTGTTCGTAACGTCGACGCCGACGGGCTGGGTACCCGGAAACGGGCCAGCTACGGCAGCCGGCGTGATGCAGGCATTATTTCCTGGGGCCGGGGTTGTGCACTGGATCAATCCCTGCGCAAAGAGTGTCTGGAAAATAGTTGCCGACCCCGCTATACCCAACGCCGGAATCCCACCGATCGGATCTGCATAAATGGAAATTTCGCGGTTACAAGGGCTTGAGCCGTTACCCGGGAATTATCGGTATACCCAGAATAGGAGACCCCGCAGATCGCGCTGACGTTGGCGACCTGGCCGGCGCCGGAGCGTTCTCGACCGCAGACTTATTCCTGTTCACCACCCCCAGGCTCAAGTCGACATCGGGGATCTGGACATCTACCGGTCCGTAGAAGATTCCGTACCCTCCCCGGATGACAGTCTTGTGATCCTTGAAGGGATCCCACGCAAAGGAAACCCTGGGGCCAAAATCCTTCTTGTACGTGGTCAAAGGGGCGAATTGCGTGTCCAGATCGTAGCGCAGACCGTAGTTTAGAACAAAGTTTGGGGTTATCTTCCAGGAGTCTTGCCCATAGAACGAGGTCAGCGGCCGGGTATAGTACGGGTAGGTCGGATCTCCGAAACCCTGCTGGTAAACCTCGGGCAGCCCGAACGATGCCGACTGTAACGGGTTGATGCCCGTCGTTGCAAGATCTGGGCTGATCAGACCTCCGGGGAGCGTCCCGAATACAAAGCGACCGGGGAAAAAGGTGTGCGATTCCGTGTGATTGCCACGGAGCAACTCGTAGGCGCCGAACTTAAGAGTGTGATTGCCATGAATCTTGGTGAAATTGTCGGCGAATTCGTAGCGCCGCAGGATGGTGAGGTTGGGTAGGAAAATGTTGGTTCCAACATTGTTGATAAAACTGGGAATCTGCAGCCCCACCTCTGCCGGCTCGTTGGGAATCACATTAAAGCTGTAGTAGTTCCACTGCACCCGGGCTTCGTTCTGCGTGGTCGGATTGAGTTGGCGGTACCAGGTGGCTTGCAGGGTATTGTCGTAGTCGTGGATCGAACTTCCCGCCGAAAAAGCGGTAAGGGAATTCACGTCCGGCGATTCCTCCAAATCGTGCCCATACCGGTAGGTCAGGGAAATCTCGTTGTTCGCATCAAAGCGGTGATCCAGGCGGGTCATCGCCTGATATTCCCGCGTGTCGAAAGGAAAGAGTCCACCCTCGGTTTCAAACTGGTTTAGCAGGAAACTATTCAGCGCGGATTGACCTGGCGACATGAACGGGTTCGTGCTACCGGGATTTGGGTTCAGCGTCAAAACGCTCTGGAGGGCAAGGCCGCATTCAGCCGGCGGCGCTGCGAAGCCCGGCAAGCAAGGCGCCGGTGTCGGTGAAGGGTTCGCCTCCAGCTGGGCAATAATGGCATTCCTGCGCTGCCGTCGGAAGGAAGATATTGGTGTTGTCAATAGAGGAACTGCGATTCTGCGCATTCTGCCGCAAGCCTTCAAACGCAAAAAACAGAAATGTTTTGTCCTTCTTGATCGGGAAACCCAGGGTCCCGCCGAATTGCTGGCGCGTCAAAGTATCCTTCACTGGCGTGCCGAAAGAGGGAGGGTTGGCAGGATTGAAAGTCTCGCCGGGCTGCAAGTGCCTGGGTGAACGAAAACGGATTTTGGGCGTCCATGGCATCGTCACGGAAAAAACCATAGAAACCGCCGTGAACATTGTTTGTGCCCGACTTGGTAACAATATTGATGGAAGCGCCGGTGGCGCCGCCCAGGTCCGCGCCGTAGTTGCTGCGATTGATCTGGAATTCCTGCACATCGTCCTGGCTTACAGTGAGCCGCACGCCACCGCTATCGCCCGATGTTTCGCCACCGTCGACGGTAATGCTGTTTCCCCGGCCATTGCTGCCGTAAAATGACAGTCCGCTCTGGGGAGTTTGCTTGACTCTAAAATCCTGGTCGCCTGCCAACCGGGTGGAATCGGAGACCCCGGGCGCCAGCAACGTAAACGTAAGGTAATCCCGCCGGTCGATCGGCAGGTCGGCGATGTACTGTTGTGAGATTCTGTCCGCCTGGCCCCCTCGTTCAGTGTCCACCACGGGCGGCTGGTCCGGTCACTTCGACCACTGTCGACACCTGCGACGGTTTCATCTTGAAATCGGAAGTGACTGTCTGCCCGATGGCAACCGTAACGCTTCTCCGAATCTCAGTTGCAAACCCCGACATTTGCGCGCTAACGTCGTAAGTGGCCGGTGAGAGTCCCACCACTCGGAACTGGCCGCGTACCATTCGTGATTGCCGTGCGCTTCAAACCGGTCTGTGTGTCGACCACATTGACCGTGACTTTCGGCAAAACCCCGCCGGAAGCGTCGGTTACGGTCCCGGTGATCTCTCCCGATGAGCCGACGCCTTGCGCGTGTGCCAGAGAGGTTGCGAATAGTAAGCATAGAAGACGACATGCGAGTTGACATCACAGTGGAATAGACAAGAAACCTCTCCACGATGCCCCACAGCGTGAGGCCGCACGACCATCCAAACTGCTCTGTGCAAAACCCATATTTCCCCCTTGCTTAGGCTTTGTCTGAATTAACGCAAAAGGCACACTCATCCCATTTCAGCGCGCCACATCGGGCACGAGCGTAGCTGCGTTTTTCAGATTCATCAAATGAATTTTATGGATGACCATGTATGCTTTCAAGGAATTAAGCTAGCTAACCGGCGGACGGACCCCAGACGGGCTAGAATATGCCATCTCGTAGTCCTACCCTCTTCTTTCGCCTGCGTTTGCGCCGACGGGTTGCGCGGCCAGGAACTCAAAGATCGCTGTTTCCGTGGCCTCGGGCTGATCGGTCGAGAATAGATGGCTTGCACGTTCGATCAAGACAAGTTTTGCACCCGGAATGCGCGCAGCGATCAGTTCCCCGTTGCCGACCGGGACTAAGCGGTCGAGCTTCCCGTGAATTACGATGGTTGGGGCCGTGATCTGGGGCAAGCGGCTGAACGATTCCCACGCAAGTATCGCCTGCAGTTGAGCAAGATAGCCGGCCGGGCTGGTCGGCCAGGGGTTACGCTGAGCGATATCTTCATCGATCAAGTGCCGCGGCGTCGCGGCATCGTAGATGAAAGGGACCGCGGCCTCGGCTGCTTCTTCGCGGCTCATCCAGGTACGGGCTTTCAGCATCTCGATGGCGGCTGGCTCGGCGCGCTGCGCGTTCGGTCCTCCGGCCGCGGTGCAGCCGAGAATGAGAGACTGCACGCCTCCGGAATACTGCAACGCGAACTCCTGAGCAATCATGCCACCCATCGAAACCCCAAAGACGTGGGCGCTCGGAACGCCGGCGGCGTCGAGCACGGCGGCTGCGTCCGAAGCCATTGCAGCGATCGAATAAGGCCCGGGAGGAACATCGCTCCGTCCCGCGCCTCGATTGTCAAATGCGATCGTGCGGTAAGAAGCCGACAGCGCTGGCCGCGTGCGATGCCACATGGCGGAGGGGTAGCCCAGGCCCATGATCAACAAAATCGGCGCGCCTGTTCCCTGCTCGTCCCAGTAGATTTTTGTTCCTTGGTTGTCCGCAAAGGGCATTCAAGCTCCTCTTTTCAGAACGAATCGATCGCGGGCCGCGATCACCTGCGACCTTCGGCAAGTAAGATCAGTTGGCGGCCACTCTAAGAATCAGTTTGCCGAGGTTCTCCCCCTTGAACAGCTTCAGAAAAGTATCAGGAAAGGTTTCGAGCCCCTCGACAATATCCTCACGCGACTTGAGCTTTCCCGCAGCCATCCAGCCCGCCATTTCCCGAGCAGCGTGGGCATAGCGGTCGGCATAGTCGAAGACCAGCATGCCTTTCATGGTCGCGCGATGGACCAACAGCGAGAGATAGTTGCGCGGGCCCTGGACGGGACCGGTATTGTTGTATTGCGAGATAGCGCCGCAGATAACGATGCGAGCGCCACGAGCAAGGTTTGCGAGAGCGGCCTCGAGTATGTCACCGCCGACGTTGTCGAAATAGATGTTGATGCCCTGCGGACAAGTCCTTCGCAGCGCCTCCGCCACGTCTTCGGACTTGTAATCGATCGCGGCGTCAAATCCGAGGTCATTGACGAGATAACGGCACTTGTCGGCGCCGCCCGCAATGCCAACCGCGCGGCAACCCTTGATTTTGGCAAGCTGTCCTACCACCGAACCTACGGCCCCAGCCGCAGCCGAGACAACCACGGTGTCCCCCGTTTGAGGCTGACCTGTCTCGAGCAACCCAAAATAAGCAGTCATTCCCGTCATGCCTAACACGTTGAGGAAAGTTGGAAGTGGCGCCACACGCGGGTCGACCTCGATCAAGCCTTTGCCCTCGGAGATGAAATATTCCTGTACTCCGAAGGTTCCCGTGACATGCTTGCCGACGGGGAACAGAGGGTTTCTGGAGGCAACCACCTGGCCAAGTGCCAAGGCCCGCATCACCTCGCCGATGCCAACTGGCGGAACGTACGATCTGCCTTGGTTCATCCAGCCTCGCATTGCTGGATCGAGGGATATAAACAATACCCGGATTAATAGTTCGCCTTCGCGTAATTCACGAACCCTCTCTTCCTCATAGGCCCAGTCAGTACGCTTCGGCATTCCGACGGGGCGAGAGGCAAGGGTGAATCTGTGATTGACGAGTGCCATGGCGACATCCTTTCTGGTCAGACGATGTAGCGCTCACTGGACAAAAGCCGAGCCGCAATCTGGCGACGAAGCGCGACGGGGTTCACTGGCGTGTGATCCGCATAATGGCGAACGGTTGCGAGGTGCTTACGCAAGATATCTCCTTCGCAGCAGGCGCTCAGGACGGTGCGTGAGAACCCCTCAATTCGGAATGTGGCATCGCGCACGTAGACAGCGCGGATGTCGAGGGACATCTCATTCTTGCCAGATGATGCCAGTTTCTTGCTGCGGAGCAGGCTGGATTCCATGGCAAAGACCTCCATGGCGATATCGGAAAGGTTCATGGTGACTTCCTGCTGTTTCTCGAGCTGATCACCGTATTTGTCATGGGCGACGGCAAGCGTCAGAAGGAAGATTTTTTTCGCATTGGCAACGAGGCCGTCTTCTTTAGTTTCTGTTTCAGTAACACTTTGCTGGTTCGACAGACTGCGGCTTTCGCTCTGGTTCAACGTGGAGCGAGCCGCTTCGAGAAGAGGTAACTGCCCGCGGGCCGCCCGCTTCAAGGGCATGCCCATAATAACCAGCCGGTTGATTTCGTTGGTGCCTTCAAACAGGCGGTTGATGCGCGAATCGCGGTAGGCGCGCTCGACCGCATAGTCCTGGTGAAAACCGTAGCCACCATGGATCTGGACGCCTTCGTCCACGACGTAGTCGAGCATCTCAGAGGCAAAGACTTTCACCATCGAGCATTCTGCCGCGTACTCCTCGATGGCTTGCATCTCGGTGATCGAACTTTGTTTCCGCTCGGCGGCCCTGGCCTGCATCTGGCTTTCGATAAGTCCGGCTACACGCCAGGTCATGGACTCAGCAGCAAACATCCGAATGGCCATCTCAGCAAGTTTGTGCTGGATAGCACCGAAGTCAGCGATGACAGAGCCAAAGGCTTTTCTCTGTTTCGCGTATTTGATGCAGATGGCAAGCACGTTCTTCGCAGCTCCAACGGACGCGGGACCCAGTTTCAAGCGTCCGATATTAAGCACGTTGAAGGCGATGACGTGGCCGCGCCCGATTTCTCCGAGAACGTTCTCGACGGGAACCGCGACGTTGTCGAGATAAACCGCCGTCGTCGATGTGCCGCGGATGCCCATCTTATGTTCCTCGGCGCCGCTGCTGACACCGGAAAAGGCTCTCTCCACGAGGAAGGCTGTGAATTTTTCGCCTCCGACTTTGGCGAAGACGGTGAACAGATCGGCTGCGCCACCGTTGGTAATCCACATTTTCTGGCCGTTGAGGATGTAATGCTTGCCGTCGGGAGACAGGTCAGCGCGAGTTCGCGCGGCGAGAGCGTCCGAGCCGGCCAGTGGCTCTGTGAGGGCATAAGCAGCCAACAGTTCCAAGCGGGCCAATCGAGGCAGATACCTTTTCTTCTGTTCTGCAGTGCCGAAGTACACGATGGGGAGGGTGCCGATGCCCGTATGCGCCGAGTGCCAACCGGCATAGGAGGCATCGCGTCCCATGTGCTCCGCGGCGACCATCAGAGAGGGCAAATCCATTTCCATGCCGCCAAATTCCTCCGGGATCGTCATGCCCGTAAGACCCAGTTCCGCGGACTTCCGCAGGACGGTAAGAGCAACGCCCGGCTGTTTGTCGCGCATGGCAGGAAGATTAGGTTCGACCTCGCTGGCCCAGAACTCATCGATCATGCGGCCGATCGCAAGATGCTCGTCGGTGAGGTCTTCCGGAGTGAACACCTGGGCCGGGAGCGCGTCTTCAAAGAGAAAAGCTGAGCCTCTTGTCTTGCCCGGAATTTCTGTTAGTGTCGTCATGATTGCGATGCCCCCTTTCGAAATTAACCATCTAACTTCGCTAAAAGAATTCGAAGGCCGCGAACTGCCCCCGACGGATTGGCTGGTGCTGACCCAGGACCGCATCCAGAAGTTCGCCGACGCTACCGAAGACCGGCAATGGATACACGTCGACCCGGAGCGAGCGGCGCGTGAGTCGCCCTTCAGCGGCACCATCGCGCATGGCTTCCTCACGCTTTCGCTGGTTAGCTATTTTGCCGGACAGTCGATTCGGGTCCGGGAGGGAGTCGGCATACGCGTCAACTACGGACTGAATCGTGTGCGTTTTCCATCTGCGGTCCGGGCGGGTTCGGCCATTCGTGCCCGCGTGACTCTGCTTTCGGTCAAAGAATCTCCAGAGTTTGTGGATATCATTTTCTCGGCGAAGATCGAAAGCGAAGGTGCCGACAAGCCCTGTTGTGTCGCGGAGTGGCTCGTGCGGTATTACCGGGGGTGACGGGACGCCGAAAGAGAGACTCAATCATATGCTCCTGCTTTCCGCGCACTGTAGCGAGGCGCGCATCAGGACTGCGATCCGATCGGGCATGGTGGCGAAGCGCTCATCGTGTGTGAGCCCGCGGGCATAACGGTAGTAGATCTGCTGAACAATCACTGCGATCTTGAAACGCGCAAAGGACAAATAGAAGACCATGTCGTGAATGCTGCGGCCGGTAGCGACTGCATAACGGTGAGCCAGCTGGGCGCGGGTCAGAGTTCCCGCGATTGTCGTCGGAGCAGCATGGATCTCCCGCAGCTCATATGGGTCATCTGGATCCGTCCAATAGGCCAGGGTTGTGCCGAGATCGGATAGAGGGTCGCCCAGCGTACACATCTCCCAGTCCAGAACTCCGACTATCTTTGTAATGTCATTCGAGTCGAGCACTACGTTGTCATACTTGTAGTCGTTGTGAATGAGGGTAGCGTCGCTCGACCCTGGAATGTGCTGCGTCAGCCACGCGGAAATGCGGCCGACTTCAGGCAGGTCGTGAGTTGCTGAATTATGGTAGCGCCCGATCCATCCCCTCACTTGGCGTTCGAGATAACCCTGCGGCTTACCCAAATCGCCGAGGCCGATTTTGTCGTACTCGACGGCGTGCAAACGCACGAGGTTGTCGAGGAAAGCCTCGCTGAGCTTGCGTGCAGCGGCAGGAGATAGCAGCAGGCCGGGCGGCAGTTCTCGGCGCAGGATGACGCCTCGAATCGGCTCCATAAGATAGAAAGGGGCGTCGAGAACGGAAAGATCGTCGCAATACAGAACTACTTTGGGCGCAACCGGATATGTCTCGTGCAACCGGGAAAGCACGCGATATTCGCGGCCCATGTCATGAGCAGATTTAACCTGGCTGCCAAACGGCGGCCGGCGCAGCACCAATTCACGACCGCCCCAGGTCACACGATAGGTCAGATTCGAATGACCTGCGGGGAACTGCTCGACCGTAAGCGGGCCGGAACCGTCGAAACGCCGGCCCAGGTACGCGCTGAGCCGGGCCAGATCAAGTTCTTCCCCGGCTCTTACGGCAACCGCATTATCAGAAGCGGCAATCATAGTTCCGAACTCGTCATCCTCGTCTTTCCGAAGTCGCGAGACCTTCTACCGATACGTGAGTAAGCGCGCGTCTTCGAGATGAGGGTGCGCATTGAACGTACTAAGCGTGAATCGGCCTCCCGAACTCAAGAACTCGCTGAACGAAGCATTGCGTGACCTCCAGGTCAATTGCAGTGTGTCTGCGTGCGACAAATGCAACGCTCGCCGCATGGCAACACCGATCGGACCACCGGAAGTAAAGACCACGGAGTCTCCGGCGGGTGCTGCACTGTTTGCGATGTTCGCAATTCCCCGCTCGACGCGCGCACAAAAGTCTTGCCACGATTCCGCACTGTCGATCACCAACTCACCACTCACCCACATGGCGATCACCGCCTCAAATATTTGTTGGAACGTTCTTTTTCGTTCGTCAATATCGTTGGCGCACTCGAACGCCCGGTGAAGATGGCCTACCTCCTCAGATCTTTCGAGCACCTGCGGCAGACCGAGCTTCAGAACTGCTTCCGCCGGATATTCGTCGAACTCGCTCATCACAGCCACTTCAGGAAACTCCCGGCCCAGTCTTCGATAGGCTTCCTCGACGATGCGCGCGGTCTGCACCTGCCGGATACGAGGGCCCGACCAGGCGCGGCCGAAGTGCACTCCGCGCCGGGCCCAGTACTCTCCCAGCAGGCGTGCTTGCTCTTCGCCGACGGCGCAGAGTTTGTCATAGTTCGGCTCCAGAAAAGACGCCTGGGCGTGTCGCACTAGAATGACGCGGCTCATAATTCCCGGCCTTACGCGTTGACATGTTCCTTACCGAACTCGGCAAATGTCTGGTTGGCCTCGGCGAGGCGCTTCAGCAAAGGAGCCGGCTCCCACAGTTCCCCATGCTGTCGACGAAATTCGCACACACGGTCGTAAACGTTTTTCAAACCCACGGTGTCGGCATACCACATCGGGCCGCCGCGATACGCCGGAAATCCGTAGCCATTCAGGTAGATGATGTCGATGTCGACAGCCCGCAGCGCATAACCCTCTTCCAGAATGCGGGCACCTTCGTTCACCAGGGCGTAGACGCAGCGATCGATCATTTCTGAAGCGGCAATTTTGCGTTGGGGAATCCCGGCTTCTGCGGTCCACTTTCGCACCAGAGCACTCACTTCTGGATCGGTTGCGGCGCGACGCTGCTCGTCGTAGCGGTACCAGCCAGCCAGAGTCTTCTGTCCGTAGCGACCCATCTCGCAAAGACGGTCCTCTGCAATGGGCTGTCGAACGCCTGGTTTTTCCAGATGGCGATATTCCTTACGAATCCGCCAGCCAACATCTAATCCGGCAAGATCGCCAGTTGCGAGTGGACCCATGGCCATGCCGAACTCAACCAACGCGTTGTCCACGGCTTCCACCTCCGCACCTTCTTCGATCAGAAACTGGGCTTCCCGGCGATAGGGTCCGAACATACGGTTTCCGACAAAGCCGCGGCAGTTTCCCACGAGCACGCCAATCTTGCCGAGTTTTTTCGAGAGCTGCATGCAAGTGGCGATGACTTCCTTACTTGTCTTTTTTCCGCGAACAATTTCGAGCAAGCGCATGATGTTAGCCGGGCTGAAGAAGTGGGTTCCAATAACGGACTCCGGCCGCGAGGTAACTCCGGCGATCTCGTCGATGCTCAATGTGGATGTGTTGCTCGCCAAAACAGCGCCGGGCTTGCAGGCATGATCCAGATCTAGAAAGACCTGTTTCTTGAGCGCCATGCCCTCGAAGACGGCCTCCACCACCATGTCCGCGTCGGCGAAGTTGTCGTAGCTGAGGGTGGGTGTGATCAGGGCAAGTCGCTCATCGACGAACTGCTGCGTCAATCGTCCGCGCTGAACCGAACTCGCGTAGTTCTTTCGAATCTTCGCGAGGCCCTGGTCGAGCGCGGGCTGATCGACCTCCTTCAACAGAACGGGAATGCCGGCATTGGCAAAAACCATGGCGATGCCGCCGCCCATGGTCCCGGAGCCAACGACGGCGACACTCCGAATTGGCTTGACGGACGTGTCTTTCGGCACATCAGGAATCTTTGCCACCTCGCGCTCCCCGAAGAAGACGTGGATGAGCGCTTTGGATTGATCGGAGAACAGGCACTCCGTAAACAGTCTCCGCTCTACCTCGCAACCTTCTGCGAAAGAAAGTTTGGTTGCCGCTTCCACCGCCTCAATGGCGGCAAGCGGCGCTTTCAGACCTCGCTGCTTCTTCTGGACAGTCTCGCGAGCAGCCACGATGATTGCCGCGTTCTCTTCGGCCATACCCAGTTTCTCGCTGCGTTCGCGTGTTCTGGGGATCGGTCTTCCAGCGACTTCGCGGGCAAAAGCCACCGCGCCGGCAAGCAGGTCGCCTTCGATCAAGCGGTCGATGATTCCTAGCCGATGGGCCTCTGCTGCGGCAACCGGTTTGCCGTCGGTGCACATTTCAAGTGTCTTGGCGACCCCGGCGAGCCGAGGCAGGCGTTGCGTTCCCGCCGCACCAGGAATGAGGCCTAGCTTCACTTCAGGCTGGCCGACCTCTGCATCGCCTGAAGCCACGCGGTAATGGCCTGCCATCGCCAGCTCCAACCCTCCGCCAAATGCCGCGCCATGAATCGCCATCACGATCGGCTTGCGGCAATTCTCGATGCCGAGGAGAAGAGGAAGAAGGCCGGCGCCACGCGTTCTGCCGGAGGTAATCTTTTCGAATTCCTTGATATCGGCTCCCGCCACGAACGTGCGGCCGCTTCCGATAAGCACTGCGGCATTCACGGATGGATCGTTGTCGATCTCTTCGATGGCGTTGGCAATTCCCTCCGGCACTCCCGGGCTTAGCGCATTCACCGGAGGATTGTCGATGGTGATGACTGCGATATCGCTTCCTTTATCTTTGCTCAGCCGAACTAGAGTGCTCATCGTGAACTCCAATCATTTCGCGAGACGCCCAGCTCGTCGGGCACCCTGACGACCGACGCCGACGCCATCACATTTCCGTACTAAACGTTTCTGACGCGCATCCGTATTTCTTTCGCAGTTCTTTCTTCAACACTTTTCCAGTCGCAGTCTTGGTCAAAGTCTCGGTGAACTCAATCGAGCGCGGACATTTGTAGTGCGCCAAATTAGAACGGCAGAACTCAATGAGTTCCTCTTCGGTCGCGGCGCATCCTGGCTTTAGAATCACCACCCCTTTGGGAACTTCCCCCCATTTGTCGTCTCGGACCGCAATGACGGCGGCTTCGCACACGGCAGGATGCGTCAACAACGTTCGCTCCACTTCCAGCGATGAAATATTTTCACCACCGCTCACAATAATGTCTTTCTGGCGATCGACGATCAGGATGTAACCGTTCTTCATGACGACGGCCATGTCACCGGTGTGAAACCAGCCGCCACGCAGCGCCTCCGCAGTAGCCTCCGGATGCCGCCAATAGCCGGCCATCACACTGTCGCTGCGGGCGATGATTTCACCTATGGTCTCGCCATCGTGAGGCACATCCTTGTCATCGAAATCCACGACCCGCAGTTCCACTCCCGGATAGGCATAGCCAGTCATGGACTGGAGTGCGTAGCGCTCCTCGGGTTCGCACACCACATCTGGCTTGAGCTCGGCCGTGGCAAGAGAAGGAGAGCACTCAGTCAAACCGTATCCAGAAAAACACTTGCAGCCAAGTTTCTGCTCGACCTCGCGCATCAGCGAGGGAAAAGAAGCGGCGCCCCCAATAGTGACCCACTGCAGCGAACTCAAATCATACTTGGAACGCTCTGGGCAATTCACCAACGCGGCCGCCATGATGGGGACCAAGCTAAGTGAACCGACCCGCTCCCGCTCCACCAGGCGAAATATGTCTTGAGGGATAAATCGCGCACTCATGACATGCGTGGCTCCCACGAACGTGACAGTATGTGCCGCCCCCCATCCATTGGCGTGAAACAACGGAATCGTATGCAGGAAGACGTCTTCATACTTGCTCTTGTGGAACAGAGCTATATACAAAGCGTGGAGATAAATGTTCCGGTGAGTAAGCATCACGCCTTTGGGATCGGCGCTGGTTCCGCTCGTATAGAACAGTTCGCAGAGAGAATTCTCGTCAAAGGAAGTGATTTCCGCACGGTAAGGTATTGCGGCGGCGAGTAGTTGTTCGTAGTTCTCAGCGACAAGCCAGTCGGCCTGCGGCGTCGCATCGAGCAGGTGGAAGGAGTTGACGCTGGTCAGTTTCGTACGAAAGGAATCGACCAGACCAACGAAGTCCTGCGCCAGAAACAACTTGGTCGCGCCCGAGTCGTTCAGGATGTAGGCAAGTTCATGGGACGCGAGACGGTAATTGAGCGGCAGCAGGACGGCCCCGGCATCGAGGACTCCAAAGTACGCCTCCAGCAGCCGATGACAGTTCATGCTGAGAAAAGCGACCCGATCCCCCGCCTTCACTCCGGCCGCCCGCAACGCGCCCGCCAGCCGGGCCGCGCGATCGGCGAACTGTACGTAGGTAAATCGCTCCTCCTGGCAAACCACCGCCGTCTTGTTTGGAAATTGCTGCTCCGCATACCGGAGGAAGCGGACGGGCGTGAGAGGGATATTCATGGACGCGACTACCAGGCAGTCTGGCCTCCGTCGACGACAAGAACGTGACCCGTAACATAAGCCGAGGCGTCGGACGCCAGAAAAATTGCCGCGCCTTTCAGGTCATCCTCGCCGCCAAAACGATGAAGAGGAATCTTAGCCAGTAAGGACTCCTTGTGGTGCTCGAGAATCCAACTCGACATGTGCGTAGGAAACCATCCTGGAGCTATGGCGTTGACCTGGATATTGTGCACCGCCCATTTGCACGCCAGATCTTTGGTGAAGGCGATGACTCCGCCTTTGCTGGCATGGTAGCCAATGGCTTGCAGATCCGAAGAAGCCCCACCCAGGCCGGCCACGGATGCGATGTTGATGATCTTGCCGTGTCCTTGCCCGATCATGGCTTTGCCCACGGCTTGCGAGAACAGAAAAGTCCCCGTGAGGTTTGTGTCGATGACCTTGTTCCATTGCTCAAGCGTCATTTCTTCGACCGGCGCTCCCCACGAAACGCCTGCATTATTAATGAGGACGTCGATGCGGCCGAAATTCTGCAAGGTCAATGCCACCACTTCCTGAATCGCAGCGGGATCTTTCACGTCACAGCCGAGGGCAAGGGTCTTTACGCCCAAGCCGGCCAACTGGTAAGCCGCTTCCTGACAGCGCTCTTTCTTGCGCGCACACAGCGCAACATTTGCTCCCATCTCCGCCAGTCCTTCGGCCATCTGCCGGCCAAGCCCGACGGAACCACCGGTGATGATCGCGACGCGCCCGCTAAGGTCGAACAATTTCCTGGCATTCACGATAAGAAAAGCTCCCGGCCCGAAATCTCAGATTCGCACAAAGTGATAGTCAATATCACAATATAGCGACTAACGTCAAACGGATGTTTATTCCGGTGAAGAATCTACGAGCCGGTGCTTAGCGCAAGCCGTCCGGAAACCTGTCCCCGGCGCAGTCTTTCCAAGACTTCGTTCGCCTCAGACAATGGTCGGGTTGCCACTTCACAACGAACCCTCCCCGCCGCACCCAGAGCCAGAATTTCCTGCAGGTCTTGCCGCGTACCAACAGCGGAAGCCTGAATCCGGATTTCCCCCGCCGCCATCAGAATGGGCGGAAAACAAATGTCCTGAGCAGGCAAGCCCACGGCGAGCAGAACTCCCGTGGGGCGAACACAGTAAAACGCCATATCGTATGCAGCTTTGGCCGCAGACGTCACCAAGGCGATGTGAACTCCACCCTGTGAGCGCAATTGCTGCACCACTTTGTCAGATGCGGCATTTAGCGTCCGGGAGGCTCCAAGAGTCTTGGCCAGAACGAGCTTCTCTTCGCTGATGTCAATCGCCGTGACGTCGGTTCCAAGTTCGCAGCCGATCTGAACGGCGAGGTGCCCCAGGCCTCCTACTCCAAACACGGCTAAGCGTTGTCCCTTCGTGAGGCGCGACTTGTTTAAGGGCACGATAGACGGTAACTCCCGCGCATAGCAGAGGAGCGGCCTGCTCCGAGGCAAGATTATCGGGAATCCTGGCGACGTGGCTCGCGGGTGCCTTTACAAATTCGGCGTAGCCACCGTCCACAGTTACGCCGGTGATCTGTTGACGAACGCATAGGTTCTCGTTGCCTTCCCGGCAAAATTCACACTTTCCACAGGTCCAATGGATCCAGGGCACGCCGACGCGGTCGCCGACATGAACATTCTGCACAGCCGAGCCGACCTCAACAATGGTTCCCACCACTTCGTGCCCGAGGATCAGCGGTTTCTTAACGATCCCAGCCAGCTGAGACCAATCGCCATCCGCCACGTGCAAATCGGAGTGGCACACACCGCAAACTTCAACCTTGATCAGAACTTCGCTCTCTGTGAGTTCGGGAAGAGGAAGATCTTGAATTGTAAGTGGAGTCTTGAAATCGCGAAGCACAGCAGCTTTCATCTACTTCCCTCTCGGGGAACCGCGATTAGTCCTCGAACCAAGAATCGGCTGTGCCCCTGGAACAATTCAGGGCGCGAGCCCTCGAAGAAAAAACTCGACTGCGCTGCGTACTCGCTCTGTGAGCTTGTGCGGTCCGGTCAAATCCACCGCCCACTGTCGTACCACCGTGTTGTAAAGGCCTTCCATGAACTCCGCCAAATGAACAACGGGAAAATCGTTTGTAATGTCGCCTCTCTTTTGTCCCTCAGCGAGAATCTCTCGCAGCAGACCAACTGTGGCTTCCTCGTGTCCGCGCACATTCGAGCAACGCACGGGGTCCATCGCTCCCGAAAGGACAACGGCCTGCCACAAGCTCCGGTCCACCTCCACTTCTTTCGCCATACTGACATACAGCCGGCGCAGGCGTTGCGCCGTGCTAGCATTGGTCGATAACTCCGAGCGGAGCCGGTCTCGTATGCAGGCGAATCCGCGTTCTCCGACCTCTCGCAGAACCGCGTCTTTGCTGGAAAAATACCGGAAGAATGTGGGCTGGCTGATCTCCAGGACTTGAACAATGTCGTCGATCCGCGTGTGCTCAAAGCCGCGTTTGCGAAATAGTTTGATCGAAGTCTCGATGATCTGCTGACGCAATCGGGCTTTCTTGCGCTCACGAAGTCCCACCGTCATCTCGTTTTCATATCGTTCGGCAATAATTCTCCGCGCCGCCCTCACTCGAGGCATCGGTTCCCCCAGGCACTGCCCGAAAGCATGCGATCCCATCATCGCGGACAATGTGATAGGCACTATAACAAAATAGCGACTAACACATTGAAACTTTTTCAGCGTGCTGGGGAAGCGCCCTTTCGTCGCCAAACGTAGAGCGGGCGGGAGGCCTTGAACCCTCGGCAGCCGTTTAAGCCGGCACGCGAAAAGTGTGTCGAACGGAATTTGTCCGCGATGGTTACAGTGGCGCCTTCGTTGAAATACCCCGCTTTTCGAGTTTTCGTGCTTGAACTTTGCCCCGCCAGATGGGTGTTGCCACTCTTCAGCTATTGAGAGGTGCCGAATCGGATTGTGAGAGCTTCACGGCTCCACCTAGAGCGATAAAGAGGCGATCACAGTGCGCCTAAAAGCCTTGGAATCAGAGCAATCGACCATGGAGAGTCTTATCGATCAAGCGCGGGCGATGTGATGGACCTGTGTAAGACGTGGAGGGAGACTGGGCTCAAACAGCGTCAGGAGCTGCAGCGCGTAGTCTTTCCTGAAGGTCTGGTGTACACCATGAAAACGGCCTTCCTCGCACCGCGTAACCACTCGATAATGCAAGACCTGAAGAGATTTACCGCGACTGGCGAACTGTTGGCGTCCCCAACGGGATTTGAACCCGT
>CAWBSN010000018.1:0-202519 GCA_963791445.1 uncultured Acidobacteriaceae bacterium
TCAGCTATGACGACAAGAAGCGGCAGAAGAAAGTCGCGGTTCAGCGGTCGAAAACCGTGACCTGGGTGCGTCCCCGCGGCTTGCACGTCAGCCAGGGCGGGGTGATCCCGAATGAGATCATGTCGGCTTCCCTGTTCGATCTGGCTTTGATCTGGTACCAGATCGATCCTGCGTCGCTGCCACATAACTTCGCCGTGTACATCCCCAAGAGCGAGTCTGCCGAGGAAGCTTTCTGGTGGCGTGATCTGTTCCAGGTGTTCGCCAAACAGAAAGGCCTGCCCAAGGACTACATCAAGTGCATGGCGCTGGTTGAAGCTCACCCGCTGGCTTACCAGATGGAGGAATTTCTTTTCAATCTTCGCGAGCATTGTCTGGGATTGAATCTCGGCCGCTGGGATTACATGGCCTCACTCATCGATTTCATGATCGAGGATCCGAATTGGATTCTGCCGGATCGCAACACCATCCCGCACGACGTGGCGTTCTTCCAGAACTTCCGTACGCTGATGCCAGAAGTTTGCCACAAGCACGGAGCCTTAGCCATTGGCGGCATGACAGCGCTTTTTCCCAGCCGCACCGACAAAGAATTGAACGAGCGCGCGATGAAAGTTCTGAAGCAAGACAAGAAGAACGAAGCCGACTGCCTGATGGACGGAGCGTGGACGGGCCATCCGGATCAGAACGAGATTGCGGTCGCTCAGTTCCCTTTTCCGAATCAAATTGCTAAACGGCCCAAGCTTCCGAATTCGCATCCCGACCTGCGTCCCATCCCGAAGGGCGTTGGAAAAATAACCCTCGCCGGAACGCGGGCCGCGGTGCGCACTGTAATTCGTTATCGCAATGGCGTGCTCAACGGAAAAGGCGCGAGCCTGCTCGATGGCTACATGGAAGACCTGGCTACCGACCGCATCTATCGCCTGATGATCGCCCAGCGCGTTCGGCACAAGGTCAAAGTTGCCGGCGACGATGGCAAACCTATCGAACACTCCTCCCCTTTGATAACGCGTTTGTTCGACGAGGAGCTGGCAAAAATTCAGAAGGACTTGCCGGCAGAGATCGATCGCAAAGCCGTGGCGACTCTCCCGGAGGCACGCCGCATTGCAGAGGAACTGATTGTGCAGGGACACCACTCGCCGATTTGACCGGTTGAGATCACAATTTGTGAGCTCGAGGAGGGGTCACGTTCGGGCTGTTGATTTCTCCACGAAATAAACTTCCCTTGAGGCGGTTGCGGCGGGATGGGCGGCGTGCTCAACGAGGCAAGGTCTCGGAACCCCCCTCCCCCCTGGGGTCTAGTGGAATCTAGGCGTTAGCAGGAAATTCCCCGCAAAATCCGGATGTCAAAGAACTTAGAGGTCAAAATCTAGAGAGCAAACGATTTAGGAGCGCGGTGAGTTGGGTTCGCCCAACCGTCACGGCCTCGACCATGATCGCGCGATTTAATTTTGGGCGCAAGGTTAGATGTCACAACATTGGTGTGGAAAAAATTGGGCCGTGAAAAAACCCACCCCAATGACTGCAAGCAGCGGGTCCAGATGAATGAGTGATAACGCATCACCGCCGCTGCGCCCTTATCACCGCCCGTGCCCGGTGGTTCACTTCAGTGCTGGTTTTAGTCACCCTATTCTGGTTCCCTGGGAAGCTGAACGACCCCATGGATCGGCTGCGATCCGAAATGATTTGTTGCCTGTGATGGGCCGCTCGAGAGGTTCGTAAACACCAGCGTGATGTTCGAAATCTCGAGGTTCGGGCCGCCGCCGAGGCAGACCTGTAGCGGCACTGGCCCGGTAAAGGGAGATCCTCCATTTGCGGCTACATCCGCCATTCCGTTCACTTCCAGGACCCAAGTGTAGGTAGGGAACGGAGTGATGCCGGTTGGGCAATCGGTTTGAGGCGGGTTCCAAACCAGGGTCGCGCCCTTCATCGTTATGTGGTGCGTGTGCTGGTGTCGGGAGTCGGTGCTGGCCCCAGAACCGGATCCTAAATCGGAAAACTCCATCGTCAGAGATGCCGAAAAATCTACTTCTCCGAGCGGTTGCAGACTCAAAGACCACGGGCCGCGAAGTTCCCAGGGACCGGCAGTCGGGTTGGCTGACAATGGATAGTCATTGATCACACCACTGTAGTGCCTGCCTGGCCAGTTTTGCGCCGCCGCACTTGTCGCTAGCGCGAGCACGAGAACCCACGCCCCTACCGAGCAGAAGAAAGTTTTGCTTTGCATAGTCGCCTCCAGAAATTTTGGAACACTCATCTTGTTCAGCGAATCGTCGCGCCAGCCATAGCCCGACACGCCATGCACAGACTGGGTGGGCTTGAGGACATTAAGCAAGCAGCAATAGACGGAACGGCCCATTTGCCGCGAAATGCCGTGTTTTGCAGTTCTCTGTCGGGGCAGTACAATCGGGGCGGTTATCTCCTGACCGCTCACAGGGGGGCGAATGGGCGAACCGTTCCCCAACAAAACGCTGTCCGAGACCCCGTCCGAGCGTCGCCTTGACTCGTGGAAAGAGATTGCCACGTATCTGGGCCGGGACGTCACGACCGTCCAGCGCTGGGAGAGGCAGGAGGGCATGCCTGTCCACCGCCACCTGCACCACAAGCGAGGCTCCGTCTACGCCTTGTGTTCCGAGCTCGATGCCTGGCGGCAAGGCCGCAAACTACGTTCCGAGGAGGAACAGGAGGCAGCCCTGGAAGCTGCTGGGGCGGGTGGCCGGCAAACGACCGTTGCGCGCGAACGTCGCTGGCTCATTCCTGGCGCCACAGCGGCGGTGCTTGCTGCCATAGTCTCATTTGCCTATTTCGCAACATGGACGCGTGCAAAGGATGCGGCTCATCCCAAAATTCGGTCCCTGGCAGTGCTCCCCTTGCAGAACTTGAGCGGTGATCCTTCGCAGGACTACATCGCCGACGGCATGACTGAGGAGCTGATCGGGCGACTTTCCAGGATTCACGGATTACGGGTTATCTCCCGTACTTCGACGATGCACTTCAAGAACACACAGCTTTCGGTGCCAGAGATTGCCAGGATACTCGCGGTCGATGCGATTGTGGAGGGGTCGCTGGTGCAGGAGGGGCACGAGATCCGCGTCCACGCCCAATTGATTCGCGCCGCGACGGATGAGCACATTTGGGCGGGGGAATACCAGCGACAATACCAAAGCATTCTCGAACTGCAAGAGGAAGTGGCTCGGAATATTGTTGAGCAGATTCAACTGAACCTCACGCCGGAGGACCGGGCGCGTCTGGCATCACAGTCCCCGGTTGATCCTGAGGCTTACGAGAGTTACCTGAGGGGCCGTAATTACTTCAACCAGCGGACCGAGGATGCGCTCCACAAGAGCATCGCGTCGTTCCAGCAGGCGATCACGCGCGACCCAGCCTATGCCCCAGCCTACAGCGGACTGGCGGAAGCCTATGCAATGCTTGGATTCCGCGGTGGTTTTCCATCGAAGGACGCTCTCTCAGGTGCAAAGAGAGCGGCCTTAAAGGCGATCGAACTGGATGACGCATTGGCCGAACCTCACGCTTCTCTCGCGTTCATCGCGGAGACTTATGAGTGGGACTGGCCTGCGGCCGAGCGAGAATACAAGCGGGCCTTGGAATTAAACCCGAGTTACGCGCAAGCTCACAACTGGTACGCCGGTTATCTCACGTACACGGGACGATTTGATGAGGGGATCGCTGAGGCCATGCGTGCGCGCGAACTCGACCCCTTGTCCCTGCCTATAAATAACGCACTGGCGGGAAGGTTGTTGGCGGCAGGGCGTTACGATGAAGCACTCCGACAAGTCCAGGCAACCTTGGAGCTGGATCAGCACTTTGCACCAGCTCACCAGACTCTGGGCTGGGTCTACCTGCATAGCGGCAAGCAGGATGACGCCATTCGAGAGTTTCAAAGTGCGCTGGAACTCGCCGGAACCGCAGACACTGACATTCAGCTGGATTTGGGCTTTGCCTATGCCGTGTCGGGACGTCCGGATGAGGCAAAAAGGATACTCGCGAACCTCCGGCAACTACAACAGCAAGGCATGGTTCCAGCCGCTTCACTGGCGACCCTCTATGGAGCGTTGGGCGAATCGAACGAAGCTTTTGTGTGGTTGGAAAAGGCATATGAGGAGAAGGATCCTCAGCTCACCTATCTCAAAGCGGGACGACGATTCGAGCCACTCCGTGGTGACCCGCGATTCGGACAATTAGTGCGCCGCGTCGGGTTACCCGATTAAGGCACGAAAAAATTGGCAGTGAAACAACCCGCGGCGGTCCCCGCCTGCTTGGTGATAACCTTGCGACATGGCTCACGATCCTGATGCGGGCCCGCGCTCTGCAAAACCTGTTCGACCGAACGCGCTGGTCGTGTTTGCCCTCATCATCGGGGTCTTCCTCGGCGTACTATCCGTCGGCTTGATTGGATGGGTGATGCTGTCGCGCGGTTCCGGACGAGAGCTGTTGAGCCATGTGTGGTCGGCAGTAACCGGCAGAACCCTCAGTATCGATGTAAGCCAGCCTACGGTGGTCGATCGTATTCAGCGTTTGCAGCGGCTGGAGACCGTGGTTTACACCATGGACAAGCTGGTGACCGGCGCAAAAGAAAACCCCATCTTCCCGGATTTTCTGGCAGGAGATCGCCTGCTAATGCTGGTGCACGGCGAGGTTGTCGCCGGGATTGATTTCGCGGATCTAAAGCCGGGCGATGTCAGAGTGAATGGGAAGCAGATTCAGTTGCATCTTCCGGCGGCGCAGGTGTTCCGGACTCGGATCGACAGTGCGAAGACGCGGGTCTATTCCAGGCAAACCGGGCTGCTGGTACCTACCGACCCGAATCTGGAAACGCAAGTGCGCCAGGAGGCGGAACGTCAGCTGCAAGAGGCCGCAATGGCCGATGGCATTTTGCGAACCGCCCAGCAGAATGCGTCTTCCACGATCAGCAGTCTGCTGCAGGGTCTGGGATTCGAGAAGATTGACTTTGACTAGGCGCAGTGCCTCGGTGGTGTAAGCGCCCTTTCGTGAGCAATTCTCAATGAGCGCTGTTGCCTGATTGCATCAACCGTGGGAGGTGCTGCGCGGAAGTGAGGCTTGGGCGTTGTTCGACCTCTTTGGGCTGTCCTCCTATGTGCTACGCTTCGAGGCATGCGCGTGCTTCTGCAAGACGATGAATAGGTTATTCGTGAAATCATCGCTTCCGTGCTGGCGCAGGCTGGATATGAATGCCTGCAAGCTGAGACGCCCCAGGAGACGTTGGACATTCTAAAGACAGAAGAGGTCGATGTTGTGATCTGCGGCATACTCGAGTGGTTGGATGGAAGAGAGTTCGAAACAATGCTCCACGACTTCGCAGGGTTCCTGTCATAGTGTGCAGCGCCATTCCGCGCAAGGATGCGTTGCCCATATTGCAAGCTGGCGTTTACGATTTTCTACAAAAGCCGTTCGAGAGAGAGCAGTTGATCTCCATGGTTGAACGGGCGTTTGAGCATCACCGCCGATAGTTGGCGTAACGTCGCGATTGCGCTCGTTGACTCGGTGACCAGGCTTACATGAGCGGAACGTAAGCACCAACGCCGGTATTGGGGATGAATGGTTTGATCTTCGAGAGAGCATTCTTCGGAACGAAAAGCATGTCGCCGGGATGCAGAAACGGATCCTCCCGCAGATTGCGATCAGCTTCCATTTTCTTCACATTGATCAACTGAGCTGAAGTCCAGTTATCGTCCACGCGACGGTATAGCACCACCTGCGAATGTTTCGCGGTGTCCAAGAATCCACCCGCCATGGCAATGGCTTCCGTCAGAGTCGTGTCGCCGCGGAGTTCGTATTTTCCGGGATGCCCGACTTGGCCATCGGCGATGAAATAGGGCCTCTGAAAGTCCTTGAGTACAACGGAAATGGCGGGCTCGTTCAGGATCTTGCTGTACACTTTACGAAGAGTCTCAGTGAACTGGGGCACGGTTTGCCCCTGTACCTTGATGTCGCCTACGCCGTGCAGGGTAACGAAACCATCAGGCTGGACGGCTACGCCGGCCTGATTAAACTCAGGGGTCAAGTCGAACGTGATGTCGAAGGAATCACTAGGCTGGATCTTGTAGCGCGGGTCTCGTTGCTGGAACTGTCGTGCCGGCCCCGAGGAGGGTGAGGACAGAGTAGGAGCCCCGGTCGCGGGCGGAGCTGCGTGGCCGTTGGCGCTGGCGCTGCTATCCTCGGCCGCTGCAGTCGCGCTCGAACTTGGCCCGGCAACCTTCGAACTGCCAGGCGAACCGGTTTGGGCTGCGCAAACAGCCTGCCCGGCGAGCGGAAGCATTCCCAGGCAAACAAATAACATCCAATTCTTCTCCATAACGTTTTCCCAATCCAGACTTGTGGGCGGACAGTCCGCCGGGACTCATCTTCGCGTTTACTAGAGGTGAGCAGTTAGTCTTAGGCTGCACTACTGTTGGAAGAACCAGTCGGGAGATTGAAAACAACGAGGCGCGAGGTGAACTGTTGATAAATCCCTATTCCACTGATTGTCCGAATTTCGAGTGTCGCCAAGCTGAGTGCCCCTCTGTAAGTTTTGCCAGTTTCCGGCACAGCAAGCGCCGTTTAGGTTGGTTTCACTCTCACGTTGCCCCGTCCAATGTTCTTTGTTGGCGGGGCTTTTTGCGTTCAGATAAAGCTGGGCATATCGGCTTGTTGGCGATAAATCCAGTTCCCGCTGCCGTGCAAGGAATGCTTCTCGTGTAGTTGGCGTAACATCGCCATTACACTCGTTGACCCCGAGCCGGCGCGCCAGACTAGCATTTCCCTTCGCAGACGTGGGCCGCGTCGTCGGTGACATTCATCCGCTCCGTGCCATAATATCTAACTGTCGCTACGACGGGCTCATCGCCAGCTTTGGGCGCGCGAACAGGCGCTCAGGGGCTAGGGCCGAAATCGTTTTGTCAGCCGGGCGGTACGGCTTGAGGCTTGCCTTTCCTTAAGACATCCGCGGACGCAATCTAGTACGAATCGAGAGGACTATGAGCGCCATTGAACAGCCCGCCGCACTTCAGTTCCCTGCCCTGCAACCGCCTCGCCGTTACCTGTTCGGCCCGGGACCCAGCATGGTTCACCCGCGTGTCTACGAGGCGCTTTCGAAGCCGATCGTCGGACACCTCGACCCCTACTTCATCCAGGTCATGGGAGACGTTCAGCAGTTGCTTAAGACAGCTTACGGAACCACCGAGGGCGCGACGCTGGTGATTTCCGGCACGGGTAGCGCGGGCATGGAAGCTGCCGTCACCAACTTCGTGGAGCCTGGCGCCAAGTTCGCGGTTTTCGCCAATGGATATTTCTCCGACCGGCTCACGGAGATGGCCAAGCGCAACGGCGCGGACGTGGTGCGCTTTGAGAAAGCGTGGGGTGAAACTTACACGGATGATGAAGCACGAGAGTTCATCGAGCGCGAGAAGCCCAAGGTTGTGGCTTACGTTCACGCCGAGACCTCGACGGGAGCGTTGCAATCGGGCAAAGCAATCTGTGCCGCCGCGCACGATGCTGGCGCTCTGGTGATTGCCGATTGCGTCACCTCGCTCGGCGGAGTGCCGGTAGAGTTCGACCGGACTGGCATCGACGTTGCCTACAGTTGCACGCAGAAAGGGACTGAGTTGTCCGCCGGGACTTGTCTCCGATGGCCATGTCGCCGCGGGCTATGGAATGGCTGCGGGCGCGCACTACTCCTTCGCGCAGCTGGTATCTGGACCTCAAGCTGATTCACGACTATTCGACCGTGTCGCACCGCTATCATCACACGGCGCCGATCTCCATGTTCTACGCTTTACGCGAGGCGCTTCTGGTCATCGCGGAAGAAGGGATTGAGAACCGATGGGAGCGGCATCGCCGCAGCAACACGGCTTTCGTCAAGGGAATTGAAGCGATGGGTCTGCGCATGCACGTTCCCGCGGAGCACCGGATCGCGACGCTGAATACCGTGTGCGTGCCCGCTGGAGTTGACGAGGCCAAGGTGCGCAAACTTCTGTTGGATGGTCCGGGGATCGAAATCGCCGGCGGTTTTGGACCGCTTGCCGGCAAAGTCTTCCGCATCGGCGTGATGGGACCGTTGGCTACCGAAGATAATGTGCAGTTTTTCCTCAAGGAGTTCAAAAAAGCCCTGAGCGCAGCGGGCTACTCGATTTAGTCGCTACTTGATCTGGTTAATGATTCCGGAGGTAGAGGCGAGGAAGAATGACACTGAAGTCAGTCGACACGCTACTTGACGTTTTGCATTTCGCGGACAGTCATACCGCCGTTATCGTTCCCGAGCTCGGCCTCCACGTCACCTATGATTCGCTGCGGCGGCAGGTTCTCGAGATGGCGAATGCTCTGGCATCGGCCGGCATTCGCCGCGACGACGCCGTGGCCATTGCATTACCCAATGGTTTGCCCGCAATCGTGAGCTTTCTGGCGGCATCGATCGCGGGCAAGGCAGCCCCTTTGAATCCCGCGTATCCGTATGAGGAGTTTCATTTTTTTCTGGGCGACACCAATGCCCGGATTTTGCTTTGCCCAGCAGTAGGCGCGGAGTTCGCCCGCACCGCGGCTGCGGACCGCAAGATCCCGGTGCTCTCGGTGGAGATGGACGAGAGAGGCAACGTGCACCTGACGGGTGCGTCCACCGGCGTTACCGCGACCAACCCTACGGCGGACGACATTGCGTTGATCCTTCACACCAGCGGAAGCACGGGAAAACCCAAGCGGGTTCCCTTGCGGCATTTCAACCTGGCAGTTTCCTCGGCGAACATTGCGAACACTTACTCGCTTTCTGAAGAAGACGTTTCGCTGTGCATCATGCCGCTGTTCCACATTCATGGCTTGATCGCTTCCACCATGGCTACATTGCTTTCCGGCGGAGCGGTGGTGGTTCCCACTAAATTCAACGCACTCTCCTTCTGGCGAACGGTGCGGGAGCATCGGGTCACCTGGTATTCCGGCGTGCCTACGATGCACCAACTGCTGATGGCTCGCACCCACCATAAGCCGGCAGAAGCTGACACGCTGCGCTTCATCCGGTCGTGCAGCGCGCCCTTGTCGCCGGAATTGATTCATAAGATCGAAAACGAATTTGGTGTCCCATTTGTTGAGGCGTACGGGATGACCGAGGCCTCGCATCAGATGACGTCGAATCCGCTGCCGCCGCGGCATCGCAAGGCGGGATCGGTGGGAGTGGGCGCCGGGCCTTCGCGTTCGGATCATGGACAAAGCCGGCAATTCTCTGGAAAACAATCAGCGCGGCGAGATTGCCATTCAGGGGGCAAACGTGTTTCGGGGATACGAAAACAATCCCGAAGCCAACGCCCGCGCCTTTGTGAACGGATGGTTTCGCACCGGCGACCAGGGTTTTCTCGACGACGATTGTTACCTGCACCTGACGGGCCGGATTAAAGACATCATCATTCGCGGCGGAGAGAACATTGCGCCTCACGAAGTCGACGAGATTCTGCTGCGCCATCCTGCAGTCGCGGCTGCGGTAACGTTTGGCTGCGCCCATCCCACGCTGGGAGAAGAAGTGGCTGCAGCCGTGGTTTTGCACGAGCCTCATGGCGCCACCGAATCGGTGTTGATCAAACACTGCCGCGAATTGCTCGCGGAGTACAAATGTCCGAAGAAGATTTATCTGGTGAAGAGTATTCCGACTACGGCTACGGGAAAAATTCGCCGCCGCGCCGTCGCCACCGCGCTGGTGGATGATCAACAGGGGAACAGCCGGCGTGGGTAAATCAAACATGAGATTCCTGATCGCTGGAGCGGGCGCAATCGGCGCCTACATCGGCGCGCGCATGGCGCAGGCCGGGTTCGACGTCACGCTCTTTGCGCGCGGGCCGCATCTTCGCGCCATGCAGGAGCATGGCGTGCAGGTGAAAAGCAGCGAGGGAGATTTCGTGGCGCGTCCCGCGATCGCGGGCTCGCTCGAAGAAGTGGGGCCTGTCGACGTTGTCTTTCTCGGCGTGAAGGCTCACGCCCTGCCGCATCTTGCGCCGCAGTTGAAGCCGGTTCTGGGTCTCGGATACCACCGTCGTCAGCACGCAGAATGGAATTCCGTGGTGGTACTTTCAGGGTTTCGGCGGCGAGTACGAAGGATTACGACTGGAGCGGGTCGACCCCGGCGGCGTGATTTCGGCAGCGATCGCGGCTCCAAGCGTGGTCGGGTCGATCATTTACTTCGCGACTGAGATTCCCGCACCCGGCGTGATTCAGCACACCGAGGGCAACCGCATTACGCTGGGCGAACCGGACGGTTCACGCTCCGATCGCATCCGGGCAATTGCCGAGGCCCTCGTCGCCTCCGGCTTTCGGTGTCCGGTCACCACTCGCATCCGGCATGAGATTTTCGTAAAACTTCTGGGCAACGCGTCCTTCAATCCGGTTAGTGCGCTCACGCGCGCCACGTTAGTCCAGATCGCCCGCGATGCGGGCGCGGCTTCGGTCATCAGAAACATCATGCAGGAAGTGGAAGCCGTTTCCAATAAGTTGGGGATGGAGCTGCCCATTTCCATCGATCAGCGAATTGCCGGCGCGGAAAAAGTTGGCGAGCACAAGACCTCGATGCTGCAGGATCTCGAAGCCGGCCGGCCCATGGAACTGGAGGCGCTGGTGGGCTCGGTGGTCGAGTTGGGAGAGCGCGTGGGACTTCCGATGACCTGCACCCGCACCGTCTACAACTGCGCGAAATTACTGGCCCAAAGCACCGCTCGGCAACCCCGTTGAGATTGGCTGTATCGTTCTTTTTCATCCCATCTATAAAAATATTTGCTCGGAGGCTTGACAACGGGGGTATACTCGGTGCGTTGGCTGGTCCACTTATCGGACCACTTGGAAATCTACCTTGCCCGCCGCGATCAAATCCGACTTCGAAGTTGTCCGCAGGAACAAAGTCTACGAAGAAGTAGCAAAGCAGATCGAACGCCTGATTCTGAAAAAGCTGCAACCTGGAGACAAGCTGCCGTCGGAGCGTGAACTGGCGGAGACGCTTCGCGTAAGCCGCAGTTCCATCCGGGATGCGATTCGAGGCCTGGAGCTGATGGGTTTGGTTGAGCCGCGTCAAGGGGCTGGAACCATCGTTCGCGAAATTTCCGCTGAATCGCTGGTGAATCCTTTTGCTGATGCTCTGAAGCGACGGCAGGAACTGGTCAGCGAGCTTCTGGATTTTCGCAGGATGCTCGAGCCGCCGCTGGCCGCACGCGCGGCTACGCATGCGTCTCCGGAAGAAATTTCTGAGATGGAAGAAATTCTGATGCGGCAACAGGAGAAGCAGGCGCAAGGCGACGCCGCGGTTGCGGAGGATACGGAATTCCATTACAGCGTTGCCCTGGCTTCCGGAAACAGTGTCGTGCTGAAGGTGCTCGACATTCTTATGGATCTGCTGCGGGATACGCGGGCACGCTCGCTGCAGGTGGAGGGACGTGCGCCGAAATCGCTCGCCGGCCATAAGCGGATATTGGCTGCCATTAAGCGTCACGATGCCGAAGCTGCCAAAGATGCCATGCGCCGGCACATTGAAGATGTGGAAGAGATCGTACTGAACAAATTTTGACGAGCAAGTTCTAATTCACGGAGGGTTGTCATGGGCCGGTTATTCGCAATCGAGATTATTTATCGAGGAATTTTCCAGAAAACCATGGCGGGCAGGCTTAGCCGGGCCATCGTGCTCGCCGCCCATCACGAAGGCAAAGTGGGCATTTCTTTTGGCCGTTACGGGGACAGTCCCGAGCGCAACGGCATTCCCGCGAAGGGCTTCGCGATCGTCGCTACTGACGAACAAACTCTGCAGGAAGGCATGGCGAAGTACGAGCCCAAGGAAGTCGACGTGACCATTTGCGTGGATGACACGCTATGCAAAGGCGTCGAGTCGTGGGCGTGGTACGGTCTGCAGCCAGTGAATCGCTTGCTGAAGCCGGGCGGCACGCTGATCGTGACTTCGCGCGAGGGTCCGGAAGCCATCATTGCCATGGCCCACCGCAAGGAGGCGCCTTACCAACTGTCGATCCTTAAGGGCACGGTGAGCTTCTCCGGATTATGGGTTTACAAAGACGATCACACCGACGTTCGCATTCTGGGCGCGGTTGCGAAGATCCTGCCTGAGTTGTTCAGCTTGAAATCGGTGCAGAGAGCGATCGTTGACGAGTGGCACGACGAACTCAAAGCCACGTCTGCGGCCAAATCTTACGAGCGGACCACCAGCATCACGGTGACTCCGGACCAGGGCAATCCTGAAGTGCCGTACAAATTTGATCTGCCCAAGTGGCATGAAATGGGCGAAGGCATTGCCATCCCGAGCATTCCTGCCGGACACAAGATGGACGATCCCGCGTCGCACGCGCACGGTGGTTTCCAGCCTGACCGCAACCCGACGTTTTTGAAATTCAGCACACGGACCATGCGTCCGGTGGTGAACTTCGATACCTGCATCAAGTGCACATTGTGCTGGCTGCAGTGTCCGGACTCCTGTTTCGACGTCACGCCGGAAGGCTTGTACGACGCGAATATGAAGGCCTGCTGCGGGTGCGGCGTGTGCGAGGCCGTGTGCCCGGTCAAGGAATGCGTCACCATGGTCAACGAAACGGAATTCAAAGACAACAGTAGCCAGTGGGAAGACTGGCGCAAAGACAAAGACGGTTACAAAGTGTGGCTCGAAGAGAAGATCAAACATCCGCCGGAACGGTCGCATGGTTTCCGCTATCGCGGGCAGTACGAGGAGCAGATTCCGGAGATGCTCGAGATTGCGCAGGGAAAATAAACCATCATTCATAGCGCCCCTTACGAGGAGAGTCCGTCATGGCAGTGGCTACGATAATCGAAGAGCAGAAAAAGAAAATTGAAGAAACCGCGCTGATTACCGGCAGCGAGGCCATTGCCGTGGCCTGCAAGCTGGCCGACGTTGACGTGATCACGGCTTATCCCATCCGTCCCTACGACACCGTCATGCAGTACGTCTGCAAGCTGGTGGCGAACGGCGAAATGGATTGCGAGTATATCGTCGCAGAGGGCGAGCACTCGCAGTTTGAAATCGTAAAGCACGCTTCCGCCTGCGGCGCGCGCGTGTTCTGCGGTTCGAGCGGCGTGGGCTGGATGTACGCGATGGAAGCGCTGACGGTGACTCCTGCGCTGCGCATTCCTATGATCGCAATGGTTGGTAACCGGGCGCTCGATGATCCTGGCGCATTCGGTGTCGAGCACAACGACGCGTTGGCGGTCCGCGATCTGGGCTGGCAGCTGGTTTGGGTCGACAATGCGCAAGAGGCTCTGGACACGGCCCTCATCGCTTATCGCGTGGCCGAGGACCGGCGTATCTTCCTGCCGCTCGCTATCAGTTGCGACGGCGCATTTCTGACTCACTCACAGGCGCTGGTCAAGATTCCGTCGCAAGAAAAGGTAAACGAGTTCCTGCCACCATACGATCGCGCGGATCTTTTACTCCACCCCGACAACCCCATTACAGTTGCGCCCCAAGGCAACGAAGACTGGGTGATGGAAATTCGCCGCCAGAACTACGCGGCGATGGAGCGGGCTCCCGGCGTGATCAAGGAAGCTTATGCCGATTTCGAGCGCATCTTCGGCCGATCGTACGGCAATCCGTTCTTCGAGGAGTACATGACCGACGATGCCGATATCGTTCTCATGGGCATGGGAACGCTGTCGATCTCGGTGAAGGTGGCGATCCGAGAGATGCGCAAGCAAGGCAAGCGGGTTGGATTTGTGCGCATGCGTTGGTTCCGTCCGTTCGCCGCGGAGGAATTGTCGAAGTCTCTGCAACGGTTTGCCGCGGTCGGAGTGATCGATCGCGACTATTCTTTTGGCTCGCCTTATCTCGGCGGCGTGTTGGCCGGCGAAGTTCGGCATGCACTGTATCCGGGGCCGGGCAAGAAGCCGCCGGTGGTGGGCTTCATTTGCGGGCTCGGCGGACGCGAAGTAACCGTGCCTGATGTGCAGAAGATGGCGGATGCAGTATACGCAGCTGCCGATGGTAAGGCAGCTCCCTTAACTCAATGGATCGGATTGCGAGAGTAATCCGCTTTTGCTGATTTTCGCAGACCTCAGAGAGGATAAAGAATTATGGCTACCTACGTACAGATCGATCCGACCCAGAAATTAGATCCGTTCAAAGCGGTCAAGAAAATCCCGCTGGAGGAGTATTTCACCTCCGGACACCGTACCTGCCAGGGTTGTGAGTCGGCGCTGGTGATGAAGATGATGGCCAAGGCCGCCGGCCCGCGCACCATCGTGCTCGGCAGCACGGGATGCATGTACGTGGCGAACACCACGTATTACAGCACCTCGTGGGTGCTTCCGTGGATGCACACGCAACTGGGCAGCAGCGGCTCGGCGGCTCTGGGAGCGTCTGCGGCGCTGAAGGTGCTCATGCGCAAGGGAAAGATGAAACAGGAGCCCATCAACGTGATAGCATTCTGCGGCGACGGCGGCGGCGCCGACATGGGCGTGGGAGCGATTTCAGCCACGCTCACGCATCCCGACTACAACTGCCTGATTCTGATGTATGACAACGAGTCATACGCAAATACTGACATACAGCTTTCAGGAAGCACGCCATGGGGCGCCAATACCACGTTCAGCACTCCGGGCAAGGTGAAGAGAATCATGCATCGCCGCTGGAAAAAGAATATGGCGGGCATGATGGCGGCGGGCCATCCCACGTGCCGCTATGTTGCAACTGTTTGCATGTCGTACGGTCTCGCAGCGATGAATTCCATGCGCAAGGCTTTGGCTATCGGCGGTCCTACGTTCATTCACTCGCTCGATCCTTGCCCAAAGGGTTGGGATTACGATCCTTACATCTCCCATGAACTGGGCGAATTGGCCGTCAATACCGGGATTTGGCCGCTCTATGAAGTGGAAGATGGCGTGCTAAAACTTACTGGCAGGACGCAGCAGATTGCCTCGAAGAAGATACAGAGGCAGCCGGTGCGGGATTACCTGCTGAAGCAAGGAAGATTCGCCCACTTCACCAACGACGACATCGATTACTTCCAAAGCAAAGTCGATGAGATGTGGGAAAAGTGGCTGGTTCCCGGGGTAATCCCGTTCCGCACAGAGGTGGAAGCCGACGTCGCTCCGTCGAGCTAGAGCATTGTGCGGAATGAAGTCACAGGGAACGGGCAGATTTCGCTGTGTGCTGTTTAGCGTCCGTTGTTAACGTCTGACGTAAAGTCCGACGTACCTCACGGAGGTATCGCCATGGCTGCTTCCACCGTCTCACCAGCCTCCCTTATTCACCCTTCGCGTATACCCAATCGATGGGTGCAGTTAATCGCCGGCATCGTCGCCATGATGGCGATTGCGAACCTCCAGTACGCCTGGACTATTTTCACCAAACCGATACAAGCCCACTTGCACGTCAGCCTGGTGGCTGTGCAGTGGACCTTCACTTTATTTGTCGCTCTGGAAACGTGGCTCGTACCTTTTGAAGGATTCCTGGTGGATGTTATCGGGCCCCGATTAATGCTGGGCGCTGGCGCGATCATGATCGGATTGGGCTGGATCGGGTCGGGCCGGGCGGAGACCATAAACGCGCTCTATTTCTGGTATGGCGTGGGCGGAATCGGAGCCGGCGTTGTCTATGGCGGAGCCATTGGGAACGCGCTGAAATGGTTCCCTGACTATCGCGGGCTGTGCGTGGGGCTGACGGCCGGAGCTTTCGGAATCGGCACCGCGACCACCATCGCTCCTATCGCTGCGATGCTGAAAACCGAAGGCTACCAACACACATTCATCGTCTGGGGAATTATCCAGGGCTTCGTCGTGTTGCTTGCTTCACTTTTCCTGGCCAGACCGCCGGTGGGATGGACGCCGCCAAACTGGAAGGAGAAAGAAGCCAAAATCCGAGCCAAAGTGAATACTTCGTCGGTCAACATGACGCCGTTGCAAATGCTTCGTCAGCCGTCTTTCTACGTGATCTATCTGATGATGACCATGCTGGCTTTCGGTGGTCTCGTAGTGACAGCACAGCTCAATCCTATGGCTTCTTCGTACCACGTGGATAACGTGGTCGTCGTCTTCGGCATGACGGCATTGGTGCTGGCCATCACGGTGGACCGGATTCTCAACGGGTTGACGCGTCCTTTCTGGGGATGGGTTTCGGACCACGTTGGCCGCGAGAACGCCATCTTCGTCGCTTTCATCCTGGAGGCGGCGGCTGTGTTTGCCCTGCTCCAACTGATTAACCGTCCGGTGTGGTTTGTGGCGTTGTCAGGCTTATGTTTCTTCGCGTGGGGCAACATTTTTTCCTTGTTCCCCGCCATAACCGGCGACCTGTACGGAAACAAGTGGGCGACGACAAATTACGGAATCGTTTACACCGCGAAGGGCGTGGCTGCCGGCTTTGCTGGGCCCGGTGCGGCCTGGCTGTTTGCCAAGACTGGTTCGTGGACGAAAGTCTTCTGGGCGATGATCGTCTGCGATCTCGTCGCTGCGTTTATGGCTCTACTTTGGTTGAAGCCTTTGGCGCACCGCACGGTCGAGGAATCCGAAAGCGGACTTCGCGTTCCCACTCCACCTAAGGCCGACGGGGCGAGAACCGCGGCGTAGCTGGTGGTAGCGGCTGCGCCGCAAGGTTGGCCCTCCCCTCCATGACTCCTAGTAGCCGCGCGCGATTAACCAGGCAGACGCTGGCCGCGCGTTTCCGCGCCGAATGGAATCAGGAGCAGTCCGAGCGCGAAGGCGATCGAAGTCAGCGCGACCGGCGTGCCGAGCGATCCGTAATGGCGTACGCCGCTTCCCACGAGAAACGTAATTCCAGCCCCACCAAATCTGGCGAATGAAGTGGAGAAAGCGAAGGCGCTGGCGCGGCATTCCGTGGGATATTGCTCGGGCAGCCAGAGCGTGTAGACGGCGAAGTTAGCTCCGCCGAAGCCCAGGAAGAAAAGACAGACGAAAAACCACGGCAACGCGCCCGCTCCAAGGTAGAAAACCTTGCCGAACGTGAGCGCGATAAACACCATCATCAGGGTAAAGAAAACGGCCAGCGCACCGCGCCGGCCAAGGCGCTCCGCGAGCCAGGGCATCGCCAGGCAGCCGAGGATCGTGGCGAAGGAAACCAGCATGACGCCCCAGGAAGCCAATTGCGCGGCTGCCGGGCCCATGCGGCCGCCCGCTTCGGCGAGGGCGGTGATCGCCGCGGGGACGTAGACGGTTCCTGCCCACAGGCCGCAGATGGAAGCCAGCATCAGTAAGGCGTTGACGACGGTGCGTCGGCGCCAGGCGGGCGAAAATAGAATCGCAAAAGGACGCCAGACGGCCCACGACCGGACCACACTCTCTTTGTTTTTCCAGGCTGCGGGTTCCACCACGCCGTGGCGAACCCACGCCAGCACCAATGCCGGCACGCCGCCGACAATAAACATGGAGCGCCAGCCGTAGTGGCTGCCGATTCCGTAGTTGGCCAGCGCCGCGAGAAAAAACCCGACGTAGTAGCCGGTATGCATGAACCCAGCGCCCATGCGGCGGCGGCTTTCCGGCCATTCTTCGGCGACGAATGTCCCGCCCATGGCCCATTCGCCGCCAATGCCGATCCCGGCCAGCAAACGCAGAACTGCCAGTTGCCACACGCTGGTGACGAAGGCGCTCAGGAATGTGAACACCGAATACCAGACGATGGTCAGCATCAGGGTGCGCACCCGGCCGAACTTGTCTCCGACGGGGCCCCATAGGAAGGCCAGTCCCCAGCCGATCAGGAACAGCGCGAACAACAGAGATCCGTAGTAGCCGATGTTGCCTTTGGTGGCGGCGATGCCGGAACGGGGCAGCAAGTCGCGCAACGCGGGCACGAGCACGAGTGCGTAGATGACCGAGTCCATGCCGTCGAGCGTCCAGCCGCCCCAAGATGCCCAGAAGCCGCGAATCTGATTTCGAGTTAGAGGCTGAGACACGGTCGAGGTGGGGTGCGTTGTTTCGTCCGCAGCGGATGGCGCCATGATAGGGGGGAACTATATCAAAAGGCGGCGGGGGCGCAACGAAAAAGGGCGCCTCGCTCGGCTTGGCCTTGCCTGTGAATTCCTTTTGAAAATAAATTCAGTGCGGCTGGTTGATTCGGGGGCTGTTGAGGTGTGCTGCGGGGTCTGCTTTCGATACCCCCCTCCCCCCTGGGGTCTAGTGGAATCACCACGTTAGCAAGAAATTCCCGGCAAAATCCGGATGTCAAAGAACTTAGATACTAAAATCCGCGAAGAAAAGGACTTAGGGGCGCGACGATGTGGGTTCACCCGACCGTCACGGCCTCGACCATGATCGCTGATTTGAATTGAGGGGACAAGGTTAGATGTCACATGCTGGTTGTGGAAAAAATCAGAACCAGGGGGCGAGGTCCGTGGTGCCCAGCTTTGCAAAACCAGCAAAGCTGGGGCATCCTCAGTTAGTGAGGCGCTCGGCGAAGGCGGCTCCGACTTAGCAAGGGCGGAATAATCCGCAGATCACGCACCCGAAAAATCATAGGCCGGACTCGACCTACTCGTTCGGATGATTACTCCTGCAATGACAATCGCGGTTGAGCTGGAGACCAGGAATATGACTTCATGCCGCAAGAGGAAAAAGTATTCCGGCAAGTGCAGCATCACCCACATCAAATCAAAATGGGCGAGCCGAATCAGCGCGTCAAGGGAGAGTGCCAACGTCAAGGTTGAGATCATCTCCGCGCCCTTGGCCGCCGCTGCGACGATACAACCAACGGACATCGCCACGATGACGCTTCCGATCCAGATAGCCAGTGGCACACAGAAGCTCACCAGCTCACGAACGCCTACACCTTGAATTCGATATCGATATTTCATAACAACGGCTACAATTGCGTGCTCCGGAAGCGAAAAACCAAACCGCAGTAGCAGAAGACCCAGAACTACAGCCCCAGCTATCCGCAGCGGCACAGTGCGGAACCCGGTATCGACCAGATCTACGATAGTTTTCAAACCTTGCCGCCAGTACCACCGGCGGGCTGAGACAACTCCCGATTTTGAGACGAGATCAGAGAATTCTTCAAAAAGGTCCCCATGTATGGATTCTCTCTGCGTTTCAGAAATGAACAGATCTAAGAGCCAAACGGCAATGCGAGGCGGCTGAACGACGGGTACTTGGGTCATCACGAATACCTCTCAACTAGATTGAGGCCCTCGGTCATGCTCTGGAGTACGCGGTGTGTGCGATTCACGGCTGCCTGTCCCTTGGCCGCGACATGGAAGAAACGTTTCGAACGTCCGCCGCGCTCGGGCGTAGGATCGCCGAGGTGGGACTTCACATAGCCTTTTGCTTCCAAGCGATCAAGGGTGGCGTAAATAGCGCCGATTGAAACCTCACGTTTGGTGCGGAATTCGATCTCCTGTCGCACAGTGACGCCGTAGGCGCGATCACCAAGACGTAGAACGGCGAGTATCACAATGTGTTCGAATTCACCCAGGTAGTCCCGGTCAGACATTATATATACAATATAGAAGAAACATCGCCTTCTGTCAAGCATTGGCTATCGCCCATCTCTAGTGTTTCTCGCCTGCCGCGAAAGAGTCTACCCGGCCTTGCAAAGCCAGCAAAGGTGGGACAGCGTCAATTAATGCGCCGCTTGGCAAGGGTGGACCAGCCCCACGCTGGCGCGACGCCGCCGAGGCGCGGGAGATCCTTCGCTCCGCCTGAAGAACGGCTCCGCTCAGGATGACGCTGTTGAGATAGAGTTCGAGGCTAGATGGGTGCTCCAGCCTCACTATTTCACCAGCGGCAGCTCCAGCGAACTGGGGTGATCGCCGTCGTGATAAAGCGTGACATGCGCCGTGCGCGCGTCTTTCCCGGATTCCTCCGCCACCACCCCGCCGCTGTTGTAGTTCTTCTCCATATAGATGCTGTTCGGCGAAGTCAGCACCAGCCGCAGCCGGCTCCCTTTCGCAATCCGTCGTGAGAAAAATGTGAACCCGCTGAATTCGTATCGGTTGATCTCTCCCGGCTTGGCTAGCTTCTCGGTGATGGCGGAATCCCGGTAGCGGGCACGCATCTGGTCTCCCGTGAGCTGGATGCTCTTGCCATCCGGCATAATTTCGTACAGGTTCACGCTGAAATCGGTGTCGGGTACGTCCATCGACATCCACACCACCAGCTTCACGAAGCCGCTGATCTCGGTGTCTTCGGTGAAGGGTTGGCTGTGATACACCACGCCGTCGCCGAATAAATTCAAAGCATATCGTTCGTCGGTGATGTTGTTCTTGATGTCTTCCTTTTCCAGTTCCGCCGGCCGCACGTCGAGGGGATCGTAAACATATTGATCGGGCTTCGCGGCGCCGGGTTTCGCCTCAGTCAGGCTGCCCGAGTGGAAAGCGTCGTTCGCCTCGCCGTTGCTGGAATTCAGATACAGAATTCTCTTCGCAGTCGAAATTGCTTCCAGGCTGTCGGCATATTTCCACTGCTCGGCGCCTGTCACGTAATAGGCGACGCGTTTTTTCAGAAACTCCGGCGCCTTGCCGTTCTTCATCGTCCAGTCGTACCAATCCACATGCAGTTTATTCATGTCCAGCATGCTGGCATCACCGAAGGTTAAGCCGCCTACTTCCTTTCTCGGGGTCCGTGTGCCCGCGTGGTCCCAGGGTCCGATGATCAGATAATGCTTCGCTTTGGCCTCTTCGGTTCCGTATTTCATGTGATCGCGGTAATACGTCATGGCGCCGGGCTGGTCGCCATCGTAGTCGCCGGTAATGGTCAGGATCGGGATATTGATCTTCTTGTATTGCTCCGGGCTAATGTCGAGCTTTTGCCAGTACTCGTCGAACGCCGGGTGGGCGATCCATTTCTGGAATACCGTGCTGTCGTCGCCCACAATCTTGTCGAGGTCTTTATAGGGACGGTGGCTCAAATAGAGTTCGCGGAATTTCTCGATCCAAAACGAGGACTCCTCGAATAGATTCTGCTGCGACGTCACTCCGCTGGTGAACGTCAACCACTGCATGTCATAGGCTCCCCAGATGCCCTTAAACATGGGGAAATCGACGCCCGCATGGGCCGCCGCCGCGGGTACGATGGTCGCCAGGTGAGGCGGAAACTCACGCAACGTCAGCCACTGGTCATAGCCGGCGTAGGAGCCACCCCACATCGCCACTTTGCCATTCGACCACGGCTGCTGAGCCAGCCACTCGACCACATCGTGGCCATCTTGCGGCTCTTGCTGGAATGGGTCGAACTGTCCCTCGGAATTTCCTCGCCCACGCACATCGACCAGAGCAAACACGTAGCCATGTTGCGCAAAGTAATAGGCTCGGCCGTGATAGTTGTCGCTGATGTAGGGGGTCAGCTCGAAAATCACGGGCAGCGCTTCTTTTTGATCCTTCGGACGGTAGACCGTGGCGTTCAGCTTGACGCCGTCGCGCATGGGGATCTTCACGCCCCAGGTAAGGTGCACTGCTTTCGGCGGCTCTGGATTATGCGGTTCCTGCGCGCGTAAGGGGAGACAGGCCAGAATTAATGATGCAAACAGCACGTGGGACGTGCGGTTTATGTTGACGGGGATTTTCATTTGGCTCCTAGCAGGCGGCATTCTACCATCCGCGCCTACCGATGAGCCCGGCGACTTCGCAACTGGAGGAACTACCGCTTCGCGGCGCGCAGGCGCTCTTCGAGCGCCTTCACTTCAAGATTCAATGCCTCGGGGAGATGGCTGCCGAACTGGGCGAAGTGCTCCTTAATCGATGGCACCTCGGCCAACCAGCCTTCGATGTCGACGCTGAGCAGTTCCTCCACGTTAGCGCCTTTGATGTCCAGTCCCGCGGTGTCGAGATCACCCACCCCTGGAATCCGACCGATCGGAGTTTCGTTCGCATGAGCCGTGCCGTCGCAGCGCTCAAAGATCCACTTCAACACGCGGCTGTTTTCCCCATACCCCGGCCACAGGAATTTGCCATCCTTATTCTGGCGGAACCAGTTGACGTAGAAAATCTTCGGCAACTTCGAAGCGCTGGATCGCGCTCCGATGTTGAGCCAGTACGCGAAATAATCGCCCATGTGGTAGCCGCAAAACGGAAGCATCGCCATAGGGTCACGGCGCAGGCGTCCTTCTTTTCCCGTGATTGCAGCCGTCGTCTCGCTGCTCGCGGTTGCTCCCAGGAAAGTGCCATGCTGCCAATTGAAGGCTTCCGTGACCAGTGGGACAATTCCCGCACGTCTCCCGCCGAACAGGATGGCATCGATGGGCACGCCTTTCGGATCTTCCCACTCGGGAGCGATCACGGGGCATTGCGACGCGGCGCAGGTGAAGCGGGCATTCGGGTGCGCCGCTTTCCGTTCGGAGGCTGGAGTCCAGGGCCGGCGCAGCCAGTCCACTAACTTGGCGGGCTTCTGCTCGGTCATTCCCTCCCACCAGACGTCGCCGTCGAGCGTCGCGGCGCAGTTTGTGAAGATGGTGTTCCGGCCCATCATCCGCATGGCGTTGGCATTCGAAGTCATGCTCGTGCCTGGGGCCACGCCGAAAAAGCCGTACTCCGGATTGATGGCGTAAAGCCGGCCATCCGCGCCGAATTTCATCCAGGCGATGTCGTCGCCGATGGTCTCCACCTTCCAGCCCGGAAGCGTTGGGATCATCATCGACAAGTTGGTCTTGCCGCAGGCCGAAGGAAAGGCGCCGGTAAAATACTTTGCCTCGCCGGATGGGTTGGTCAGTTTCAGAATCAGCATGTGCTCGGCCATCCAGCCTTCGTCGCGCGCCTGTACCGAGGCAATGCGCAGCGCGTGGCACTTCTTTCCGAGCAACGCGTTGCCGCCGTACCCGGAACCGAACGACCAGATCTCACGCGTTTCCGGAAAATGGCAGATGTACTTGTGCTCTTTATTGCAATTCCATGTCGCGTCCGGCTGATTCGGCGCGAGCGGTGCGCCAATGCGAATGCAGCCCGCGAACAAATTCTCCGTCAGCTCCGAGCGCGTCGAGCACGTGGCTTCCGACGCGAGACATGATATGCATGCTGACGACGACGTAGGGCGAATCGGTGATCTCTACTCCGATTTTTGAAATCGATGATCCGATCGGACCCATGCTGTACGGAACCACGAACATGGTGCGGCCCGTCATCGAACCGGTGAACAATCCCGTCAGCTTCTGCTTCATCTTCGCCGGATCCTCCCAGTTGTTGGTCGGTCCAGCCTCTTCCTTGAGTTCGCGAGCAGATAAAGGTGCGGTCTTCGACACGGGCTACATCGGCCGGGTCGGAGCGGACCAGGTAGCTGTTGGGCCGCTTCGCTTCATCCAGCGGGATCGCGGTCCCAGTGAGCATCAGCAGCCGCAGCATCGCCCGGTACTCCTCAGGCGATCCATCGCACCAGTGAATCCGGTCGGGCTTGCACATCTGCGCCACTTCTTCGACCCAGCGCTCCAGCCGGGCATGCCTGTGGCTGCCCGCAGCTGTTTCAACCTCTATCGTAGTAGTGGCCATGAACGTAATGTCTCCATAAATGATACGCGGATTGCAGTGCTGGCCGCTGAATGCGGTCACAGGGGTCACAAGGTCGTCGGATGCCAGGCTACTGCCTGCCCGGTACAACCTTAATATTCTCTCGCAGTTGTGAAGATTATTCCAGCAAATGATTCTGCTGGTATGGCTCTGATACACCCTCTGCGCTGGGCCGTCCACTACGCGAAAAACGGTTCTCAGTCGGCGGTTCTAGAGCAAGCTGACGAACTAACCGAATGAAGCGACGGCCTGTTGCTGGTCTTGAAAAATCTCGAACAGGTCCAGCAGGCAGATCATCTTCAAGGTCTGGACCGTAAATTTCGAAGGGTTAAGCAGCTTGATCGATCCGCCTCGCTGCTTGGCGCTGGTCAGGATCTTGACCAGCAAACCGATTCCGCTGGAATCGATCCAGGGAACTTCGCTCAGGTCCAGCACGATGCGCGTGTCGCCGCTGCCCATCAGATCGTCCAGAGTTCCGCGGAAGCGATCGACCGCGTCGCCCAGACTCAGCTTGCCGCGCAACTTGACCAGCTTCACCTGGCCCAGACTGCGAAGTTCGATTTCCAAAGTGGCCTCACCTCAAATAATCAGGGCCCGGGCTGAGGGTAGAATCCGTTGACAGCCTCCCGACCCTCTGTTAAAGTGCACGCTCAACTTAGAGGAAGCTCCGCGAATTTGCAAGTTGGGACTTCCGCCTCCCCCAGGGCTCAATAAGAGTATCGTGGTATTCCGCAGCGAGCTTCATGGCAACTCAGAGCCCCAATCTGGTTCTCGACATTGCTGCGATATCGGTGCATCTTCTGGAGGCACAAGAGGTCGCCCCCAGGGCGCGCACGATTGCGCGCGATCTCGCCGCCCTGCTACCCGGCTCTGCCGTCAACGTCTACATGGTCTCGGGGACCCCCGAGGGAGAAGTCTGGACCGTGAGCGGTACGGTCGGCGACGCCGCACCGGATGAAACCGTCCCCCTCGATGCCGGAACTCTCGGCATCCTCGCAGCCAGCCGCAAACCTCTCCTGCTCGCCGGCAGAAGCCTCATCCGCGAGCAATACGCTCATCTTAATGTCCGCAAAACTCTGCACTCTCTCGCCTATCTTCCGCTGGTGGGCAACGGGGCCTTGATCGGCGCCATTGAGATTCTCAGCTTCGATGAGCCGCTGGCGGAAGCGCACCTCGACATCCTGCAAGGTGTGGCCGAGGTTGCCGGTCCCGCGCTGAATGCCGCCCGGCAGTACGAACTCGAGCGCCACCACTCACTGACATCGATCACCCGCCTCACCCACTTCTACGATATCGAGAAGGTTTTCAGCTCGACCATCGAGATGGATCAACTCGTTCCCCTCATTGGATCGAAGATTTGCGAGACGCTCGAGTGCCGGGCAGTCAACGTCTGGATGGTGCAAGGCGATGGCAACCTTTTGCTGATGCATCAGGCGGGCCAGGATCCGACTACCCGGCAAGGAATGACGCAAAAAGCAGGCGAAGGAATCGCCGGTGACGTCTCTGACAACGGGGAACCTGTGCTGATTGCAGATCCCGAGGACGAACGGCTGGTTCGCCGCAACCTGAACATAGAAGAGGGACGAGTCGAGTCCATCGTGGTCGCCGCCCTGCTCGATAAAGAATCTCTGGTCGGCGTGGTGGAAGCGGTGAATCCTCTCGACGGCAAGCCTTTCGATGAAGATGACCTCTTCGCGCTCAGCAGTTTGAACGAAACCGCAAGCATCGCTCTCCGCAATGCCAGCCTCCTGTTGGCTGAGCGCAAAGTGGAGATCCTGGAAATGCTGGTGACCGTCAGCCACGAGATCACCTCTACGCTGAACCTGGAACGTGTTCTGCAGACCATCGTCAACGCGCCGCAAGCGGTCATTCCCTACGAGCGCGCTGCCGTGGCCCTCGAGCACGGTGGAAAATACAAACTCAGCGCTATCACTGGCGTCACGCAGGTCGATGCCGGCGCCCCGGACGTCGCCCCGCTCAACGATCTGCTTCGCTGGACGATGCTCTCCGAAGAGGTGGTACACGTTCGGCAGCACGGCGACAAAATTGACGCCGCGCGCGAAGAAACCCGCGCCAAGTTCCAAAGCTATTTCGCGACTTCGGGGATGCGGGCGTTCTACGCCATCCCGCTGACTGACGACACCGGGCGGGTCGGCGTACTGGGCCTTGAAAGCGCGGATCCGGATTTTCTTTCGCCCGCCCACATCGAAATCCTGCAAGTGCTCGCCGGACAGGCGACAGTCGCGCTGCGCAATGCGCAGATGTACAAGGAAGTGCCATTCATTTCCGTGCTCCAGCCGGTGCTGGAGAAGAAGCGGAAGTTTATGGCCATGGAAAAACGCCGCGCGCACCTTGACGGTCGTGGCGGCGGCCGCTGTCCTGATCTTCCTGGCAGCGGTTCCCTTGCCGTTGCGGGTGGATGGAGACGCGGTCGTGGCTCCTTTGCATTCTGCGCAGATCCAGCCCGAAGTCGAGGGAGTGGTCAGCAAGGTCTACGTTCGCGAAGGCGACCATGTCACCCGCGGCCAGGTCATCGCGAGCCTCGCGGATTGGGATGCTCGCTCGGTGCTGGCTCAGGCCCAGGCCAAGTACCAGATGGCTCTGCTGCAGATGAACCGTTCTCTGGCGGCCAATGATGGCAGCGAAGCCGGCGTGCAGCGCATTCAGGCCGACTTCTGGAAGTCGGAAGTGGCCAGGGACCAGGAACTGCTGGACAAAACGCAATTGCGTTCACCGATCGACGGCGTGGTGGCGACGCCCCACATCGAAAATATGGTGGGAAAGCGCCTGCAATACGGCGACAGCTTCGCCGAAATCGTCGACACCTCGCGGGCAATCGTAGACGTCGCCATCGACGATACCGATTCTGCCCAGTTGCGCGCCGGCGAGCACGCCTCCGTCAAGCTCAACAGCTTCCCCACTCGAATTTTTCGCGGCGACGTGATGGTGGTCAGCCCCAAAGGAACCCTGCAGGGTGATTCTCGCGTGTTCTTTGCTCGGGTTGCAGTCCCGAATGCCGACGGCGCAATTCGCTCGGGCATGGAAGGCCGCGGGAAAGTGCGCGTGGGATGGTATCCGGCCGGCTACGTCCTGTTCCGCAAGCCCTTCTTGTGGATCTATTCACGAGCCTGGTCGTGGTTTGGAATATGAATGTTTGAAGTGTGAGTGGTTGGAGTGTGCGCGATGCAAACTAGAAAACCGAATCGCTTTTGCTTTGATCCTGCTGAGTGCGGCTCTGCTGCCCGGGCTGGCATGTTCCGAGAAAACCATGGAAGTGTGCCGCCGCTCCAGCGCCGACGCCGGCGGGCGCACCGGCTCCGGCCCCAGTCGCGAGCGTTCCACCAAGCGACAGCAGCTTCACCGTTTCAGGTCCATTGATTGTCGAACACCAGCTCGACGTGCTGGCGCAGCGCGACGGCGTAATCGCCGAATTGCGATCGGAGGCAGGCGCCCACGTGCACGCCGGGGACCTGCTGGCCAGATCGATGACCGGCAACTTACTCGCCGACCTGGAAGCGGCGCGCGCCAAGACCCGCAGCATCGAAGCTGACTTGAGAAACTGGCAGGCCGAAGCCAAGGTGATGCAGTCGGACTACGAACGCGCCCAGAAGATGTGGGATGCCCACATCGATCAGCAATCGAGCAACTCGAGCATGCAAAGTTCAAGGCGGAATCGGAAACCTGGGATGTCCGGCGGGTTCGCGAACTGCTTACCGACGACACCCAGACGCAGCGATTCCCTCGAACTCGAACTGGAGAAGACCTCAGATCCGCGCTCCGTTTTCTGGCGTAGTCGCCCGCCGATACGTGCGTGAGGGACAGCAGGTTTCCAAGGGAGAGCGTCTGTTCTGGGTCACGGCCGAGGGACCTTTGAACATGCGGTTTACTTTGCCCGGAGAGGTTCATCGGGCGAATCCAAAAGGGTCAGGTACTGCCCATGACGATTGCCGATCTGCCGGGCCAGAAGTATCAGGTCAGGGTAGTGGAAGTCAGTCCCGTGATCGATCCCGCCAGCAGCACGATTGAAGTTGCTGGTGGAACTCGAAGGCAAGGCGGGCCTGCTGCGGTCCCGGCATGGATGCGAGCGTCAGCCTCGAAAATCTGCGATGAACATCACTCAGGCTCTCAACGTTGCGCTGCCGGAGCTTGCCAGCACGAATGGTCAGCCAGCGCTATCCCCGCGTGCATCCGAAGGTCGTATTCAAGGAGCACATCGAAGAGGGCGAGCTTGGTGATCCGTGCGTTCGTACCTGGAGTGGACACGATGTACACCTTTCCTCCAGAAACCTGGAGGCTGATTCAATTTTTCGACGGGCAGCGGTCCTACGCTGAGGTGGCCGAGCTGTACTCCATGGGAATCAGGCGTGGAGTACTCGGAAGAAACAGTGCGAGATTTCAGTGCCGAAGTAGATGCCCTGAACTTCTGGTACAAGACGGCGCAGGAAAAAAACATGAAGCTCATGCAGAAGACCGCCGACGAAAGGCGGCGGCTGCAGAAAAAGAAGAGTAGGTGGGGGGACTTGTCGAGATCGTGTTTCCCGGCGGTGAACCCGGACCGGTTCCTGACGTGGGTTCATCGGCAAAATCAGCTTCATTTACAAGCCGTGGTTCGTAGTGATGACGCTGCTGGCGTTAGCTTTCAGCGACGGGGTTTTCGTAACTCATTGGAGCGAAGTCGGGCGGGACACCTGGAGATCTATAACTTCGCCCACAAGAGTTGGTTTGATCTGGCTGCCTTCTGGATCATCGCGACGGTGCTGCTCTGCATCCACGAAACCGGCCATGGACTCACTTGCAAGCACTATGGCGCGCATGTCCCGGCCATGGGGTTCCTGCTTATTTATCTCACCCCGGCTTTCTACACGGACACGACGCAGGCGAGGTACTCGGAGACCGCTTTCGAGCGCTTAATGATCGCGGTTTCGGGGGTCTGGGCCGAACTGATGATTTGCGCTCTGGTGACTCCGATCTGGTGGGGGACGTCGCCCAACACGGCGATCCACGATTTTGCCTACACCATCATCCTCTTTACTGGGATTGCGGTGGTACTCATCAACTGGAATCCCCTGATCAAGCTCGATGGCTACTACATCGTCATGCGACATCTTGGGGATTACGGAGCTGAAAGAAGCATCGACGCTCTACCTCTCGGCATGGGTGAAACGGAATGTCTGGGGCCTTCCCGTAGAGGTGCCCTAGGTCCCGGCGCGCCGTCGCCTCGGGTATCGTCGTTTATGCGATTCTTTCAGGACTTTATAGCTACTCGATCTTGTACGTCTTCGCTAGCTTTCATCGGTAATATCGCGCGCAATTTCAGCGCTGACTGGGGTTTCTTTTTCGAATAGGGTACGGCTTTCCTGATTTTCGGGGCCGACTTCGCACCCTGTGGAACTTTATGAAATTCGTTTATCTGGACAAAAGAGATCGCGTTCATGCGTGGTTCACGCCAGCACGTAAGGTGGCCTTCGCCGTGGCGTCTACTCGTTTTCGCGTTGCTGCCGCTCTGGCATGAGTCGGCGGCTGGACGATTCGTCCTTGAACCGGCGAACTGGTCGGTGGTGCGGGCATTGTGCCCGGGACGTAGTGACCCGCGTGTACGCCAATGAAGGCCAGCAGGTTGCGGCGGGTGCGCCATTGCTGCAGCTTCGCAATGTGGCGTTGGATTCAAAGCTGGCGCGCAGCCAATCGGAGTTGGCAATTGCGACGGGGCGCGCCAACTCAGCGACCTCCACTACGCTGATTACGGTTCCGCCGAACAGGAGCGCGACCGGTTGGCTCAGCCAGACGGCAGCATATACTTCTGAAGTCGCCAACTTACAGGTAAGCACGCCAATCGCCGGGGTGGTAACGACTCCGCGGGTGAGCGACAAGTTAGGCAGATACGTTCCTGAAGGTACTGAACTGGCCGAGGTTGCGGATGTCGCGCGTCTGCGCGCGCGCATCTACGTTTCCGAGTTCGAAATTTACAAATTAAAAGAGGACTCGCCGGCGCGCCTGCAAGTCGATGGAACGGTCGGACGCCACGATGCCCGAACCATCGCCATAGCACCCGTTTCGTCAGAGATCGCCCCGGGATTAATCGATCTGAGTAGATATAAGGGGCAGAAACCGCCGAGGTTTTATGTTTTTGACTTGCTGGTCGAAAATGCAAACGGCTGGCTGAGACCTGGCATGCTGGGAACAGCCCGAGTGTACGGCCATCGGCGCAGTCTTGCGGGACTCGCGCTCCAAGAGGTCGAGGATTTCGTCGGGCGCAAATGTGGTAGGGCCCAGACATGAAGAAGGGCTGCTCCCCCGGCGCAGCCCGCTCCCTCGGCGAAAAAGCGCCGTACTACTTCCGCTGCCAGCTCTCATGGCCAAGCGCATTTGTCTTCAGCTCCGGCTTTCATGGCCAACGGTTAGTCTTAGCTCCGGCTCTCATCGGCCAGACGGTTCTACTACAACCCCAGCCTTCAGCGGCTGCGGCGCGGCTTCGTGGCGCCGGCCACGAGCGGTAGCTGAGCAACGGCTAGCTTTCTTGGTGGTGTTCAGGGTGCTGATCAAGGATTTCTTCTGGATGGTCATGGCGCGCTCCTCAAATTTGTTTTGGATTGAATTCCATCACTCGGCTTACCGTTTAGCACGAGCCATGCCAAACCCAGGGCCTGACCTCAAGAATCGCTAAGTCTAACAATCACAAATTCTTAGCAGTGGCTTGGGTGAATTTGGAATCTTTCTCCGGCGGTGAAGAATTCCCTCTCGGTTAATAATTAACCGACACCTGGTTAATTTTTAACCTTGGTTATCCTCCGAACGGCTAAAGATTCAGCTTCCGGCAGAGGTATTTCATGCGTTGCGGGTCCATGTTGAGAAGAGTCGCGGCCGCAGATTTCCTGCCCTCCGTCCGGCGAAGCGCGGCGTTCAGGTAGGCGATCTGGATCTTTTCCATCTCGGCGTCAAAGTCCACGCCCTCTTCCGGAATCAGGATGGCCTCGTGGCTGGCCGCGCTCGAGCGGAGAAGCTGGTGCGGCAGGTGTTGGGCAGTGATCACCGGGACGTCGTTCATCACCACCATGCGCTGCACCACGTTCTCCAGTTCCCGAACGTTGCCCGGCCAGGAATAGTCCTCCAGGATCTGCATCACGTCGGGCTGCAGTTGCTTGATCGGCTTTTTGTTGGCGGCACAGTAGATGCGCAGGAAGTGTTCCGCCAGCAACGGCACATCGCCATCCCGCTCGCGCAGCGGCGGAATCAGGATCGGCACGACGTTAATGCGGTAGTAAAGGTCCTCGCGGAAGCGGCCTTTCTGCATCATGTCTTCGAGATCATCGTTGGTCGCCGTGATCAGGCGGAAGTCGATTTTGCGGGACGACCGGCCTCCCAGGCGCTGTACCGAGCGGTCTTGCAGGATGCGCAGCAGCTTGCTCTGCAGCGGATGGTTCAGCGTCGTGATCTCGTCCAGAAATAACGTGCCGCCGTGCGCCATTTCGATCAGCCCAGGCTTGGCGCCCTCCGCTCCGGTGAAGGCTCCTCGTTCGTATCCGAACAGTTCCGACTCGATCAGGCTCTCGGGCAGGGCCGAGCAGTTCAGGCACACGAAGGGCTTGCCCTGCCGGTTTCCCGACTGCACGATGGCATGGGCGACCAGCTCCTTGCCCACGCCGCTCTCCCCCCGCAGCAGCACGCTGGCGTTGCTGTCGGCCACGGCCTGGATCGCTCCGTAGACTTTCTGCATGCCCTCGCTGCCGCCAATCAGCCCGCAAAACGCCGACTTGCTTTCCACCTGGTCAAGCAGCCAGCGCCCTTCAAACTGCAGCGCGCGCTTCTCGATCGCCCCCAGCAGGACGCCGGCCAGCTGGCTGAAGTCCATGGAATCGAGGAAGAACTCGTCCGCGCCCGCCTGGCTGGCCTTCAGCGGTATCTCGCTGTTGCTCGATTCCGTGATCGCCACGAGCACAACGTCTTCGCGCAGCTTGCGGATTTCCTGCAGCACTTCAATGCCGTCCGCCGCTCCGTCGCCGATGCAGTCGAGATCGAACACGATCCCGTGTATGCCGGGATCATGCACTGCGGCCTGGATCTGCTCTTCGGTGCTGGCCAGCACGGTCCGGAAGGTGGGCGCAAGGTATCTGCCGATCTCGTGAAAGGACGTTCCTTTCGCAGTAACGATTGCGACGGAATACTTTTCTGATTCGGGTTGATTTGGCGTGCAGCTGAAGGGATGCAGCCATGGTGGGCGCTCCGGTTGCGGATTATAGGTGAATTTCTCACCCATGGGAATGCAAAAAATCACCTTATTTCACACCCTACCTTTTCCCGGCGAAGCTGCCCGGAACGGGGAGGCCCTCAGATTCCAATCACGTTTGACTTGACTTCGGCCTCGCCGGGAGTATCGTGGTGGCGTTCGAGTCCGGCCCCGCTGGTGAGGGTGATTGGGGTGCGACTGAACTCGCGCATCCATCCCCAAGAGCGCCGCTCGTCGTCCGCAGATTCCCGACTAAGGAGGGCCAGTCATGGCTGCTAACCCCATCCCAATCTCAGAATTAACTCTGGAAACGGTAAAGGCGCCCGATGAGACCATCGTCCGTTGCATCGGCAGAATCAATTCGAGCACCTCGGCCTTATTCCAAACGACAGTCCGCAGTCTGATTCCAGGGACCGAAAGCATTGTGCTGGACTTGACCGATGTGAGCTATATGGATAGCTCTGGCCTGGGCGCCATCGTTGGCGTCTACTTGTCGGCCAAGAGGCAGCACTGCACCCTGAAGCTGGTCAATCTGAACCAACGCTTGCGGGAGCTGTTTCGTATCACGAGGCTGGCTTCGGTATTCGAGGGGCACGAAGACTTCCTTGGCCACACTCCCGACTGATGGGGCCGGGTTCGGCCGAACCTCTGCTTGGCGCGGCAACGAGGCCCGCTGGAGTGATGGCCCGGTCGATGGTTTCGTTTAGGCGGAGCTCATCTTGGGTTTCCGGGTCTAAGCCCCGAAAAGTCCGTTTTTCGCACAGAAACACCATATTCTTGTCTTGACAAATCGTTACAGTCGGAACAAAATGCTAGGCCGGAAATTGGGACCCGGCTTGGAAGGCGCGTCCAGCCTCGCGTTCAGCGCGCTGACGGTAAGCAAGTTGAACCGACTGAGGTTGGAACGGAGAGAATATGGAAACGACAATCGGAGTATTCGCTTCGCGGGATGAAGCCGAAGGAGCGGTTAAAGAGTTACTGGAACGAGGCGTGCCGGAAGAGTCCATCGTTTTCCTGACCAGGTCAGAAAGCGAAGCCAAAACCATCGCCAAGGAGCTCGGCACATTTGTGGGAGGCTTTCTTGGAGGAGCTGCGGGCGTGACCACCGGCGTAGTGGCTGCGTCACTGCTTCTTCCCGGCATCGGAACAGTATTCGCGCTGGGGATCGGCGCCGCCGCGCTGCTCACCGGCGCCGGAGCGGGCGCAGGCGCGGGCTCTGCCCTCGGCTCGGGAACACACGGCGACGACGCTCCGAAGCCGACGGCCGTCGAAGATTGCGCCGAGGACATAACGTTCTTCCGCGAAGTTCTCAAAGAGGGACGTTCGCTGATCGTGGTGCGCACGGAATCGCAGGAGCTGGCGACCGCAGCCTGCGCAATTCTTGACCGGCGCGGACTCGGAATGCAAGGATCGGCTCCAGTGAAGATGCAGGCAGCGACCCGCCAGGTGGGGCCGGTGACGGTTCTCGATATCAGCGGCAGAATTACGCTCGGCGATGGAAATATCAGGCTGCGCGAGATTGTTCGCGATCTGTCGGAAAAGGGACAGAAGGCGATCGTGCTCAACCTGGGCGGGGTCAACTACATCGATAGTTCGGGGGTCGGCGAATTGGTCAAGGCTCACACTACGATTCGCAACCAGGGTGGGCAATTGAAACTCGCTAACCTGACGAAACGAGTCCATGACTTGCTGGAGATGACACGGCTGTCTGCGGTTTTCGATATTCAGAAAGACGAGGCTAGCGCTATCGAGTCGTTTGGCGGCTCGTCGCAAGCAGTGGCTTAGCAAGTAGGGCTGTAAACGATTCAGCGGTAAAAGGTTCAGATCAGCGGGTCCCCCAACTCGCGGCCTGAATCGGCACCAATGTGCATGAGAATTGCTAGCGACAGGTCCCCCATCTGTCTTGCGTGTTGAACAGCACAAAGTGATGAATCGCCATCGCCCAGATCAAGTGTTCGCCGTGGTCCGCAGCAGCGGGCAGCGAGGCCCACGAAGATTCGCAAGTCCGAAAGCACGACTGGTAAGAACCAGCGTGAAGAAAACGAGGATATTTATGAAGCTAGCAATTACGAGGTTCGTTATTGTTGCCGCGATCGCGGTTTTGATGGTGGCTGTCGGAAGTACGGCCGCTTGGGCGCAGACGCCCTGCCCGAGTTCTCCCAACTATAGTCCTGATTTCACGGGCGCCACTTTCACAACTCCCACTGCGGTGGGTTGCCTGACGGCGAACGGGACGTCGGCTCTCGGCGCGCCAGCTGACACCCTGTCCCAGCCAACTGGGACGCCAAACCCGGCTCTGGCTGACCCGTCGAACGTAGCGACGGTGCTGCGGGTTACTCCGAATGCGACTGCTTCCGCGGGTTCGGTTTGGTACAACAGCCAGCAATCGGTTACCGCAGCTTTTTCAACCACGTTCACGTTCCAGCTAAGCGGATCCCAAGCTCACCGGCTACGGCCCGGCAGACGGCATTCGCGTTCGTAATTCAAGCTTCTGGGACGAGCGCCTTGGGTCCCGATGGCTGCGGGATGGGATTTGCTCAGGGAAGCTGCTCAGCGGGTCCTCCTGCCGGCATCTCGAGCAGTCTGGCGGTAGATTTCAAAACCTACAATGACGGCTACCCCAATCCGAATAACAACAGCGTATCGATCGTAAGCGCTGGGACCGGCCCGAACTGCATCGACCAGGCGTGCAATATCGCCTTACAACAACAACCTGCCGAACGCCCCCAATTCTGAGACCCAAATCAACCTGGCGGACGGTGGCGTCCATACGGTGACGATTTCGTATACGCTTGCGCCGCCACCGACAGCGTCGGCCTGCAATGTGGCCGGTGCTCCCCCCCTGCCCTGTCTTGATGTTGTCCTCGATGGCAATGACTTGTTTAGCGGCGGCGTCCCATTGACTATTCCCAACACGAACATCAGCGCAGCCTCTTTGAGTACTCTGATCGACAGCAACAGCGCATGGGTAGGGTTCACTGGAGGAACCGGCGGCGGAGATGACAATCAGGACATCCTGAGCTGGACATTCACGCCGCAACAGGTTCAAGGTGCGCCAATCAATCCCTCAAATCCTGGTAGCTTGGTTCAGACGGCTTCAATCACCGTCGCTGGGAACCCAATCACCGCGACTTTTAACTATAGCAACGTCCCCCAGAGTAATCTCATGGTTCAGAACGGCACCATTCCCTACTTCGGCTTCAGTGGTCTGACTCAGTCGCAGTACGCGGCGCTAGTGGCCGGGACAGCGCTGGGTGGAACTACTTGCCTGCTTGCGCAAGGACTCTTTGACTCAAAGAATAACCCTCTGTGCGAGGTCAATACGTTCACGGCAACCACAACGGCGAATCCGACACAAAGCGGCGCTAATCTTCCGCAAAGCACGACCTCCCAATACATAAGAGACATTCTGTTTACGCAGACATTCAACCTCAACCCCCTGCAAGGACTCCCGGTCAATGGAGCTGGTCTGCTCCTGATACCGACCGGCATGGCCCCGGGGGTCGCGGAGTTCAACGATTCTGTCACCTGCCCGTTCCCGGTGAGCGATCCGCTCTCCGGCCAGGCGTGCCCACGCAGTATCATGACCTCGGTTATAGATGGACCGACGAAGCCTACTGGAACGCCTAAACCGGCTGGATCTTCTCAAGTCTTCTTCTGCTGCGAGCCTGAGTGGATTACGACGCCCACAATTAGTTTGTGGACGAACCAGCCCGCTTCGATTCCGGTGTCGTTCCTAAGCAACCCGCCAACGCCAAACCCGCCCACCTTCGAACCAGCTCAGGGACTGGGCGTCAGCTTCGGGGCGGTGGCGAGAGGCGTAGTTCTCGATCCTGTTCTCTCATTCCCGACTGAGCAGACCGTGATAACTTCGACGCCATGTCCGGGCACCTGGCCGCAGACAGCAGTGTCTTACAACGTCGGCGGCAACCTCAACCAGTACGATAACGCCGGAACCGGCGCGGCCTTTACGGAAGGCGCCTACAGTCTGCTGTATGCCCCGCTCGACTGCGATGAATTCCTCGGGCTCGCGTACCCTCCGTCGATTGACCTTACGGGGGCCGGCTCGAGCCCGAACTTGGCAAGTTGGAACACCACAGCTTTCAACGTGGACTTGACCAAGCCAACCGTCGGCCCGATCACGCTAAGCCCGGCGACACCGGGCAGCTACTATGCTGTCGGCGCTGCCGTAAGAGCCTCGATGACTTGCTCCGATCCTCTCAGCTACGGTGTAGCGTCAGGCATAGCATCGTGCGGCGGGACCTCAGTAACGCCGTCGAATGGGACTGGGCCTGGGTCGTTCACGACCAGCGCCTCGATTCCGACCGGGACGACTGGCCCGCAAACATTCACTTTCGCAGGCGCAACCGACGTGGCCGGAAACTCCTCTGGCGCTCCGACGCCCGTGCAATACACGGTTGTCGGCAATGCTGATCTTGCGATCGGGATGCTCGGAGGGTTGCTTGCCAAGACTGGGCAGACTGTAACCTACGATATTGGAGTAGTGAACGTCGGACCAGCCACCGCTGAAGAGGTGACGGTGGTCGATACCGTCCCGTCGTATGCGACACCCGCGAGTGCAACCTACGCGACGGGTTCGTGCACCGTTAGTAATGGAACGCCTAGTTGCTCGGTGACGCCGAAAGTGAAATGTGCGATCATCGGGAACACGATCACCTGCAACATCGGCGCTCTCAACGCCTGGACCAAGGGGAATCCCGTCGGTGCGGGTATTCAGGTTACGGTCACGATAAATGCGAAAGTGCCAGCCGATACTGTGATCATTAACTCGGTCTCGGTGAGCGGGGTAGCCAATGCCGATCCTAACTTGAAGAACAACACCGCACCCTGGCCAACGCTGATCACGAACTAAGCGTTTAGCGTCCCGCTAACTGATGCCGGGCCGAAAAGGCCCGGCATTTTTTTGTCGATGGATATAGTGGCGCGCTGCACCGCGCGAGCAGTACGTCACTTTTGGGCAGGTGCGAATTGCGAGGCTTGCGTATACAGCGCCTTCAGATCGGCACGGTCGAGCAGTTTCTCGGCGCCGGGATCTTTGCGCATGTCGTCGATCAGGCTGACGGCTTGCCGATATTGTGCGGATGCATCGGCGGTATTGCCGCTCAGGCGTAGCGCGTTGCCCAGAAGATAATGAACCCGGGCACTCTGATATCGCGATCCCAGTTTCTCGCTGGGGCTCAAATCAGTCTGAAGCTCTTGCTGGGCGTGGGCGTAGTCTTTGCTGCTGATCATGGCTTCCGCCAGGTCGAGCGAACTCTGAAGTGAGAGATACCTCAAGCCGCGGGCGTCGGCTTGCTCGGCCAGGCTGCGGAAATCGCGGACGACAGACTGCCCGTGCCCTTCACCCAGGGCCGCTTCGGCGACATGCAATTTTGAAATCAGAAGCTCGTCTGGATCCGTTCCGTGCGCGGCGGCGCGCAGAGCCTGATCATAGAAACCCTTGGCCGCTTTCCAGTCCCCGCGATAACGCTCAACATCCCCTTCAGTGTTGAGGATTTCCGCCTGAGCGATCTCGTTCTTCAGCGTGGTTGCCATTTTCTGAGCTTCCTGCAACAGAGGTCCGGACTCGGACCCGCGTCCAGCCTGGGCCAGAGCTTCCGCAAGGTCGTTGAGCAAGTCGACCATGTAGCTACTATGATCGCCAACCGACTCATAGCCTTTCACGGCATCTTGCAGGCCACTTACTGCTGCCCCCAGACGGCCCTGATACTCGAACACCATTCCGACGTCATGCGATTCTTCTGCGACGCCTCGAGTATTTCCGTCCTGGCGCCGGAGGTCCAGGGAGCGCATGAAGACCGGCAGCGCCTCGTCGTAGCGCCCGGTGTTGGTATAAACCTGGCCGATACTGGCCAAGGTTTCAGCGATCCCGTCCGACGACTTCAGTTTCTCTCGCAATTGCAGCGCCTGCTGGAAATAAATTAAGGCGTTGTCGTTGTCGCCCTTGCCCAAATAGACATTCCCAATACCGTTCAGGCACAAAGCCTGAATGCTTTCGCCGCCGGCCTCGCGATGGATCTGCAGCGCCTCTTTGAAATTCTGCAGCGCCTTGTCGTAATCGCCCTTTGACTGGTAAACCGCGCCGATGAAAATCAGCGTATCGCCTACTTCCCTCTTCATGCCGATCTCGCGTTGAAGCTGCAGAGCCTGGTTGTAGCCGGCGAGAGCGGCATCGGGTTTCCCCTGCGAGTCTTCGACGCTGGCTATTTCCAAGAGGTTGGTAGCCAGGGCGCGCTTGAGACCGAGGCGGCGGTTGATGGCCATCGCATCCTGATAATTACGCATGGCGTCGTCAGGCTTATTCATCGAACTGTACGACAGGCCAATGGCGTGCAGGATCAGCGCTTTCATTTCCTGGTTATCCATCTCGACGGTGAGCGAAAGGCCCTTGTTCAAAGGTTCGAGAGCGGCTTGTGGCTTACCGTCGGTGATTTCGACCATGCCCATCTGCCGCAACGCCTTGATGTTCTTTGGGTCGGACTTCAGAAGGTTCGCGAGTTGGGCGCGCGCCTTGTCGTATTCGCCGGCCTCCGTGTAGAGAGTGCTCAGAGCAAACTCCACGTCGGCATTATTCGGCATGCTCTTGGCCAAGTCCTCGTAGGCTTCGATCGCCTTCTTGTTGTCTTTCGTGACCCGCGCATGGGTCGCCTGAATAAGGTACTTTTCAGCTATGGGTAACGATTGGCTAAGATCAACTGCCTTGCGGGAAGCCTGCTCGGCATCACCGTCGTATCCAAGCGCGGAGTCGGCGTCGGCGAGGCGGGAGTAAGCCAGGGCAAATTCTGCGTCCTCTTTGATTGCAGACTGGAAAGCTTTAATAGCGTCCAGGTTCCGGCCATCTCGCAGCAGCTGCAGACCCTGATTGTAATCTCGAAGCGCTGGCGCCGAGCGGGAACTTGGCTGGAAAGAACTGGCTTTCAGTTCCTTGATAACGTCGGTCGAGAACGCCAGATTATCGCGGATCGAAGCGGCCAAGCGGTCCACTGCGCCAGGAATGTCTTTTTCATCGACCGCGTCGATCTTAATGGGGACGCTGCGATCATGCTTGAGATCCTGCAGGGTCGCGTCGATGCGTATCTGTCCGCCGAATCTCGCATACTGTCCAAAAACCATGGTGTCGGCGTTGCTGAATTCGGCAATGCGTCCAACCATGGTGGGATCGATGGAAGTTCCGGGGCTGATACGCAAATCGGAGAGGACCTGATGAAGGCGGTCGGGCGCAATAGTGTGCAAATGCGCCGACTGGCCCACGTCAGTGCTCAACATCTCGGCAAGACTTGGCCCCAGCCAATCGACGCTGGGATCGCCGGAGGCATTGCGGAAAGGCAGAATGGCCAGCGAAACCACTGGCCCGGTTGCGGTCGCCGCCGCCTTCTTGCCCGGGGCAAACAATTCCGCGCGCAGCAGGAAGCCGATGATCGCCAGCGCCACGACCGCCGCTGTGCCGCCGATCCAATGCCAGGGAATGGTTTGTCCCCAAGGCTTTTCGCTGGTGGGGAACCGTAATGTGGCGGCCGCACTCTTGCCCTGCCAGACTTCCAGATCCTGTAAGAACTCGTTCGCCGTCTGGTAGCGCAAAGCGGGGTCGCGCTCCAGGCATTTGGCGACAACGTTGCTGAGTGCGCGTGGAATCGTCTGGTCGTGATCGGAGACCGGAGTGGCCTGCTCCTGGTTGCGCTTGAGCAGACTGGCCACGGCACTCTCGGCCTTGAACGGCATTTTGCCGGTCAAGAGTTCGTACAGGATCAATCCCATGCTGTACAGGTCGGAGCGTTGATCCAGATCCTTGCCCAGCGCCTGTTCCGGTGACATGTATTCCATGGTCCCGACCAGCGCTCCGGTCTGGGTCATGCCGTCGCCTTCGACCGTGCGTGCCAGGCCAAAATCCATCACCAGGATCCGGCCGGTTTGATCGCGCATGATGTTTTGCGGCTTCAGGTCGCGGTGGATGATGCCAAGCGTGTGCGCGGCTTCGAGAGCACGGCAAACCTGTTGCATCAGTTCGACCGCCTCTTCCGGAGGAAACTTTTTCTTTTCCTGGATCAGCGAGCGCAGGTCCTGGCCCTCGACGAATTCCATGGTGATGAACTTCACACCATCGGCATCGCCGAGATCGTAGATTCGGATGACGTTCCTGTGAGTTACCTCGCGCGAGAGCAAAAGCTCCTGCTTGAATCGCGCCAGGATCGAGGGATTGGCAGCAAGTTCCGGACGGATCAGCTTCAAGGCCACGAAACGGTCGAGTTCCCGGTCGCGGGCTTTGTAGACGGCGCCCATCCCACCCTCGCCGAGCATCTGGAGTATCTCGTAGCGGCCGCCAAGAACGTCGCCGCTTTGCAGCATGGGAGCGGCAACCTGGATTCGGGCGTTTCTGGGGCCGGAAGGGGGAGCAGGTGAACCCCGAACAGAGCCGGCATCCACCACAGTCGCGTCGACATCCACCAGGGTGGCATCAGAGTCGACGAATGTCGCCTCGGGATCGGAAGTTGCTTGGGGAAAGTCAACTAAAGTAGCGTCGGGATCAACCGGAAAGTGCGAACCGGAGCTGTCGCCCTTTGCAGGAACGCTTACACCGGGCTGGTTTGTGGAGTTCGGTCGATCCTGAGGATCAGACCGCAGATTCCGGTTCTGCATGTGTTGCCCCGCCCTGAGGCCAGAATCAGGTGCCCCAATCTCGCACAAGAAAACTGAACAGAAGTATATACCGGCAGAAGCTCTGGCGTCCGTAAAAACGGCGGGTTTAGCGCATAATTGTGTTTGCGGTTGTGGTGCCTGGAAAGCCCGATTTTACTGGGGTTCTAGATAACTACCCAGTCGCGATGGAACCGACGACGCCGTCGTTGCGAACGAGGGTATTTCGGAACTTTCTCGGCTGGTTTACAAACCAGAACCCTGCAACGTGAGCCGGGCTCTCTCATATCCCTGCCCTGCGGCTTCTTTTAGCCACTTCCTGGCCTCGTCAAGGTTGGTCGGAGTTCCATCTCCGGAGACATAGCGGAGAGCGAGGTTGTACTGAGCGGCCGAATTACCCTCCTCCGCGGCAACGGCAACCCAGTGGGCGGCTTCTGTGCAACTTTGCGGAACGTTGTGCCCAATTTCATAGGCCATGGCCAAGGTCAGAGCTGCGACGGCATCTCCATACCGCGCTTGGCGGCTCACCGTTTGCATCTCATACCGGCTCAGGCCCTCGACCAGTGATGAGGATGCAGCGTCCGTTACGCGCAGGTGGCTTGGTTCAAGATCTGTTCCTGCGGGCGGTTCAAGCGCCGGTGGCTTAAACAGAGGGATAGTTCCAAGGTCCGCACTGTCCGTAGTCGCGGCGGATTGGGACTGGCCGACATCGTCACGCGGTGGCGGGTCGGCAACTGCCATCCTGGGGACTCGATCAGCGGCTTTCACCGCGGTGAGGGCAGGTCCGTGAATTCCCAGTAGCGAAAATACGAACGCGAGCATGATCGCCAGCACAACAACGGGCCCACCGTATGCAGTCGAAACTCTTGAGACGCGTTTCAACGCAGATGCAGTTCGAATGGTTAGCGCGTGTTCCTTGACTTTAGACGTATCTCTGACCGGTGCGAGACGGAGACCTAATCGATATTTATCTCCCGACCGCACAAGACGGAAAGTTACTTGCCGATTGATCTGGATGCCTTCTATCTTCCCTCGGGCAGCCTTCGCGAAAACATTCGGCGCGCGAGCCGGCGCTGGATCACCCAGCGGCGAGCAATAGCGGTCCGACGCCAGAGCAAGCGCTCCGGCAACCTCAGCTTGCGGGGAAGTTGGCGCGACTGTTACCCCACTAGGAAGGGCACTTGCATTCAAAATTTCGTACATCTTTGGTGTGTGCGCCTCGGCAAGGGCTCTGGCTGGTTCGAAAACATTGACCGACGAAGGCAGAGCAAGAGCGGTGTTCCTCTCGTCTTTGTCGGAGGAACTGGCGTTGGGGGGAACTGCGAGGACAGTCTCTCCCTTGGGTGATTCAATCAGGGGTGACTCAATCAGGGGTGATTCAATCAGGTGCGATTCGATGAGGTGTGAGTGAACCATCCGCGATTCACTCAATTCACGATCGCGCTCACATTGGAGAACCCAGGCCGCCTCCAAAAGCTTTTGGAAGGAGGAAACATCGAGGGAAAACGGCTGATTCATACCACGATCCTTCACGGCTGGCCTAACCCGTCTGGATCATATTGTATCCGTCCGCTTGGCAACTGTCGAGAACAAGCGTTGGACGGGCGTTTGCGGGCGGTCCGCACTCTCATGCCGAGTGGTTCAAAGAGTTGGTGGAGCTAGTCGGGATCGAACCGACGGCCTCGTCGTTGCGAACGACGCGCTCTCCCAGCTGAGCTATAGCCCCACGGTGCTGGATGGAATTCTGGTTTACGCACTCATTTTACCAGCGTTCTCACGTCTGTACCAAAGGAAGGCAGCAATTCCAGCCTTGGAATCGCGACAGTTACCGGGGTTGGGGCAAACTGAACAAACTACCTTGACGAACTCCCCCTCCGGGCGTCTAACCTTAGGTCAACCAGTCACGCGGGCTGGGGGTTTACTCGAAGATGTTTGCGCAACTGAATCCCGCAGAGCCGAAAATCCAACGCCGAATCCTGATGGGCTCACTCGCGTTTCACGGCCTGCTGTTCGCCTGGCTGCTGCATACTCCGGAACCGCAATTACTGACTGCATCTTCCGTCGCTGTGGGGCGCAACGGCGAGTGCTCACCCAGATCTATTTCCCCACCCAGTCGCACGACGATAGCGCCACAAGTTCACCAGACCACGCAACCGAGATCTATCGCCATCAGCGCCTTGGTCACCAGAAGCTGGCGTGGACGCCAACTTCCAGGCCGCCCAAGCTTCCCCTGCCGATCGCCCCGCTCACTCCATCCGAAGCTGAAGACGATTCGAAGACAGCAACGCTCTCGAAGCTGGGCCATGGAGCGGCTGCAGGACTTCCCTACGGAAGTGTTCCAGGCGGCCCAGTCTATGGCGATGAGATTCGTCCGGCTCTTCCCATCACGACTTCCGATCCCGTGGTCTACCCGTGGCAACGGCCGGACTCCGAGGGCAAAGAGATCATCGAAATCACGATCGACGAAAGAGGGGAGATCGTCCGCAAGAACGGTGCTGCAGAGCCTCGGCCCGGAGATCGACGAAAAGTGCCTGGCAGCCCTCGACAATTGGCATTTTCAGCCGGCGACGCACAACGGAGTTCCTATTCCCTCGAAGCAGGACGCTATCTTCCCCTTCAAAGCGCGCGGTTGATTTGCCATCCTCAGCAAGTGTTCTTTGGCTAGACGCGAGCTCTCGTCGCGGCTTGCAGCCGCTATAATCAATTTGTGACCGCCAAAACAATTCAACCCGTAGCCTCCGCGGATTTTCCCACGCGCTGGGGCGCGTTCCGCATCTATGGGTTTCGCGGAGAATCCGATCGAGGCCGCCCGGTTGAAGAAGCGGTCGCTCTGGTAATGGGCGACGTTCACTCCACTGCTCCGCTGGTGCGGATTCACTCGCAATGCCTCACCGGAGACGTTTTTCATTCCCTGCGCTGCGACTGCCGCCAGCAGCTCGAGATGGCGCTGTCGATGATTCGCGACGAGGGCGCAGGCATCCTGATCTACGAACAGCAGGAGGGTCGCGGCATCGGTCTGATGGCCAAACTACAAGCCTATGAGTTGCAGGATTCCGGTCTGGACACGGTTGAGGCTAACGAGCGCCTCGGCTTCAAGGCCGACCAGCGCGACTTTGCCCTCCCGGGCCAGATTCTCAAAGCGCTCGGGGTGAGCAAGGTGCGCCTGCTCTCGAATAATCCGGAGAAAGTCGAGGCTCTCGAACGTGCCGGCGTCGAAGTCGTCGAGCGCGTGCCCTGCGAAGTCGAGCCCAGCCGGCACGCGGAAGAGTACCTGAAAACGAAGAAAGAAAAGCTCGGCCACCTATTCAGCTCGTGATAAGAGTCGCCTCAAAGCGCCTCGGTTCCTAGCCGGCAAATCGCGCAACGCAGCCCGAGCCAGGGCAAGGTAGATTTCCCGAAGTTTCGGAACTTCAAGTAACACTTTAAGGTGCTTTCCAACCGTCGCCACATCCCCGCGAGCGATCGGGCCACTGAATGACGCGGCCGCGCCCAGCCTCTCATAGTTCGCCAGAGTTTGTTGCAAAATTGGCAGCATTCTGTGGCGTGCTGATTTTCGATTGATCCCAGCGGCGCCAGCCACGCGCTCGCCGGCCGCCAACAAGGCAGTCAACAACGGCGAGGCAAACATCCCCCAAGCGTGATAAGCCTCCTTTTGCTGCTTGCCGATGGCGAACGGCTGCCCGCGCAATCGCCGAACCACCGCCCGAGCCGCACGCACCGCTTTCGGATCTCCCTCTATCGCGAATGACACTCCTGCGAGCGATGGCGAGTAGCCCCGCACAAACGTCATCAGTGGATGCACTGAAGCAACCGCGGCCTCACGCTGCCGCAGCACGGCAAGCTCGTCGCTGGTCAGTGCTCCACTCGAATGCAGCGCGACTTTGCCTTGCCAGTCAGCCGCAGCGGTCAAGGACGCTGCCGCGCCTGCAATCGCTCCATCGGGAACGCAAAACCAGACGATCTCAGCTCGAATCCGCACCCGATCAGCCACCACAACCGAAGCCCCAACTTCCCGAGCCAACCGCCCCGCCCGGCGCAAAGAGGCTGCCGGCCCCCGTGAAACGATCTGGTCGATCCGATATCCAGCCCCGCGGAGCGCAACGGCCAGCGCGCCCGCCAGATTTCCCGCCCCGACGATTGTGATATGCGGCTTTTTCGACTGCTTCGCAGGCATGCCCGGCAGAATAGCAGAATGCCGAAAGCCGAATCCCGTGCTTTATATTGTTGTCATGGCCAAGCGTCCCCGCTCCAAGACAAAGCCGGCTCAGTCCGGTAACCACTCACGCCTCAAGGCAAGATTGATTTCTTCCCGCACGGTGTATCGTGGGCCGGTCTTCTGGGTGACTACCGACGACGTTCAGGAACCGGGAGGTGTCCGCGCTCGTCGCGACGTCATTCACCACAGCGGCTCTGTAGTAATTCTGGCTGTCGACGAGACACGTTCCATCCCGCGTGTGCTGCTGGAACGCCAGTATCGCCACGCCGCGAACGGCTATCTGTGGGAGCTTCCGGCCGGCCGCATCGACACTGGAGAGAAGCCTCTGCATGCGGCGAAGCGCGAACTATTAGAGGAGACGGGATACTGCGCCACGAATTGGCGCCGCATTCTCCACTTCTATGCCAGCCCCGGATTCGTTGCCGAAACCATGTCGGTATTTTTAGCCACAGGCCTTAAAGCGGGCCCGGCTCACCCTGAAGCCGATGAAGTAATCCACAAGCGACTGGTCCCGCTCACCACCGCAGTTCGCATGGTATTAAGAGGCACAATCCGCGATGCCAAAACCATAGCGTCAGTCCTCTGGCTGGACCATCAGGCTCGCGAAAAGTAAGACGCTCATGTGGGGACAGCAGCCTCGGCTGTCGAGCCGAGCGCAGCAAGGCGTCGGAAGCGCCTCCGATCCCGGTCCTTGCCGTTTCGTCTTGACACCCCAAACCCAATCGCTCCAAAATGTTTTCTATGCGGGCACGTCTGGGGCCCCCCAGTGCAGGACGTGCGGAAAGCGGGGGTGTACGTGGAACGTCTGAAAGGCACCGTCAAGTGGTTCAATAACGCGAAAGGCTACGGGTTCATCGGGCGCGCGGATGGTCCCGACGTTTTTGTTCATTACAGCGCCATCACTTCCGAGGGCTACAAAAGCCTGCAGGAAGGCGATACGGTGGAGTTCGAAATCACCGAAGGACAGAAGGGGCCACAGGCCGCGAACGTTAGCAAGAGCGCCTGATGTGGTGGTCCATACGCCTTCTCCGGAATCGGACGGCCGTTCAGCAGCCTCATGGCCGGATGCGTAATTCTATTTTCCGGCGCCTGCCTCTTTTCCCTGTGCCGCTGGCACTCCATTCCAATCTTGTTTAATCTTTAGTGCGTGGACAACAAATCCATCGCCAACATCCTGTACGAAACCGCCGACCTGCTCGAGATCGACGGCCAGGATTCCTTCCGCATCCGTTCCTACCGCAACGCCGCCCAGGCCATCGAAAATAATACCGAGCAGATCAAAGACATCATCGGCGAACCCAAGAAAGTGCTGGCAATTCCGGGCATCGGCAAGGGGATGCTGATCAACCTGCAGGAACTCTTTAAAGACGGCAGCCTCAGCGTGCAGGCCGACCTGCTAAAGAAATATCACCCGTCGATGCTGCAGTTGCTGAAGATTCAGGGCCTCGGTCCAAAGACGATTGCGCTGATCTGGAGCGCCCATAAAGTCTGTGACGTGGACGGCGTAGAGAAACTGGCGCGTGAAGGCAAGATTCGCGAACTGCCCCGCATGGGCGAGAAGCACGAGCAAAAGCTGCTGAAGGCCATCGAAGACTACCGCCGTATCTCCGGCCGATTCTTAGTTGATGCCGCCGAGGCTGAGGCCAACAAGCTGACTGAATATCTAGCGAAGTTTCCCGGCATCGACCGCATCACTCCCGCCGGTTCCCTTCGCCGAGGTCGCGAAACCGTCGGCGATCTGGATATTCTGGTGACGGGCACCGCTTGTTGCGACGATCAGCAACGTGCGAGCGCCATCGAATACGTAGCCAAGTATCCACCTCTCATGGATGTGATCGCAAAGGGCGACAACAAGATCAGCTTCCGCCTGCGTAGCGATTTGCAAGTCGACGTTCGCCTGCTACCCCCGGAGTCATTCGGTGCAGCCATGCAGTACTTCACCGGATCAAAAGCTCACAACGTCGCCCTGCGCCAGCGCGCCCTCAAGATGGGTTACACGCTGAACGAATACAGCCTGGCTGACCTGAAAACAGAAAAGCCGGTCGCAGGCAAAACCGAAGAAGAAATCTACGGCAAGCTCAAGCTCGATTACATCCCCCCCGAGTTGCGAGAAAATCTGGGCGAGATCGACGCCGCCGCGAACCATACGTTGCCGACTCTGATTACGCTCGACGACCTTCAAGGCGACGTGCACATGCACACCGTCGAAACCGACGGCAAGAACACCATCGAAGAAATGGCTGAAGCCGCCAAGGCGCGCGGTTACAAATACATGGCCATCACTGATCACTCGAAAAATCTGGCCTTCGCCAACGGTCTTGACGACAAGCGCGCCATCGCTCACATCCAGCGAATTCGCGCCGCGAATGAGAAGATCGATGGCATCAAGATCTTCGCCGGAATCGAAGTCGATATCCTGGCCGACGGTGACCTCGATCTTTCCGACGACGTCCTCGCCCAGATGGATCTCGTAATCGCCAGCGTGCATTCCGTCTTCAATCAGGAGCCGGCCAAGATGACCGAGCGCCTGCTCAAAGCGATTGCGAATCCGAACACTTCCATCATCGGTCATCCCACCGGCCGGCTGCAGCTTCGCCGCGACGCCTATCATTTCGACATGGACGCAGTACTGACCTCGGCTGCAAAACACAAAGTCGCGATGGAGTTAAACTCCTACCCCGACCGTCTCGATCTCAACGACGTGCACCTGCGCCAGGCCAAACAGAAAGGTGTAAAGATCGTGATCAACACCGATTCGCATCACACCTCGCACCTCGACAAAATCCGGTACGGCATCCTGCAGGCGCGGCGCGCCTGGCTCACCAAGGACGATGTACTGAATACTCTGTCTATGCAGAAATTCACCAAGGCGATGAAGCATGAGTGGAATTGAATTCCGGGGCTAGGAGTACAATCCGAAGGCGCGAACGTTTCCATGCCTGATCAAACACCTAGTCCTGCTCCGGCTCCTCCGCCAGCGCCAGGCTCACCGGCAGAAGTTACGGCCACCGGCCCGCAACGCGGACCCACGATCAACATCGCTGACGAATTTGGGACCGCCAAGCGAAACCTGCCACCGCTCAAGCCACTGCTGCTGACCACGGTTGGAATACTCATCATCGTCGGCATCGTTTCGTTTTTCCAGCGCGCGAAGCCGCAGGGCGCCGGATCGCTTGATGCCGTAACCGCGGTCGAGCTCCCGGGGCAAAACGCATCGCTCGTCGCCCTCACCTTCACCCTGCATAACTCCGGTAAGAAGTCACTCTGGGTACATGACATTCAAGGAAAGCTTGTAACATCGAGCGGAATAGCAAGTAGCGATGCAGTTTCAGCCGTCGACTTCGATCGCTATTATCAGGCTTTCCCGGCCCTGAAAGCGAACACCCAGCCGGCGCTCTCTCCTGAAGACAAGCTGCAACCCGGCGAGGAGGTCAAGCGGACCGTGATTGTCGGCTTCCCCGTGAGCCTGGAAAACTTCAACCACCGCCGATCCGTAAGCGTAGTCATCCAGCCTTACGATCAACCTGTACCGGTCACACTAACCAAGTGAAAGCCAAGAACCGAAGAAACGTGCGCATTTGCGCGAAAGGTCCAGATGCGATTCTATAGAACCACGAAACCAACTCGGCACATTCCCTGCGGCATCGCAGCCTTCCTCATATTCGCTTTATCAGTTCTTTGCGCGGAAGCAGCACCCGCCTCGCACAAAAAGTATTTCGTATACGTCGGCACCTATACAGCCGAAACGGGCAGCACTAGCAAGGGCGTCTACGCCTACCGTTTCGATTCGGGTACGGGCGAGCTAGCCTCGATCGGCGTGGCCGCCGAGACCACCAATCCGTCGTTTCTCGCCGTGCATCCCAACCACCGGTTCCTTTATGCGGTGAATGAAACCGGGAATTATCAAGGCCAGAAAAGCGGGGCGGTCAGCGCCTTTTCGATCGATCGCGCGACCGGCAAACTAACTTTGTTGAATGAGGTCGCGTCTAAAGGCGCGGACCCTTGCTACATCACAGTAGATAAAACTGGAAAATACGTGCTGGTGGCCAACTACACCGGAGGCAGCGTCGCGGTATTCCCGGTGCTTGAAGATGGACGACTGGGCGAAGCTTCAGCCTTCATCCAGCACACCGGCCACGGCGCGGATCCCGAGCGTCAGGAACGGCCGCACGCTCACTCGATCGATCTGTCGCCTGACGAGCGCTTCGCCATCGTGGACGATCTCGGCCTCGACGAAACGCTGGTGTACAAATTCGACCGCGCCAAGGGTTCGCTCAGTCTGAATGATCCGCAGATTTATACGACGCTCGCCAAAGCCGATCCCGGGGCGGGTCCCCGGCACTTCGCGTTTAATCCCAACGGCAAGTTCGCCTATGTGGTCAACGAAATGCAGTCCACGGTTTCCGTCTTCAGCTATGACGGCTCAGCCGGAATCTTCCGCCGGTTGCAGACGATTTCGACGTATCCAAAAGACTTCTCCGCGCATAACGACGACGCCGAGATCCAGGTTCATCCTTCCGGCAAATTCCTCTATGCCTCGAACCGCGGCCATGACAGCATCGCCGTATTCGCCATCGACCCAGATAAAGGGACGCTGACCCTGATCGAGTACGCGTCGACCAAAGGCCAAACTCCGCGCAGTTTTGAGATTGCTCCTGGAGGTTCGCTGCTGTTCGCGGCCAACGAAAAGTCAAACAACATTGTCGTATTCAGCATCGACGCCAAAACCGGCCGCCTCACGCCAACCGGTAAAGTTCTGGATGTATCGGAACCGGTCTGCGTGAAATTTGTGCCGATCGACTAAGCACTCTGCTCAATTGGCTGTCACCGGGACGGGCGCGGCCTTCGGAGTGCTCAGGTAGCCGGTCGCTTTCTTCTTGTCGACCGTCCACACCACCAGCTCAAATAGCAAGTGATCCCGTCCAGAATAGAACTGAATCGGCTCGGAGGTATTGCGGTCCTGCTTCTCGATGGTCCTGTCGTCCGAAGTCACATTCACCGTGAACTTGCCGTGTTTGGGATCAGTCTTTTTGAGCTGGAGGCTCACCGTCGCCACGGGCTGCGGCTTCGCCCCTTTGAGCAAAGTGAATTCGTAATAATTGCGGTCGCCCCGATGCTTGAGAATTTCCAAATCGCTGCGCGTATTGGCGATCAGGCCGCTCTGCACCCCGAGGTCGCCCACCGCACTCTGCAGCTTGGCTTTCGTGGCTTCCAGATCGGCCTTGGTGGAAGCCACGTCGGTCTTGACCCCGCCGACGTCGGTCCTCACCCCAGCCACTTCCCCGCTTACCTGCCCGATCTGTTCTTTCGATTCCTTCTCTTGCTGCGCCAGCCGGGACTCGTCAACCTTCTGTTGCGCTTGCAGCGCGGCAGCGCGCTCCATCAGTTCTTTCTTCGTCATGCCCAGCTTTTGGGCGATGGTCTCTTCCTGGGCTTCTGAGGATTGCACCCTCTTTTGCAGTTCCGCAACCTGTGCCTGACTGGCGCTCAGGTCCGTGGTCAGCTTCTGTACGTGCTGTTGCGTGGTCACATACCCATACACCGAACCCGCGACAAAAAGAATTGCCAGGATCACCAGAATCCACTTCCCTGCAGTCGACTGCTGTTCAATCTGTATCTGTTCGCCTTCGTCCGGCATGTAGTTCCTCCGAGGATTAACCGCCTTGACAGCGTGGTCCACTCAATTGTTTAGCACAAGCGCCGCAGTGTCAAACGGCTCGCGGAAATTCGGCTAGGTTAGCGGCGAAGCGTCAGCGCTTCCTGCAGCACCGGGTCGGGATTGCGCCGGATCGCAGCGGCTTCGGACCCAATGCGGCCCTCAGCGCGCTTGCTGGCATCGGCCAAGAACTGCTTTTGCGATGCGTCGGGCAGAGCATTCTCCAGCCCGGATTTCACAAAGCAAGCGTAGGCCAGTCGAGTCGGAAACCCAGAGTTATCAAGGAAGCGTCCATAAGCCAGCCAGTCTTCCGCACTCGCCTCCTTGTCGGCAATCGAATCATCCAATTGCAGCGCGTGCTGGTAAAGCTGAAGGGCCTGCCCAAGTTTTCCGGCATCAGCCTGCAGCGCCGCTTCATTCACGTTGGCGACGCTCTCAAGCTTAGGCTGCTTGGTCTGATCGGCAATGGTGGCTGCCAATTCGTAAGACTGAATTGCCAGCGTTTTCTCAGACGCGCGCCGCTGGCAATCTGCCATGCGAAGCGCAATCGCAATCACCTTCTCCGGCACCGGACGTTGGCCCACCGGCTGCCGGGCGACCGCGTTTAGAAACACTTCGTAATGCCCGGCCGCAGCGTGAGCCTTGCCTTCGTGATCGAGTTCATTCGCCAGGTAAAGGTGCGCGGCCATCTGGCCCGGATCGACAGAAATTGCGCGCTCCCAGCTCTCCACAGCCTGATCGGGCTGACTCAGGCGCAGAGCCAGCAGGCCACGATCCACCAAAAGATTCGCATCTTTGGGGGAGTACTTCAGCGAAGCATCCGTCAAACTCAAAGCTTCATCGATGCGGCCTTGCCCGATGAGGAATCGCAACAGCGCCTGCCGCGGAGCGGGATCGGCTGGGTTGACTTGCATGGCCTTTCGCCACGCCTCTTCCGCTAGCCGCGCCTGGCCTTCGTCCAGCTCTCGCCGGGCCAGGCGCATCTGCACTGAGGTATCGAAAGAATCCATCGCAGCCGCACGCTGCAAGTCAGGCAGGTTATCGGCACGCAGCGACAAGTAGTATCGTGCTTGATCCACCGTTCCCCACAACAGCAGCACGACAGCAGCGCCGACCCGCAACTGGCCGGCGCCCGCGGTTGTACCAGTAAGCCAGGTCCAAGCCTGAGATAGCCGGCTTCCGGCTCCCGAAGCAGCGTCGGAAATCCGCTCCCGCGAACTCAACAGAAGTGTTGCAATCTTTCCGTCGCGCAGCTTCCAGATGGCCCCGTCCAGAAGAAAATGGTGGATGTTCACCAGCGCAGTGAAGATCAGGAAACTGCTCGTGAAGTCGTGGTGGAACACGCGGCTCGCGAGCCAGGGCCCGGGAACAAACAACGCGATGCCCCCGGCAATCAAAACAGCAAAGTACGCCCACACCCGCCAAGGGCGTCTGCCCTCACCGGCGGCCTCGCGACGGGCGTAGTAACTGGTGATCCATAGGTATTGCGCTGAGTGCATCACGGCCAACACGCCCGTGCTGTAACGGCTCTGCGGAATTTCCCAACCTTTAATCAGCGAAATACCTGCCGGCAAGACGAACCACAGAAACTGCGAAGAGAATAAAGTCAGCGAAGGCAACAACTTTCGCCAGCCGGTCTCTCGCGCCAGGCGCGACAGCCCAAACGCTGCAAGCGCAACGAAAGCCACGGCAAGCAGAATCTGCTCCCACCGGCTTACGATGGCGGGAATTCCGAGCGAAATAAAAAGCGGATCAGCCGAAGCCCCGGTATGGAAGCCCAGGAACAGAATCAGATACGAAGCGATGAACGCGCCGTAGATCGCGCGGCGTACAGCCTCACTCGGCTTCGCACCCGCGCGGCGCGCGAACATCATAAACAAGCCGTAGTTCTGGCCGCTGTAATGCCAGGGGCTCCAGGTCAAATAGATGGTGAAGATCCACGGCAAAATTCGAACGCAGGAATGCGCCAGCACCAGCGTCAGCACGATCAGCGCCGTAATATGCACCGTGAAGATTCGATATTTATGGAAGTCCTCTTCACGATGGTAGGCACGATAGATGGTCGCCATGTAATGCGGATAATTGAAAAACAGCGCCAGCGCGTAGAAGGCGACCGCCCATGCCCGGGCGCTCGAGGCAATGGAGAAGTAGGAGATCAGCAACAACGGAGCCGACCACGCCCCGCATCCGACGACAAGATCAAGCCAGGGACCATAAATCCATGGCGATGCCGCGGCAGTTCCCGCGCTTGAGTTGGGCGTACGCGTGGTCATCATTATCTAGTAGGTTTGATCGGATTATAGGGGGCAGAAGGGTAACCACACGGGTAACGAAAGTAACGGAGTCTTTTACAATGCGGAGGTGAAGAATTGGGATGTAATCGTAATCGGCGGCGGCATCATCGGTCTCTCGCTGTCGATTGAGCTCCGGCGCAGAGGCGCGAGCGTCCTTGTAGTCGAGCGCGGCGAGCCCGGCCGCGAAGCGTCGCATGCCGCTGGCGGCATGCTGGTCGATTGTCCGCTTGAAACGCCCGCCGTTCTGCAACCGCTAGCAACAGCCAGCGCGCGCATGTATCCAGAATTCGCCTACGAGTTGGAAGCGGAATCCGGAGGGAAAGTTGACTTAAGAGACCAAGGCACAATTTTCTTTCCTTCCGCCCAGCATCTTTCTTCTCCTTACCCAGAACACAGGAACCTTCCCGCGCCCCTCGCTGAACTCGAACCGGGGCTCGCTGTTCTCAACCGACCTGCTTTCTATCTGCACGAACGCAACGTCGACCCGCGCGCCCTTACCGCCGCTGCTCTTCAAACGGCAAAGCGCCGCGGCGTAGATATCTCATCGGGCGAAGAGGTAACAGCCATCAATCTTTCCGAAGGACGCGTCGCCGGCGTCATCACAACGAAGACCTCGTTCCACGCGCCTAAAGTCGTGAACTGCGCAGGAGCATGGGCGGGCCAGATCGCCCCCTACGCTTTTCCCACTCGGCCGGTTAAGGGACAAATGCTCTGCCTGCTCTCACCTTCGCACAATCTGCTTAAACATGTGATTCGTGCGCCAGAGGTTTACCTGATCCCTCGCAGCGACGGAAGAATTCTGGTTGGGGCAACCGTGGAAGAAGCCGGATTCGACAAGCGCACCGACGTCGAAACGATTCAGCGCCTGCACCACGCCGCGATCGCCATTGTGCCCGAACTTCGCAATGCGAAGATTCTTGAAGACTGGGCCGGCCTGCGCCCGGGAACTCCCGACGCATTGCCGATTCTCGGCCCCACCGCGACTCTCGGCTACTACGTAGCTACCGGCCATTTTCGCGACGGAATTCTCTTAGCCCCAATCACAGCTCAGGTCATGGCAGACGTAATTACAGGCAAAGAGCCTGCATTTAATCTCGACGCCTTTTCCCCTTCACGCTTTTCGGAGCGGTTTTAAGCACTCCTGAATAGCGCTGCTAAACTTATCCGCATGCAGCAAAAGGTCGTTGCAGCAATCTTTACCTTGCCGCTCCTGGCCCTTTTTCCCCTGGCTGGCGTGCCTTTGGGTTTGGCGCAGGATCCGCCAGTTTCAACGAGCAGCCAGGTTGCTGGAACATCGAGCCCGACATCGGTCCCCGGCTCAAGCTCGCCGCAGCCCAGCGAAGGGTGCAAGCTCGCTCCCTATACCGGCGCAATTCCCCTTAGCCAGATGCAGAATTATTTTGCTGGCGAGGAAGATCTCCGCGGTGGCATGACCTGCACCTATCGCATCAATTCGAAGCTGCCATTATTCACCTTCCATTTTTCCGGCCAGCCGGATAATACCTTTGGCAATCTCGACATCACTGCGGGAAGCGGAACCGAGGTGATTCAAACCATCGAGGATACGACCGATCCCGGTTTGGTAACGCCGGCCCCCATCTGGAGTGTGCTTACTACGGTGGACGCCAATTTCGATGGCTACAAGGATCTACAGCTACTGAGCCAGTGCGGAGGGACAGGTAATTGTTCGTATGATTTTTATTTGTACGACCCGAAGACGAGCCAATTTGTCCATAACGATTTTCTGAGCAGTCTCACGACCCCTTCGTTTGATGAGGCAAAGAAGCAGGTAACGACGAGTTCAAACGGCAGTGTCGCAGATTGGCAAAACGAGACCTATCGATACGAGGATGATGGTCGATACACCTTGATCCACAGGGAGGTCTCGACGTGGGACAGGAATAACGGCACGGTCACAGTGAGCTCCTACGAACTCCGGAATGGAAAAATGGAATTGGTTGACTCAACAACCAAGCCTCAATAGCTGTCGATTGAGCTTTCACACACCATGAGATCGCTCCCCTGTGCCGCGCGGCAGTATACTGGTGCGTTTCCGTTCGACAGGCTGGAAACATAGCTCTTATAAGAAAGGATCAACCCATGGCCTCGCCCGCAGTCGATTTCGCCCGCAATAATCAGCAGCGCTTCTTGAGCGAACTCAAAGACCTCCTTCGCATCCCGAGCGTTAGCACCCTGGAAGAGCACAAACCCGACGTACAAAAGGCCGCCGATTTCGTAGCCAACGAACTCAGCCGCATCGGCATGGAAAACGTCGAAGTCATCCTGACGAAAGGCCATCCCCTGATTTATGCAGACTGGCTGCATGTTCCTGGCAAGCCCACGGCGCTGTGCTATGCCCACTACGACGTGCAACCGCCCGATCCGCTCGACGAGTGGGTGACTCCGCCCTTTGATCCCACCGAGCGCAACAACAATATCTACGCGCGCGGCGCAGTCGACGACAAAGGCCAGCTCTGGATGGAAGTAAAGGCCCTGGAATCGCTGATGAAATCCGGCGGCGGCAAACTGCCCATCAACGTCAAAGTAATTTTTGAAGGCGAGGAAGAAGTAGGCGGCGAATCCATCGCCGAATATGTTCACAAGCAGAAAGCCAAGCTGAAAGCCGATTTCGCCCTGGTCTGCGACACCGAACTCTTCGCCCCGAATCTTCCCACCCTCTGCGTAGGACTCCGCGGCCTGGTCTATACCGAGATCGAAGCCGTAGGCGCCAAGGTCGATCTGCACTCCGGCGTCTACGGCGGTGCTGCTCCCAATCCCTTTTTCGCGCTGATCGAAATCATCAGCAAGCTGAAAGACGCGAAGGGGAAAATCCTCATCCCGGGGTTCTACAAGAACGTGAAAGCGCCGAGCAAGGACGAACTCAAAGCCTGGAAGCGCCTGCCCTTCAACGAGGAGCACTACCGCAAAACTGAAGTCGGCTCCAAGGTTCTAACTGGCGAGCCGGGCTATTCAGTTCTCTACCGCACCTGGGCGCGACCCACGCTTGAAGTCCACGGCATGCCCGGAGGATTCATCGCCGCCGGCGCCAAAACCGTGATCCCCGCCAAAGCTGCGGCCAAAGTCTCCATGCGGCTTGTGCCCAACCAGGATCCGGACGACATCCTCAAGCGCTACACGGCCTTCGTGAAGAAGCTCACGCCCAAGGGCATCGAAACCAAGATTAAAGTGTGGAGTAAGGGCCCCGCCAGCGTGGTCGGCACCGACAACCCATATATCAAAGCTGCGACTGAGGCGCTGCACGACACATTCAAAAAAGAAACCGTGTTCATTCGCAGCGGCGGATCGATCCCCATCGTCAACGACATCTATCAGGCTTTGAGGATCCCCAGCGTCATGATGGGCTTTGGTCTGCCGGACGACAACCTTCACGCCCCCAACGAAAAATTCCATATCCCCAACTTCCACCACGGCATTGAAACCATCTGCCTGTTTTTCGAAAGGCTGGGAGGAAAGTAAAGAACGACACTGCCTGTGTGGGGACAGCCTCGGCTGTCCCGCTGGGCGCAGCGAAGCGCGCATCTCGCGGTGATCAGCCCAGAATCGTTGTCTTATATCGCCAGTTGCGCTAGCATAGTCCTGCTCTCGCGGTTCTCCCACCTCGTCCTTCCCTCACCCGTAAACCAGGCAACTGCTGCAATGCATGTGCAACCCAACGCGGTCGCTCTTAAGGCCATACAATATATAGTGTTATATTGCTTGACCCCGCCCCAATTTCACCGTTACAGTAGCTCTAATTTGTGCCTGCCCGATCCAGCCCGGGACAGCCGAAGCTGGGCAAGCGCCGTTTCAGCGCTGGAGGTATCAGTCTAGTAAACAGGTCGGCATGCGGCAATTTGCCGGGCAGCAGAACTGGCAACTGGCCTCTGACCACTGGCTACTGTTTTTCCCAAGGAGTTCACGTTGCTTAAACTGAAGCGGCTTCAGATTCTTGGCTTTAAATCGTTTTGCGACCGCACCGACCTCAAGTTTCACGGGGACGGAATCGCCGCCATCATCGGCCCCAACGGCTGCGGCAAGTCGAATATTGCGGACGCCATCTCTTGGGTGCTCGGCGAGCAGTCGGCGAAGACGCTGCGCGGCTCGCGCATGGAAGACGTGATCTTCGCCGGCACCCACGACCGCAAGCCCACCGGCATGGCCGAGGTCTCGCTCACCCTGATTGATCCCGAAGAGTATCCCGGCCCCGACGCCGGTGCGCCTACGGAAATCGACATTCAAGATGAGCTTCCCGTCAGTGCGGAAGCCGCACGACGTCCAGCCGAGGACTGGGACGAAGCCGCCGTCCGCGCCCGCGCCGCCGAGGAAACCGAACGCGCCGTCGAAGACGCTCAGCCCGGCAAAACGGAAGAAGTAGAAATTCCACGATCGAAAGTGGACATGCTGGCGGTCGCCTTCCCGGACGATGAACCTGTATTCGCATTGCCAGTTCACGCAATCGTGCCGATCCCGACTTCTGCCGCTGTAAGCGGCGCAACCCAAGTCGTGCTGAAGATCCGGCGCAGGAAATTCAATCAGCAACAATTCCGCACCGGAGAAATCGTAGTCACGCGCCGCCTGTTCCGCTCGGGTGACAGCGAATATTTGCTCAATGGCAAGCTCTGCCGACTGCGCGACATTCAGGAACTCTTCATGGGCACCGGCCTCGGACCAGAGACTTATGCCCTGATCGAGCAGGGACGCATTGGCCAGATTCTCAGCAGTCGGCCCACCGACCGCCGCGCGATTCTCGAAGAGGCGGCGGGAATCACGAAGTTCAAAACCAAGAAGCGACTCGCCGAAGCTCGCCTCGAAGATGCCAAGCTGAACCTTGCCCGCGTGAACGATATTTTCGACGAAGTCACGCGACAGATGAATTCGCTGAAGCGCCAGGCCTCGAAGGCTGAGCGCTACGCCAAGCTGCGCGACGAGATGCGGGCCCAGTTGCGCGTGGTCCTGGCAAGTAAGTTCGCGGCGATAGAGCGGGAGAGCGCTGAACTCGACGCCCAACTCAATGCCCTGGCGGAAGACATGCAGCACCGCGCCGAATCTGTCCGGCAACTCGAGTCCGAACACGGAGAAGGCACCGAGCGCGGCTATGCCATTGAGGCCGAACTGCGCGAGAATCGCGAGCGCCTCAGCCAGATCGATTTGGAAATCGATCGCGCTCGCGCCCGCCGCCGGCACAACGAAGAACGCTGCGCCGAACTCGTAGTCCGTTCCGCTTCGGCGGAGGCGGAATTGGCCCAGGCCCGTCACCGCCTGACCGCGCTCGAAGCCGAGCGCGATTCCAACCGGCAAGTGCTCGAATCAGCCGCCGCCGATCTGGCTGCAGCTCAACACGAACTCGCGTTGTCGCAGCAGGAAGCCGCAGCCGCCGCGACGGCGCTCGCCGAACTTGAACATCAGCAGGAAGAATCGCGCGTAGCCATTTTTGACACCGTGTCGGCGGCCTCGCGGTTACGCAATCAGCTGGCACAGGCTGAAGAGCGCCTGGCCGGCGCCGATCGCGAAGCCCGCCGTCTGCAAACTGAAATCGCCAGCGCCAACCTTCAGGTCGAAGCCTTTGGCGGACAGCGCGGACAACTCGCGCTCGAATTCGAAACCATCACGCAACGCGTCACCGGAATTACTGAAGAGATCAGTCAACTTCGCCGCCTCCTCGAAGCCAAGCGCCTCGAAGAAACGAAAGCCAAGACTCATCTCGACCTGCTCCGCGCCGAGTTCGCCACGGCTCTTGGTAAGAAGGGATCGCTCGAGGCGGTGATCGCGGAACATGGCTACTCGACCGAGTCAGTTCGCCGCCTTTTCCAGTCGGGAGTAATGCAGAGCGGCCTGGCGCCGGTCGGCGTCCTCGCCGATTTCCTCGAAGTCGAACCGCGTTTTGAGCGCGTGGTCGAAGACTTCCTGCGCGATGAGCTGAACTACATCGTAGTCAAGTCCTGGGACGCCGCCGACGAGGGCCTTCGCCTGCTGCGCAGCGATGTCGATGGCCGCGCTACCTTCCTAGTTCATCCCGAAGACGCGCAGGCCAAGTTCTCTTTTATTCTCGACGAAGCTGCGCACTGCGCGCCGCCGACGGCTTCCATCGTGCCGCTGAAGTCCACCATCCGCGTCCTCGACGGATTCGGGAAGTCGCTGGAAGTAATTCTGCCCAAGCTGCGCGACGGCTACATCGTCCCCGGCTCCGATACAGCGCGTGGGCTTGCCCTCGAGAATCCCGACGCATTCTTTCTTTCGCAGACCGGAGAATGCTTTCACAACGTGACCGTCACCGGCGGCAAACAGCGCGCCGAAGGCCCGCTCTCCATGAAGCGCGAACTTCGCGAAGTTCTGCGGCAACTGGAGGATCTCGAGCGCGCTCTTCGTGAGGAAGAAATGCGAGTGCTCACGCTGGGACGGGAAATCAAGGACTTCACTTCCCTGCTGGAGCGTCTCGATGCCGAAAAGCGCCAGGCCGAGCACCAGTCGATGACTTCCGGCCACATGCTGCAGCAACTCGATTCCGAAATGGCCCGCGTCAGCGAACGCGTGAACGTTTCGCAAGCGGAGTTGCAACGTCTATCTGCAGAGCGCTCTGAGCAGGAGTCGATTGTCGCTGCGCGTCATTCTGAGATCGCCGTTCTCGAACAAACTCGCGCCGAACTTGAGCAGCAAATTGCGGCCGCTCAGGAATCGCTCGGCACGCTGCGCCAGCGTCGGGAAGACGCCGCCCAAGCCAGTTCGCAGCGCGTGGCCCGGGTCGCCGCCCTCGAAGAGCGTCACCGCTCGGCAACTGCCGTGCTCGGACGCATCGATTCCCTTTTTGCTGAAATGAGCGAGCGCCTCCACGCTCTCGTCTCGCAGATTGAAGCGGCTGCCGCCGAGAAGCTGCAGCGCGAAACCGAGAACCTGCAGCTCGAGCAGCAGGCCGCCGACTTCGTAGCCGAGCGCAACGCAAGCCAGGCTCGTGAGGGCCTACTGCAGTTTGAAAAAGACCAGATCCGGTCGCGACTCGCCGAAATCGACGAACTGCTCCGCCAGGCTCGCCAGCTTCTCGACCAGGCTCGCGACCGGCGTGGCGAGTTGCAGGCAGCAGCCGCCAAGCTGCAAGCCGATGCCATGTACATGTCGGATACCTGCCTGAACGAACTTGGAATCGAGCACGGGGCTTTGCTGGCCGACACTACCCTGGCGCTAGTCACCGGCGACAAGCTGGCTGCCTGTGACCAGGCTCATCGCGAGATGCGAGCCAAGCTCGAAGCCATGGGCCCGGTAAACATGATGGCGCTCGAAGAGTACCGCGAGACTGCCCAGCGGCACGGCTTCCTCGACGGCCAGCGCAAAGACCTGATCTCCTCCATCGAGAATACGACCGCGACCATCCGCGAGATTGACGAAGTGTCGCGTCAGAAGTTCAAAGAAGCTTTCACCAAGATTAACGAGAACTTCGGGGTCACATTCAAGAAGCTCTTCGGCGGCGGCCACGCTTTCATGAAGCTCACCGACGAGGAAAATTCCGCCGAGAGCGGCATCGACGTGGTGGCATCGCCTCCCGGCAAGCGCCTGCAGAGCGTTTTGTTGCTTTCCGGTGGCGAGAAGGCCCTCACCGCGCTCGCCTTGCTGGTCGGCATTTTCCAATACACGCCCAGCCCGTTCTGCATCCTCGACGAAGTGGACGCGCCGCTGGATGAGGCCAACATCGGGCGCTTCACTGAACTGGTCAAAGAGATGAGCATCAAGACCCAGTTCGTCCTGATCACTCACAGCAAGAAGACCATGAGCATCGCGCCTGTCCTTTACGGCGTGACTATGCAAGAGCCCGGCGTTTCGAAACTGGTTTCAGTGCGCTTCGGAGCGGCATAATTCAATTCGCATATGGAACGCCGGAAAGTTGCGTTCTGTTTTGGAACCTTTCGGCAAGGGAGAACGAATTCCTTAGTATCCGGGGCATCGAATCTGGCATCTAATAAGCGACAAGGAGTTTCCGTGTCGGTTTTCGACGAGAAATATCGAGTCGTGGGCGTCGAGCGCGATCGGCTGCTCCTGCGCGGAGTTCACAGCGGCGATGTGCTCACAATCGTCAATTCCGAACCTGCGATTCCTCTGACCCAGGAAGAGTATCCGGTAGGCAAACTGATTGCTCTATCGGACCCATCCAGCACGCCTCTCAATTAAAGGGCAACCCGCAAGATCCCAGCCGGCAAATAAATAAAGCCGAAGCGGTGTCTTTTTGTGAGCTTCGAAACTTGCTGAATCAGCATCGTACTCGCGAAACCAGGGGCAGTAGAGTTAATCTAGATGACAGAATAGTCGAGGAGGCTGCGTGCGCTGCGGACGATGCGGCAACGAAAATGACGGGGCCAACCGCTTTTGCGGAATGTGCGGAGCTTCTCTGGTGGCAACGACTCCGCCTGCCGGGCGAGCGCAAGCGGCTGCGGCACCAACGGAAAGCGGCGCAACAGAGAAGGTAGCCTCGGTTCCGGCACCTCCCGTTCCGGTGCAATCCACGCCCGCGCAAAAACAAGAATCAACCATCCCCGAGCCCGCGCGATTCCGCCAAGCGAACGTGGAGCCGCGTTCGGCGGCGCTTCGCACCGAGACTCGCGCGAACGCGATTCGAACGGGCGAGATTCGGACCAACGACGTTCGGCCCAGTGCGGGACCAGTGATCACGGGGCACTCATTTCTTGGCTTAAGCACTCCAGGACCCGCGGCCAACCGTGGTGCGGAGCCTGATGCTCTGCGGCCGTCTTCGAATGTGGACTATCTGCTCGATGATGAGGAAGAACCGAAGCGGGGCTGGGGCAAGCTGGTTTTTATCGTCGTGGCGCTGGCACTCGCCGTGGGGATGGGCTATCTGCACTTCAAGCAAGCGGGCTTCGACGGACTGACCGCAGGGGATAAGAAGCCAGTCGCGACGAAGCCTACGGCAGACGCTCCACAGAACCCGGATTCCGGCGCGGTGGCGGGACCGGCAACACCGAACAGCGCGGCTCCATCGCCCGCGGTCAGCAATAACGGGACGGTTCCGGGCGCCGGCGGCGGCGGGGCGACTCCGGCGCCGGCGCCAGCACAGTCCGCTCCATCTCCGACTGCTCCCGCGACTGCGCTGCCCTCACCTGCTTCGCAAACTCCTCCTGCTGCAAGCGCCCCTGCTCAAGCAGTTCCGTCGCAAACTCAGCCTGCCGATCCCAACTTGCCTGCCGGGGCTGCGCCAGCGCCTTCTGGCTCCGACCAGCAAACGACTCCGACGGCTGGGGCATCGCCCGCGCCGAAACCGGCAATCTCCGCTCCTGCAATTGCGAAACCTCCCGCGGCAAAGCCGATTGATCCGGTGACCAACGCGGAACGCTACATCTATGGACGTGGGGTGCGCGAGGACTGCGATCACGGCCTGCGGCTGCTGAAGCAGGCGGCGGACGAGTCCAATGCAAAGGCGATGATTTCGATGGGCGCGCTCTACTCGACGGGAATCTGCACGCCGCGGGACTTGCCCACGGCCTACCGCTGGTTTGCGCTGGCTCTCCACAAGGAACCAGACAATCAGGCGCTGCAGGACGACCTGCAGAAATTATGGAGTCAGATGACGCAGCCGGAGCGGCAACTGGCCATCAAGCTGAGCCAGTGAGCGGGGACTTCCGTTGTGCTTTTTCTGGTGGCTTGCTCCCTGTCTCATTCTTTTCTGCTTTCGATCTTCTGTGTTCTGTTTGATCCTTTCAAATTTCAACGATAGCGATTAGCACCAACACCGGGCGCGCCGGTCGGAGAAAACGCTGGTCGCTTGCCCGGGACAGTATCCGGCTGGTATGTTTTCGCCACAGCGTGGGGTGGTTGGTCCTGCGCGGAGGGCAATCCGACAGCTCTGATTTTTCGTATATCTGTATAAGGAAGAGATATTGCGTTTGGTGCCGCAACCACAAGGCATTGCGAGGGATCTGGCGCTGGTGACGGGGCTGAAGTCCGGCGATCAGAGGGCGATGGCGGCGCTCTACGACCGCTATTCTTCGGTCGTGTATGCGGTTGCCTTGCGAGTGCTGGGCGATACTGGAGCTGCGGAAGATGTGTTGCAGGAAGTATTTCTGCAATTGTGGCGCAAGCCGGCCGCGTTCGACGCCGCGCGCGGCAGTCTGGGAAGCTGGTTGGCTGTGATCACTCGAAACCGCGCGATTGACTCCCTCAGAAAGCGGCGGCCGGAAACCGATATTGACGATGTGGTGTTGTCGGTAGCGCCGGATTTGGCTGGAGACACCGAGCGGGCGCGGGCCGCGGAGAAAGTTCGCGGGGTGATGGGGGCAATGGCTCCGGCGCAGCGCTTGGCTCTTGAAATGGCTTATTGGGAAGGCATGAGCCATTCCGAGATTGCGGACAAGACCGGAGAGCCGCTGGGAACCGTGAAGACGCGGATTCGTTCGGGCTTGATTGCTCTGAGGAAAGCGTTTCAGGGTTGAGAGACTAGCGGAGCTGCGCTCCGCGGACAGCCGAGGGCGGCTGTCCCCACATTTTGGAGCTGTGCCACTTTCGATGAGCGAGCACGAACAATTCGCTGACGACCTTGCACTGTACGCCCTGGATGCTCTGCGGGGGGAGGATCGCGCCAGGCTGGACGCGCATCTGGCGACGTGCGCGGCTTGCCGGCTGGAACTGGAGCGACTGCGCGGCGATACGGCGTTGCTGGCGCTGATGGCGGCGGGGCCCAGGCCTCCGCAAAGGGCGCGGCAGCGGTTGCTGGATGCGGTGGGGAGGGAGCCACGCGTGGCTGACGCGCTTTCACGAACAGCGGGGAAAAGCGACAGGCCGTCGCGTGTCTTGCTGGGCGGGCCACTCCTTTGGGGATGGCTAGGATGGGCTGTGGCGGTGACGGCGGTGATAGCCGTGGCGTTGTCGGTGCAGCGGGCGAATATGGCGTTGAGAATGCAGTTGGCAGACGTTAGTTCTCAGGCAGCGAAGAACGCGCGCGAACTGGAAGAGCTGCGGCGGATCGCAGCACCGATTCTCGATCCCGAAGCGCAGCGGGTTACGCTGGTTTCGACGAACACGCCGCCGCAGCCGCAAGGCAAGGCATTTTATCTGCGGAACCGCAGCAGCCTGGTCTTCCTGGCGAATAACATGCCTGCGCTGCCGCCGCGGAAGGTTTATGAGTTGTGGCTGATTCCGGTGAGCGGCGCCCCGATTCCTGCGGGAGTTTTCAAGCCGGATGCGCATGGCAGCGCGAGCGTCGTGAATCCAGTGCTGCCGGCGGCGGTCGAGGCCAAGGCGTTCGCGATCACCGTGGAAAATGAAACCGGGGCGAGTGCCCCGACTATGCCGATTGTGATGATGGGAGCCGGCGAGTAACGGCGTTGAGAGCTAGCAGCAGAACGCTTCGCTGCGCTTGGCGGGACAGCCGAGAGCCTGCCCTGAGCGAAGTCGAAGGGCGGCTGTCCCCACTTGAACCTATCTTTGTCACCTGAACCACCAGACACGGACTCCGTTTACTTATCGAGGACTACCGTGGCTTTCGGCGCCTCGGCGTGCTCTTTTCTGCAGGCGCGGGCCACGTCGCCTAGAGGCGTCTCGTACGGGAGTGATCCTAATTCGGCCAGCGGAACTTCGCCTTTAGCATAGCTGTAAGGTGACATGCCACTGAACAGGCTCGTTTCCGTCGCCAAGGCGTGCTCGGAAGCGTGCAGAGGGTGGTCCGCCATCACGACGGGCGCTGGGGTGTTGCTCAGGAGTGGCGCGCTTTGAGCGAAAGCGGCGGTTGTGCAGAGAAGGCAGAAAACAATAATTGTGGTCTTCATAAGATGATCCTATCCGGGGGAAACAGCGTATTTATGCCAAACACCTCGCGGAATGCCCGATTGGCGCGGCTTCCGGAGATATTATGGCAATCGGCATACCAAACCGGGGCGTCTGGGATTCGAGTTAGGGGCAGGAATACAGGGCTAGACGCAAGAATTTGCACATGTGTGGAAGATGGCAGGCTTCGCACGGGACTCTCAATAAAGCTCAGTCTCCCGCGGGCGCTCGGTCAGTTTCATATCGCTTGAAGACAGAGTCGCGCGTGACCACGCCTTCCAACTTACGGAAATTGGCGCGATTCACCACCGGCACCAGCGGGTAATCGTTAACGTAACGCAATGCGGAATCGAGCGGAAGATCAGGATACAAACTGGGAAGCGACTGCGGCGGCAGCACCGAACCCAACGTGTGTTCTCCTTTGCCTTCGAGGAAAAACCGCTGAAGCTGGTCGCGGCTGATGGTGCTCCAGCCGCTGGGATGCATGCGCACCAGGAACACGGCATCGGTGGAATCCTGCACGCGGCGGGCGTTGGCGTCGACGTAATCCTCGGCACTGAGGATCGCCGCAGGCACGGGAAGCATGGCGTCTTCGACGCGGAGGATAGCTTCTTCGCGGTCTTCCTCGAGCGACGGAAGGACGAGGCCGTCCTGGCGCGTAAGCATGTCGAAGATGGGAACATCCAGCAGGCTGCGCGAGATGAGATAAGAAAACGTGTTGGCAACGATGACCGGGACGATGATCTCGTAGTTGCCGCTGACTTCGAGAACCATGAATACGGAGGTCATGGGGACACGGAGAAATCCCGCGAAGAGGACGCCCATGCCGACCAGGACATACGTGCCGGTCGATCCGGTGAGTTGCGGAAAGTAGAAGCGTTCAATGTCGCCTACCGCGCCGCCAAGCATGGCTCCGATGAAGAGCGTGGGGGCGAACATTCCGCCCGGAGCGCCGCTGACGAATGAGAGCGTAGTAGCAACGATTTTGAGGACAGCGAGGATGGCGAGAATTTTCCAGGCGTACTGGCCGTGCATGGCCTGATCCATGGAATCGTAACCGGCGCCCATGATCTGAGGCGCGCCGAGGAAAGCGATGAGTCCGATGAGGAGCCCGGCGACGGCGGGCTGAAAGTATTGCGTCCAGTGCGGCAAGGCTTTCAGGCGGGGGCGCAAATAGCCGATCGATTGGGCGAAGGCGACGGAAGCCAGGCCTCCGACGATGCCAAGCACGGCGTAGGCAAGAAGTTCGCTGGGCCGCTTGAAGGTCGTGACAGGAATGCGGAACAGCGGCTCGCTGCCGAGAAACCAGCGCACGATCACGACGCTGGAGACGGCGGAGAGCACGACGGAACCGAGGATGCCGGCGCTCCAGCGGCCGATGACCTCTTCGATGACGAAGAGGACGGCAGAGATGGGAGCGTTGAAGGCGGCGGCGAGGCCGGCGGCCGCGCCGACAGGAGCCATGAGGCGGAGTTTGTCGCGCGAGATTTCAAGCTGGCGACCGAGGGCCGAGGCAATGCCGGCACCGATCTGCAAAGAAGGATCTTCTGGACCGAGGGATTGGCCGGAACCGATGGCGATGCCGGAGCAGATGAATTTTCCGATGACGGTGCGGAAAGGAATGAATCCGTTGAAGATGTAGAGCGCGGCCTTGGTCTGATTCACCCCACTGCCCCGAATGGTGGGGAACACATGAATCACCAGGGCGGCTACGACCAGGCCGGCGAGCGCGGGGACGGCGAACAGCCGCCAGCTGTGAGTTTGGGGAAGCGGTCCGAGCAGAGCCAGATGGATCCAGTCGATGGCAAGGCGGAAGCAGACCACGGCGAGGCCGGAAAAGATTCCGATGAAGACGCAGAGAATGAGGAAGAATACTTCTTCGTTGAAAACGCCCTCAAGAGACGAAAACAAACGGCGTGGCCCCTGGAAGCGGACGGCGACAGCGGGGGAAGTAGGATCGCCGTTGCTCATTGGTTGGCGGCCTCGCGCTTTTGAGAGATCAGAAGCAGTGCCAGGTCGAGGCCTTGCGGCTGGCCGCAGGTCGCGGCGGTCTGCTGTTCGATTTGGAAGACCACATCCATGATCGCATCAGGGAGATCGGTTTCTGCAGGCGAGCGGAGACGAGCGAGATCAGGTTTGGCTTCGGTCCACAGAGACTGGAGCGGAAGCAGCGGCGACGTGGCCGGAACTGGCGCCGGAGCAGAGCCGGAAGCTGTGGCTGGAGTTGTTGTCGCTTTCAGATCGACGTTCTTCTGCTGAGCACATTCGTCGAGACGCTTTTCAGCCTGGGCAAAGGCGGCAGCGATGCGGCGATTGCGTTCGGCGTCGGAGATATGACCGACGAAGGGATCGTTGCGCAGAATCAGTTCGGTGGTGGTCAGAAGCTGACGGGAGTCTTCATCCTGCGGATTCGCATTCACCGCCTGCTGCAGATAGCGGCTGGCGTTGATGTAGTTGCCGGCGCGGTAAGCGGCCTGGCCGGCTCCCGCCAGCGCAGCGGAGTTGGCAGGATCAAAATGGAGAACCTCTTCGTACTGAGCCAGCTCGCCTGCGTAGTCCTGCGCCTGGGCAAAAAGCTGGGCAGCCTGCAGATGCGCGTCGGGTGCGGGCGGCAAGGCAGTAGCGAGCGCCATGAGTTCTGATTCGGCCTTGTCAGGAGCGCCTCTCTTGAGCAGAAACTGGATCAGTTCGATCCGAGCCTTGCTGCGGTTCGCGTCGGGATCGGAGTTCCAGACTCCGTACATGGCATTGTGGTAGTACCGAGTGGCATCTTCGATGGAACCGCGGTGAGCGGCTACACGAGCCAGAGCGAGATTCACGGCGGCGTCCTGCGGGGCGCGCTGCCAGAGGGCGATGAGGTAGGATTCCGCTTCGTCGAGACGGCGGGGATCGTTGCTGTCGCGCAGGGCCCGGGCCAGGCTGAGCTGGTACTGCGAATTGGTGGGATCGCAGGTGAGGGCGGCGCGGAAAGCGTCGATGGCGTCGTCATAGCGATTGGCAGCGGCATCGGCCAGGCCCTGCTGGTAGAGTTTGCGGCCGCGGGACTGCTGGTTGGCGTTGTAGCGGGCGACGAGATGGCTGACGGCGGCGAATCCGGTAGCGGCGGCAAGAGTAAGGAGTAAAAGGATGACGGGCGCGGAGCGCGGGATCAGTCTTGGGAGCCTCCACGACATATCTCGTATCACGATATCATTTGCCGGCTTAAAGCGGCGCGGTTGGGCACAAAATTGGTCTTGCAGGTTCCCTTTCAGGTAAGATACTTCGTCTGCCGGGACCGCCAAAGAAATGAATCGCGAATATCACAAAGGATACAGCCAGGAACTCCACCGGGATATGGAGGCGCTGGTCTTCGGGCACGCGGGGACGCCTCTGGTCGTGTTTCCGACCTCGATGGGGAAGTTTTTCGAGTATGAAGATCGCGGGATGATTGGCGTGCTGGCGCCGAAGATCGAACGTGGCGAACTGCAGGTGTTTTGCCCGGACGCCGTCGATACCGAGAGCTGGTACAACAAGAGCGTGCATCCCAAGGTGCGGGTGCTGCGGCATTTGCAATATGAGCGCTACATTCTGCACGAGTTCCTGCCGTTTGTGCGGTGGAAGAATCAGACGCCGCGGCTGGCGGTGACCGGGTGCAGCTTCGGCGCTTACCACGCGGTGAATTTTGCCTTCAAGCATCCCGACGTGGTGACGCACTGCGTGAGCATGAGCGGGTCGTTCGATATCCACCAGTTTCTGGATGGGTATTACGACGATGATTGCTACTTCAATTGTCCGCCGGATTATTTGCCGAACCAGCACGACGACTGGTTTCTGAGCCGCTACCGGCAGATGAAGATTGTGCTGGGGTCGGCGGATTGGGATATTTGTCTGGACGCCAATGTGAAGCTTTCGGCGATTTTGAATGGCAAGGCGGTGCCGCACTGGCTGGATGTTTACAACGACAATTCGAAACATGACTGGCCGCTGTGGCAGAGGATGGCTGGGAAGTATTTTTAACCACAGTAGCCAGTTCAGGGACCAGTCGTGAGATTGAAAGTGAGAAATGGAGAAGGCTGTGAAAAAGATTGGGATTTTGTTTGGGATGGAGAATACGTTTCCGCCGGCCGTCGTTGAGAAGATTAACTCGCTAGGCGTTGAGGGGGTTTCGGCGGAGTTTGTGAAGATTGGCGGGATTCGGATGGATGAGCCCAAGAAATATGACGTGATCATCGATCGCATCTCGCAAGACATTCCCTTTTACCGGGCTTATTTGAAGAACGCGGCTCTGCAGGGAACGATTGTGGTGAACAATCCGTTCTGGTGGACGGCGGATGACAAGTTTTTCAATTATGCGCTGGCGCATAAGCTGGGCGTGGCGATTCCGCCGACCGTGATTCTGCCGCACAACAAGCATCCCGAAGGAACTACTGACCAGTCGATGCGGAATTTGATGTATCCCTTGAACTGGCAGGAGCTGTTCGATTACGTCGGCTTCCCTGCTTTTTTGAAGCCTTATTCCGGTGGCGGATGGAAGCATGTTTATCACGTGCATTCGCCGGAGGAATTTTTCCAGCATTACAACCAGACCGGCGACTTGTGCATGACGCTGCAGCATGGCGTGGTGTTTGAGGAGTATTACCGGTGCTACGTGGTGGGGCAGGAAAAAGTGCACATCATGAAGTACGATCCGCGCGCGCCGCATCACGAGCGCTATGTGAAGGGCAATCCGCCGCCGTCATCAGAGGCTTTAGGGGCCAGAATTGAAAAAGACGCGCTGACTTTGTGCCGCGTGCTGGGGTACGACTTGAACACGGTCGAGTTTGCGGTGGAGGGTGGAGTGCCTTATGCGATTGATTTTCTGAATCCGGCGCCGGATGCGGAGATTACTTCTGTTGGGCAGGAGAATTTTGACTGGATCGTGAATGCCGTAGCGGAGATGGCGGTGAAGATGGCGTTGAGCGGGGAGAATCCGGCGCAAGGAGTTGCGGTGGGCTAGTTTTCTGAACGGACCGTCTGGGAAGAAAACTCGCAAGCCGGAGCCGGGGTGGGTGGCGGAGCGGAAGCGGGGGAAAGTGGCGAAGTAGCTCGCGATTGCGTCGTTACTCCAGTTCGGATCGTCTCACTGTTTCATCCTCATCATTCGTTATACTGTTTAGGCGTTCCCATGGGCCAGCTGCAGGGGCTCGGCCGTCTGAACAGCAGGGTTTTCGCTCGCGCTTGGAACGACAAAGCCTCTTGAGAGCTTATGCCGCCTACTTTCACTATCGGGATTGAAGAGGAATATCAGACGATAGATCCGGAGACGCGGGATCTGCGGTCGCATATTCAGGCCGAGCTGCTCGAAAAGGGCAAGCTGATCCTGCAAGAGCGGGTGAAGGCGGAGATGCACCAGTCGGTCGTCGAGGTGGGGACTGGGGTTTGCACGAACATCAAGGAAGCCAAAGCGGAAATAAAATTGCTGCGGCGCAATATTATCCGGCTGGCCGCGGAGAATGGGTTGCGGCTGGCGTCGGTAGCAACGCATCCGTTTGCGGACTGGCAAGTGCAGGAGATTCATCCGGACCCGCGCTACAAGAATATTGTCGAGGACATGCAGCTGGTGGCGCGGGCGAATCTGATTTTTGGGTTGCACGTGCATATTGGGATTGAGGATCGCGAGACCGCGATCCACATGATGAATCATGCGCGGTATTTTCTGCCGCACCTGCTGGCGCTGTCGACCAATTCTCCGTTCTGGCTGGGGATGAATACCGGGCTGAAATCGTACCGCTGCAAGGTGTTCGACAAGTTTCCGCGGACCAACATTCCGGATTATTTTCCCAGCTGGGGCGAGTACGAGAACTTCATCAAGCTGCTGATCAAGACCAACTGCATCGATAATGCGAAGAAGATCTGGTGGGACATCCGGCCGCATCCGTTCTTTAACACGATTGAGTTCCGGGTGTGCGACATTCCCATGCGCGCCGACGAGACGATCGCGCTGGCGGCTTTGATTCAGGCGACGGTGGCGAAGCTGTACAAGCTGCATACCGCGAATCAGGGATTCCGGCTGTACCGGCGGGCGCTGCTCATGGAGAACAAGTGGCGGGCGGCGCGCTATGGCATGGAAGGAAAGCTGATCGATTTTGGCAAGCAGACGGAAGTGCCGGCCAAGGATTTGATTCTTGAGTACCTGGAATTTGTGGACGATGTGGTGGATGAACTGGATTCGCGCGAAGAACTGAACTACATCCACACAATGCTGGAGACGGGCAGCGGGGCGGACCGGCAGCTGCGCGTGTTTCAGGAAACTGGAGACTTGAAGAAAGTTGTCGATTACATCATTGAGGAGACGGAAGCGGGGCTGGCCGAAGACGAGCCGGCTGCCGTGAGAAAAGTAGGATGAGCATTCCTGTAAACGAAGCTAACCCTGTAGGCCGAGTCAAAGTCCCCATCCTGTCTCAAACACCGCGACAAGGATGGGGCACCCGCCATCAGATTTCTTTTGATCCTGAGTTCACCCCTGGGGCGCGCAATGCGGTGCACGTTTGCATGCGGGTGCAGCCTGACGAGAAGGTTTGCGTGATCACCGATGAGGTTACGCTGGGGATTGCGGCGGCGATCGCCCACGAACTGGAGAAGGTGGGCGCTCAGTACAACGCCTGGGTGCTGGAGGATCTGGCGGAGCGTCCTCTGAAGGATTTGCCGCAGGAGATTCTTCGAGGATCTGGAGACCAGCCAGGTTTCGATCTTTGCGGTGCAGGCGCAGCGCGAATGAACTTGCATTCGCGCATGCAGATGACCGAGGTGGTGAACCGGCGGAAGATCCGGCACGCGCACATGGTGAACATCAACCCGCAGATCATGCTGGAGGGAATGCGGGCGGATTTTCAGAAAGTCGACCGGCTGAGCGCGAAAGTTGTCGCGATGGTGCGCAAGGCGCAGCGGGTGCGGGCGAAGACGGCGGCGGGGACGGACCTGACAGCGGATTTGAATCCGAATTACAACTGGCTGAAGACCAGCGGGATTATCACTCCGGAAAAATGGGGAAACCTGCCCGGCGGGGAAATTTTCACTACGCCTGGCGAAGTGAATGGGACGTTCGTGATTGACGGCGTGGTGGGAGACTATTTGTGCGCGAAGTTTGGCAGCTTGCGAGAGACTCCGCTGACCATGCACATGAAGAAGAACCGGCTCACGGAGGCGCACTCGGAGAATCGCGAACTGGAAGACGATTTCTGGAAGTACACGCACACGGACGAGAACAGCGACCGCGTGGGCGAGTTTGCCATCGGGACGAACATCGATTTGAAGGAAGTGATTGGGCAGATTCTGCAGGATGAGAAATATCCCGGAGTGCACATTGCGTTTGGGAATCCGTATGGCGCGCATACCGGCGCGGAGTGGGATTCGTCGACTCATATCGATGTGGTGGGGCGGAAGTTCAACATCTGGGTGGACGACGAGCAGATCATGCGGGATGGGAAGTTTCTGGTGGAGGCGTAGGGCGGAACTGTGACGGTCGAAGAGTCCAAGGTTGCTGTGCTCTCGAGAAGCGTACAAGGCGTTCAATGTTCGCGACATCGACTCCGCTTTGGCGGCCATGCATCCCGATGTGGAGTGGCCAAATGGGATGGAAGGTGGGACGGTTCATGGGCATACTGGCGTCCGGGAATACTGGACGCGGCAATGGGGCATCATAGACCCGCACGTAGAGCCGAAGAATTTCGATCTGGATGAGACGGGCCGTGTAGTGGTAGGGGTTCACCAGGTGGTTCGCGATCTCGCTGGAAAGACCTTGCTGGATCGAATGGTCGAGCATGTGTATTCAATGGAAGGCGGCCTCATTCGCAATATGGAAATCCGCGAGTGAAGCTCCGAGACAGCTGCTTCTGGTTATGATTCCCTCCCTTCGAAAACAGTTCAACGCCAGCTTCACTCCCGAAAAATATCAGACATTCTTGCGGCGGATCGATGACGCTTGCGGGACGCATGTGTCAGTTCCGGCTGTCGGAGACTCCTTGTTTCTTTCCCAAGGCATTGCTGGACCGGATGGCGGAGGATGGCAAGGAATTGATCCGGCAACTGGTGGAGAGTCCGGAGTATCGGGCGCGGTCGGAGGCTTCGATTCCGGCGGAGTTTCGGGTTCCGAATGAGCCGGCGCATCCGATGTTTGTGCAGGTGGATTTTGGACTGGTGCGCGATGCGGCGGCGAGTTGCAGCCGAAGCTGGTCGAGTTGCAGGCCTTCCCTTCTCTTTATGCGTATCAGGTGACGCTGGCGCAAAGTTATATCGACGTGTATGGACTGAATCGATTCGAAGGCGGAGACGGGCTGCAATTTTTCCTGGGCGGGCTGGATGAGAGATCTTACCGCTGAACTTTTGCGGCGGGCGATTGTTGGCACGCATGATCCGGAGAATGTGATCCTGATGGAGATTCATCCGCGGGAGCAGAAGACGCTGCCGGATTTTCTGCTGACGGAGAAGATGCTGGGGGTGAGAACGGTCGACATTGAGGCGATCAAGAAGCAAGGGCTCGCAGCTTTATTACGAGCGCAACGGGGGGCGGGTGCCGATCCGGCGGATTTATAACCGGGCGATTGTGGACGAATTGCAGCGCAAGCAGGTGAAGCTGGGTTTCGATTGGCGCGACGATCTTGATGTGGAGTGGGCGGGGCATCCGAACTGGTATTTCCGGATCAGCAAGTTTTCGATTCCGTATCTGCGGCATGAGTCGGTGCCGAAGACATGGTTTCTGGACCAAGTTGGAGCGGATTCCTGACGACCTGCAGAACTATGCGTTGAAGCCCTTGTATTCGTTCGCCGGGCTGGGGGTGGTGATTGCGCCGACGAAAGAAGATATCGAAGCGATTCCGGCGGAGAAGCGGGCGGAATACATTCTGCAGGAGCGGCTGCACTTTGAGCCGGTGATCGAGACTCCGTTTGGCGGGACTAAGGCGGAGGTGCGGGTGATGTATGTGTGGCTGGAGGAGTTGCAGGCGGTGCTGACGATCATCCGCATGGGGCGTGGGTTGATGATGGGCGTGGATCACAACAGGAATATGGAGTGGGTGGGAGCGTCGGCGGGGCTGTGGGTGAGTAGAACGTATCTCGCTGGGCACGTTCGCTGCGCTCGCGCCCGCGCCACAACATCTAGCCGATTCTTTTTACGATGGTGGTCTCAGTTCCTGGCCGTTGGGGCGGCGGAGGTAGAGTTTGTCGCCGGCAGAGGCGAACGGGGACGGGATCGCCCGGCTTCCACTCGCCGGGAGTGTAGCCATCGGCGGCAGTGGAATCGTATTCCCCGGTGTAGACCACGCCTTCGATATTGACGACGACGGCGCGGCGAACGCAGGTGAGGGGCCGATTCGCGAAGGATCTCGGCTTCGGCCTGGTACCAGTTTTCAGAGTCGTGGCCTTCGAGGCTCCCGCTCTGCTGGTAGAGCTCCGTGGCGCGGCGGCGGATGGCTTCTTGCATTTCAGGAGATAGTTCCCGGAGCTCCGCGCCATATCAGAATCGCCTCACTCATTCAGTGTTGATAACTTCATAGTAGTCGTCGCAGGGCAACCTCGGAGCCCCCGCAGCGACACAAAAGGACAGGGTGGTTGTCAGTTTGGGAACGATTGCGATCAAAACGGGCCAGTTGACCGGAGTCGCTGGCGGGCCTAACATTACCGCGTTCGGGAGTTGGGTCTTCTCATGATCGGCCAGACCGTATCCCACTATCGCATCCTGGGAAAGCTCGGGGGCGGTGGTATGGGCGTGGTTTACGAGGCCGAGGACCTGAAGCTGGGGCGGCATGTCGCCCTGAAGTTCATCCCGGAAAACCTTGTGGGCGACCCCAAATCGCTGGAACGCTTCACGCGGGAGGCGAGGGCGGCGTCGCTGCTGAATCATCCGAACATCTGCACTATTCACGGCATTGAGGATAACGGCGGCCATCCCTTCATTGTGATGGAGAAGCTGGAGGGCGAGAGCCTGAAGCAATCCATCTCGGGACAGGCGATGCAGACCGAGCGCGTGCTCGATATCAGCATCCAGGTGGCGGACGCGCTGGCGGCGTCGCATGCCAAGGGAATCGTGCATCGGGATATCAAGCCGGCGAACATTTTCCTGACTCCGAGCGGGCAGGTGAAGGTGCTCGATTTCGGCCTGGCCAAGCTGCTGCACAACGTCGGTACCGACAGCGATGGAGGAGCGGCGGCGGACAATTCGCTGACCGCGGTGGGGGTGATTCCCGGGACCGCAGTTTACATGTCGCCGGAGCAGGCGCGCAGCGAGGAAATCGATTTCCGCAGCGACCTGTTTTCCTTTGGCGTGGTGATGTACGAAATGTCGACCGGGAAGAAGCCGTTTACCGGCAAGAATTCGCTGATGACGCTGGATGCGGTGCTGCACGAGAAGCCGGTTCCGCCCGGAGAATTGAATCCGAACAGTGCCGGTGGAACTGGAAGGCATCATCGGCAAGGCGATGGAGAAGGACCGCAAGGAGCGGTACCAGAGCGCCACGCAGATGAAGGCCGACCTGCAGCAATTGAAGCGGGAGCAGGAGTCTGGGCAGGTAAAGAGCGGGCTGCACCCCGCCAAGCTGCGGGTTGCCAGCAAGACGTTTGGCCGAGCCGGCGACAGCCGGTGGCAGTTCTGGGTGCTGCTGGGAACGGCGGCGGTGCTGGTGACGGTGTTGGCGGCGGTGGGAGCCTACTGGATGAAGCACCGGTCGATGGTGAGCCTGCAGCAGGCGAATGCGATCGCCGTATTGCCGCTGCAGAACATGAACGGCGATTTTGCCGTGGATTACCTCCGCTTCGCGCTGGCGGACGAACTGACCAGCGTGCTGACCTATTCGCGTTCGCTCGAAGTGCGGCCTTCGTCGGTGACGCGGAAGTATGTGGAAGTGGACCTTGATCCGCGCAAGGTTGGGCAGGAATTGCACGTGGGCAAGCTGCTGACCGGGCACTTCATGCGGCAGGGTGAGCAGTTGACCGTGACGCTGGAGGCGATTGACGTTTCCAACGACCGGCTTGCTGTGGCAGGCGAACGTGACGGCAGGGGTGAATGATTTGATTTCCCTGCAGAATCAATTGAGCACGCAGGTGCAGCAGGGGCTGTTGCCGGTGCTGGGCGGCGGGGGCGGAGAGTTGAGCACGGCGTCGCGTCCGAAGAGCCAGGAGGCCTACGACCTTTACCTGCATAGCCTCGCCCTGCCCCATGATCTCGGGCCGAACAAAGATGCGATCGCGGTGCTGGAACACGTGGTGGGAGAGGATCCGGGCTACGCGCCGGCGTGGGAGGCGCTGGGACTACAGATACTATTACGATTCGTATTACGGCGGAGGCGGCGAGGAGATGTTCCAGCGCTCGAATGCGCGCCTATGAGCGGGCGCTGGCCCTGGATCCGAACCGGGTGGCGGCGGCGAGCAATTTGATCACGAACCGCGTGGAACGGGGCGAATTGGGCCGGGCCTATGATGCGGCCACGGATTTGGTGCGGCGGCGACCGCAGAGCGCCGATGCGCATTTCGCGCTCAGCTATGTGCTGCGTTATGCGGGCATGCAGGAGAAGGCGACGCAGGAGTGCAACACCGCGCGATCGCTCGATCCCGGGAACTTCAATTTCCGTTCGTGTGCGTGGGCATTTCTGGAACTGGGCAAGACCGGATCGGGCGATGGATTTCGTGCATCTGGACGCGGGCTCGGAGTGGGCGGCATGGGTGACGCCGTATGTTTATCTGGCTGCGGGGAATGTGGCGCAGGCGCGGGAGAGCGTGAAGAACGTGGCGAAGGCTCCGGCCTACCACCGGGAGTTGCTGGCGGCGTGCACGCAGGCGCAGCGGCCGGCCGACATGGACCGGATTGTGCGGGAGGCGGAATCGTCGGCGATGACGGAACCCGATCCGGAGGCGTGGTATCACGTAGGAGCGCTGATGGCGTATTGCGGCCAGAAGGAGCCGGCTTTGCGTTTGCTGAAGGCCGCGGTGCAGCAGAATTATTGCGCGTATTCGGCGCTGCTGGGGGATCCGCTGCTGAAAGACTTGCGCAAGGATACGGCGTTTAATGAAGTGCTGACCGCGGCGAGCGCTTGCCAGGAGGCGCTGAAGGAAAGGCGGCAGTAGAGCAGTTCTCAGTTCCTGGCTTCCGGGGTTACTCTTTATTCTTGCCGGCGTCTAATTTGATCGAGGGGAAAGAATTTGCGTCGGAGCGGGGGTAGGCCCCATCCTTGTAGGGTGAAATCTTCGAGAACTCAGCTACCTTGCCGGGCGTGTGGGACGGTTCGTTCAGCCTTTCGTCCACAACTTGATCGCTCGATCCTTATTCATCTTTTCTTTTGCGTGCTGCCGCTTCTGCTGGTGGCTTCGCCGCAGCAGACTGCGGAAAGCTCGACGCGGCCGGTTGCCGCGGCTCCGCATACGGATCAACAGCCTGGCCACGGATTTTCCGCAGCTTCCCTACCAGGGAACTCCGCCCGAACTTCCTCAAGATCAAGGAATCCTCGGCCTGCGGCTGATGCTGCGGCGGCTGGGCACGACCGCGCGGCTGATGCAGACGGTGGCGCATCCCGATGATGAAGATGGCGGAATGCTGACGCTGGAGTCGCGCGGGCGCGGAGCGAGCGTGCTGCTGATGACGCTGAATCGCGGCGAGGGTGGGCAGAACAAAGTCGGCAGCAATTTGTCGGATGTGCTGGGCGTGCTGCGGACTCTGGAACTGCTGGCGGCGGACGAATATTACGGAGTGCAGGAGCGGTTCTCGCGCGTGGCCGACTTTGGATTCTCGAAAAATCCGGACGAGACTTTCGCGAAGTGGGGCGGACACGATGTCGCGCTCGCCGATATGGTGCGGGTGATTCGAACGTTTCGTCCGGATGTGCTGGTGGCGCGGTTTTCCGGAACATCGCGGGATGGGCACGGGCATCATCAGGCTTCGAGCATCCTGACGCAGGAGGCATTCCGGGCGGCGGCCGATCCGAAACGGTTTCCTGAACAGATCGCGCAGGGACTCCTGCCGTGGCAGGCGAAGAAGCTTTACATCGGAAATGTTTGCGGGTTTGGAGCGACGACTTGTCCGGATGCGAACTGGACGGTGAAGCTGAATACCGGGGAGCCGAACGCGGATCTGGGCGGGTCGTATGTGCAGTTCGCGATGCAGGGATTGCGGCATCAGCTCTCGCAGGGATCGGCGAACTGGACTGTGGAGCCGGGAGACCGGTTTACGTTTTACAAGCTGGTGGATTCGGTAGAGCCGGCGAAGCTGGATAAAGATGGGCACGAGAAGGATTTCTTTGATGGGATCGATACCACTTTGCCCGGGCTGGCGGCGAGCTGGGGAGGAGGAATCGAAGGTTCCGCAGTTGCGGCAGGAACTGACTGAGATCGCAAAAAAGATTGCCGACGCCAGCGAGGATGCCAAGGGAAACGATTCGTCTGCAGCCGCAGCGCCTCTTGATGGGAGTTGTGGGCGGGTTGGAGCAGATCCGCTCAGAGGTCGGCAAGAGCGCGCTGAGCGTTGGGGCAAAATCCGATCTGCTGGCGCGACTGGAAGAGAAGAGCGAGCAGGCAGAGACGGCGCTCAACGAGGCTTTGAATGTCACGCTTGAGGCGACAACCGTTTCTCGCGTGGACGCGAACGGTACGCCGGTAAAGGAGGCTGTGAAAAAAGAAGCGGACGCGATGACCACGGTTTCGCCGGGTCAGGAGTTTCTGGTGGCCGTGGATTTTCACAACGGATCAAAACAGTCGCTGTTCATCGACGGCCTGAAGCTGGAAGTGCCGGAGGGATGGGCGACGATTTCCGGCAAGACGAAGCGGTTTCAGTCAAGCCGGGGCACGACGCGCGGGTGGTTTTTCGTCTGAAAGTGCCGAAGAACGCGGAGTACACGCGGCCATACTGGCATCGTGATGATCCCGAGACGGAGAGCCTGAATCACGTCGACAACGAGAAATATGCGACTTTGCCGTTCCCGCCTCCGGTGCTGCGCGCGCGGGCGGAATATTCGGTTGCCGGCGCAGGCGGCGCGGCAGTGAAGAACAGCATCGGGGCGACCGTGGTCACAGAGTTCGTGGACGATGCGGGCAAGGCAAGCGCGCGTCCTCTGGCCGTGGTGCCGGCATTTTCGGTTGCGCTGGAGCCGGGGACGCAGGTGATCTCCACACACAACGGCGCGAGTACGACGGTGACGGTGGGCGTGACCAGCAATCTTACGCATGAAGCGCGAGGCATGCTGCGGCTGGAATTGCCCGAGGGATGGCGGTCGGAGCCGGGCCAGTTTGCGGTGGAGTTCGCACGACGCGGAGAGAAACAGGATTTCCAGTTCAAGGTCTTCCCTGCCGGCTTGCAGGAAGGTCGCGCAAAGATTCGGGCGGTGCTGGAGGCGGACGGCGAGAAGTTCAGCGAAGGTTACACGCTGGTGACGCGCGAAGACCTGGGCAGCTTCTATTACTACCAGCCGGCAGTGCAGCGCGTGAGCATCGTGGACGTCAAGGTGCCGCATGATTTGAAGGTTGGCTACATCATGGGCGCCGGCGATGACATTCCCACCGTGCTGAAGCAAGTGGGGATGGATGTGACGCTGATTCCGCCGGAGAAACTTGCCAGCGAAGAGCTAAGCAGCTACGGGACGATTGTGCTGGGGATTCGCGCTTACGACACGCAGCCAGATGTGGTTACGAACAATAAAAAGCTGCTCGATTATGTCGCTGCCGGCGGAACGCTGGTCGTGCAGTACAACACCGGCGTGGGAGATTTTAACAGTGGTCACTTCACGCCGTATTCAGCGGAACTGAGCCGGGCGCGGGTTTCCGTGGAAGAAGCTCCGGTCGAGATTCTCGCGCCGGACGATGGAGTGTTTCATTATCCGAACACGATTACGGCTCGCGATTTCGACGGCTGGATCCAGGAACGCGGGCTCTACTTCATGGATAAATGGGACGCGCATTTCATGGCGTTGCTGAGCTGCCACGATCCCGGCGAGGACGCGCAGAAGGGCGGACTGCTGCAGGCGCAGTATGGCAAAGGAACATATATCTACACGGGATACGCGTTCTTCCGGCAGTTGCCGGCGGGAGTGCCGGGAGCGGTGCGGCTTTATGTAAATCTTTTGAGCGCGGGGCATGAGAAGCAGTGATCGGAGTGGGGTCAGGGGCCAGGGTCAGTAAACCTAACGGCTCAATGGCAACGAGGAGGATGAAACAAACTTGATGCACGCCATTCGCATTCACGCCTACGGCGGTCCCGAGGTCATGCGGTTGGAAGAACTACCCACGCCGATTCCCGGGCCGGGACAGGTGCGGGTGCGCGTCGAAGCTGCCAGCGTTAATTTTCTGGATGTGCAAAAGCGACGGGGCGAGCTTGTCGGCCAGGCTTTCTACCGCCGTGCGGGCAACAATGAGCCGGATCTTCCGGCAACTATAGGCAGCCAGGGAGTCGGGATCGTGGAAGAACTTGGTCCCGACGTCAAGAATGTTCACGTGGGAGACCGCGTTGCCTTCGTTGGGGATTCTTACGCGACGCATGCTCTTGCTCCCGCCGCGTGGCTGATTCCTGTACCGGATGGCATCAGCTCGCAGCAAGCGGCGGCTGGGATGAACCAGGGATTTCTCGCTTACGCTTTCACGCATTTTGCCTACCCGGTGGAACCGGGAGACTGGTGCCTGATCCAGGCAGCAGCTGGAGGCATTGGACTTTTGCTTTGCCAGATGGCAAAGATTCGCGAGGGACGGGTGATTGGGGTCACATCGACGGCGGAGAAAGCCAAGTTTGTTCGAGAGGCAGGCGCGGACGAGGTCATCGTCTCCACGCAATCTAACATTGCGAAAGAAGCGAGGCGGATCACTGGCGGGCGGGGCGTCAACGTGGTTTACGACGGTGTCGGTAGAGATACATTCGAAGCAAGTCTGGATAGCCTCGCCCCGGGTGGGTACCTCGTGGTTTACGGTCAGTCGAGTGGATACGTGCCGCCGTTTGACCTCATGAGGCTGCAGGAAAAGGGATCTGTGTTTCTCACCCGCACGAACGGAAGTCCCTATTTCAAGGAATATCCGCACTACCTGCAGCATTTCGTTGACTGGGTGAAGCAGGGGAAACTTTCCATCAGAATCGACCGCACGTATCCAATGGCGGACGCGGCCAAGGCACATGCGGCCTTCGAGCAGCGGCAGGTCAGCGGCCGGGTATTGCTACTTCCGTAGCTGTACGACGCGCGCTCAGCTCAGCGAGAAATGGACGCTCGATCCCAAGCCGATTCGAGTTCTCCCGGCCTGATCCGAGGCATGGGCCTCGGCAGCGCTACGGCGCTCAACATGATCGACATGATCGGCGTGGGGCCGTTCATCACCATGCCGCTGGTGTTAGGCGCGATGGGCGGCCCGCAAGCCATGCTGGGCTGGATCGCGGGCGCGCTGCTCGCGGTGTGCGATGGGCTGGGGTCGGCCGAACTGGGCTCGATGTTTCCGGGGTCCGGAGGGTCGTACCGCTACTTGAGCGAGATTTACGGGCCGCGGAAGTGGGGGCGGCTGATTTCGTTTCTCTTTATCTGGCAGCTTTCCTTCAGCGCTCCGCTGTCGATTGCCAGCGGGTGCATCGGCCTGGCTGGGTACGCTGCCTATTACTGGCCGAGCCTGGAGACGGTTTACGCTGCGCACACGGCGGCTTTGAACATTCCCGGAGCAGGGTCACTTCAGGTGAGCTGGATCGTGACGCCGGGCACGGCGCTCGCCATATTTATCTGCTTGTTCACGGTTTTCTTGCTTTACCGACGCATCACCGTAATCGGCCGCCTTTCGAAAGTATTGTGGCTCGGCGTCATGGGGACGATCGGATGGATCATCTTTGCCGGGCTCACGCACTTTAACGCTGCTCGCGCGTTTGATTTTCCTCCCGCCGCGTTTAGCTTGTCGCCCGCGTTCTTCACTGGCTTGGGCGGAGCGCTTCTGGTGGCCACCTACGATTATTGGGGCTACTACAACGTTTGCTATCTCGGCGATGAAATAAAGGACCCGACGCGGAATATTCCGCGGGCCCTTCTGCTTTCTATTCTGCTGGTCGCCTGTCTATATCTAATGATGAACGTCTGCATTCTGGCCGTGGTCCCCTGGCGCGAGATGCTGCAGGCGGGGCATAACAACAGCGGACTGTACGTTGTGTCCCTCTTTATGCAGAGGATTTATGGGCCCTGGGCGGCGCGGCTGGTCACCGGACTGGTAATCGTGACCGCGTTTGCCTCGGTCTTCTCGCTGACGCTGGGGTATTCGCGGGTTCCTTATGCGGCAGCGCTCGATGGGAACTATTTCAAAGCATTTGCCAAGGTGCATCCGGTGTACCGCTTCCCGTATGTGTCGCTTGTGGCGCTGGGAGCAGTGGCGGCGATGTTCTGCTTTCTCAGGCTGCGGGATGCGATTGCGGCTCTCGTGGTGATTCGTCTGATTTTGCAGTTTCTGGTGCAGGCGGTGGGCTTGATTGTGTTTCGGGTGACGCATCCGGAGGTCGTGCGTCCATTTCGGATGTGGCTGTATCCGCTGCCGGCGCTGGTGGCGATTGCGGGATTTCTTTTTATTCTCTTCGGTCGCGAGAACTGGCAGAAGGAGATGCGGTACGCGGTGGTGATTTTGCTGGCCGGGCTGGCGATTTACATGATTCGTGCCTGGAGAAGCCGGGAGTGGCCTTTCGGCATCGTGAACCCCTCTGGATAGCTCGCTGCGTTCACGATCAAGACCTTTACCACAGGGGGCACAGAGGGACACAGGGTAGAGCATTCGCGTGGCTGATCATATTTCAGTTCCGGCGGTGGAGGGCATTGCGGTTCGGCAAGCCGATGCGGCATGGGCACCGTTGCGGGAACCGCTGTTTCGGTCGTTGTGGATCGCGGCCGTAATTTCCTACACCGGAACCTGGATGCAGAATGTCGGTGCGGGCTGGCTGATGACGCAACTCTCGACCTCGCCTTTGATGGTCAGCCTGGTGCAGGCGGCGGCCGCGGTCCCAGTCTTCTTCGTTGTGCTTCCTGCCGGGGCGCTGGCTGACATGGTCGACCGGCGGCGGCTGCTGTTGTTCACCCAGAGTTGGATGGTGGCAGCGGCGGCGGGGCTCGGTGTGCTGACTTTGCTGCATGCGGTGACTCCATGGAGCCTGCTGCTTTTTACTTTGGTCTTGGGAGTTGGCGCCGTTTTGAATGATCCGGCGTGGCAGGCAATTACGCCGGAAGTCGTCTCGCCGCAGCGGCACGCCTCGGCGGTCGCACTGAATTCAGCGGGATTCAACGTGGCGCGCGCGGTCGGGCCCGGCATTGGGCGGCATCGTGGTAGCGACGGCGGGATCGGGGTGGTCGTTTCTGCTGAATGCGGCGTCGTTCTTCGGCGTAATCCTCTTTTTGTGCCGCTGGCATTGTCGCGCCCCACGAAGCGCCGCCGACCCAGCGGGTGCGCGATGCGATTCTGGAGGGTTTCCGGTACGTGCGTGGAGCACCGCAGGTGCGCTCGGTGCTGATTCGCACGGGAGCGTTCAGCGTGGGCGCAACTTCCCTGCTGGCTCTGCTCCCGCTGATTTGCCAGCCGCATGGTGCGCAAGGGTATGGATTTCTGCTGACCTGTTTTGGCGTGGGAGCACTGGCTGGCGCCGCGCTGCTGCCGCGTCTGCGACTGCGGTATTCGGTGGATGGACTGGTCGCGGCCGCGACCATGGTGTTCGCGGCCATGACCTTCGCGGCGGGGCAGGTACATGCCTTTGAGTGGCTTTGTGGAGTATTATTCACGGCGGGCGCGGCATGGATCGGGATTTTGGCCTGCTTCAACGTTGTAGCGCAAACCATGTGCCCGTCATGGATGCGGGCGCGGGCTCTGTCGATGTACCTGCTGGTGCTGCAGGGAGGGATGGCGATCGGCAGTGCGGTCTGGGGAGAGTTAGCTGCGCGCAAGGGAGTGCCTGTGGCGCTGGCTTGGTCCGCTTTGGCAATGGTGGTAGGGTTGACGAGCATCTTGCGGCATCGCTTAACCGGGCGTGAGTTGAAAATGGCTCCGGCGGTGGTCAGGGATTAAAGGAGGGATCAAGATCATGGCAAAGAGATTCAGCTGTCTTGCGTTTTGCATGTTGGCGCTGACAGCGGTGGGCGCGGCCCAGGGCAACATGGGCAAGGATGAACATCGCACGGTCACACAGGTGCTGGATCATTCGGTTTCTGGCGTTGAGCACGAGTTTGTTTCGGCAGCGGACGCAATGCCGGAAGACAAGTTCGGTTTCGCTCCCAGCAACGGCGAGTTCAAAGGCGTGCGAAATTACGGCGAACAGATAAAGCACGTGGCGGCGGTGAACTACATGTTCGGGGCGGCGATTCTGGGGGAAAAAGTTCCAGTGGACGTGGGTGACGAATCCGGGCCGGCATCGCTCAAGACCAAGGCAGAGATCATGACCTACCTGAAAGATTCGTTTGCCTACGTACACAAGGCGATTCTGACCATCAACGACAAGAACCTGCGTGGAACCTATGAAGAGCCCGTTTGGAGAAGGAACGGTGACGCGCCTGAGCCTCGCCACGAGCGTCTCGGCCCATGCTTCCAACCATTACGGGCAGATGGTCGAATACCTGCGTATGAACGGGATCGTGCCTCCGTCCAGCCGCTAGATTGGGCGTGCCCTGACTACGGGCGATCGGCGCGGGGGTCGCGGCGATGGTCGCGGGCCGCGGCGAATACGCTACACAGATGCTTGTGAAAGCTGAGGCGGGGTTCCCGGGCGACGCGGGCGGGGTAAGAATCCAGAGCCTGAAGAAAATTCTGGATCTCCCGTTGAACCTGCACACTGCGCGAAGGCGCGATCGTTGACCGGACTTGAACCGGCTGGATTCGACGTGGCTGGATGTGACCTTGCATTTTAGACTTCCTACTCACCCCTCAGAAAGCGTAGCTCCCAACAAAGTTTCGCCGCACACTGACGCCGCAAACACGTGCGGCGTGTCGGTTCACTTTACCTTTTAGGGGGAAAGCAAAATTATCCGGCCTGACTCTTCCCTGTAAATGGCACTTTAGTGGTATACGGAGAAGTGCCGCATCAGCGGTGCCCACCACGCCGCGAGATGGAAGTGAGGAGCAGTTCGGCGTGCAGTCCTCTGCCCGCAAGGTGCGCGGCGACCACGGTTCGTGTTCTCTTGCTCGGCGAAGCGGGATCAAGGAAAACGATGACCGAGGGGCCCGCGCCGCTGAGCGCTGCGCCCAGGACGCCCGGCTTCCCGGCCAACTCCTGCAGGCACGGAAGCAACGGGCAGAATGAAGCGCGGTAAGGCTGGTGGATACGGTCTTCGAGCGCGACGGAAAGCAGTTTGTGATTGCCTTGCGTGAAGGCTGCGAGCAGGAACATCGAATTCTGAATGTTCGCGACAGCGTCGGCACGGGAGTACTGCGCCGGGAGCACCCGGCGCGCTTCTACTGTGGACAAGACTTGATCAGGGATGGCCAGAAGAAGCGGCCACTTCCCTTTCGGGCGGATGCAGACCACCTGAGCTTCGGCCTTGCCGTACATTCGGGCGATGGTAAGACCGCCCATCCAGCAGGCGGAGGCATTATCCGCGTGGTGCTCGCGGCGCGAAGCTTCGCCGATGATCTGCGAATTCGTCCACTGCAAACGGCCGAAATGATTCGCCAGGGCGATGCCCGCGAGGCGGGCGGCCGCGGACGATCCGCAGCCTTTGCCGATCGGGATGTCGTTGTTGACGCGAAGAGAAAGAGGAACGATTTTCTGGCCCTGCGCCAGGAGAATCTCTTTGTATGTGTTGAGGATAAGGTGATCCTCGAGGTTACGGCAGATTTCCTGGTCGCGCCCAGTGACCGTAATGGAAAAGGCCGGCGCGGGGCGGGCTTCGATGGAAATGTAGAGATCCATCGCCAAAGCCGCGGCGTCGAAAGCCGGGCCCAGATTGGCGGACGTGGCCGGGAGCGCGAGATGCAGCGCGGCTGGGCGGCGAGTATTCTTCTTGCTCTTGCTTTTCTTAGACATGCTTCTTTTCTTACTCATCCGGGTGTGTGGGGTTGGATTTTTCGGACTGCTCCAGAGTCTTGATCACGGCGTCCAGCGTAGCATCAAGAACGACGGGAGGGTGGCGGAAGGAATTCAGCTTCGCGCTCTCCTGCTCGAGCGGCGTACCCTTAAATAAATCGCCGCGGTGGAACTCCATGGTGTAGTCGGGATCCTTGAGCAGGCTTCCTGTGAGAACCAGGACCACGGTTTCCTCCGGCTTCACAAAACCCTGCAGCAGCAATTTTTTCAAGCCTGCCAGAGTCACGGCCGAGGCGGGCTCGCAGCCAATGCCTTCGGCGCCGATTTCGGCTTTAGCCTGTGCGATCTCGAGTTCGCTGACCTGTTCGCAAGCTCCGCCAGTGGCCTGAAGAACCTTTACCGCCTTTTCCCAGGAAGCGGGGTTGCCGATGCGGATCGCTGTGGCCCGAGTCTCTGGCTGCATACTGACCAGTCGCTTGCCCTCCGTTTCGCGCAAGGTGCGAACCAAAGCATTGGCGCCTTCCGCTTGAATCACCGACAACTTCGGCAAGCGGGCAATCAAGCCGACGCCTTGCATTTCGAGCAATGCTTTGCCGATCGCGGAACTGTTTCCGAGATTTCCTCCCGGCATGATGATATGGCCGGGAGGTTCCCAGTCGAGTTGCTCCAGCAATTCGAAAGCGAGAGTTTTCTGTCCTTCTAGGCGAAACGGGTTGATGGAATTTAACTGGTAGACCGGGGCTTTCCGGACGAGTTCCTGCAGCAGGCGGAGACAGCCGTCGAAGTCGGTGCGGAGTTGGCACGTGAGCGCTCCGTAATCGAGGGCCTGGGAGAGTTTGCTCCAGGAGATTTTGCCTTCAGGCACAAGAACCAGACTGCGCATGCCGCCGCGCGCTGCGTACGCCGCCATGGATGCCGAGGTGTTGCCGGTGGAGGCGCAAGCTACCCAGCGGTATCCGGCCTGGCGGGCAAAGGTGGCCGCGACCGTCATGCCCGCGTCTTTGAACGACCCAGTCGGGTTCAGGCCCTGCTGTTTGGCGTAAAGCCGCGGTACTCCGGTAAGGCGCGAGGATTGCGGAAGTTCATAGAGAGGAGTGTTGCCTTCGCGCAAGGTCACGATTTCCTGCTCGGATTGTGGCGCGGGTAAAAACTCCCGGAATCGCCACACGCCGCTCAGGTCGATTGCTTCGTTTAATGTACGACGTTCCCGCCACAGGGTCTTCAGAGCGGTAGGGTTGCGTGAATTCCAGGACGAATCGGTGATCTCCAGCAGGTTGCCGCAGTCCGAGCAGCGGAAATCCTGCGCGGCTGTGGCGTTGACCGCACCGCACCCGATGCAACGGAAACGAAACGTGGCCTGGCCAGGGGCAGAGCCTTTTTCAGAAGTGGCGGAGGGAGGCATGGAATGGAAAATTATTTCTGCCCTCGGAGATATTGGTCAGTTTTATTGATCCAATCAGCGCGCGGAGGATTGAATACGTCGAGGTCGACGGTATCTTCGAGCGCCTCGGCTCTGTGCGGCATGTTCGCCGGAATACAGAGCACTTCGCCGGCGTGAACCACGATTTCCCGGCCATCGATCGAGAACTTCAACGCACCTTCGAGAATGTACGTGAGTTGTTCGTTGTGATGGCTATGCTCGGGGACGATGCAGCCTTTCTTCAGCAGCACCCGAGCCAGCATTATTTCCTGACCGACGACGAACTGGCGCTGCAGAAGAGGCTTCAGGTCCTCGAGCGGAATCGTGTGCCAGGGAATGTGTTGCGGTTCGATCTTGCTGGCCGCGTGTTTGGTGACGGCGCGCTGAGCACGGAAGTGAGAGCGCGCATTTTTTGCTTTCCTGCCGGCGGCAGTCGTCCGATTCTTCAGTTTCTTTGCCATAGCGTGATAACCGTTTCCTGATTGTACGGGAAACAATCCGCAGCAAGCAGCCTTCAAGAATCTATAGGCCTTTGTACATGCCACCGTCGACCAGCACGGTCTGGCCTGTGATGTAGGAGGCCCTCTCCGATGCAAGCCACACGATGGTCTCAGCGACTTCGCGGGGCTCGCCCAGCCGCTGCAGCGGAGCGTCGGCGGCCCAACCCTCGACAATCTGCTGCTCGCTCTTACCCGAGGCCGAAGCGCGGGATTTGGCGAGCTCCTTCAGCCGGTCGGTTGCCGTGAAGCCGGGAGCAACGTTATTGACCAGGATTCCATCTTTGCCAAACTCGTTGGCCAGGCTCTTCACCAAACCAACCACAGCCGCCCGCACCGCATTCGAAAGCACAAGATCAGTGACCGGCTGTTTGGTCGTGATCGAAGTGATGCGTGACGATGCGGCCCCAGCGTTTCCGCTGCATGTGGGGAATGACTTCGCGCGCGAAATAAACCGTGCTAAGGAAGTTCAGATCGAGGGCGCGGTGCCATTCTTCAAGGGTGGCAGCGAGAAAACTCTTGGCCGGCGGGCCTCCGGCATTGGTCACGCAAATGTCGACGCTGCCGAATTTCGCAGCCACGGCGGCGACGAAGCTGGCTGACGGCCGCAGCATCGCCAACATCGAAAGCCTCCGCAAGAACTTCAGTTCCGTGCTGCTTTCTGATCTTCTCCGCGGCGGCCTGCAAGGTCTGCGGGTTGCGGGCACACATGGCGACGCGGCAGCCCTCGGCGGCGAAGGCTTCCGCCGTAGCGCGGCCAATCCCCTGACTGGAAGCGGCAACCAGAGCAACACGATTTTTCAGGCCAAGATCCATGGAACCGGAATTATAAAAGGAAGCGAGCCGAACGCGCGATTATTGCGTCGCAAAAACTGCGACGCTGCGCGCAACTTGCGGGACCGCCCGCGGGCAATTAGTCTTGAAGGGAACGAGGTATCCATGAAACGGCACTCGCAACACTCCGAAACCAAGGCGGTGCGCGGCGCGGCGGACCTGGAGAAGAAAAACGGCCCGCTGGGTACACCCATCTATCAGACTTCTACGTTTCAGGTGACCGACAACGAAGAGCAGGTTCGACTCACGGGACAGCGACCATTACTACACTCGCTATGGCAATCCGACGAATACGGTCGCCGAAACAACGATCGCGGAGTTGGAAGGCATGGATGCCGCGCTTACCTTTGCCTCCGGCATGGGCGCGGTCACAACCACGATCATGGCGCTGCTCAAAAGTGGCGACCACGTCGTGGCGCAGCGCGATATTTATGGCGGCGTGAACAAATTCCTGTCGCAATGGCTGCCGAAGCTGGGGATCGAAACCACTTTCGTCGACACCACAGATTACGACCAGCATGAGCGGGCGATCCGTCCGAACACGAAGCTGCTCTACCTGGAGTCGCCGACCAATCCCACCTTGCGCGTGGTCGACTTCAAGAAAGTCGCGGCCGTCGCCAGGCAACACAAATTGCTGAGCATGATCGACGCCACGTTCGGCACGCCGATCAACCAGCATCCCGCGGAATTCGGCATCGATCTGGTCATGCACTCCGGGACGAAGTATCTGGGCGGGCATTCCGATCTGCTCTGCGGCGTCGTGGCCGGGCGGCACGAACTGATCGAAAAAATCTGGGACACGCGGACGACGCTGGGCAACTGCATGGATCCGCACGCCTCGTGGGTGCTGCTGCGGGGGTTGAAGACGCTGGCGGTGCGCGTGGCGCGGCAGAACGAGAATGCCCTGCGCGTCGCTGAGTTCCTCGAGCGAACACGCCAAGGTGCGCAGCGTGCATTATCCGTTCCTGAAGAGCCATCCGCAGTACGCCATAGCGCGCCAGCAGATGAGCGGCGGCGGCGGCATGGTGACGTTTGAGGTCGAAGGCACGGGCGAAGATGCGCGCCGCGCGAGCGAAGCCATGCGGCTGTTTACGCTGGCGACGAGCCTGGGCGGCGTGGAGTCCCTGGTGTCGATTCCAGTGCTGACTTCTCACGCCATGATTCCTGCCGAAGCGCGCGCCAGGATGGGCGTGACTGAACAGATGATCCGGCTCTCAGTGGGCATCGAGAACGCCGACGACCTGATCGCCGACCTGGAGCACGCGCTGGAGGCCGTGGCAGCGCCGCAGCAGCGTGCGGGTGGGATAAGCGGTTCGAGCCTCGCCTTCGAAACAAACAAATCCCGGCCGTTTCTGGCCGGGATTTCTCTTGCAGCTCACATCGCACATCTGGATCAGAAGTAAATCTGCGCTCCGAACTGGAACTGGCGCGGGGTATTGACGTTGTTGGTGATCACCCGAAGGATTCTGCCGCCCTGCGCTGGTATCGCGCCGACGACGCTCGTTCACGCTTGGGTATCCATATTGCGGCGTAGTTGGTCATGTTGTAGCCAGAGATGTCGAAGCGCAGCGCTTTCGTTTCGCCGAACTTGAACGTCTTATAAATGGAGAGATCCAGATCGCGCGCTCCCCGGGTGCGAACATGTCGAGATAGGCTGGGGCGGTTCCCGGAATAAGGGATTCGCAGCGCCGCCAGTTCTTCGCTTCCGGGCTGCGCGAAGCAATTGATGTTGAACCAGTTGTTCACGGTGTGCGGAGCGCCCTTGCGGATTGCAGACCATGTCGGCGCGCTGATTGAAGTACGCTAGGGCTTTCCCGAAGCCGGCGAGTGCGATGGGAACCCCGTGCTGAGATAGAGAATGGCATTCGTGGTCCAGCCGCCCAGAATGGCGTTCGCCACGCCATTCAGATTGACCGCCTGGCCCTTGCCAACCGGCAGGTCATAGGACACCTGCCCGGTGAACTGATACTTCACGTCCTGGGGGCTGATCGAGTGCTCATACTGCAGATCTCTCCAATCCTGAGCCGCTCCCATTGTGGGTACCCACGAAACCCAGCGGAGGATTGCCGTCGTCGGTAATTAGTTTTCCCCAGGTAAAGGTGGCCAGCGTGGTGAAGTGGCCTGTCAGCCTCTTTTGCACCTTGGTTTGCAGGGAGTTGTACTCGGAGTCGCCCGCTGGATAGCCATTCACGATGACGCCATTGCCGCCGCCGTAGCCGCCGTTGCCGAATTGCGGGATATTGCTGGAGCGCCGCCCACAGGGGAACCGTGACTGCCCGCTGAAGTTGGCGTTAAGGCTCACCGGCCCAGTGTTGGGCACCATCGCACAGCTCGCGTTCGTCGATGACGCACAGCGAGTCGCCGTATTGCGCGATCGTGCCCAGGTCGAGGATGTTCAGATCGACAGTGCCAAGGGCAGGAAAAGTCCGCGGCTGCCCACATACCCGGCACTCACCACCACCTGATGCGGCAGTTCATACTCCAGGCCGAAGTTGTAGTTGTAGGTGGTGGGCGTGCGCTGAGAATGCAGCACGGTGTTCAACGTGATTCCCAGATTATTGGCCAAGCCCGGCGGGCGGAGTGGTGAAAATCGGGACGACTCCTCCGGGGTGCCGGGATGGGGAAAGGGTTGCTCAGCGAATACGGGCCCGTGAAGACGTCGGGACGCTGCGGACTTCCTGCAGTGAGTTCCGCAATGCGCGGTACCGTTAAAGACCGTATTGCCATCGCCGTTGGAAGCAGGTGGCGTCCCATGTGTACTGGAAGAGAATCCATCGGTGTTCATGCCCGGCGCTGCCGACGTTGTGCAGTGCTGGGACCGTAGTAGAAGCCCGCACCGCCGCGTACCACAAAATGGGTCGACGGGCTGCCAGGCGAAAGCCAGGCGCGGCCCAAAGTCATGCAATTGGTCTTAAACGGAGAGCGATTGCTGCTGTTGACGTAGATTTCCGCGCCGGTGTAAGAAACGCCGTTAGGTATTGGTGACGTTGGGATCGAAGTATTCCTGGCGGTTGAAACGCTCGTTGCGTCCGCCGAAAATGTCCCAACGCAGGCCGGCGGTGATGGTCAGGACTTGGAGGCGTGGTACGTGTCCTCGACAAACGCCGCATAGTACGGGTTGGACTCGGCGGCGAAGACGTCTTTGGTAAAATTGGGGTAGTACCGTTCGCTTCGTTGCCGGCACTTCCCATGCCGATGAGCAGCGAGGCGAAATCGCTGCCGCCACGATTCGACGCTGGCGAGGTACTGATCGGTAGCACTGACCAAAACCGTAGGCGCCGGCCGGCGCGGGGGGCTGGCCGACGTTGAGATACCGCTTCATCCACTCGAAGCCGAACGAAATCTTCGTGCTTGCCATGAATTTTGGTGATGGTAGCGTTGGCGTCGCTATTCTCGCTGGCATAAACGAAGTTGTTGTAGTCGGCGGTGCCGCCAACCCCTCCACCGCACATCATCGAAAAGCATGAAGGGGAGCTGTTTGAAGACCTGCTCCGAGGCCAGCGAGGAGGGGAAGCCCAGCGACTCGTAATGTTGGTGCTCAAGTATGCGGCGGTCCTCCCTGTTCTCGTGGTGGCGGGTAAAGGAGTAGCGCAAGTTCAGGACAGTGGAAGAGTTAAGTGTCAGGTCGTCCGCCACGAGGACGTTGCGTCCGTTGGTCATGTTCAGGGCATAGTCGGGGTCCCAGCCGGGGCTCGGGAAGACATTGGCTGTGGAGAATTAATTGTCATAGGAAAATCGGGTGAAGATGCGCTGCTTCTCGCTCTTGGCCCAGTCCACGCGAACGTCGAACCGGTGCGCATGTGTAGGGATCCAGGCCCGGCAATCCGAAATTAGGGCTAACGTCAGTGGTCGCCGATTCGACAGGTTACGGGGTCGGGGATAGTTGCACATTGGCATGTTCGACAGATACAGCAAGCCGATGGGATTGGGGTTCGTGATTTTGTTGCCGGGAAACGGCTGCCGCGTGCCGTCGGGATTGTCGGGCTGGGTCGGATCGTAGATCAGGTAGGATTAGGACCACTAATCGAAAGCGCCGAAAAGTCTCCGGTCCTTTCGGCGCTGGTGGGGACGGTATAAGTCTTGATGCCTTCGAATTGCTGCTGCTGCGTGTCCTCGTAATCCCCGAAGAAGAACAGCTTGTCTTTCTTGATCGGTCCGCCGATCGCTCCGCCCTCCTGATAACGGTGGAAGTCAGGAGGAGTGTTGGTTTGGCCTTGCTGCAGCTGACTGTGCTTGTTGAAATAGTCGTTGGCGGACAAGAGCGTTCGGGCCGGAATACGCCGAACAGCGTCGCCATGGAACTTATTGGTGCCCGACTTGCTCACCAGGCTGATGACGCCCGCGCGCGCCGCTCTGGTAGGAGGCCGGCGTATTCTGGGTTTCGACGCGAACCTCTTCGACGCCATCCTCAGGAATGTTCATCGCAGGGATGATGGCGGCGGAATTATTTTCCGCAATTCCGATCGGGGCGCCATCGAGCATGTAGTAGACGGATCCGACAAGCGAGCCGTTGATCGTGTCAGCGGAGACGTCGACTCCCGGGCGCCCGACCGAAATATTCTGAACCGACTGCATCGAATCGCTCGAGTTGGGCGAGCCGTTGACCGGAATCACGCCCGCACTCAACTGGATGAGATCGTAAACGTTGCGGTACAGCAACGGGACCCGGTCGATGGTCTGCTGACTCGATGAGCGGGCCGACGGTAGAGTTGCTGGGCTCAACCAGTTCGACGCCTTGCGGTGACGGTGACCGTCTCCGATATAGCGCCGACCTGCAGGGTGATGTTGACTTCGGTGACCTGATCGAGGTTGACCGTGATTTTGTCCTGGGCGACGCTCTTAAAGCCCTTCTGGCTGGCGGTGACCTGATAGACGCCGGGGTTGAGGGAGATGAAAGTGTAGAGTCCCGCGGAGCTGGTGACGGTGTGCTGGCGTCACTCCGGTGGCGGGGTTCAGCAGGACTACCTGGGCTCCGGGAACGACCGCCCCGGCAGGATCGGTGACCAGGCCGCTGACGCTGCCGCGGCCGGCCTGGGCGAGCGCGAGGAAGCCGCGCAGAGGAAAAGAATACAAACGGAAAGAAAATTCCGCGCTTGTCTTCGACCGAATTGCACTCTCTGCGATTCATGAAGCCGCCTCCCAAGCCTGAGTCACACCCAGTGATAATGGTTTATTAAATCGTATGAATAGTGCGTTTATTGGGCATCTGATGTCAAGAGAAAAAGCGGGGCGCGAGTCAAGCAATGGCCCCCGTGCTGGATTATTCGCCCGTCAACGTTTTCACGCCACGCCTACAGCAGGCTCCGGGTGGACTCCCGGGCCACTAATTCGGGCGCAACCTTGCGATGGTGCGCGGCGACCTCCCGCTTTTCAAGTACCAAGTTGATGCCCTCGAGCACAATCCCTACGGCGCCCGCTCCCATCGCTTCCATGGGCTGCCGGATGGTGGTGAGCGGCGGAGTGCAGAGAGCCGAGGCGGCGACATCGTCGAAGCCGATCACCGAACAGTGCTCGGGCACGCGCAGGCCGCCGTTGCCCAGGGCCCGGATGGCGCCGAAGGCAGTCATGTCGTCGAAGGCAAGAATTGCGGTGAACGGCCGCTTCTGCTTGAGCAGGTCCTCGGTGAGTTTTTTCCCGGCTTCAAAGCTGGAAAGCGGATCGCGCGACTCAGGCAGGTCGACGATCAGGCGGGAATCGAGTTCGAGGCCGCGTTCCTTGGCGCTGTTGCGAATGCCGCGCCAACGCGGAGAACTGTCGCCCAAAGTTTTCGGTCCGCGGATAAAAGCGATCTTGCGATGACCGAGCGAGTGCAGATGCTCGAGCGCGAGATAGCCGCCAACCTCGTTGTCGACGATGACCGAACTCATCGCGTCGCCTTTCAGTTCGCAACCGATAATCGCCGTCGGGATGCTGCTCTTTTCCAGATCGGCGAGCAGGTTGATATCGAGAAAGAGCCAGTTGGCGAGCACGACCAGACCTTCCACGCGGCGGTCGAGCAGCATTTCGAGATAACGCTCGAAGCGGCTGCGCTCGTTATGCACGTCGGTCAGGATGGGCAGGTAGGAAGCCTGGTAGAGCGTGTTCTCAATGCCGCGCAGCACCAGCGTGCAGTAGGGATCGGTCATGTCGAAGACCATGACTCCGACAGTGTGGCTGCGTTTGCTGCGCAGCGAGCGGGCAAACTGGTTGGGACGATAGCCAAGTTTCTCCGCCGCGCGCTCAATCCGCTTCTTGGTTACCGCCGGGATGTAGCGCGCCAGCGGAGCGTCGTTGAGGACGATCGACACCGTGGTGGAGGAAAACCCGCTCTCCTTCGCGACATCGCGGATGGTGACCATTGAATTTCTTCAGCCTGCTTTGCGAACTCCGGAGCGCTGCGCTTCCGGAACCGGCCATCCCTCGCGCTTGAATTCAACGCGCAGGTTGGCCGACACTACAGCAGAGAGTGAGGCGAGTGTCAAGCGTGTGCGTGCGGTGAGGAACCTGCAGCAGGCCGGGGCGACAGCCCGCTTGATTGGCCCGACGGTTGGCAGGATTGACAACTCTAGTCTAAGATTCTGTCTGGGATTCTGTCTGGCGAACTCTCCTAGAGGTTCGTCGTAATCTACATAACTTTCGCAGCTGGCTGGCATTGTTTTGGCCGGCTCAGGCAGCTTTTGCGGCGTTGGAGGAATCGAAGGTAGTGAGTTCTTATCCGCTCATGGTGAATCTCAGGCAGGCAATACGCCCAATTATTCTCGCATCGTTGCTGTTTGTGCTCTCCGCCGCATCTGTGTCGCTGGCTTACGGGCAACAATTCACCCTGTCAGTCTCGGCCTTCAAGCCGAAAATAGGCGTGGATCCTGGCGGATCAGCAACCGCCACCATCGACCTTGAGCCCATCGCGGGGTTCGATGGCGAGGTTTCGTTGAGCTGTGCCGTGACGTCGAGCCAGTTCACCACGAATCTGCCGGTGTGCACCGTGAGTCCTGCACTTGCGATCCCGCCCGCCAACGGTCCCGCGCTCACCGTTACCACCACCGGGGGCACTGGCAATGATGTCACCGCGGCGGGCACTTACCAGGTTACGGTAACTGGCACCGGCGGTACCACAACGGTAACCCAAACTCTGTACTTGAACGTGACGGATTTGACGGAGGACTACACCTTGTCGGTGTCGCCCACGACCGCGATTCCGAGCCCTCTGCCAGCGGGAAGCTCCGCCACTACCACCGTGACCGTGCTGCCGATCGGCAGCTACTCGGGTCAGGTCACGCTCGCGTGCCTTTCGATTTTTCCGATCGTCACCGCGGCGCCCTATTGCACCTTCAATCCCGCGACCGTCACCATCAGCAGCAGCACTGGAGCAACTTCTACTCTCACCATCCAAACCTTCGGAGCTGCGTCGACCAGCAGGTTGTGGAGCCCGCGCATATTCTATGCCTTCTGCCTGACCGTTCCCGGGCTGGCGCTGGCGGGAGCACGCCGTGCCCGCAGCTCCAGAAAAAAGCTGCTCGCCTTATTTGTCTTGATGTTGGTCGCTGGAAGCTTATTGCTGCTACCCGCCTGCGGGGGCAATGTCGGCACCAAGGCCCTGAATGGCCAAATCACTCCCAACAATACGTACACCCTCACGCTGACCGGCGCGGATACAAACGGCGCGGCGCCCAGCAACGTCCCTCCCAACACCGACGTAGCCACGGTCACGCTGGCGGTGACGACGGCGCACACGGCGAACTGAGTTACGCCGTGAACCTTCCGTAATGGTTCTCTTTAGTCTCTGCTCTACGGTGAGGTCTACAATAGCCCGCCAAAAGCTAAGCGCGGAAGCCCGCTCTCAAGAGGCTCGGCGCTGCCGTTCGAGTTCGGCCGCCTGGCGCAGGACAATGTCACGCAGCGAAATCAGCCCTTTTAATTCCTTGCCTTCCACAATCGGCAGGTGCCGGAAGCCGAACTCGTGCATGATGAAAAAGCATTCGTCGATGGTCTCATCCACGCTAACCGCGCGTGGGTTGGCGGTCATCACTTCGGAGACGGCAGTGTGTCCGGGAGTGCGCCCCGCGGCTACCACGCGGTTCATGATGTCGCGCTCGGAGAAGATGCCGGCAAGTTCTCCGTTGCGGAGCACAGGCAGCGCGCCGATATTGTGTTCCATCATGAAGCGCGCCGCTTCCAGCACGGTGCGTGCCGCGTCGATGGAGTAAACTTTGCGGTCTTTCACAATGTCGCGGAGGGTAGGCATGACAGGCTCCTTTGCGAAGGTGGCGAGGACCCAATTCCTGGGTGCACTACTTTACCATACCTGCATCCAGTGCGCTCTTGCGGGGCATCGGCGGCAATCTGGCGTGCTGGCCGAAGCAGACCTATCGACTCAAGCGCGGAGAGTGCTCAGCGCTCGACCAAGCTTTCCAGCACGGAAAAGAATGCCGGATAAGAGATGGCTGCGCATTCGCTGCCCCGAATCAGGGTCTCGCCCTCGGCGCGCAGAGCCGCGATGCTCAAGGCCATGGCGATGCGGTGATCGCCGAACGATTCGATCTCCGCCCCGTGCAGCGACTGTCCGCCGGGAATCTTCAAGCCGTCTTCGCGCTCTTCCACTACGGCTCCCATGGCGCGAAGATTGGTCGCAATCGATGCGATGCGGTCTGACTCCTTCACCCGCAACTCTTTCGCATCGCGAACCTCGATTCCCTGCTCCGTGTAGGCAGCGATCGCGGCCAGCACCGGAATCTCGTCAATCAGTGCAGCCGTATCGGCGCCTGCGATGGCTGCACCTTTCAGTCGCGCCCCCTCGACCTGCAGCGTGCCGACCAACTCGCCGTGGACCTCTTCCAGTTGAGTGACGGAAATGCGCAACCCCATCTGCATAAGGATATCGAGCAGCCGCGCGCGCGTTGGATTCATCAGCAGACTCGTGACCGTCAATTGCGAACCGGGAAAAAGAGCGGCAGCGCAAAGAAAGAACGCAGCACTGGAAAGATCGCCAGGAACTCGCGCTTCGATGCCGCGCAAATGCTGGCCGCCGCGAATCCGGACTTCGTTCTTCTTCCACTCAAGATCTGCGCCGAACGCCCGGAGGGCCACTTCCCCGTGATCACGCGTCCGCAACGGTTCTTCGATGCGCGTTTCGCCTTCGGCCAGCAACCCGGCGAACAGCAGGCATGTCTTTACCTGCGCGCTGGCCACGGGCATCTGGTAGTGGATCCCTTTCAGCTTGGCGCCGTTGACGCGCAATGGCGGGCGTCCATTCTGCGACATGATCTGCGCGCCCATGGCGGTGAGCGGGGTGATCACACGCTCCATAGGCCGGCGCGAGAGCGATTCATCCCCGGTCATCTCACTTGAAAAGTTCTGCGCAGCAACGATCCCACTCAACATGCGAATGGTCGAACCGGAATTTCCGCAGTCCAGCGGCGCATTTGGAGCAGTCAACGACAGCCCGCTTCCCTGCACTTCGATGACATTGTCGGTATCATCTTTGCGCTCCCATTTCACGCCAAGCGAGCGCAGGCAGCCGAGCGTGCTGGCACAGTCGGCGCCGGTCGAGTAGTTCTCGAGGCGCGAGGGCCCGTCGGCGATCGCCGCCAGGATGGCATAGCGGTGCGAAATGGATTTGTCACCCGGAAGACTTACGCCGCCGCGCACGTTCCGCGGCGGACGTATGATCACCTGAGACTCGGTTTTCATCCTGAGATCAATATAGTGGAAGGAGAACCCAACGGCGGTCAGTGGTCAGCGATGAGTGGCCAGAAAATCAGTTTTGCGAACCGGCCACTGACCACTGATCACCGACCACTTAATACCGCCTTGGCTTCGGCAGCAGCCTCGCGCAGTACGTCCGCGGGAATTTCTTTCAGCCTCACCCCAAACTCAAACATCGGGGTTTCGACGCCGCGTCCCCACCGCGCCACGTCCCAATGCGCGCGCACGAACTTCACGTCAGGATGCGCCGTCAGAACCAGCAGCAGCGGCGACTCGCCACGATAAAATTTCTGCGGAAATGCGGCCACCGGCTTCACTCCCCACGTTGCCCCGTCGGCCGAGCCATAAACACTGACGTCAAGCGATTCCTGTTCGATGATCTGTGTAATCTCGAGAGTCAGCAGAAACACGCGGTCTGCGGCGCCGCTCACTTCCACGGTGGGGCCTTCACCTTTGGCGCTCACTACAGTCTTTGCGGCAACCAACTCCGTATCAATCATGCGGGAGGATTGTAGCAAATCGCAGGGTGATCGTGCCGTGGCGGCTTCACCCTTCCGAACCGTTCATCGTCCTGAAATCACTAGTCTTGAAATCCGTTGGCCAGGGGCACATTTTCAACAGGCAAAATCGCGCCTCAGTCCACAGTGACAGCCGTTCCCTGCCCGCCTATATTGTTCGCAACATGATGTCAGCTGCGCAAACGCTCGCGACTACCGCAGCCGGCCAATCCGCCAAAGCGTCCTCGGAACGCCTGCTGAGCCTCGACATTTACCGCGGGCTCGCGGTCGCGGGCATGATACTCGTCGACAACCCCGGCAGCGACGACCTGGCCTACGGGCCGATCAAGCATGCCGATTGGAACGGCTGGACCTGCGCCGACTTCATCTTTCCTTCTTTTCTGTTTCTGGTCGGCATCTCGATGGTCTACTCGTTCGCCGCCCGGCTGCAGCGTGGCGAATCGCGAAAACAAATTTTGTGGCACGCCTTCAAGCGCAGCCTCATCCTGATCGCCATCGGCCTTTTTGTGAATGCCTCTCCCATCATCGGTCTGGACGTGCATGCCTGGCGTTTCGAAGGCGTCACCCAGCGCATCGCTCTCTGCTATTTCGCGGCCGCGATTCTGGTTTTGTGGTCAAACCGCCGCGGAGCTTTCATTGCGATGTGCGTATGTCTGTTCGGCTACTGGGCTCTGCTGCGTTTCGCCCCCGTTCCCGGTTTTGGAGTGCCGGGCCGCGACATCACATTCATGGATCCGGATCGCAACCTCGCCGCGTGGCTCGACCGTAAGCTGTTTATGGGACATCTTTTCGACAAAACCCGCGATCCCGAAGGCCTCCTCAGCACCATTCCGGCGATTGCCACCACGTTGATCGGAGTGCTGACTGGTTACTGGCTCAGGTCCGACAAGAGCCCCGGCACGAAAGCAATCCGGATGCTGTACGTTGGAATTCTCGGCTTGGTAGCAGGTGAAGTCTGGAATCTCTGGTTCCCCATCAACAAGAATCTCTGGACCAGTTCGTTCGTGCTCTTCAGCGGTGGCTTCGCGCTCGTCTTCCTGGCTTTGCTCTACTGGATGCTCGAGATCAAAAAGTGGCGAGGCGCCTGGACCATGCCGATTCTGGTTTTCGGAATGAACGCGATTGCCGGATTTGTCGCCGACTCATTCGTCTACGGTCCCGGCTACTCGTTCACCGTGAAGGGCCCCAATGGTCCGGTGGCGTGGCATGACGCAGCGCAGGCGAAGCTGGTATCTCTAGGGGCGAGTCCGGCCAATGCTTCGCTCATCTACTCGCTGGGTGCGGTTCTGTTCTGCTGGATTCTCTTGTGGTTCCTCTGGAGGAAGCGAATCTTCCTCAAGACGTAAGGCTCAAAACGTAAGACCACCGTCACTCCGTCGGATGCGGTCCGGTGAAATCGTTGCAGCATGGCTTCTGCGTAGGTTTGAACTCCATCAGCTCCACCCGGGAGAGATCAGGATCAAACACGTCGAGCTGCCATTTGCCGTCTTTACCGATTTCTGCCTCCTCGTCACCGTGCGGCTTCCAGCCATGCGATTCCATGATCGACTGCGCCTTCTTCATGTCGGCGACTCCGAGCGAGATGTGATTCATCACGCCGGTAAGTTGCAGGTCCATGTGTTCGGGCTGGTTCAACATATATTCCAGCCAGTCGGTGCCATCCGGAACCTGCATCGCGACCCAATCATCTGACGTGCCCGGCTTGTCGTGGCCATGCCAGTACAGCCGGAAACCGAGAAGATCTCGATAGAAGCGGTCTTCGGCATCGCGGTGGTAGACCACGAATCCGGTGTGAATCATGTGCCGCGAAACAGCCGAATCAGCTGCTGGAGCGGAAGCTTCAGATTTGTCACGCTCGACAAACTCAACGCGGTGGCCTTCCGGGTCAGCCATGGTGAAGCTCAGGCTGTGGTCGGCATGCCCCTCAACCGCGGGCACTTTCAGGCCCTTCGCAATCAGATACCTGCGCAGCGCTCCGACGTTGTCGGTAGCGAAGGCAACGTGATCCATTCGGTCGGTCGCCTTCGGATCAGGAGCCGTGCTGTAACCGATCCACTGCGTCCCCACCATGTATCTCACGAGCCCGCCAGACTCCACCGGTGCGGCAGAAGTTAGCCCGAGGGTGCCACTGTAGAGTGCCCTCACTCCATCCGGAGCTGTGGTGTAGAACGAAACATGATCGATGCCCAGTATGCGCGGACGAGGAACTGTGGAACCTTGCGCATAGGCAGAGAGAGAGATCGCCGATATCCCGAGAACAAGCACTGCAAAAGATTTCTTCATAGCGCCCCGATTCTAGCCCAGCGCGGGCTTGGAAAGCACTCGTTCCTAAACCCGCTCCAGAAATTGACGCAACAGCTTGGCGGCTTCCTCGGGCTGCTCCCACGGCGAGTAATGGCCAGCCTTCGGAATCACGCGCAACTGGCTGCCCGAGATGTGTTGCCGCATCAGTTCAGCTTCGTTCACGCCGGTCAGGATATCTTCGTCTCCGGTTACAAGCACGGTGGGCACATTGATGGTCTTCAATGTATCCACGGAATCCGGACGTTCGGCCATGCCGCGCTGCACTTGCGCCACGTTTTCGGGCGACATCTTCCGCATCATGCGCAGCGCACCGTCAACCAGATCAGGCCGCGTCTCGCGCGTGGTCTTGCCCAGCAGGCGGGGAATCATGCTTTCGAAAAAGGGTTCCGTACCGCGCTTGAGCACGTCGTTTGCCACTTGCAGACGTCCGGCGCGGGCATCGGCGGAATCGGCGGGCGCCTTGGTATTGCAAAGGCCGAGCCCAGCCACGCGTCCGCGATGCCGCCTCCAGAATTCGAACAGTGCGTATCCGCCGATCGAGACCCCGATCAGCGGAGCGCGGCCAATATCGGCATCATCCATCACGCGGGAAATGTCACTGGCATGTTTCCCCATGGTGGCTGGCCCCTCGCCCGCGCCAGAATCCCCGTGTCCGCGCAGATCCGGCAAAATAACGCGGTAGCGCCTGGCCAGCTCCTGAGCCACGGGCAGCCAGAATTCATGGTCTACAGGAAAGGGATGCAGCAGAACTACAGGAGCGCCTTCACCTAGCACACGGTAGGCGATTTCGGCGTCGCCGCTTCTGATTTGCCGGGAGGCAATACTCGGCATCAGGCGATTTAATCACAGCCCGGCGTATCGCGTCCCATGCCAGGGCTTAATGATTCGCTTTACGGATTCGCCACGCGCTGCGCACCTGCCGGCGCCGTCAACAGCAGCGGCTCTTCCGGCATCACAATCCACGCGATGGGATAAGCGAGCAGCCCAACGCCGGTCAGGCACGATGCTAGCAGCCACACCAGTCGTACCACAGTAACGTCGATGTCGAAGTACTCGGCGAACCCGATGCAGACGCCCGCGATCTTCCGTCCCTGCCGCGGCCGCACCAAGCGTTTGCGCGCGATCGATGCTCCCACCCGGGTACCGCAATAAGCACAAACCGCCGCGTCGTCCTGAATCACCTTGCCGCAATAGTTGCAATACATAGCACTACCTCCAAGACGCCTCTACAAAACAATACGCAATTGTAGAACGGAAAGTTCCAGCGTGACGAAGGGGATCTGCCGCAGCCCCTAATCCCGGACAGCAAAATGTACGATAGTTAGTAATTGGCCCCTTTGTGCGCACAACCATCGATATCGACGAGCACTTAATTCACCGAGTGATGAGGATGACTGGTCTTGATACCAAGAAGGCCACCGTTGAGGCCGGCCTGCGATTGCTGGCCCAAACACACGCTCAAGGCACCATCAGCCAGTCAGAGAAAAAAATGGACTGGCAGGTCGATCTAGGTCGGTCACGCCGCGCACGAGCCCCATCCCCGCGAAAGATGCGGGGACGGAAGAGCTAAGGGCGCCAGAATTTGCGAGCCCGCGCTCACTCCCGGTATGCTTCCCTAATATGCTCCCGCGCCTTTTCCGCGGGAGGAGTGGCACCATTTTCGGCCAGCACGGTCTCATACTTCTTCATAGCCAGATCGCGCTTCTGCAGCAGGTCATACATTTCGCCGGCAGCCAGGTTGGCCTTCTGCAGCGTTTCAGGATCAGGTTCCGGAGCCTGCCCCACCATTTCATACGCCGCCGCAGCTCCGGCGTAATCTTTCTGGCTGCGTAGCAGCTCACCCAAACCCCACGCCGCCAGCTCGTAGTGCAGGTTGCCGTACTTCCCTTCCCGCCCATTCTGCCAAACCTGGCGATAGCCAGCCGCGGCCTCGGGCGCATGGCCGCTGGCCCGGAGCAAATTAGCTTCCTCCAGCAGAAACAAATAATTCCTGGGATACCGCGCTGCCAGCCCGTGCATAAGCACGCGCGCCTCGTCGTAGCGATGCTCGCGCCGCAGGAAGACACTCAACACAACCTGCGCATCCACGCTGTTTTCTCCGTTGCTGTCGGCCACTTCCCGCAGGTATTCAAGCCCCTTCTCTTTCGTCCCGGTCAGCCCCACCAGCGCCACGGCGACCTTCACACTCCACGGCAGGCTGCCCATCACGTAGTTGTGCGTGCCCACCACCAGCTTCGCATCCACATAGTGAGGATCGAGTTCCAGAACCCGTTCGTGATCGTGACGCGCACCCACGGCGTTGCGCAGAGCGGAAAACCAGGCGCGCTCGACCAGTGCGGTATAGAGCGCGAACTGCGCCCGGGTCACGCCACGGGCATAGAGCGCGTCCACATTATTAGGATTCACCCGGAGTTGCTGCTCTTCCAGGCCCTCGGCGCGCTCGACCAGCTTTTTTATCCGCTCCGTAACCTTGGGATCGGCCGTGCGATGCGCGTCGCCGATAAAGCTGTCGTTGGCATACTCGCCGCTGTTCATCGCGCCCATGCGGTAAAGCTCGCGCATCAGAACCACGGTCAGCAGGTGGTTTACGGCTGAGGGCTCGCTGGGATGCCGATCCAGCACCTTCTCGAACTCCTGGATCGCCCGGTCGTACTCGAGGTTATAAAAATGGTCAGAAGCGGCCGCGACCAGCGGATCGTGCTCCCCGGCATTGGCCGTAGTGGACGGGAGGACTCCCGCCCCTTGAGCGGTGGCCTGAAGGGACAGCAGGCAAAAGATGACGAGACAGCACACCGCTTTCTCGCCGACCAACCGTTTCACCACTGTCAGACTCGACTGCATCCCGACCGTTAGCCTTTGAACTTTAGTCTAACCGAGTTTTCCCGAGCACGGGACGAACCAAAAATGTCATTGGGCAAGCCTAAGAATTTCTCGAGACCGGTATGGATTCAACCCTATAATCTGCCTATCCAGACCTGAAAAAAACCAAGGTACTGGGGCATCTTTACGGGTTTGCGGGTAATAATTGCGCGGGACTTGCTTGCAACGCGATGGGGGAAAGTTGCAAGTATTTGACTTGAAAACACCTTAGTCAACCGTGCGCTTTGGTTGTCGGCTTGCCTTTCTGAAATTAGACGTTCCTAACATATGGCTGAAGTTGTTCAAGAAGCTCCGCAGGAATTCTGGCGGTCCCCGCTTGTGCTGGAACCACCGGCGGTCGCAGCTCCCCCGGTTGCGGCCCCGGCTTTGGCAGAAGCCTGTGCCGATTGCAGCAGCGAGTTCATGATCGGGTCCAGATTTTGCCATACCTGCGGGCTCCGGCGTCCGACCATTTTAGCCGGCGCGGAGGCTGCTCTCGTGAGCGGCCTATTGACCCGGAGCATAACGCAGGCGGGCACTCGCTTGCGCTCCTCCATGCGATTAATCGCCGCCGCCTGGCAGGAGATTACCTTTCCCGACTGGCTCCACTATCTGCATTTCCATGAGATTAAGCGCTGGATCGGTCTGCCGACTGCCTCGCTCATCGCCTTCATGATCGGCCTCGGCTGTGTAGTGGGAGCGATCGGCGTCAGCCTCTTCTATCGTGCATCGAATCTGGCGGAGTTCCAGGCGATCCAGATGTGGCGGATCGAATGGCTGCTGGCCGCAACCGCGTCGTTTGTAGCCGGGATTCTGCTGAAACCGTCGGATTCGGATTCAGATAAAGACGCCGACTAGGATTGATCCCGCACCGCCGTATTCCGTTGAAACCCTGCCGTTACGACTCGCTTCCCGTACCCGCCGCCCGCCGCTGCTGATTCATGCGATACAGATGATGAACCGGTCCAGTCCCGCGCCCCAGCGGATGTCCGGCGGCAATCGCCGCGGTCACGAACGTCTTGGCCAGTAAGGCAGCTTCGGCTAATCCGCGATCGAGTGCCAGATGGCACGACATCGCCGTGGCAAAGGCGCAACCCGTGCCGTGAGTAGAATTCGAACGTTGCCGCTCCGCCTTGAATACTTCTTCCTCCACTCCGCTTTTCGTGGTGAAACTCAACAGATCGGTCGCCTTCTCCAGATGCCCGCCGGTAATTACCACGGCGGCCGAGCCCATCTGATGCAGCTTCGCCGCCGCTGCCCTCATTTCGTCCAGATCGGTTACCTTCAACCCGGTGAGGACTGAAGCCTCCTCCACATTCGGCGTGATCACGTCGGCCAGTGGGATAAGCTTCTCGATCAGCAGCCTGGTCCCGACCGCATCCAGCAGGTCCGCACCCGAAGAAGACTTAAGAATCGGATCGAGGACTACGTTCGGCAACTTATCGGGACGCCCAGCCCTCCCCGACCGCCGGCCGAGGAACTCCACCACAGCCTTGACCACCTTCCCGGCACCCAGCATTCCGATGTGAACAGCTGCAATGGGTATATCGGCCGCAAGCTCTTCCAGGGTTTCGGTGACCAGACCGGGATCCAGCGCTTCCACCCGCCGAACCCCGGCGGTCGATTGCACCGTCAGGGCGGTAATGCAGGCCACTCCATAGCAGCCATGGGCGGCTATCGTCTTAATGTCGGCCGTAACGCCGGCCCCGGACGAGGGATCGAACCCGGCGATGGTCAGTACGACAGGTGGTTTTTCGGCCATGATCCTCAAAGAAAAATGCGCGCTGCTGTATGCACTCTTGTACCTAAAATGCTCTCCGCAAACAACTTAGAAAGAATGTCGCGTAAGTCACTGAATCCATTGGGGATGAAAATTCTACCCGGGCTACACCCTTCTGAGTATTTACCATATGATAAACACTTAACCTAATTGTTTTGAATGACTTGTTACCGATTGCTCATGATTAACAACAAGTTACGTGAGATATCGATAACTATCACGTCACCATAGGTCATGCACTTTCGGGTTGACAAGCCCCTCCCAGCCCCCTACCATTTACATAACCTTAACCAACACAGCCTAGCTAGGACGACTTTTGAGTATGCGAGGAGAACTGAATGCGTGGACGTATAGCTCATGGACTGATGATCGCTTTTTTGGTCGTCGGACTGGGAGCGGCTCAGGGACCGAACAACTCGGAGGCCAGTTCAGCCCAGACTAGGGCAGTTCCAGCCAAACCCGAAACCCGCAACCACAACCTTAAAAACCAACCGTATCAAGTTGGGACAGCCTCCTGGTACGGCGAATATTTCGTCGGCAGACCAACCGCCAGCGGCGAAGACTTCGACATGTATGATATGACCGCCGCCCACCCCACGCTTCCCCTGGGAAGCTACGTGCGGGTCACTAACCTCCGCAACGGACGAGCCGTCGTGGTCAAAGTCAACGACCGCGGTCCGGTTGTACCCGGCCGTATTATCGACCTTTCCTTCGGTGCCGCCCAGGTGCTCCAGTTCGAGCAACGCGGGCTGCAGCGGGTTCGCCTGGATCTGGTCAAGCCTCGGACCGAGCGCCGGCAGGTTTACCAGACCGTAGCCTACAACCATCCTATGGCGGAACTCCAGTAAACGAACTACACTGTTCGGGATGCAGGCCACTCTAACCAACCGCATCCCGAACGATACAGGCGTCAATCCTGCGCGCGAGAAGCTGATCGTCGCTCTCGATGTTTCCACGGCGGCGGCCGCACAAAAGATAGTGGCGGCCGTCGGCGACTCGGCCCTCACCTATAAAGTCGGCTTGCAGCTCTACACCGCCGAAGGCCCGCAAGTGGTGCGGGATCTCGTCGCCTCGGGCCGGCGCGTGTTCCTCGACCTCAAGTATCACGACATTCCTACCACCGTAGCCGCAGCCGTTCATGAAGCCGCCCGGCTCGGAGTGAGCATGCTGACGCTGCACGCCGCCGGTGGCGCCAAAATGCTCCACGCCGCCGTCGAAGCCGCCCACGCCAACAACCCCGCCCTGCTGGTGCTCGGAGTCACCGTCCTCACCAGCCTCGACGAAAACGAAATGGAGAAAGTCGGATTCCGCGGCACCGTGCGCGAGGAAGTGTTGCGCCTAGCCACGTTGGCCTTAGACAACGGATGCAAGGGCATCGTCACCTCCGCTCGTGAAACGGCGGCTGTGCGCGCCGAACTAGGCCACAATTTCGCCATAGTAACGCCCGGCGTCCGACCGGCCGGATCACGCCACGCAGACCAAGCCCGCGTCGCCACCCCCGCAGAGGCCATCGCCGCCGGAGCCAGCCACATCGTAGTAGGCCGCCCCATCACCGAAGCCGCCGATCCCGCAGCGGAAGCCCGCGCGATCCTGGGGCAGATCAGCTCGTAGGCTGACTTGTGCCAGCTGAAATGGCAGAAGAGCAAAATGAAGGCGCTGAGCGAACAGCTGCTACGTGTGGTCGAAACCGGCGAGGCCAAGCTTCGCAAGATCAATGACGCCGAAGCCGCCAAGCCCGCACTCCCGGGCAGCTGGTCGCGCAAGCAGGTCCTCGGGCATCTGATCGACTCCGCGTCCAACAATCATCAACGATTCGTCCGCGCCGCCCTGCAACCATCCTTGGACTTCCCCGCATACGACCAGAACGGAAACGTGCTCCTCCAAGCTCCTCAAGATGCCGATTGGCTACTGCTGGTCTCGTTGTGGTCCGCCTACAATCGATATCTCGCCCACATAATCGCCCGCTTGCCCGCCGCCAAGTTGGAGACCATCTGCCGCATCGGTTCAGGAGAACCAGTAACCCTCGCCTTCCTGGCGAAGGATTACCTCACGCACCTCCTCCATCACCTCGAGCAGATCGGTGCCGCGGATTCGAAATAACAAATAGCTCGGGAAGGGCACGGCTTTAGCCGCTGAGGTTCCTGCCCTCGCCCAATCGTGCCGAGAATTTGTCGGGTTGAGATTACCCCTGATTTGCTATTGACCATCCCTCGTGGCCATGGTCTGCTTGTACTCCGCCGCGCCACATTGTCCTTCAAGAAGAAGACAAGACGGACGTCAGCATGCCAGAATTGCCCGACATCGCTGCCTACATCACCGCGCTGGAACCACGAATAGTCGGTCAGCCACTCGAACGCATACGGCTGCAAAGCGCCTTCCTCCTGCGAACCGCCCAACCGTCGCTTTCCGATGTGGAAGGTCACGCAGTCCGCGAATTGCGAAGAATCGGCAAGCGCATCGCTATCGGCGTGGATAACGATCTCTGGCTAGTCCTTCACCTAATGATTGCCGGTCGTCTGCACTGGCGCGCCCCCGAGGCAAAGCTCGCAGGCCGCCAGACCCTGGCAGCTTTCGACCTTCCCAACGGTTCCCTCGTTCTCACCGAGGCCGGCTCGAAGCGCCGCGCCTCCCTGCACGTTGTGCTCGGTGAGGATGGCCTGCGTTCCTTCGACGCCGGAGGCATCGACGTTTTCTCCAGCGATCTCGACTCCTTTCGCGCCGCTCTCACGGCCGAAAACCACACACTCAAGCGCGCGCTGACTGATCCCCGTCTGTTGAGCGGTATCGGCAACGCCTATTCCGACGAAATCCTGCACGCCGCGCAACTCTCCCCGCTCACCCTGACGCAAAAACTGAAGCCGGAAGAATGGGAACGACTATACGCAGCGACCCGCCACACGCTTCAGTTCTGGATAGACCGGCTGCGGATGGAAGCAACCGCCGCCTTCCCCGAAAAAGTCACCGCTTTCCGCAAAGGCATGACGGTCCACGGCCGCTACGGCGAACCATGTCCAAGATGCGGCGACAAAGTATTACGAATTCGCTACGCCGACAAGGAAACCAACTACTGCGCCCGCTGCCAGACCGGAGGCAAAGTTCTAGCCGACCGCAGCTTGTCCCGGCTCCTCGGATCAGACTGGCCAAGAACGTTGGAAGAACTGGAAGCTCTCAAGCGCCGCTAATCACGGCCAGTCAGCTGTTGACCATTCAAAATGACTATGGTCTAATAGGTTGATGAAAGAAGTGGCCATCTCCGAATTCAAGGCCAAGTGCCTTGCCCTGCTCGATCAGGTCCAGAAGACGAAAACGCCAATCCTTGTGACACGTTTCGGAAAGCCGGTCGCCGAAGTGATACCTGCATCGCCCAAGGCAGGTCCGGGGGATTGGTTTGGCTCAATGAAGGACAAAATCCAGATTCTGGGGGACATCATCTCGCCAGCCAATGACGAGGATGAGTGGGAGGTATTGCGCGATGAAACTGCTCCTGGATACGCACATCTGGATATGGAGCATGAAGGGCTCGGATCGCCTCGGAAAAAGAACCGCGCAGGAAATCAAAAATCCAGAGAATGAGCGGTGGCTCTCTCCAGTCAGCACATGGGAGGCACTCACTCTTAATGCGAAGAAGAGAATTTCTCTGCCGGAAGACATTAGCGCTTGGGTTACTCGGGCGACGGCCATGTTCCACGAGGCGCCGTTGACACACGAAATCGCTTTGGCCGCCTGTCGCCTACCATGGGATCACAACGACCCTGCCGACCGATTTCTGGCCGCCACCGCCCAAGTTTTGAACCTGACCCTCGTCACAGCGGATTTTAACCTGCTCGGTCTAGGAGAAATCTCAACTCTCGCGAACCGCTGATCGCGCTGCCACGGCTCCGCCGATCGATTCTTGCAGCCGTCATCACTTCAGCAAACTCCTCAACACCGCCACCTCCGCCGTAATCCCGGTATGCAGCGCCGGATCCACATCCGGCGCAAACAGCGGAGAGTGATTCGAAGGCAGCATCGTCCCGGCAGCCTTAGCCTGCGCCAGCTTCTCCGGATCCGCTCCGCCCAGACTGAAGTAGAAACCCGGAATCCCCTGCTCCACGAAATAAGAAAAATCCTCCGACGCAGTCGCCGGCTGTTCCGTGATCACATTATCTTTGCCCAGCGCCGACTCCAGCACCCCACGCATCCTCTCCGCCAGCGCCGGATCGTTGTACACCAGAGTCCGTAGCCTCATAATGCTCAATCAATGGCGGACGCAGCGCGCCCCCCGCTTCCGCTTCCGCATTCGTGATCCGCGTGATCGCGGCCAGCACCTGCTTGCGCACTTCCGCCTTGAACGTCCGCACCGTCAGCCCCAACTCAGCATGATCCGGAATAATGTTATTTTTTGTCCCGGCCTGAATGTAGCCGACGGTCACCACCGCCATCTCTCCCGGCTTCACTTCGCGCGAAGCAATCGTCTGCAGCGCCAGAATCGTTCGCGCCGCAATCACAATAGGATCGATCGCCGTATGCGGCGCCGAGCCATGCCCACCTTTGCCATAAATCGTGATCCGCAAAGAATCCGCGTTCGTAGAGATAACTCCCGGGGTAACTCCAACCTGTCCCGCGGGCAGCCCATTCCCCACGTGCAACGCCACGACCACGTCGGGCTTGGGAAAGCGCGTGAGCAAGCCATCGTCGATCATTGCCTTGGCGCCGATAATCGTTTCCTCGGCCGGCTGCCCGATCAGCATCAGCGTCCCGTGCCACGTGTCTTTGCTATGCGCCATGATCGCCGCCGTCCCGATGATCGACGCCATGTGCAAATCGTGCCCGCAGGCATGCATCACCGGAACCTCGTGCCCCGCATCATCTTTGGCGTGAACTTTGCTCGCGTAAGCCAGCCCGGTCTTCTCTTCCACCGGCAGCGCATCCAGTTCCGTGCGCAGCATCACGGTCGGTCCCGCGCCATTTTTCAGGATGGCCACAATTCCCGTGCCGCCGACATGTTCCGTCACCTCATAGCCGAGCCCGCGCAACCGGCCCGCCAACTTCGCCGCGGTTTGCGTTTCATGCGAAGAAAGTTCCGGATTCTGATGAATATCCAGATAAAGCGCATGCGCCTCAGGATAGACCGCATCAACTTCTTCGACGAAGAGCCTGGGATGACGGAGTTTGGGATGACGGCCCTTGAGCCCACAAGGAACCAACCGAAGCAGCAAGAAGCAGAAGGTTTCTGAGTTTCATGGCTCACGGATCATATCTGGCCCAGCGCCACTCTGTAAATTATCTTGGCGGCCGCACAGTTTTGATTGTCATCCTGAGAGAGCGCGTTCTTTGCGCGAACGGAAGGACCCATGCGAGCCGCGCGATGTGTCGCGCTCTTTGCGACACAATAATCGCGCGTTTGGTTCGCTTCCTCATTAGACTTCCCCACGATCATTTTGCTCCAAACCTTCTCGCCGCACTCAGCAATTCCCAAAACCGTCGAACCGTCAAATCACTTTTTTCGATTGCAGCTTTGCACTCTTCTGCGGGTGTACAATCGCCGAAAGAAAGCACTGGTTTGCGCGTCGCCGTCTGGCAAGCTTGAGGTGCTCATGAACGTTCACATCAGTTACCGCCTTCATAAAACTCCCGCCGTAGAAAAAGATATCCAACATCAAGTCGAAAAACTGCGAAAACGCCTGCAGGTCTTCCGTCCCGAGCTGATTCATTTGAAAGGCATGGTCGAGGAGATCTCCGCCCGCGAAGGCACCAGCGTTTCCCTGAACCTGCGCCTGCCTTCAGGGCAAATGGCAGTCCAGGCCAAAGCCTCAACCGCGGCCGCCGCGGTAAAGAGCGCTTTCGAAGATCTGCTGCAGCAGGTCAACAAGCACAAAGACCTGCTGCGCTCCTCCCACAAGTGGCCGCGCCGGCAGCACGAGACTTCAGCCCGGCGCAACATTTCCGTGCCCTTCGAGCAGACTCTGGCCGCGGTGTTTCCGGCGATGGTTTCCGCCGATGACGTGCGCTCCTACGTCAATGTGAATCTTTCCCGCCTCGAGCGCTTTGTGGAGCGCGAAATTTATTTCCGCGAAACCTCCGACCTGGTTGCGCCGGACTCCATCAGCAAAGAGGAAGTGATCGACGAAACCATCGCCGCCGCTCTCGGCGAGGGCGATGGAAATCACAGAGACAAGCCGGAGCGCCTCGCCCTCGAGCCCTGGCTCTACCGCTTAGCCATGAAGGCGCTCGACCAACTCTCCCGCCCCGAGGGCAGCAACGGCGGCGCCGTGCACCTCGAAGATTCCGCCCGCAAACAAAATGTCAAAGCCAGCGACGAAGCCCGAACTGCAGTTCCATCAGCCCGACGAAGCCATCACCGAAGAAACCATCATCGCCGACGACCGCGTGGCCACGCCCGAACAGATCGTCGGCTCCGACGAAATGATGCGCCTCATCGCCTCCGCTCTGCGCGATGTCAGCCCGGCCCATCGCGAGGCTTTCATCCTGCACGCCCTCGAAGGCTTCGGCGTCGACGAAATCTCCGCCATCACCGGCGCTTCGCCCGACCAGCGTCTCGATCTCCATTGCAGCGGCCCGCGATCACCTGCGCAAATCGCCCCGCCTCGTCCGCCAATTCAAGGGGAGGTTCGCCAGCACCGGCACCGCATAAATCACCTTTCCACTTCTCTGAAAGAACTGGTTTGAAAGAATGGGATTACGCGAATGATCACTCGGGAACAAATCCACGAATTGGCAGAATTTGAAGATCCGTCAGCCTGCGCTCTCAGCTTCTACTTTCAGCCCACCCCGCCTCGCAACAAAGCCCACAAGGAAGAAGCAATCCTTACCAAGGATCTGGCGCGCGAAGCCTTGCACCAGTTGGAAGCAGAACCAGGAGCAGCAGCTCTGGCAACAGCAATAATAAAAGTAATAGTAAAGACAAGTTCGAGTCGGCCCGCGCCGATCTCGACCGCATCGTGCGCCTGTCGCAAGATCTACGCGGCACGGGCTCCGGAGTGCGGGCCAACGCGCCAAAGCCGTGTTCGCCTGCAGCGCGCAGGGCTTCTGGCGCGAATACGACCTGCCCGCGCAATTGAGCTGGCACGCAGCTTCTTGTGAATCGCCATTTTCACCTGAAGCCTCTGGCCCAGTTGCTGGGAGCGTTTCCCAGCCTTGGCATCGTGTTGGTCGATCGTCATCGCGCCCGCCTGTTCGATCTGCGACTGGGCGAATTAACCGAACGTATGGATTTCTTTCATGCTCTAACCCGCCGCGGCCGCGGCGACGGCTTCGGCGGCTACGACGCGAGGCCACGCCGAGCGCCGCGTAGCCGATGAAGCCCGTCAGCATTTCAAGTTCATCGCCGAGTTCCTTAAGGACGCGCTGGGTAAAGGGGATAAAGACAAGAAGATATGTTCGAAAACTGGATCCTTGGCTGCCAGGACATTCACTGGTCGCAGTTCGAACCGCAACTGCACCCCTACGCCTAGCAGAAATTGCTCGGCCGGTTTACCGCCGAGGTTGCTCACGTGAGCAGCGAAGAAATCCGCTCGCACGCGGAAAAGATCTTCGCCGATGCGCAAGAGCGGCGCTGCGAGGAAGTGGTTCGCGAAACCCTCAACCAGGCTCGCCACAACGCCCGCGGCGTCACCGGATTGCGCCGCGTGCTGCGACTCCCTCGAGTTGGGCGAAGTGCAAACCCTGCTGGTCGGCCAAAACTATCACTCCCAGGCCGTCGAGTGCTCCGGCTGCGGCCATCTCGACGCCCACCTGGTCAGCTTCTGTCCAGTCTGTGGCCGGCAGACTCGAGAGGTGGTGGACGTAGGCGAAGCGATCCTGCCTTGGGTGATCCGCCACAACATCGAACTTTTTTACGTCAAGGACGATCCCGAGTTCGACAAGGTAGGAAACATCGCCGCCCTGCTGCGCTTCCGCTCCGAGCAAAACAGCAACAACGTGCGCTCAATCGCCGACGTCCCCGCAAATCCTCCGTCAGCCGCCGCGCCGGCCTGGTAGGCCGCTACCGCGGATTGGCCAGCGGCTGATCATTGCGCACGGCTTAGCGGAGATCACAAATACATGGAGTGCCGTGGAAGAGCGGCGCTTCAGCGCCGCGTCTAGCTCCACCAATTCAACCCGGGCTTCAGCCCCCGTTGTCGCCTCATCTTTCGCGCCCTTTACGAAAAGCAGGATTTCACCACTTCAAACTTCTCGTGATTTTGACCTGACCTCTCACACTTCTGCCACAGCTGAACTATCGTGACATCTGACCTTGCGCCTCATTTCGAATTCGTTCATGATTACCTCAGCAGAAGCAGCAAGAATAGTTCATTGAAAACTAAATAGAGCTTTCGCTAACCTCTTTTCCCACAGGGTTTTGCCGCCCGAGTCCAGACGTTTTCAGTCCCGACAGAAATCGCATCACTGATTCCAAATAACTTACGCGATGCGAATCCACCTAACTCCTCTGTGCCCAATATTTTGCGGACAAGTTCCTGAGAATCAATATTTTAGCTGATTAAGTCCAGATCGATTCCTCGCAAAGTATTCGATTCCAGACAATTAACCCGATTCGATCTGAAATTTTTTCCATACCCGAGCCAAGCGACAACGCCCAAAATCCCTAACCGCGCGCCGTGATATGCTTCCCGGCTTTCCTACAAGCAGGAGAACTCATGACATTCTCGCGCCGTGATTTCGTAAAGACGTCCGTTCTAGGAGCAGTCGCCGCCGGAGTAGGAACGCGAGCCCAAGGAGAAGAATCCAAACAAGGTGCCGCAACCCAAGAGCACGCCGCGCAATCCGGAGTCGTACAAGCGCCCCATCATCGTCTGCGCCAACAACGGGTTCAACTATCTCGAGGATGCATTCGCCTTCCTGAAGAGCGGCGGCGACACGCTCGACGCCGCGCTTCGCGTGGTCAAGGGTCCGGAAGACGATCCCAACGACACCAGCGTCGGCCTCGGCGGAATTCCCAACGAAGAAGGCGTGGTCGAACTCGATGCCTGCTGCATGCACGGCCCCACGCGCCGCGCCGGCTCAGTTGGCGGCGTGCGCAACATCAAGAACGTGTCGCTGGTCTCGAAAGCCGTGATGGAGCACACCGGCCACGTCATGCTGGTGGGCGAAGGCGCGGAGCGCTTCGCCGTGGCCGTCGGCTTCCCGCGCGAGAACCTGCTCACCGACCACTCCCGCAAGGTCTGGTTGCTGTGGAAGGAATTCCATTCGAACCAGCGACTGGTGGGGACCTGGCCTGGCCGATCCGCACTGGCAGGCTCCCGACTCAAGCGCGAATCCCGACAAACCACAATCGGAACTGTGGCAAGAGCGCATCCAGAATCTGCAAGCCCGCGCCGCCGAACTCGGCATTGAGCCGGAGCTGCAACTGGACCGCCGTGCACAAAGTTCTGTTTCCGCCGACTGGCACGATTCATTGCTCCGCCTTGAACGAGAAAGGCGAAATTTCCGGCTGCACCACGACCAGCGGATTGGCTTTCAAGCTTCCCGGACGCGTCGGCGATTCGCCGATCATCGGCGCCGGCTGCTACACCGATCAGGACGTGGGTTCGGCCGGAGCGACCGGCAGCGGAGAAGAAAACATCAAGGTCGCAGGCGCGCACACCATCGTCGAAAACATGCGCCATGGCATGTCCCCGCAGGAAGCCGGCATGGATGCACTGAAGCGCATCGTCCGCAACTACAACGGCGACATGAACAAGCTGCGCTTCGTCGACATGACGTATTACATCCTGCGCAAAGACGGCGCCTACGCCGGCGTTTCGCTGTGGGAGGGATATTCGAGAGGGCAATCCGCACAAGATCGCCATCCACGACGGCACCCGCCGCGCCGAAGTAGACCGTGAGCCTGCTCAAAGGATACTCGCAGGAGTTTCCGCCGGACCCGAATGTTCCGGAGGATTTGAAGAAAGGTAGATATCTGAAATAGCGAAATCCTACACGAACCTCACCTTCACATCCGGGCCTTTCTCCAGGTGGATGCTCTCGATGAAGCGCACTTTGCCGGTGAGCTGGGTGAGGATCACCGACGAAGTTCGCGTGCCTTCGCCGAAGAAGCGGACGCCTTTCAGCAGCGCGCCGTCGGTGACGCCGGTGGCGGCGAAGATGAGTTGCTTGCCGGGAGCAAGATCTTCGGCTTCGTAGATTCTGTTCTTATCTTTGATGCCCATGCGGGCGAGGCGCTCTTCCTGGTCGGGCTTCACGACCAGGCGGCCGAGCATGTAGCCGTTGAGGCAGCGGATGGCGGCGGCGGTGATCACGCCTTCCGGCGCGCCGCCCGAGCCCATGACCGCGTGCACGCCGGTGCCGATCACGGCAGCGGCGATGCCGGCCGAAAGGTCGCCGTCGCCGATCAGGCGGATGCGCGCGCCGGCAGCGCGAATATCGGCAATCAGTTTTTCGTGGCGCGGACGATCGAGCACGATCACGACCAGATCTTCCACATCGCGCTCCATTCTCTTCGCGATGTTCTTCAGATTGTCGGCCACGGGCGCATCGAGTTCGACCGCGTTCTTGCAGGACGGTCCGACCACGATTTTTTCCATGTAGCAGTCGGGAGCGTTGAGCAGGCCTCCGCGTTCGGAAGCGGCGAGCACGGTGATCGCTCCGGGCGCGCCGGTGGCGCAGAGGTTCGTGCCTTCGAGCGGATCGACGGCGATATCGACCTCCGGAACCTCGCGGCCGTCGGGAAATTCGGCGCCGACTTTTTCGCCGATGTAGAGCATGGGCGCTTCGTCGCGCTCGCCCTCGCCGATGACGATGGTGCCGCGCATGGGGATGGAGTCCATGGTCTGCCGCATCGCCTCGGTGGCCACCTGGTCGGAGAGCTTGCGCTCGCCCTGGCCCATGGTGCGAGCCGAAGCGATGGCCGCCACTTCGACTACGCGCAGAAATCGCGACGCCAGGTCGCTTTCAATGTTTTCCCCGAAGCTGCGGGCTTTGCCTTCAGGACGAGTTTGCGAAGCCATAAGAGCCTCCCAGCACGTCCTAAGAATCAGCTATTCTCGACCGGCCTGAGAATATATCCCAATCGCTGACGAGATTGAAAGAAATGGCTGGAGCACATGAGAATAACCGATACTTCGGCAGCGGGCAGTCGTGATATTCTCTCAGCCCTGTTTCGAAAGAGATCCCATGCCAGAATCGCGCCCGCTAACCTTCCTGTGCATCACGACCTACGAGAAGGGACAGGAGTTCATGCGCGAGTGCAAGCGCCAGGGCTGCCGCGTGCTTCTGCTTACGGCGGAGAAGCTGCGCGATGCCGACTGGCCGCGCGAGAGCCTGGACGACACCTTTTATCTTCCCGCCGAAATTCCGCTGCCCGACATCGTGCAGGCGGTGACCCATCTGGCGCGCACGCAGAAGATCGACCGCATCGTCGCGCTCGACGAATACGACATGGAAACCGCCGCGACTCTTCGCGAGCACCTGCGCGTGCCAGGGATGGGGCTGACCACCATGCGCTATTTCCGCGACAAGCTGGCCATGCGCATGAAGGCGCTGGATCGCAATGTGCGCGTGCCCGATTTCGTCCCGGTCTTCAATCACGGCGACATCCGCTACTACCTTGAACATGTTCCGGGACCGTGGGTGTTGAAGCCGCGACAGGAAGCGTCGGCGATCGGGATCAAGAAGATTCATGCCGCCGAAGAGTTGTGGCCGGTGCTGGAGCAACTGGGGGACAAGCAGTCTTCGTTTCTGCTGGAAAAGTTTGTTCCGGGCGAGGTCTACCACGTGGACTCGGTGGTTTCAGAAAACGAAGTGGTCTTCGCCAACGTGAGCAAGTACGGCAAGCCGCCGATGAATGTGGCGCAAGGCGGCGGAATTTTCACCACGTTGCGTGATACCGCGAGGCAGCGACGAGGATTCGGGCTTGCGTCAGATCAATCGCGATCTGATTGCGGCGCTGGGACTGGTGCGCGGCGTGGCTCATGCGGAATTCATCCAGGCGCATGCCGATGGGCATTTTTATTTTCTGGAGTGTGCGGCGCGCGTGGGCGGCGCCTACATCAACGAGATGGTCGAAGACGGCGACGTGGAATCAACCTGTGGCGGGAGTGGGCTCGCATCGAAGTTGCCGGAGGAGATGGAACGTATACCGGCTTCCTCCGGTGCGCGAGGAGTATGCCGGAGTGATTCTTTCGCTGGCGCGGCAGGAGAATCCGGATACTTCGGGGTACAACGATCCGGAAGTGTTCTTGCGGATCAAGAAGCATCACCACGCTGGATTGATTCTGCGGTCGCCTGATCCGCAGCGCGTTGCAGACGTTGCTGGAGAGCTACAGTCAGCGCTTTGCCGAGGAGTTTCTCGCAGTAGAGCCGCCGCGCGAAAAACCTACCTCCTGACAGTCATTCAAGTGACTCCGGCAAGGGGGCGAGGGCGCCCGCTCCACACTGACACATACCTAGAACGCGTCAATCCCCGTCACGCTCTGCCCGATGATCAGCGAGTGCACGTCGTGGGTGCCTTCGTAGGTCTTCACCGACTCCAGGTTCATCATGTGGCGCATGATGGGATAGTCGTCGGCGACGCCGTTGGCGCCGAGGATATCGCGCGAGAGGCGGGCGCACTCGAGAGCCATCCAGACGTTGTTGCGCTTGGCCATGGAGATGTGCTGGTGCTCCACCTTGCCCGCATCTTTCAGGCGGCCGACCTGCAGCACGAGCAGTTGCGCTTTCGTGATCTCGCTGATCATCCAGGTGAGCTTGTCCTGCACGAGCTGGTGCGAGGCGATGGGCTGGTCGCGCCACTGCTTGCGCAAGATGGCATACTGCAGGGCGCAGTCGTAACAGGACATGGCCGCGCCGATCGCGCCCCAGGCGATGCCGTAGCGGGCCTGATTCAAGCACATCAGCGGCGATTTCAGGCCGTCGCTTTTCGGCAGCAGGTTCGACTCGGGGATGTGAACGTCCTGCAGCGATAGCCCCGAAGTGACCGAAGCGCGCAGCGACCATTTGCCGTGAATGTCGTCGGCCTTGAAGCCGGGCCGGTCTTTTTCGACCAGGAAGCCGCGAATCTTGTCGTTTTCGTTTTCCACCTTGGCCCAGATGACGGCGACGTCGGCGATGCTGCCGGAGGTGATCCACATCTTCTCGCCGTTGAGAACGTACTCGTTGCCCACTTTGCGGGCGCGGGTGCGCATGCCTCCGGGATTGGAGCCGAAGCCGGGCTCGGTGAGTCCGAAGCAGCCGAGCTTTTCGCCCTTCTGCATGGCGGGCAGCCAGGTCTGCTTCTGCTCTTCGCTGCCGAAGGTATGGATCGGATACATCACCAGCGCCGACTGCACGCTGACGAAGCTGCGCACGCCGGAATCGCCGCGTTCGAGTTCCTGGGTTACCAGTCCGTACTCGACGTTGCCCATGCCGGCGCAACCGTAGCCTTGCAGCGACGCGCCGAAGAAGCCGAGATCGGCCATGGGCTTGACCAGTTCGCGCGGGAAGCGGCCGGCGCGGTTGCACTCTTCAATGATGGGGACGAGGTTGTCTTCGATGAACTTGCGGGTGGTGTCGCGGACCAGGCGCTCTTCTTCGGTGAGGAGCGAATCAAACTGGATGAAATCGACGCCGCGAAATTTGATGGCAGGCATGAAGAATCTCCTTGGAGGGCAAACATATGACGGTAGCAGGGGCGAGGAATGGGGTCAACGCCGACACGCAGCGCGCAAGACAGGCGGCACGACATTACTGTAAAATCAGGCCCAGGAAGAGAGACAAGACGCGGCCGCAAGAATCTTCCAGAGTGGATTTTCCGGTTAGGCTTTCTGAAACAGGCTTTCTGAGATATCCCATCCACACTATCCGCTTGAGAAATTCAGTGGATCGCTGCGCACATATTGAAGAGATCAGGAGAAACGAACCATGGCGGTAGGCGCGAAGATTGCAAAAACAGCGGACCGTAAGAAGGTGATGGACACCAGCAAGAGCACGGATTGCCCCAAGTGCGGCAAGACGACGCGCATCGTGAAGCGCATGAAAGACCGCGAGCGCGGCGTTCCGGGCGGGATTTACATTTCGTGTTCGGCGTGCGAGTTCTACGAGAAGCTGTAAGTAATACTTTCAGTTTCGCAGGTTTACTTCGAGAGGCCGGAGAAAGGGAATCACTTTCCCTGCTCCGGCCTTTTCTGTTGTCTGGGAAGCAGGTCTCTGTTAAAGTCCTCTACACTGCGACCGTGACCGACGTCTCGGTGCGCGTAACAGGCCGGTAAAGCGTATCGCGCTCGATGGGCTCGCGGCCGGCGGCGCGGATCAGGCGCTCCAGCTCTTCGCGGCGCATGCCTTGCGGCGTGGTCGCGCCCGCATCGTGGTAAATCTTTTCCTCGATCACCGTGCCATCCATGTCGTCGGCGCCGAAGCGCAGGGAAATCTGCGCGATCTTCGCGGTCATCATCTGCCAATAAGACTTGATGTGCGGGAAGTTGTCGAGCACGAGGCGGCTGACCGCGATCTGCTTGATGTCGAGCATGCCGGTGGTTTTCGGCAGATGCTGCAGCGGGGTGTTGTCAGGATGGAAGGCCAGCGGGATGAAGGTCTGAAAGCCGCCGGTTTCGTCTTGCAGCGCGCGCAGCTTGAGCAGGTGGTCGACGCGGTCTTCGTCGTTCTCGACGTGGCCGTAGAGCATGGTCGCGTTCGATTTCAGTCCGATCTGGTGGGCTAGTCTGGCGGTGTCGAGCCATTGATCGCCATCGATCTTGTGGTCGCAGATGATGTGGCGCACGCGGTCGGCGAATATTTCTGCGCCGCCGCCGGGGAGCGAATCCACGCCTGAGGCTTTGAGTTGTTCGAGCGTCTCGCGAATCGAGAGCTTGGCGCGCTTCGAAAGGTACGCGACCTCGACCATGGTGAAGGCCTTGAGATGCACCTGCGGAAAGCGCTGCTTCAGGCCGGAGCAGAGATCGAGAAAATATTGAAAGGGCAGGTCGGGATGCAATCCGCCGACGATGTGAAATTCGGTGACGGCCTCGCTGTATCCGGAAGCGGCGGTTTCGAACGCCTCATCGAGCGCCATGGTGTAGGCGCCGGGAGCGTCCTTCTTGCGGCCGAAAGCGCAGAGGCGGCAGGCCGCGACGCAAACGTTAGTGGGATTGATGTGGCGATTGACGTTGAAATACGTCTTGTCGCCATGCATGCGCTCGCGGACGTGGTTGGCCATCCAGCCCACGGCGAGAATATCGCCGGTGCGGTAGAGAGCGAGGGCATCGTCGCCGTTGAGGCGCTCGCCGGCCATCACCTTGGCGTGAATCGGCTGCAGCCGGGCGTCGTCGGTTTGGAAGGCGTGAGAAGCTGGCATCCCTTTGATGATATCGCAGCAGCGTGCGTGAAGTCACAGGGATTGAGGGATACGGTTGCTCGTCCTGTACAATTTTGCTTCCGATGAGTTCCCGGCAAAAATGGTGGCTGGGTGTCGCTCTCGTGCTGGTGCTAGCGCTGGCGGCGCAGGCCGAACCCGTTTCCCAGCTTAAAGCCACTGACTACGTCAACGACTTTGCCCACGTTCTTGACCAGAACTCGATCGCGCGGATGGACGACATTTGTCGGCAGATTGACGAAAAGGCCCATGCCAAGATTGCCGTCGTCACCATCCACTCGCTCGATGGCTCCGATATTGAAAGCTACGCGGTTGCTCTATTCCAGCAGTGGGGCCTCGGAACCAAATCGACTAACCGCGGAATACTGATCCTTTATGCCATTGACGACCATCGCGACCGCATTGAGGTTGGCTATGGGCTAGAGCCCATTCTGCCCGATGGGAAGACGGGTGACTTTGCACGGGAAGCGGTCCCGCTCATGCGGGCTGGGCAATATGGGCAGGGCCTGCTGCTGGTCACTTCGCGGGTGGCGAAGGTCATTGCCGATGATGCCGGCGTTCAACTTACCAACCTGCAGCCGGCTCCGATTGAGCACGATAATCAGCGGAGCAGAGGAATGTCGGTCGGCGGGGTAATCCTGCTGATTATTGTCATTCTTATTATTCTTTTTACTCCGCTTCGCAGTCTGCTTTTCTGGATGCTTTTTTCCGGGATGTTTGGGGGAGGAGGATCCAGAGGCGGCGGCTGGGGCGGCGGCGGATTCGGTGGTGGGGGCGGGGGTGGAGGCTTTGGTGGATTTGGCGGCGGCGGTATGTCTGGGGGCGGTGGGTCTAGCGGAAGCTGGTAGCGAGGACACAAATGGTTCCGGAAAAAACGATTAACGATTTTGTCAGCCGGCTGCGCGCGGCGGCGGGGGCTAATCTCGAGAGCGTGATCCTGTTTGGATCGGCGGTCGATGGAGATTTTCATCCTGAGTTTTCGAATGTGAATTTATTTTGCGTGATTCGTGACAGCTCATTTGCGGCGCTCGAGGCACTGGCCCCTGCCGTGAAATGGTGGAATGCGCAGAAACAACCTCCGCCTTTGTTCATGACTCACGAAGAAATCAGGCGCTCCGTCGATGTGTTTACCATTGAGTTATTGGACATGCAACAGCACCATCGCGTACTTTTCGGCGAAGACGTGATTCAGGGGCTGTCGATCCCGACGAACTTGCACAGCATCCAGGTGGAATACGAGCTGCGGGAAAAGCTGGCTCTCTTGCGCCAGCACTTGCTCCTCGCCTCGGGTAACGACTCCCGGATGTGGGAGTTGCTGCTGCGATCGGTCTCGTCGTTCGCCACGCTTTTCCGTCACGCGCTTATCGTGCTCGGCCACGATGCGCCGGATGCCAAGCGTGAGGCCGTGCAGGCGTTGTCGAAGCAGATTGGGTTTGACGCTTCGGGCATCCTGCAGGTGATGGACGTGAGGGGGGGGAAATCGGACCGTAAGAAGTTCAACGTGGAAGATGTTTTTTCGCGATATCTGACGGCGCTGGAGCAGGTAGCGGAAGCAGTTGATAGAATGCTGGATTCGGGTGCGGCTGGTTCCAAGTAGAATTCGCGGAAGCTGGGTTTCAGGAGAAAGTTATGAACAAGGGGCTGATTGCAGTACTCGTTATCGTGGCGATTCTTTTGCTCGGTTGTCTAATTGTTTTTGGCCAGTACGTCGGCGTAAAGAATACGCTGGTTGCCAAGAATGAGGCGGTGAAGGCTGCGTGGTCGCAAGTCGACATCGTGTTGCAGCGGCGCGCTGACCTGATCCCGAATTTAGTGGAGACCGTGAAGGGCTATGCGCAGCAGGAAGTCACCGTGTTCGGGGATATCGCCAAGGCGCGGTCTGCGCTGCTTTCCGCGGGCACGCCGCAGGAGAAGATCGCGGCCAACGGGCAGCTCGATGGAGCGCTCGGCCGCCTGCTGGTGGTGGTGGAGAACTATCCTCAGCTGAAGTCGAACGAGAATTTCCTACGCCTGCAGGATGAGCTTGCCGGCACGGAGAACCGGATTGCGGTTGAACGCAAGCGTTACAACGACACGCTGAAGGATTACAACACTTACGTGCAGCAGTTTCCCAACAGCTTTTTCGCAGGGATTGCGGGATTCAAGCCGAATGAAGCTTACTTTGAAGCGTCGCCGGGATCGCGCGAGGTTCCAAAGGTGAATTTCTCCAGCTCCGGGTGCGACGGCTCCGCAGGCGACTCCACAGCCTGCGCCGGTGCATTAGGAGTCCGAGGGGAAGTTGCGGGTAGTTCTACTGAGGGCCGGTAGGGCAGTTCCCAGCCTTCGTTCTTCATCTTGTTGTTGGTCCAACGCTGCAGCTGCTCGAACAGAGCGGGGTCGATGACGGCGAAACGAAGGCCGACGCGGCCTTCGCCGCCGAACCAGACGATGCGGGCCTTCGCTCGAAAAATAGTCTCACTGTCAGGGAGCGGAAAACTGACGTCGAGCAGGCCAGTAAACTTCATCGGTTCTTTCAAGCCATCCACGCCCAGGCCGCCGGTACTGAGGTTCACACCCTGAACGCAGACTTCTTCACCTTGCTGGTTCTTCAAGGCAACGGCAAGCTGGATGCGGGCGCGGAAAAACTTCTGCTGCTGGAGGCTGACGTAGGCCAAAGAATCCGCAGCGTCTGCGGAATTCACGTTGATGTTGTATTCCTTGAGCTTCCGGCTGAGCGTGCGCCGGGAGATGCCAAGTTGCTCCGCGGCCTGGCTGCGATGACCACCGCTGCGCTCCAGAGCGCGAATGATCATTTGCTCTTCCATGCTCTCGAGATTGCCGACAGGCATGGAGGCAGACTGACGCTGCGCGACCGGATTGCCGGACATAGCGTCTGTGATCTGCGATTTGTGGATCTCAGGACCGCGGGATTCCACAGCGACCCGCGCGATGAGGTTGCGCAGTTCGCGAACATTTCCGGGCCAGGAGTGCGAGAGCAGCGCGGAGACGGCATCAGGAGCGAAAGAACTGCCAGGATTCTTGAGGCTGAGAAAGTGCTCGGCCAGCGCGACGATGTCTTCAGGACGCTCGCGCAGCGGGGGCACGCGAAGCTGAAACTGGCCGAGACGATGGAAGAGATCCTGGCGAAATCGGCCAGCGCTGACGGCAGCGTCGAGATCCTGATTCGTCGCGGCGATGATCCGGACGTCGACTGTGATCTTGCGGTGTCCTCCCAGGCGGTAAAAAGGAGATCCATCCAGCACGCGCAGCAACTTGACCTGCGTTTGAAGCTGTAGCTCTCCGATTTCATCGAGAAAGAGCGTGCCCTTGTCGGCGAGTTCGAACAAGCCGGGCTTGGACGCATCGGCGCCGGTGAAGGCGCCTTTTTCGTAACCAAACAACTCGCTCTCGACCAGGTTCTCCGGCAGCGCGGCGCAGTTGATGTCGACCCAGGGCCGGCTGCGTCGATTCGAAGCCTGATGAATCGCGTGGGCGATGAGTTCCTTACCGGTTCCGGTTTCACCGGTGACCAGCACACTTTCGGCATGGCCGGCAACGCGGTCCACCATGCGCATGAAGCGGTGCATTACGGGACTGGCGAGTATAAGGTTGGTGCCGTCGATTTCGCGTGAAACCGTGTGCGCGGCCTCGTCTTCATCCGTGCCTTGCTGTTTCTGATCTTGTTGTTTCAGATCGCGTTGTTTCGCATCGCGCGCTGTGGAGGGCACAGAGCTGGAAATCGATTTCTCATCGACCACAGAGAACAAGGCAATGATTCCTGCTGGAGCGGATTTACCGTCACGAAGCAATGTGAGGGTCAGGTCCGCCGTAAAGTTCTTCTCGGCATTGTTCTGACACGAGTGCGAAGATCGATACTGACCGTGCTCCAGCACCGTGGTGAGCATGGTCTTCTGCAGTTGATTCTGCTCGTCGCCGTCCTTCTCTGAGATGAGAGACGCGAGAGTTTGGCCCAGGACTTCCGCGGCCGTATAGCTGAAGACCTTCAGTGCGGCTTCATTGCAGCCAGTGATTTTCCCTTTGAGATCGGCGGACAAGACCGCAGTTCCGCCGACTGAGCGGGCATCAATGGCCGGCCCTTGCGGCTGCGAATTGAGATTTACTGGTGGCATCCCGCGCGTTTGGAGTTGATCTTGCCACAGTGAACAACGGTTGGATTGAGCATGTGGCTTCGAATGATCACGAAAGTAACCTCGCATCATGGAGAGCCGAGCAACAGCGTTGAGGACATCGCTCTCAGGTTACTGAAGTAAGCTACTTAAAACCCTTTAGCCGCAATAGCATTTCACTGAACAGGCTCGCCCGAGGTGTGCGCGGGAAGGACTTCCCGCGCCGTGGACGCAGTCTGCCGCCTCCCCTTGCGATAGCAGTAACGACGCAATGTCGACTCGGACGAAACTATTTGTCGGGATCACGGTCTCGCTCGGAATGGTAGTGCTGTGCTACGCCCTGTGGCACTGGCAATCCGCGGACCTGACTCGGTTTGTCTGTTATCTGGCCGTGGCCGTCCTGGCTTCCAGCCTGAAGGTCCAGTTGCCGGGCATCGACGGCACCATGTCAGTGAACTTCCTTTTCATTCTTCTCGGCGTAATGGAGCTCAGCCTGCCGGAGACGCTGGTGATCGGCTGCGCGGCCACCCTGATCCAGAGCGTGTGGCACACAAAGAATCGACTGGATCCGGTTAAGGTTCTGTTCAATGTTTTCGGCATGATGGCGAACGCCAGCGCGCTCTGCTACGTCACTTATCACTGGCTGGAACCGAGAGTCGGGACGAATAAACCTGTCCTGCTGATGATGGCGGCGCTGGTGTTTTTTCTGGCGAATACGCTGCCCATTTCTGTAGTCATCGCGCTGACGGAAAACAAATCGAGCCGCAAGGTTTGGAAGGAGTGCTATTTCTGGTCGTTTCCTTACTACCTGGTAGGAGCGGCAGCGGTGGGGCTGGTTGGAATCATCAACCAGCGCGCCGGATGGCAGACCTCGCTGCTTGTGCTGCCGGTTATCTATTGGGTGTACCGCTCCTATCGACTTTATCTGGGACGGCTGGAAGCTGAGAAAGAGCGTGTGGAAGTTGAGAAGCGGCACGTCGAGCAGATTGCCTCGTTGAACATGCGAACCATCGAGGCTTTGGCCCTCGCGATCGAGGCCAAGGACCACACTACGCACACGCACCTGCAACGTGTTCGAACCTATGCGGTGGAGATTGCCAAAGAGATCGGTCTGTTGCCGGATGAAATCGAAGCGCTGCGTGCTGCGGCGCTGCTGCATGACATTGGGAAGCTCGCCGTGCCGGAGCACATCATCAACAAACCGGGGCGGCTCACGCCGGAAGAGTTCGAGAAGATGAAGGTGCATCCGCTGGTGGGCGCGGAAATTCTGGATCGCGTCGCCTTCCCTTATCCCGTGGCCCCGATCGTGCGCTCGCATCACGAACGATGGGACGGGTCTGGGTATCCCGCTGGGCTTACCGGCGAAGCGATCCCTATCGGTGCGCGAATTCTGGCGGTCGTGGATTGCCTGGATGCCCTCGCCTCAGACCGGCAGTATCGCCAGGCGATGCCGCTCGATCGAGCCATGGATCGAGTGAAAGAACGAGCGGGAACGTGGTTCGACCCGAAAATCGTGGAGGTTCTGGAGCGCCGCTATGTGGATCTGGAACGCATCGCGCAGACTTGTGAAGACGGCTTTGTTCCTCGCGGATTCTCTAGAGAATTGCGAGTCGAGCGCGGACTTGCTCCTGCCACTGGGTTCGAGAAATGGGCCGCCAACTCGCAGAACGACTCTGACTTCCTGACTTCGATTGCATCGGCGAGGCAAGAGGCGCAAGCCATGTTCGAGCTGAGCCAGGATCTGGGAAACTCGCTGAGTTTGAGCGAGACCCTTTCTGTGCTGTCGATGCGGCTGCGCAAGTTGATCGCGTATGACTCCATTGCCGTGTTCGTGAACCGGAATGGCTGGTTGCTGCCGGAGCTGGTGAGCGGTGAAAACTTTCGCGTCCTGTCCTCTCTGAAAATCCGCATGGGCGAAGGGTTGTGCGGCTGGGTAGCGGAAAACTGCAAGCCGATCATCAATGGCAATCCGCAGGTAGAGTCGGGTTACGTGGCCGATCCGAAAACCGCGAGCTTGTCTTCGGCTCTGGCGGTTCCATTGCAGGGATTGAATGGCGTTGTGGGCGTGCTGGCGATGTATCACTCTACTCAGGACGCTTTCACGGCAGACCATCTCCGGATTCTCTTAGCCGTGGCTTCGAAGGTGGCGCTCTCGGTGGAGAATGCCTTGAAATATCAGCAGGCGGAAAGTTCTGCGACCACGGACTTCCTGACGGGGCTGCCGAACGCACGCTCGCTCTTTGTGCATCTGGCACAGGAAGTGACACGATGCCGGCGCATGAAGACTTCGCTGGCGGTCATGGTCTGCGACATTGACGGACTCAAGAAGATCAACGATTCCTTCGGGCACCTCGAAGGCGACAAGCTGCTGCGCGAGTTCAGCACGCGCCTGAAGGACGCGTGTCGCGGTTACGACTACGTCGCGCGGATGGGCGGCGATGAGTTTGTGATCACGGCTCCCGGCCTCACTGTGGAAGCGGTCGAAGAAAAGACAATCCGTTTGAACGAAGCGGCTGTCGACGCGGGGCGGCACACTTGCGGACGTGACGTGGTTAGCCTGAGCGTTGGAACGGCCTTCTGTCCTGAAGACGGTTATGACGTGGAGGCACTCCTGGCGGAAGCCGACCGGCGCATGTACTCCATGAAGCAGACTCACCACGCGAAAGGTGCCGCCGGCAAAGATCCCATTGCGCGCGGTGCCTCCGGAGAATAAATGCGACGGCTGCAATGGAAAATTGCCGGGCATGCGCTGGCCCTGCTGGCAACGGTTCTTCTCGGCGGATTGCTTTCCGCAACATTGGTGCGCCTGGCACCGGGCTTCAACGTGGATGAGCGGGAACTCGATCCGCACCTGAATGCTCAGAGTCTGCAGGCGCTGCATGATGCGCGGAATCAAGACCGCAACGTCTTCCAATTTTATTTCTCTTACATGAACCGAGCCGCGCATGGCGATTTGGGAACCTCGCTCGCCCTGGGACAGCCCGTGCGCACGCTACTGCGCGATCGTGCGCCGCTCACGCTGCGATTGCTGGCTGTGGGTCTTGGAATCGCGTGGATTCTGACCCTTACCCTGGCATTGAGTGCAGCATGGTTGCGGCTTTCGGTTTACGACACGTTGACCACGGTGGTTAGCGGAACGTTTCTCTGCCTTCCGGCCGCCGTGCTGGCATTGCTATCGGTGCTGTGGAATGTGCCTGGCTCCCTAGCGCTTGCGCTGATCGTGTTTCCACACACCTACCGGTACGCGCGAAATCTACTGGTGAAAGCTTATTCGCGGCCTCACATCGTGACCGCAAGAGCAAAAGGCCTGGGCGAGGCTCGCATTCTTTTCTGGCATGTCGTGCCAGTCGTGACGCCCCAGTTGCTGGCTGTGGCCGGAGTTTCGGTCAGTCTGGCGGTCGGCGCGGCGATTCCTGTCGAAGCTCTGTGCGGATTGGCTGGAATCGGACAGCTCGCATGGCAAGCGGCGCTGGCCCGTGATCTTCCACTGCTGGTTAACATCACGATTCTGGTGACACTCGTAACCTTGCTGGCTAATTCCGGGGCAGATGTAATCGGTTATGTGGTTCGAGGCCAGGAAGCATGAATTTCTGGCGCAAACTGGCGTGCGTGGTTTTGGTGCTGGTGATCGGCGCATCGCTCGCCGCGAACTGGCTGGCTCCCGCGGGATACGCCAAACAGTACCGGGAGGCGACCAATGCGCCGCCGTCGCGCGCGCACTGGCTCGGAACGGACGAGATTGGGCGCGACCGCTTTGCCCGCGTGCTCTACGGAACCCGGATTTCTTTGCTATTGGCTCCGGCCGCGGCTCTGCTTTCAACGTTGATGGCGGCGTTGATTGGAGGACTCGCAGGATATCTGGGCGGCATCTGGGCACGGATGGCGATGAGCGTGACGGATTTGTTTATGTCGCTGCCGTGGTTGTTCCTGCTGATCACGGCGCGGGCACTGATGCCGCTGAATGTATCTCCGTTGGTCTCGGTGCTGGTCACATTTTTGTTGCTCGGACTTCTGGGCTGGACTGCGGCAGCTCGCGTGTTGTGCACGACTGCGGGATCGCTGCGGTCGTCAGACTTTGTCCGGCAGGCGCGGGCAGCGGGGCTTCCGGGACAACGGCTGTTCTGGATCCATGTGGTACCGAACTTGAAACCCGTGCTCTACGCGCAGTTTTGGATTTCGATTCCGGTCTTCATTCTGAGCGAGGCCAACCTCGGGATCCTCGGGCTGGGCGTAGCCGAGCCCATGCCCTCTTGGGGAAGTCTGTTGAAAGAATTGGAAGGACTGGTCTCGGTTGGTGAAGAACCATGGAAGTTTGTGCCCTTGATTTTGCTGGTGGTGGTAGTGACGTCGTTTCAGGTTTTGCTTTTCAGGCAGGAGGAGTCGGCAGCATGATCCGTCGCGCGAAAAAGCTAGAGCAGTTGGTAAATCCCTGCGGAAGGGCGGTCGCAGTCGCGGTGCTCTGTCTCGGATCTCTGCTGGGGCAAGCTCCGGCTCAAGGCGGCGGCCAGTTGAGGTTTTGTCTGCGCTCAGAACCGAAGACGTTTGATCCGTTGAAAGTTGAGGACGATGCGTCAGGCGCGATCCGTTATTTGACGGGTGGCGTCCTGGTCCGGATGAATCGTCAAACTCAGGAACTCGAGCCTGGTTTGGCGATCTCATGGAAAGTTTCGAAGGATGGTCGTCAAATTTCGTTTCGCGTGCGCAGCGGCATTTCGTTTTCGGACGGCACGCCATTTTCCGCCGAAGATGTGGCTTATACGATTCAGCAATTGATGGACCCAGCGCTGCATTCGCCGACCGGCGATGCTTTCCGCTCAGGTGCGGGGAGTGTCGAAACTAAAGTGATTTCTCCGATTCAGATTTCGATCCGGTTTCCCGCTCCGGTGGCCGGGCTGGATCGCCTGTTCGACCAGGTCGCGATTCTTTCCGAGCATTCGCCGAAGAAAGAGATGGCGGTGCTGGGCCCGTTCATGGTGGCCGACTACAAGCCCGGGTCATCGGTGCTTCTGAAACGAAATCCCAACTACTGGAAGACCGACGAACAGGGCCGGAGATTGCCTTATCTGGATTCCATAGAGCTCGATATCCAACCCAACCGCGATGTGGAGATGCTGCGCTTCAAGCGCGGCGAGGTGGACCTTATCAACTCTCTCGACAGTGAGTATTTCGACAAGCTGGCCGCGACCTCGCCTCAACTCGTGCACGATGCAGGGCCGTCGCTCGATAGCGAGCAGCTCTGGTTCAACGAGGTAGCGAAGTCGCCGATACCGGACTACAAAAAGAACTGGTTCCGCTCCGCCAACTTCCGGCGGGCAATTTCGGAAGCGATCAACCGCGAGGACTTAAGCCGCGTGGTCTTCCACGGCCACGCCCAGCCGGCCGCGGGACCGTTCTCGCCGGCCAATAAATTCTGGTTCAACAGCAAACTGAAACCTCTGGCCTACAGCCCCGATGCGGCTCTGAAGGAACTGCAGGTTGAAGGCTTCCGCATGGAAAATGGGACACTCAAAGACAAAGACGGCAACGAGGTGGTGTTTTCCATCATCACGAACTCCGGAAACAAGATACGCGAGCGCATGGCAGTGCTGATCCAGGACGATCTGCGGAAGATCGGCGTCCACGTGAACGTGGTTACGCTTGACTTCCCTTCTCTGATCGAGCGCATGACCCAGACTTTCGATTACGAAGCGATTCTGCTGGGACTGACCAACGTCGATCTTGATCCGAACGGCGAGATGAATGTGTGGCTGAGTTCTGCGGAGAATCACCAGTGGAACCCGCAGCAGAAGGCTCCGGAAACCGCGTGGGAAGCCGACATTGACCGGCTGATGCGGGCCCAGGCGTCGTCGAGCGATGTGAAGAAGCGAAAGGAAGCTTTCGACCGCGTGCAGGAAATCGTAGTCGAACAGGAACCGTTCATTTTTTTGATTAATAAGAATTCCCTTTCTGCAGTTTCAACGGAAGTGCACGGAGCGGCTCCGGTAATTCTGTCTCCACAAACTTTCTGGAATGCGGAACGGCTTACCGTGTCGGGAAAGTGATCGACAAATCTTTGCCATGGATTTTCACGGATTTCACGGATCTTAGCTTTAAAGAACTGCACGGGTAATCAACGATGGCGTCCGAGGCTTCGCAAAATCAGATTCTGCTGTCGGCGCAGCTTTCCGTGCGCTATGCCGGCAAACCGGCCGTTCTGCGCGACGTGCGGCTGGAAATCCAGCGCGGCGAAGTGCTCGGCCTCGTGGGACAGAGCGGTTCCGGCAAGAGCACGCTGGCCCTGGCGATTCTCGGGCTTCTTGATAAGCGAGCGCAGGTTGAAGGCACAATACGGTTGCAGGAATCAGACCTGCTGCAGCTTTCAGAACGCGAACTGCGCGCGCTGCGGGGGCGCGCCGTCGCCTTGGTGTTGCAAAGTCCGCTGTCCTCTCTGAATCCCGCGCTCAAGATCCGAACCCAGCTCAGAGAAGCGTGGCGGGCTCATGCTTCGGGCACGGCCGCGGACTGCGCGAACGCGATCCGCGCTTCGCTGCAGAGCGTTTCCCTGCCCACTGATGACGATTTCTTGCGTAAGCATCCTTCGCAGATGAGCGTGGGACAAGCCCAGCGCGTGCTGATTGCCATGGCGGTTATGCATCGTCCCGCACTACTTATCGCGGATGAAGCCACCAGCGCTCTCGATGTGATTACGCAATCTGAGATTCTGGCGCTGTTTCGCCAACTGAATCGCTCTACGGGGATGGCGATCCTTTACATCTCTCACGATCTAGCATCGGTGGCCGGGATTTGCGACCGCATCGCTATTCTTCATGAAGGCGAGATTGTAGAGCGTGGAGCGACCGCGCAGATTTTCTCCCATCCGAAGCACGCCTACACCCAGCAGCTAATGGCCGCGATGCCGCGACTACTGCCGTCGGAAGAGCAGTTGCCAATGAAGGCCGAGACAGCAACTGCGCGATAAAGTCCTTCGCTTTCGAACTTCGGGTATCGCAATTCCATCCCGTCTGCCAACCAACTCCACTCAAACCGCGTATGCGCGCAGCGAGCAAACCTGGCGGGACAAACTGTCCCACGCCCCGGATGGAAGGACAGAGTGGCCCAAGGCTCTCGGCACTGATTCTTCGATCTCCAATCATAACAGTCACTTACGACCGACGAATTGGCATCCCCCGTGCACAACCGAAGGTGGGTACAGCACAGTCTTGCTCCACATTCGTTCGCGCCAGATTCGTTGCACCAGACAGGAAAGGTGAGACTTATGTTGCACACACTGAAGCCTAAGAGCCCGGGTCGAGACCAGCGTCATAGCGCAGCTTGGGGAAAGCGCCTGAGCTTGCTGCTCGTTTTCGTTGCTGGAACTGCTTTCGCCCAAAATCGTGGAAGCGACGGCCAGTTCGTGGGCAAGTTCGCGCCCGACCTCGCGCCCTTTGCTGCGCGAGCCCACGCTGCGGCGGCGAACGAGACCGTGAATGTCATCGTGCAGTACAAACAGGTTCCTCAGACGGAGCAGGAGGGTCGAGTGCAACACCTCGGCGCTCACCTGAACTCCAGACTCCACGTGGTCAAAGGCATGGCCCTCACCATTCCGGTGAGCGCGCTGCCTGCTTTAGAGGCGGACTCCGAGGTTGTGTCCGTAAACATCGACCATCCCTTGCGGGGACTGGACGAAATCACGGATCAGGCTACGAACGTGCCTTCTGCATGGAACGCTGGCTACACCGGAGCCGGCATTGGCGTAGCTGTGATCGACAGCGGCATTAACGACAGTCATCCCGATCTGTGGAATTCTAATCGAGACTCACTCGCGCGTTGTGTATCACCAGGATTTTACGGGCACTGCAACCTCCAATTCGAGCGGCGCAAATTATGACCTCTATGGTCACGGCACTCACGTTGCCGGAATCATCGGCGGCAACGGTTACCTCTCCAGCGGAAACTATTCAGGAGTCGCGCCCGCGATAAACCTGGTTGACCTTCGCGCGCTGGACCTCAATGGCGTCGGCACCGACAGCACCGTAATCGCAGCCATTCAGGAAGCGATCACGCTGCAGAACAAATACAACATCCAGGTAATCAACCTGTCGCTCGGGCGCGGCATCTCTGTCAGCTACACGCAGGATCCTCTCTGCCAGGCCGTGGAATCGGCGTGGAAAGCCGGGATCGTTGTGGTGGTCGCTGCGGGGAACTACGGCCGCTTGAGCGTCGACGGCAGCGACGGATATGGAACCATCACGGCTCCGGGCAACGATCCCTACGTGATCACGGTGGGTGCCTTGAACAGCACCGGATCCTCTTCGCAGTCAGCCGAAATCATGACGAGTTACAGCTCCAAGGGGCCGACAACTTATGACCACGTGGTAAAGCCCGATATTATGGCTCCGGGTAACAACATCGTCTCGCTGTCGGCTCCGGGCGCTACCCTGGAAGCCTTATTTCCCGCTCAACTGGTTACGGGCAATAGCGGGAAGAACAGCTATTTCACGCTAAGCGGCACGAGTATGGCAACGCCGGTCGTCAGCGGAGCCGCTGCATTGCTTGTGCAATCGAACAGCAATCTGACTCCAGACCAGGTGAAGGCGCTGTTGATGCAAACCACCTACGGGAATTTCCCAACCTCCACCGTGGTCTCGGTTCCGGCTCTAAACGAAACCTTCACTGAGTATTACGATGTGTTCTCCGTGGGCTCGGGCCTGCTCAATATGCAGTCCGCGCTGTGGGACAACAACCTCGCTCCGAGCAACGTGGGCGCAGCGTTGTCTCCTTCAGTGGTCTATAACTCGTCATCTGGCAACGTTTCCCTGGTTAACGGCAACAGTAGCGTCGCCGCGCATAGTGTGGTTTGGGGATCCTCGAAGGCGTGGGCCTTTTCATCCATCTGGGGCAACGTCAGTGGCACCTCAGTGGTTTGGGGTGCCTCGTTGCCATGGAATGACAACCTCCTGAACGCCTTCAGCGTGGTTTGGGGGGCAAGCACCGGCACGGGTAATCAAGCCACAAGCGTGGTTTGGGGCGCGTCACAGCTCAACAGCGATAACTCCGCAATATTGTTTACTGGAGATGCGCAGTAGCAGCCGTGTGCAATAAAGACGTGCAATAAAACCTGAGAAAGGAGGGGAGCGTGAAGGGCGATCCACGGCTGGCGAAAACATTTATCGCGGTGATGGCACTGGCCGCGATCGCCGGTACCCTGTGCGCCAGCCTGGCAAGCCATGCCGTGCACCCGGCATACACGCTGGCCATACTGGCACTGGCCGCAGCAACGTCGAAGATGAAGATTAAGATGCCGGGGGTTGATGGCACCATGTCTGTCAATCTGCCCTTCCTTTTGATGGCAGTGGTGAATCTGAGCGCGCTTGAAGCCGTCTCGATCGCCTGCCTCTCCACCGTCGTACAGTGCTGGCCGAAATCGGGTAGCAAGTTCCGGCCGGAACAGATGCTGTTCAATGTGAGCATGATGGCGTTTGCCGCGAGCATGGCCAGCTTGATCTGGAATGCGGGCTGGCTGGGACGATCGGCCTGGGGAACTTCGGCATGGGCTTCTGAGCCGCTCATGCTGGCCTCGGCAACCGCCGCGTTTCTTGTCGGACAGACCGCTCCCGTGGCCGGCATCATCAAACTGGCCGAGGGCACGGCCATGCGCCGCGTCTGGCTGAGCATCGTTCAGCTATCATTCCCTTATTACGTACTTAGCGCGGGCATGACCTCCATGGTGAACACGGTCAGCCATCACTTGGGTTGGCAGGCAGCCTTGGTGGTGTTCCCGGTGATGTATGGCGTCCACCGCTCTTACCGGCTGTACTTTCGCGAGGCGGAGGAAACTCCGCGCACCGTGCCACTGGCCAGAGCGGCCCGCGCAGGGGCGTGAGCAACTCCGAGATTCAAGTTGAAGCAAAGGCCGCCCTCGCAGGCGGCCTTCGCTTTGCTTCCGTGTTCCCCTCGAAAAGCCTTGCTCGAATGTTTCGCTCGAACCCTAGTTGGGCATGACAACGGTGTCGATCACGTGGATCACGCCATTCGATTGAAACACATTCGGAATGGTCACCAGCGCCGTTCCACCCTTCTCATCTTTCAGCATGATGTGGGTGCCGTCGTGCAGAGACGCCCATAGCTTGCCACCTTCCACGGTCGTGAGTTCCGCCGTGCCGTTCCCCGCCTTGATCTGCTTTTTCAGGTCTGACGCGCTCCACCTTCCCGCGACCACGTGATAGGTGAGCACCTTGGTTAGTTCGGCTTTGTTCTCCGGCTTCAGCAGCATGTCCACGGTTCCGGCAGGCAGCTTGGCGAAAGCTTCGTTGGTTGGGGCAAACACGGTAAACGGACCAGCACCTTCCAGGGTTTCCACCAATCCAGCAGCCTTCACCGCCGCCACCAGAGTCGTGTGATCAGCGGAGTTCACCGCGTTCTCGATAATATTCTTCGTGGGATACATTTCCTGCCCACCCACTACCGGATTCTTCATCCCGGCCACGGCCGAAGTTACAGTAATGGCAACCATTGCCAGCACAACTGCAAATTTCCTGTTCATAATCTTCTTGTCCTTTCAGAGTTGGGTTTCTCGACCCTCACCAACAGTACGGAGGAGATACGATTTTGGATTTTCCGAGAGCCTGCTGTCTGGCTGAGCAGCCGTAGTTGCTTTCGCAGTGTAAAAAGCCTAGATTAGCCCGCGCTGGCAGTTCGACAGGTTGCGTTGAGCGGCTTAGGTTGAACCGGCGTCGAGCAACCTAAACGTCTAACGGAGTGTGCTCCATGCGAAACATCTGGTTTCTGATCTGCATCCTAGGCATAGCCTGTGCTGCGTGGGCACAAGGAGACAAAGATTCCTGGACGAATTTGAGCGTCCTGCATCCGGGGCAGAAGATTCAAATCGTCGAAATGAACTCGAAGAAACATTCCGGAATCTTCGTGAGTTTTTCCGAAACGGCGATCTTGTACCAGGACACGGCAGGCGGGCAAACCATTCCGAGGCAGGAAATCCGCCGCGTGAGGCTTACGGAAAACAAGCACCGTTTGCGCAATATCCTGATCGGCGGTTTGGTGGGCGCCGGGGTGGGGGCGGCGATCGGCGCCGGGGTGTTTCACGGATGCACGCCCAATAACTCCTCCGGTCAGTTTCCAAACTGCGTGGGCGTAAGCATTGGTAGAGGCGAAGGAGCCGCGATCATCGCCCCGATCGGCTTCCTGGCGGGCGCACTGGTTGGAGCTTTTGTTCCCGGCCACCAGACCATTTATCGCGCGCGCCCACAGTAGCCTGCGAGGAACTTCGGTTAGAATCGAAGTCCATGCAGCAGATGAAAACCCCGCCCAGCGCCGCCACCCAGCTTAAAACGCGCACCGCCGAGCCCGCCGATGCCGAAAATATTTCCCATCTGGTGAACGCTGCATTCCGTCTGGAACGCTTCTTCATGGACGCGGACCGCACCAATCCAGACAAGGTGCGGGAGCTTCTCCAGAAGGGCAACTTCCTGTTGGCCGAAGACGCGGGCGCACTGGTTGCATGCGTCTACGTCGAACTGCGCGGCGATCGCGGATATTTTGGCTTGCTCGCAGTCGATCCCGCCAGGCAGCGAGCCGGCATGGGATCTCGCCTGATCGACACCGCCGAAGAATACTGCCGCGCCGCCGGGTGTCGTTTCATGGACCTCACCGTCGTGAATCTGCGGAAGGAATTACCCGGATACTATCGGAGTCGGGGATACGTGGAAAACGGCACCCTGCCTTTTCCCAGCGATCAGTATCCTCCCAAAATGCCCTGCCATCTCGTCAGAATGTCCAAACCTCTGGCATAGGAAGCAAAACAGGCCGGTTAAAGTCAAGGGCTTTTCGCTCGAATCTGCCCGTCCGCCTTGCCAGAACACACTTTGAGGGGCAAATTTATTAGCCGAAATTCCCCTGCTTTGGCGCTACAATACCACTGCGAGATTGCAGGCTTGCGCATCTCGGGGTTTGGGCAGGAGTGAAGCTCTCGGGACTTTCACTCAGAAGGAAAGAGGATATGACGAACCGCATACTCATAACGCTGCTGTTGTCGATGGGGCTGGCGCTCTCCGCCGTGGCGCAGCAGACTACGTCGAGTTCAAGCGCGCAGCCGGCAGCATCCGCGAGCCAAGCCGCACCCGCTTCACAGCCTTTAACGGCTTCCGGTGAAGGACCGTTGCAGTCTCCTCGGCCCCAGGATTTCTGGGACGGTGACGAGCCCAGCCTCACCTGGCTCGTCCTGCACCCTTTCGCCAGCAAAGCCTACGTGCGACGCCATGTTCAGCCCATCCAGGACCGGGTCAACGAACTCGATGAGATCACCGGAGAAAATAGCCGCATGATCAAGGAAGTCGATGCCCGCGCCCAGCACGGCATCCAGCTGGCTTCCGCAAAGGTGAGCCTCGCCGATCAACACGCGCAGGATGCGGCCAGCAAAGCTCAAATGGCGCACCAGACAGTAGCCTCGCTCAACACCCGCGTCGCTACCGACGAGACCGTGATCGGAAACCTCGATCAGTACAAGTCCAGCGCCCAGACCGAGATTCGCTTCCGTCCCGGCCAGACCGTGTTGAGCAAGCAGGCCAAGGACGCGCTCGATGAATTAGCTGTGCAAGTGAAGGGTCAGCACGGTTACATCATCGAGGTGCAGGGCTTCTCCGCAGGCCGCGGCCAGTCTGCCATCCTCAACTCCAAAAAAATGGCGGATTCCGTCGAGCGTTATTTGGTCCAGAACCAGGAGGTTCCGTCTTACCGTATCTACGTGATCGGGTTGGGCAACGCTGATCAAGAAAAGCATGCCGTTGGCACACGCATCGAAGTCAGCCTGCTGAAAAACGATCTTCAGCAGACTGCCAAACAATAGCGAGAGCGCAGTACTTACCTGCAGGCGAAATAAATAGCTGCACCACAGCCCCGTCGGAGGTCGCCATGCGACGAGTGCCTCAATCCTTCTGCATCGTGTTCTTCCTGTTAACCTGCTGCGCGCTGTCCGCGCAGAACACCAAACAAGACCAACGCATTCGCAACGTTGTTCTGGTGCATGGCGCCTGGGCCGACGGCTCGGGCTGGAAAGGCGTTTACGACATTCTGGTCAAGGACGGCTTCAACGTCAGTATCGTCCAGGAGCCGGAGACATCTTTCCAGGAAGATGTCACCGCTACCAAGCGCGTCTTGGCCTTGCAAGACGGACCGTGCATTCTGGTTGGCCACAGCTATGGCGGAGCCGTGATTACCGAGGCCGGGACCGACCCGTCGGTAGTCGGCTTGGTATACATCGCAGCGCACATGCCGGATGCAGGAGAAAACGAGTCTGACGATGGAAAGCGTTTTCCAAGTGACCTTAACAAGTCCAACACGATAAAGAAGACGGCGGACGGCTTCACTTACCTGGACCCGGCGCAGTTTCATGAGTACTTCGCTGCCGACGTGCCTGCTGAACAGGCGGCTTTCATGGCGCGTTCCCAGGTGCTGAATAAGGCTGACAATTTCCGAGCGGTCATCACCGCGCCTGCGTGGAAGAGCAAACCGAGCTGGATGTTAGTGGCCGGAAGCGACAGAGCCATCAATCCCGACCTCGAACGCTGGTACGCCACCCGAGCCAACAGCCACAAGGTTGAAGTCGCAGGAGCCAGCCACGCGGTCTACGTCTCCCACCCCAAAGAGGTTGCGGCTCTGATCGAGGAAGCTGCGTCGCACGCGCACTAGCAAGAGCCCTCGACCTCCACATTTCTATCGAAACTTGAGATGACGTTAGTGACCCAGCCAGCACTTTCGGGCAGTTGTTTTCTCTCCCAATTAGAGGAGAATGCTGGAAGCGGACGCGACCGGGGCTGCGGCCGCAACATCCAAAGCTGTGGCGAGAAAAAGCTGTGAAGCGAAAAAAGGGGCCAGCATGAACTTCGGGGAATCAGCGGATCACGAGAAGAATCTACCTCTGGCGGGACAAAAGACCGGAGCGCCGCAGGATCAAGATGCAGACGAGGCCCGAAGAATCCGCCGCCTCCAGGTCATGATGAGCATGGTAACGTCCGTGATCAGCCAGGACCCCGGCCTCACCGTTGAAGAAGCCTCCGAGCTTGCCGCCGGCGCCAAGCGCGCCGCTCTCGCCATGTTTCCCGACAAAGAACTGGCCTACGATCTGCTCTACAAACCCCGCCTGCAACGCCTGATGCGAGAACGTTTCCGCCTGCAGTAGATCGACCGCTCCGTCACCTGGAACTGCGACGAAGCTCCTGAAGTTGACGGAATTCCCGCCGGGAAGCTGTGGTCAGGACACATTCGCTATCGCTTGATGCTGGGTTGTCCCTTAGGAAATCCTGAGCCAGCACATTATTCACCCTCACGTACTGAGACCAACTTCCCTCTTTGAGATCATTTTTCAAGAACAAATCGTACGTCGAAACATTAAGTCCTGGGAATATCTCTACACCTAACACGGCAATCTGAGCAGCAGTGCACGCCTGGATCACACCCTCGGCGCTCGCTCGCGTGAAAACCATTTCTCCATCGGCCATCTTGCGGATCACAGCAGCCGAGACACCCGGAACTGCTTCAAAATCCTCGCTCATGCCTGCACAAACCTCGGACCTGAGTCCCTATTCATCGACCACAGAATTCCGCAGCGTCCCCACACCTTCCACGCTAATCTCCATCACGTCTCCCGCCACGACAGGCCCCACACCCTGCGGAGTACCCGTAGCAATAAGATCCCCGGGAAAAAGCGTCATAACCTGTGCGATATACCGGATGACCACATCCAGCGGAAAGATAAAATCCCGCGTATTACCCGACTGGCGCACGGCGCCATTGACCCGAGTCTCCACTCCAACCCCAGCCCAGGGATCAAGATCAGCCGCCTCCACCACAACTGGCCCGACTGGGCACGACGTGTCAAAACCCTTGGCCCGCGCCCACTGCCCGTCTTTATTCTGCCAGTCGCGCGCCGTAACATCGTTCAGGCAGGTGTAGCCGAGAATGTAGGGCCGCACATCCTCATCCGCCGGAGGCTGATAGCACGTCTTTCCGATGACCACGCAAAGCTCGCCTTCATAATCCACGCGCTCCGAAAGCTTTGGACGCCGCACCACGCCGCCCGGCCCAAGCAGCGCCGAATTAGGCTTGAAGAACAGCAGCGGTTCCTTAGGCACTTCGTGACCAAGCTCCGCCGCATGTTCCCGATAGTTGCGGCCTACGCAAACGATCTTCGAAGGCCGCACCGGCGCGAGCAGCGTGGCCTCGTCCAGCGCAACCGGTTCGATCCGGCGTGTGCGCAAACCCTCCACGTCGCCATCGGATTCTTCCGGAGCCGTAAGGAGAATCCGCAAAATCGACTCGCGTCCCGCAACCGACTCGACCAGCCCGTAGTGAGCCTCGCCATTCAGTTGAAAGCGGCAATATTTCATCGTTCTCTATCTAACCACGAGACCCGGAACTTCCTCCAAACTTTTTTACTGTCATCGTGAGCCAAGCATGATCGTCTCTTCCCCGCCCTGTCATCCTGAGCGAAGCATGATCGTCTCTTCTGCGCTCTGTCATCCTGAGCGAAGCATGATCGTCCGATAGGACGGTCATGCGCAGTCGAAGGACCCCTTGCATCAAGGTGCCACCTCCGGCTCTGTGGGGAGTTTCTATGACAGCCCACGCCTAATTCTGTCACGCGCCAGAGCCCCGCATCTCTTACGGCACGCTCTCCCTCGCTTCCTCCGACCGCCCACTCTCATTCCCCCGCAAATCCACCGCCGACACCGAATAAAAATACTTCTTGCCCGAAACCACCTGCACATCGCGATACGCCGGCATTTTCACCAGCTCCGAATTCACTTTGACCGGCGTACCACCTTCCTCATGCCGGTAAACGTTGTACCCGTCAAGGTCTGCATCGGGAACCGGAGCCCAAATCAAGTCAATGAACGGCTGCTGCCCCGGCCCGGAAAACACTGCCTGCAACCCCGAAGGCACGTTCGGCGGAAACACATCATCGGCAAACACTTTTACTTCAGGCGTATCGTCACCCTCGATCGACGCTTCCGGTTTTCCCGGCTGCGAGATCACCGTAAAAGTCGTCACGCGGTAGTAGTAGGTTTTCTCCCACTCGAAACTCTGATCGGTGAGCGATTGATTCGGCTCGGCCACGCCCCTTTCGCCGACGAGAATCTCCCGCTTACTGCCCTCGGCCCGGCGATAGACGCGGTAACTCAGGCGCAGGGGGTCGCCCGCCCTCACAGACCATGGAACCCCCGCCCACTTCAGCACGACGCCCCGCGCCGTCACCTGGGCGCTAAAATCCGTTGGCGCAGGCAGAGTTCCCGCCAGCGGAACGTGCACCTGATTCGACAATCCGGCTGCGCGGCCGTCCCGGTTTAACACTTCCACGGCATAAGTCGCCGAGCTGAACGCGGTGCGAAGCCTGACGTCGAGCGGCAAAGTGTCGGTATAGCTGGCCGTCAACTTCTGGCTGCCCGGCTCATTCTTGCGCGCGAAATCCGCCGGTGGCACGGCCTCGCCCACAGGTGTACCGCACGCGGTAAGAGTCGGATCCAGGCTCCGGCAAACATTCGTCTTTCCTAAATAGCGCACCCGCTGCCGGTCCATCGTCCGCGGAGGGATAGTCCAGGTAAGCGTAACTTTGTCACCTTTGCGCGCCGCGCGCAGGTCCTCGGGCGGCCGTGGCAGCTCCAGCGAAGGCGGAAGCGGAGCACCGATCGATGCGCAGCCGGTCAACCAGACCAACGCCGCCAGCCCGAGCCATTGTCCTCGTAGAAGCTTCATGCGCGGAAACTACAGACTACATCAGTTCCCCGGCTTGCGTTGGTCGCGCGTCCTCTCACTTCGCCAGCCGGTTGTACTTCTGCAGCACCTCCCGCAGTCGATCATGGGGCAGCGCCACCACGGTATGCCCGTCGACCCCGGTCATCGTTTTTGCCGCGATCATCGCATTCACCACCGCCTCTTCCGTAGCTTGCACCGTCGCCAGAAAAACCGGATTGATGTCATCATTCGGCAGCATGCTGATTTGAGTAGCATGCTTCGCCAGCGCCGTTCCCGCATTCGCCGTAGAAAACGCGATGAAGATGTCTCCCGACCCATCGCCCGAATAACTCCCGTCCCTGCCCAGTCCCAGCGACACTCTCTTGGCCACGCGCTTCAACTGTGTCGGGATCAACGGAGCATCCGTCGCCACCACAACGATGATCGATCCCACATCGTCATCCCAGACCTTCGCTCCTCCAATCTCGCGGCCCACCGGCACACCCGCAATCCGCAGCTGATCCCGCTGCCCATAATTGCACTGCACCAGCACTCCGACCGTGTAGCCGCCATATTTCGCATCCAGCACTCGCGAAGCCGTGCCAATCCCGCCTTTGAATTCGTTGCAAATCATTCCTGTTCCACCGCCTACGTTCCCCTCTTCCACAGGACCACCGTGTGCGCTATCCAGCGCATGAAAAACGTCTTCAGGCTTCACGTGAAATCCATTGGTGTCATTCAAATAGCCATCCCAGGTTTCGGCCACAACCGGCAACGACCACGAATAGCCCTCCTTGTCAGGCCCGCCATGTTTCAAGCGCCACGCGATTACAGCATCGCGGACCGTGCCCACGCTGTGCGTATTCGTGATCATCACCGGACCTTCCAGAAAGCCTGACTCTTCAACCCATGTCGTGCCCGTCATCTCGCCATTGCCATTTAGCGTGAACCATCCAGCAAACACCAAATCACTCGAATCCTTTCCACGCGGAAAGACCGCAGTCACGCCCGTTCGCACCGGTCCCACGCCCACCTTCAAGGCCCCGTCGCCGGAAATCAGCGTAGTGTGCCCAACTTCCACCCCTTTGACATCGGTAATCGCATTCAGCGGCCCCGGCACTCCATCGAATGGCACGCCCAGGTCCCGCGCCCGAGGCTTGGTTTGAGCGCATACCAAACCCGTGAGGACCAAACAAACAACAAAGACATTAATGTTATTGAGGCCGGACTTACGCATCGGGGTTTCTCCAGTCTGTGCGATCAGAGTATCCGCTATCGTGCGCGGATCTCAGCCGCTTCCCGCTCTTGACTTTGCCCGCATTATCACAATAATGCTCTCAACACAAAAGTGGTCCGGGAGCTTGTCGGTCTTTGCGGAAGAATCGACGTCAGCGTTCTCCTTCGGACCAGGGCTTTCGCCCATTTAATTCCTGCGCAGAACATAGTACAGACTCTAAGGGGGCAACGATGTGGTCTTCCATCCAGAATCGGCTCTTCTTGTACCCGGTCTTCTTCCTGTTGTCCATTTCCTCCGCTTGGGCGCAGACCGGCACAACGTCGTTGCACGGCAAAGTTCTCGATAGTACTCGCGCGGTGGTCGAGGGAGCCAGCGTAACGCTGGCCAACCGGACGCAGGGGTTCAACCGCAGGGCCACTACTCCGTCCACAGGCGAATTCGAATTTCTCGCGCTTCCTCCGGGCACCTATGCCCTGACCGTGGAAAAGCCCGGTTTCAAAAAATACGAGCAGACGAATCTCCAGCTTCTTGTCAACGTGCCGACCAGCGCGAACGTCGTCCTCGAGGTCGGCGCGTCCTCCACCCAGATCGAGGTTTCCGGGCAGGCCCCAGTCATCAACACCGAAGACGCGACCATGGGTATAGCGTTCAACGAGAATCAGGTAAAGGAACTGCCGCTGGAAGGGCGCAACGTGCCCGACCTGCTCACCCTGCAGCCCGGAGTCGCTTATACCGGCAATCGAGCCGACACCAGCACCGACGATACCCGCAGCGGCGCGGTGAATGGAGCGCGCAGCGACCAGGGCAACATCATTCTCGATGGCATTCGCGTGAACCAGGAGGGCGGTCAAGCTTTTCAGTCCGTTTTGCCGGTGACGCTCGATTCCGTACAGGAATTTCGCGTCACCACCTCCAATGCCAACGCCGACGAGGGAGGAACCAGCGGCGCCCAGGTGGCTCTGGTGACCAAGAGCGGCACCAACAACTTTCACGGCTCGGTCTACGAATACCTGCGCAACACCTACACCAACGCAAACGATTACTTCAACAAACTAACGCAACTGCAAAATTGCACGCTCCCCAATCCCGATAGCTGCAACACGCCTCCCAAGCTGATCCGCAACATCTTCGGCGGTTCCATCGGCGGACCGATAAAAAAAGATCGCATGTTTCTTTTCTTGAATTACGAGGGGACACGCCGCGCGGAGCAAACTGTAAGTTCCGGCGAGGAGGTTCCCAGCTTGGCAATGCGCGACGGTGTGCTGTTCTACCAGTGCATGTGTCGAGTCCAACTGCGGCACGGCAGCCCAGACACGGTTCGTCAATGGCCAGAGCCGGATCGCAGTACCGCTGTGCAAGGCGTCCCGTAGCGGTCAGACCTCCAATGACCCGTAATCGCGGGATACAATGCGCTCTCGGCCTTCAGCAATTGACAACAGATCGATCCAATACACGCGGGGCCCGACGCGGCCGCGATGGCATACTTCCAAACTTTGCCTGCGCCGAATAGCAATGCCACCGGCGATGGCTTCAACTACCAGGGATTCATTTTCGCCGCGCCGACCTCTGAGACGCAGAACGTCTATATAGCCCGCGCCGACTACAACATCACGCAAGACGGCAAACAGCGTCTTTCCCTCATGGGAGCGCTAAGAAATGATTCCAGTGATGCATGCGGGGGCTGCCAGCCATATTTCCCTGGTCAGCCCGCCGCAAGGACAGACTGTCTACTACAACAAAGGACTCGTCGCAGGCTACTCAGCGGTCATCCGTCCAAACCTGATGAGCAATTTCCACTACGGATTTGTTCGAGAGAGTTTCGGAACCATCGGCAACTCGTACCAGCCATGGATCACCTTCAATTTCACCCAAAGCATCACTCGAACCCAAAATTACCAGCGCCCCATGAACAATTTTTCAGAGGATTTGTCCTGGATTCACGGCAAGCACACGGTGCAGTTCGGGGGATATGTTTTGTTCATGCGCAACCCCCGCACCAACTATATTTCTTCGTTTGACAGCGGAAGCACGAATTCATCATTCACCACTACCTCAGGATTTTCCAGTCCTGGCAACCCCAGCCAATTGAACCCGGCGAATAACGGTTATCCCGCTGTCGATCAGAGCTTCGACGTGAGTTATGACTATCCAATCACGGATCTGTTGGGAATGGTCACGCAAGCCACTACGGTTTTTAATTACAACCGACAACTCCAATTGCTTCCGCCCAACTCCGCTGTCTCGCGGCGATTTGCGCAAAACAGCGTCGAGCCCTACGTCCAAGACATTTGGAAGGCTAGGCCCAACCTCACTCTTACACTGGGCTTGCGCTACTCGCTTTTCTCTCCGATATGGGAGACCAACGGTCTGCAGGCTTGTCCCAGCCCCAGTCTGGGGCAGTGGTTCTCTGGCCGGGCAAGCGCAGGCGCTAACGGGATCCCTTCAAACCAGGATCCCTTATTACAAGTCGACTGGTGCGGTCGAGCCAATGGAAAAAAGGGATATTGGAACACGGATTACGGCAACGTTGGTCCTCGCGTCGCCTTTGCATGGGCGCCCAATAAGACCGAAGGTTTTCTGGGCAAGCTCCTGGGCGGCAGCAATAAGTCGTCCGTCCGTGGCGGATTCGGGATCGTGTATGATCGTTTCGGACAGGGTATTGTAGATGAGTTCAGTGGAAATTCTTTCGGTCTAACGACGAGTCTCTCCAACCCGATCCTGCAGCTCAAGAGTTTGCCTCGGTTGACGAATGTCAACGTCATTCCGCCAAGCCTTCTCCAGCCCACTCCTGGGGCTCCGAGCTTCCCGGAGATAATACCAACTATGCAGTCACTGGGTGCGTCTGACTTCGGCACCAGCCTCGATACTGCGCTGAAGACTCCCTATTCTTACGATCTCGACTTTTCCGTGGAGCGCGATCTCGGCGCAGGATTTTCACTGGATGTGGCGTACGTGGGCAGACTCTCGCATCGCCTTCTGAGTTCACAGGATGTCGCTCAGCCGCTTAACCTTAAGGACAAAAAATCCGGCCTGGATTACTTCTCCGCCATCCAGCCGCTCGCCAGACTCTACGAGCTGCAGGGCGTGACTGACGCCACCTTCAATAATTCCATGGTCAGCCCGGCTGTGGTTCAGTATTGGACCAACATGCTGCAGGCGCCCATCAATGGCGGCTCTTATGCGCTGGGAGCGCAGACCGGAGGTTGTGGTCCAAACTTCCCTGCCTCGACCACCAACCCCGTTCTCGCGATCTTCGATCTTTTCTGCGGAGTATCAGGAGTTGAAACCACGGCCCTTCAGGCTCTCGATGTGCCTTTCGTATCCGGATTCGGAAACGGTGGAATTCCGGACTCGACGAACAATCCAAACTGTGGCCAGCCTACATTTCCGTCTTGTGTCCAATATTATCCGGTGGGAGGGCCGAACGCCTTCTACAACCAACAATATGTGTCTCTGTTCGCCCTGCGTTCGATCGGATTCTCGAATTACAACGCGCTGCAAGCCACACTCAGGCATCAAATGAGCCATGGCTTTCAGTTCGATTTGAATTACACATATTCGAAATCAATCGACCTTTGCTCGGACGCAGAGCGCCTCGGAAATACCGGCTATCTCAACTTCAGTGGCGGCTGTCAGATGTTCAATGCCTGGTCGCCATATCTTTTCCGCGCCGTCTCCGATTTTGATACCACGAATCAATTCAATGCGAACTGGATTGTAGATTTGCCCTTCGGCCAGAGACGCGCGATCGCCGCTCATGTCAATAAGGCGGTCGATGCCGTCATCGGAGGCTGGCAGCTTTCCGGCCTGTTCCGCTGGACCAGCGGTTTCCCCTACACCATCTACAACAACCCGTCCGACTACCCAACCGACTGGTATTGGGAAGGCGCCGCAATGCCGACCGTGTCGCACCTGAAAAGTGGGGCTTACCGCCTGGCGAACGGCGACGTGAACCTGTTTCCCGACCCAGCTACAGCCGAGAGTTCGTTCAATCCGGCTCTACCCGGTCAGGTGGGCGTCAGGAATTTCGTGCGCGGCGATGGCTTCTTCGGCATCGACCTCGGACTGTCAAAACGCTGGGCCATGCCCTTTAATGAAAAGCAAATCGTCGCTCTGCGCTGGGAAGTGTTCAACGTGACCAACTCGACCCGCTTCGACTTCAACGACCAGAATTCCGGCAGCGCAAGCGAAAGCAACAACTCCATCGCGGTTCCGAACTTTGGCAACTATACGCACCTGATGACGAACCCGCGGGTGATGCAGTTTGCACTGCGCTACGAATTCTAACTTTCAAGCTCTCCAGAAAGTTGCGCTGTCGTTTCCAAGGTCATACTCATGAATCATCGAAATCGTTCTCTGTTGCTCTTAGCACTGCTGTGTTCCCTCGTGCTGCCCCAACCGAGCCCAGCTCAATCCAGGCCGTCCGCCGATCTCATCATCACCAACGCCAAGATCTGGACGGTCGATGCCTCTCAACCCCTGGCCCAGGCGGTAGCTGTACTAGGAGACCGCATCGTCGCCGTGGGCTCAACTTCAGCAGTCGATGCGTGGCGCGGTCCGAACACGAAAGTGATCGACGCCGCAGGCAAACTCGTCCTCCCCGGCTTCAACGATGCGCACGTGCATTTCGTTTCCGGAGGCGAACAACTCGACAACGTCCAGCTGAAGGATGTAACCAATCCCCAGGAATTCGCCCGCCGCATCGCCGAGCGCGCCAAAATCACTCCCCAAGGCGAGTGGGTCCAGGGCGGCAATTGGGATGAAACCAAGTGGGACCCGCCAAACATGCCCACCAAAGAAATGATCGACGCGCTGACTCCCGACACGCCCGTCTTCGTCAGCCGCTACGACGGCCACATGGGACTGGCCAACTCCGTAGCCCTGCGCCTCGCCGGCATCACCGCCCAAACCCCCGACCCGCCCGGCGGCACCATCGTGCACGATGCTCAAGGCAACCCCACTGGCGCGTTAAAAGACGCAGCCATGGACCCTATCTACAAAGTTATCCCGCCGCTCTCTCATGACCGCCGCGTAAAAGTCGTCAAACGCGCGCTCGCGTACGCCGCGTCGGTAGGCGTCACTAGCGTGCAGCACATGGAAACCAGTTACGCAGATATAGCGGTGTATTCCGAACTCCTGCGACGCGGCGAGCTGACGACTCGCATCTACGTGGCCCCGCTCATCACCCACGTCGACGACCAGGTCAAGCTCGGCATCGGCCACGCTTTCGGCGGCCCGTACCTGCGCCTCGGTGCCGTGAAAGCTTATGCCGACGGCTCTCTCGGCTCCGGCACTGCCTATTTCTACGAGCCGTACCTGAATCAGGGAACGAATCGCGGCTTGCTGGCGGACGAGATGCATCCCATCTCGCTCATGCGCGATCGCTACATGAAAGCCGACGCCGCCGGCCTCCAGATCTGCACCCACGCCATCGGCGACGAAGGTATATCGACCATCCTCGATCTTTACGCCGACGTAATCAAAGCCCACGGCGAAGCCGATCGCCGCCTCCGCATCGAGCACGCCCAACACATGGCCGCTAAGGATTTCGATCGCTTCGCCCAGCTCCACGTGATCGCCTCCGTCCAGCCCTACCATGCCATCGACGACGGCCGCTTCGCCGAAAGCCATATCGGACACGACCGCGCCAGCCGCACCTATGCCTTCCGCACCTTCCTCGATCACGGCGTCCGCCTCGCCTTCGGCACCGACTGGGAAGTAGCCCCGCTCGACCCCGTGCTGGGCCTCTACGCTGCCGTAACCCGCGCCACCTTGGACGGCAAGAATCCCAACGGCTGGTTCCCCGAACAAAAGCTAACCGTAGCCGAAGCCGTCGAAGCCTACACCATGGGCTCGGCCTACGCCGAATTTCAGGAAAAAGAAAAAGGTTCGATCACCACAGGCAAACTAGCCGACATGGTCCTGCTAAGCGATGACATCTTCACCATCGCTCCGGAAAACATCCGCGACGTCAAAGTTCTCAAAACAATTGTCGGGGGGAAAATAGTCTGGGACGCAGGCGCAGCTCGAGGCAGGGTCGACGAACTAGTAGGCTGAACTAGACGAAACGCAACGTCACGCTGGTGCCGGGAGGGGGAATCGAACCCCCACAGGGCTTTAGGCCCCTGCGGATTTTAAGTCCGCTGCGTCTGCCAATTTCGCCATCCCGGCCTGTATCACCGTGCGACACACTACGCCGCTAGCACCCTGTCAATATCGCACAGGCACAGCACAGCTGCCAATTTGTGTTTGTGAAGGTCCCCTTGCGGAGGCGTGCAAGCTTACGAGACTCTCAGAACTCAAGCCAAAGCCGTCCGCTTCTGTCTCCACAGCCCCACGCCAGCCAGGCAGTAAATCCCTACCGCGACCAGCAACAGCGCCCGCATTCCAAACAGCAGCGAAAGAGTTTCCAGCAATCCTCCCGCCACAGCGCCCAACATATTAGCCCCCAGCGCCGCACTCGGCGACGCCGTCGCCCGAAATTCCAAAGCAAACAGGATGCCCGCAAACACCACCGGCACCGAAAACACCACCACCGCAATCGTCCCCGCAATCGACGGCGATCCGCCGATCCGCTCAAATGGAAACCGGTACGCAATCGCGAGCCCAGCAATCAACGCCGCCCAGATCCAGAACCGCGGCCGGTCTTTCTTGCTGCGTTCGACCAACGCATTCGCCAACAACAAAGCGATTAGCAACGCGGAAATCACAATCCCGTTCACCTGCCAGACCGTTCCAAAGAACAGCGCCAGCCGGCTGATCACCTGCGTCTCCAGCAAAAGAAATCCCGCGCCCATGCTGAAGAAAAACAGCGAAGGTACATTCCGCCGAGCTCCTCCAATCTGCGCATACAGCCCAATCGCAATCAGAATCACCAGCACCCCAATCGAATAATAAGTCCGCGGAATCCACTTCCCTTTCTGATAGAGATAAGGCCAGTCATCGGTGGTTACAGGAACCAGTTCCGCTGGCGCCGCAAACGCATTCTTGCGCACAAACTCCGCCAGCCGCGGATCGGCGCCCAAAGCCTCTTCCACCCGGTTCCCCTGCGAGATCACAAAGCATGTCGCCGACGCGCTGTAATTCGACTCAGCCAGAAACACCACCGGAGGTTTCCCAAACGTCTGCTGCAGAATTTCAACCAGCCTCGTTCCCAGCCAGCGATGGTCAACCTGAAACTTCACAAAGATCACGCCATTCGGCGTCAGATGCCGCTCCGCCTCGCGAAACGATTCCGCCGTGTAGACAAAGTTGTCGATCCGCATGTTGGCGTAATCGGAAAACTGCCCATGCGAATCGAGCAATCCGAACAGGATCAAATCGTAGCTCTGTTTCGTCCGCTTCAGAAATGCGCGCGCATCATCGACATGAATCGAGACTCGCGGCGAATCATAAGGATGCTCCGGATGTTCCCGTTTCCCCAGTCCCAGAATCGCCGGATCAATTTCCACCGCATCCACCAACCGGCTGCCATGCCGCAAAGCCGCCGCCACATCGTTTCCCGTTCCAGATCCCACAATCATCACCGCCGGGTCCGGCACAGCAAAACGAAACGGCAGGTTGTAAGGATTCTCATCCGGCGCTTCTTTCATCGCACGCGGATGCCGCGCCAGAAATGCATCGGATAAATTCACGATCTTCTGGTAGAGCGCGTGGTTCACCCGCATCACCCCGCCATAGATCTCGCCATCTGGCGTATGCACGGGCGTGTATTGAACTTGCTGGTACGGCGTCCACAAGACTGTGGTATCGGGACCGGCTTCGCCATGCAGCAGCAAAACCAGTGGAACGATCAGGCTTGCGACCAGCACAATGTCCCGCGGCGAAGTCTGTAGAAATGCGAAACCAACAACTACCGCTCCCAGCCAGACCGCAGGCGGCAGCATCAAAAGGCTCACTGCAAAAAACGCTAAAACCCCCGCCAGACTGCCCACCAGATTCCACGAGTAAGCCCGCAAGGCGCTGGGCGCAAGGTCCATCTGCCGGCTCACGGTTTGCCCCAGTGGCACAAACACAGAAACGATCAACAGGAACAGCGCTCCCGCAACCAGCACCGCCATCCCATACTGCAACCAGTTGGAATTATTTCCCGTCGCCCAGATCGCGATGTCTCCGGCTCCTCCCAAGCTTTCCGAGAGCCCTTCCAGCAATTCCGCGCCGCGCCAAGGCATTCGCACGATCAGCAGCAACCCCAGAAACGCCAGGAGAGCGGACTTCCACCGTGCTCGTTGCCCAGCTAGCGCGCACCCCAGCCCGAATCCGACAAAGCAAAGCAGCAGCGCCAGGTTCTTGAAATAAGCAAAGACCCGCACCTCCACCGCAATCCAGCGAATAAAAGCAAGTTCCGCAAAGAGCGTGAGGAAACTGGCCAGCAAAAGCTGCCCCGTACTCCAGCGCTCGACCGCGCCACCCTCCGCTTCAAGAAAAGGACGCCCGCGCCGCTTCGCCGCAAAGGCCGTGATCCAAACAACGATTAGGATCGTGACTGCCAGAAAAAAAGTGAGAGGCTGTGACTTCATAGTTTGACGACCGGGCGAAAGTTCTCAATCAAGACGAACGCCGCATTATATCTGTTTGCCAGAGCGGCTCATGGTAGGCCCTGTTCGTCGCCATAGACTCTAAGTTGTCATCCTGAGCCCCGCGCGCGGCAGCGCCGCCGAAAGCCGCCACGCGAAGGATCTATGCATTTTCTTGGCTGTCTGCACAGCTCACGCTAGAAGCAAAGATCGCGAAGAGCATGGCTTCCCTCGTCGAAAGTCACTATATTCCGCCGCCATTATTTCTTCTGCTGCGCGTATTCGCTCGCGCCCATAAAATGCAGCGAGACATAAGGCTCGTCGCCCACCACCCAGCTATCGTGCCCCGGCGCGATATAAAATAAGTCCCCCGCCTTCATCTCGATGACCCGGCCATCGTCCATGGCCGCCGTCGCCCGCCCAGAAACCACCAGCCCAACATGTTCCACCATGCAGCTTTTCGCGCCCGCAGCCTTGCCCACATGCAGCGACCACTTCCAGCCCGGCTGATAAGTCGCGCGTCCAATCGTCATTCCGCCCACCCGGACAACTTCGAACTTCCCTTTTTCAAAAGTCCGCACTTCATCCGGATTCTCAAACCGCTTCAGAATCACTTCGTACATGAGCCCTCCTTACCACTCACTCTGTTCCAATCACCTACCCTCGCGAGGTTTGAGCCGCCTCGCTTTGGCGTGTCTTGATTTGCTTTTCCTGTCCCACCCTCCAAGCTCGAGCGCAACCGCCATGCAGGCGGCGCGCAATTCGTCGGCGAGTGCGCGATCCACAATAGTACGAGCCACGACCATGCCTCCAATGGCCAAGGCAGCTATGCTCCGCGCTGTAGCGTGGTGACGCCGGCCATTCTGCGTCATGCTTCGCTCCAACACGCTTACCATCGCTTTGAATACAGTCTCGAAGGCGCGCCTCGCATCTACGCCGCTGCGGGCCACGTCGGTCGGCAATGCGACCATCGGGCAGGAATTTTCCACGTCCTCGAAGTGCTGGCGCGATAGATAGGCGCGGACGACCTGCGGCCCTACATCGGTCGATGACAGATCAACGTGCACGCCCTCCCAGCAGCTCTTCCACTCGGGGTCAGTAAAGAAGCACCCTAATACCGCCGCATACAGATCACTCTTGCTCTTGAAATAGCTATAGAATCCACCGTGCGTCAGCCCCGCTCCCGCCATGATCTGGTTGAGAGAGACGCTCTCAAAGCCATGCCGGTTGAATAGCTTGCGGGCGCTGTTAATAATGTTTTTCTTTACTGCTGCGCGATGACCTGCTGGGTAAGGCATAGCGTCTCCTCGCTCCCTGGGCGCTCAAGTATGACCGGAAGCACGTTCGCCTGCCTAGGGAAATATTATCTTGAACATATTTTTCCGCGCGCCTCTAATGCGGTGACCGCTAAACGCGAAACCCTGGAGGACGAAATGACGGATCGAAATAATCTGGCAGCACCTGCCAACGCGCCCTCGCGGCGCCAGGCGATCGTCGGTGCCGCGATCGCAATCGGTGGACTGGCTCTGGCCTCAACTGCGGCTTGGGCAGAAGGCGAGGGAGAGATTTCTCATACCGCGGAATCCATCCATCAGGAGCCAGTTTTCAAAGCCAGCCGCAAGCGCGTCTACGATGCGCTTACCGACGCCAAACAGTTCGACAAGATCATTCAGCTCAGTGGCGCCACGCAGTCCATGCATCTGGCCGACAAGTCCGCGGAGATCAGCCGTGAGGTGGGAGGCGCATTCGCCCTCTTCGGTGGGTACATCACGGGACGGCACGTCGAACTTGTGCCTGACCAGCGCATCGTGCAGGCCTGGCGGGCTGGCAACTGGGCCCCCGGCGTCTACTCGATTGCCAGGTTCGAGCTAGTGGAGCAAGGCTCCGGCACCAGGATCGTGTTCGACCACACCGGCTTTCCCAAAGGCGACGCGGAGAGCCTGGCCTCAGGCTGGAGAACCCATTATTGGGAGCCACTCGAGAAATTCCTGGCCTAAGAAAAAAGGCCACGACTTTCGTCGTGGCCTTCATGATTTATGCCCTGGGCAATCCGCGAAAATCCGTGGAGAAAAGTTTCTAGTGTCTCCCGCCACCAGGGCCGCCACGTCCACGATCGCGCCCGCCACCACCAGGCCGTCCGCCGCGCCCGCCGCGTCCACGATCCCGCCCGCCGCCGCCGGGACGCCCGCCGCGCCCGCCACGGTCTCCACCATGCGGACGATCGCCGTGCGGTCGGTCGCTAGCCACATGCGGCGCTCCGTCGCGGTTGAAGTTCGGCTCGTTTTCAGCTTCGTCCGGAAAATCGCCGCCACCTTCGATCACCACTGTGCCCGTCGCCGCCGCAACTGGCGCAAACTCTCCCTCAGCCCCAGCCGCCACCGGCAAACCTTCCGCACCGCCGCCGCCCATCTTGGCGCGCTGCTCTTTCAGAATCGCCTTGCGCGATAACCGGATCCGGTTGCCTTCCACCGCCAGCACCTTCACCAAAACCTGATCGCCTTCTTTCAACTCGTCGCGAATATCGCCGATGCGATGCTCCGCCACTTCGCTGATGTGCAGCAATCCGTCGGTGCCGGGGATGATCTCGACAAACGCCCCGAAATCAGCGAGACGAGTAACCTTCCCGAGATACGTCTTCCCGACTTCCGCCGTCGCCGTAAGATCGCCAATGATCTGCAGCGCCTTCGCCGCCGAAGCCTGGTCGCTCGACGCAACCTTCACCAGCCCGGAATCTTCCACATCAATCTTCACTCCGGTCTGTTCGACGATCGAGCGGATCATCTTCCCGCCCGGCCCAATCAGATCGCGAATCTTATCGACCGGAATCTGCACCGTGTAGAACCGCGGTGCAAAGTCAGAAATCTTCTCCCGGCCGGTAGAAATGACCTCTTCCATCTTTCCGAGAATATGCAACCGCCCGCGCTTCGCCTGCGCCAGCGCCTCGCGCATAATCTGCGAAGTAATGCCGGCAACTTTAATATCCATCTGCAGCGCAGTAATGCCGTCGCGAGTTCCGGCAACTTTGAAGTCCATGTCGCCGTAATGATCCTCGGCTCCAGCAATGTCGGTAAGAATGGCATACTGCTCGCCCTCCTTCACCAATCCCATAGCCACGCCCGCCACCGGAGCCTTCAACGGAACCCCAGCATCCATCAAGGAAAGCGAAGCTCCGCAAACCGTAGCCATAGACGACGATCCATTCGATTCCAGGATGTCCGAAACCACGCGCATCGCATAAGGCCAGGCCTCCTCGGTAGGCAGCACAGCCGAAACCGCGCGCTCCGCCAGCGCCCCATGTCCAATCTCCCGCCGTCCAGCCCCCCGCAAGAACGCAACCTCCCCCACCGAGAACGGAGGAAAGTTGTAATGCAGCATGAAGCGCTTTTTGGCTTCCCCTTCGAAGCCTTCGAGGCGCTGCATGTCGTCCGACGTTCCTAGTGTTGTGGTTACCAGGGCCTGGGTTTCGCCGCGAGTGAAGATGGCGCTGCCGTGGGTTCGGGGCAGGATTCCGGCTTCGATCCAGATGTCGCGGACTTCGTCGAAGGCGCGGGCGTCTGGTCTTCGCTTCTTTTCGATTACTTCTTCGCGGAAGATTCGTTCGCGGAGAGTCTCGAAGTATTGCTTTAACTTTGCCTGCGCTTTCTCATCATCCGCGGGGATTTCCGCCTGCAGCTTTTTCTTGAGTTCTTTTACCAACGTGTGGCTCTCCGCCTTCGGATGTTTCTTGGTGTCGAGCGCGTCGGAGAGTTCCGCGCCTGCTTTCTTCTTGAGTGCGTCGTAGTAGGCCTGGTCGAATTCCGGCGGCGTGACTTCCCTCTTCTTCTTGCCCGCTTTGGCGCGCAGGTCGTTGAGAGCGGCACAGATCTTCTTTACTTCGGTGTGGCCGAACTCGATGGCGTCGACGACGACTTCTTCGCTGATTTCCTTCGCACCCGATTCGATCATCACAATGCCGTCGGAGGTTCCGACGACCATGATGTTCACCAGGCTCTCGCGCATTTCGTCATACGTGGGATTGATGATGAACTTTCCGCCGATCTGGCCTACGCGCACTGCTCCGATCGGTCCAAGAAAAGGAATGTCGGAAAGCGTGAGCGCCGCTGAGGCGCCGTTAATGCCGAGCACGTCGGGATCATTATTAGTATCAGCGGAGAGCACGAAGGCGATGACCTGAGTCTCGCACTTGAATCCCTCGGCAAACATGGGACGCACCGGACGATCAATCTGCCGGCTGGTCAAGACTTCGCGCTCGCTCATGCGGCCTTCGCGCTTGATAAAGCCTCCGGGAAAGCGTCCACCGGCGTAGGTGTATTCGCGGTAATCTACGGTGAGGGGGAAGAAATCAATTCCCTCGCGGGGATCGGCGTTGGCGGTCGCAGTGGCGAGCACAACGTTGTCGCCCTGCCGCACCACGGCTGAGCCGTGAGCTTGCTTGGCTAATTTTCCAGTTTCAAATGAGATTTGTTTGCCGCCGGCGAGATCTACGGTAACGCTGCTAACTTCTGGTTTCATGTTTCATCCTTCTTATTGGAATCAGGAGGGCAGTCGCGGTTTCCCGGTTGCGCCTATGAACGACGCGCTGTTGCGAGGATGGAAAAACGCGCTCAGCCATGAATCGGTGGCCGCCATGAGAGGTGGGTTCCGAGGCAGGCTCGGAATACTTCTTCGATAATACGCACGGTGTGAATTGGCTCAATGCTCGGCCGGCTTCGAGAGGAAGGCGGCGTTCTCAGATACGTTGATGGGAACAATTTCCCGGGTTTATTTCGCAAGCCTACTTGCGGATGCCGAGCTTCCCGATGACCGTCTTATAGCGCTCGGAATCGTATCTCTTGAGGTAGTCGAGCAAGCGACGCCGCTTGCTGACCAGCATGAGCAGGCCGCGGCGCGAGCCGTGGTCCTTCTGGTGCGTCTTGAAGTGGTCCGTCAACTGGCCAATGCGTTCACTGATGATGGCGATCTGAACCTCGGGACTCCCCGTGTCAGTCGCGTGCGTCTGATACTGGTCAATTACGGATTTCTTTTGCTCTCTGGCTAACACTAACCTGGTGCACTCCTGTTCTGGTTTCGATTTATCTTTGTGACTTAGTGAGGTTATCATGCGGCGGAGGGGAGTGTAAAGGCAGAGGAAGCCTAGGTCTCCTCGCCTAAAGTGAACTCGATGTGGCCTAAGTTCGCTACGTATTTTACGTTCTCCGAATTCAACGGCGGAGTCCGCGCCACGCCGGAGCAGTTTCACGCCGAGCTCTCGCGCTTCAACGGACCTGCCGTCGTGTATCTCTGCGGAGTGATGAATTCAGTGACGCTGGATTGGCAGGGGCGCCCGCGCGCTGAGGCCCACGAAGAGTTGGTGAGAAACACCTTTGCACCCCAAGTTGCGGAGCTCATAAACGCGGCTGCCCGGGACCCACGGAACCCACGGGGCGTATATCACCGGCAGCAGCTCTTATTCGTCAGCAAGGAAGCGCTCCTACACTCACAAGATCAAGGCGGCGAGGATCCCCTAGCCCCACATCTCGGCGGAGAGTTTGGCCGGGTGCTGTTGATGGCTAGCGACCTCCTACCCAAGCGGATCACAGGCGCTGCCCCGACACGTGATCAGATGATAAATGTGCTCTCCGAGATCATTCCCATTGCGGAGGCTAGCGGGTCGTATAAGGCGATTCACAAAATCATCCGGAGCAGCCTAATGCTTGACCGCTTCTTCCCCAACGACGGCGCGGAGATTCGTCAGGTTTTCGAGAAGGTGACGGGGGTTCCGCTGAACGACTACTTCGCTCTGTGTTTCGCCACCCTGTGTCGGTATTTCGATCTAGATCTAAAGAAATTTCAGCAGGACACTACTAGCTTCATCCTTTCGCAGAACTGGTTTCGGACTACTCCGATTGCCCCCTCAATCATAGGAAACTTTCTCGCGGAAATCTCCGCAACGGCGCAGGAGTTCAGAGTCCTGCTCGAAAAGAAGAAGGGGGCCTCCAACGATTTTACGATGTTTAGGAGCAAGCCCATTTTTGGCAGTGGTGAGGCCCATTTCCTGATCGACCCGCTGTTTCTAGCGGAGAAGATAGAGAGTGGCGTGTTTTGGCGCGTCCATCAGGCCCTGCCCGACGCGTCACGGCTGCGGCTCCATCAGGATTGGGGGCTCGCCTTTGAAAAATACGTCAACTGGTTGATCGGGGAGTCGATTGACGGCTCCCTGAATCGCCTCTATCCCAACCCCAAGTTCAGCGATACTGGCGAGGAAGTCTGCGATGCAATAGTAGTGTGCGGAGATTCGGCTTTGTTCGTCGAATCAAAAGGTGCGACCTTCACGGCGGAGGCAAAATACGGGACTAACTCAAATCTCCTGCGAGACGAGATTGAGGAGAAGCTTGTCGAAACTGAGGGCCGAAGAAAGGGCGTTGGTCAGCTGGCTCTTAGGATCGAGGAGGTCTTTAGGAAGAAGAATCCACGCCGCGTTGAAGCGCTGGACATATCGAGGGTCGGTAAGGTTTTTCCCGTCCTCGTCACGCGAGATGATATTGGAGCAGCGTTGGTAATGAATGCGTACCTTGCATCAAGGTTCCGAGAACTCTTCCGCCGCAAAAGCGTATCGGTGACAGTGACGCCGCCTTTCTCGCTCTCGGCTCAAGACCTTGAGATGATCTGCGGCTATTTGCAGGGAGCGAGCCTAGCGGACCTCCTTGAGGAACGGCGCCGCAACGATCGGAACCTCTTTTCGACGTTCTGGTTCGTGGAAAATGCCATCATTGAGAAAATGGGGAATCTCGAGTGCAAGCCTCTCAATAATGCGCTCCATGCGTATTTCGAAAATATCGCGGGGACCCTTTTCCCAGGCATGGAAGTCTCTAGTCCGGCAGCACCATGAGGGGCGGCCGGCCCATTCAAGCCATTCTTCGGCCGAGTGGGGCAGCTCGGAGCTGGAGAGAGTCTTCCAACAGCTTCGGCGGAGTCGCCCGCCTTGCGTGCGACTCCGCTTCCTCAGGATGACGACGAAAATCCAAGCAGGTTCCTCACCGGGCTTTCAGCCCGATTCGGAATGACAAGCCTTGGCTAGCGGGGGGTGGCCTCAGCAGCTGAAGCCGGGTTCCATTTTGGAGGAGCTTTGCGGCACGGCTTAAGCCGTGCCCTTCCCGATCCAAGTCAACGATCGGCGTCGAAGGCGACGGGCGGGAATGTCTGTGCCACGCGGGGGCGAATCTGGCGCATGCGAGACCAAGATCCCTCGCGTTGCTCGGGATGACAAAGGCTAGGTTTGAGGCTGGCCCACCCTTGCACTATCACGAATGAGGCTGCCCCACCCTTCGCGATTTTCGAAGGGTGGGCACCTCGGACGATGTATTTGGGGGATTTCGCGGATGTGGACTTTGGCTCTCGCGTGAGGCCCACCTTGTTTGGAGTGACGAATCGCGACGAGGTCGAGGCCGGTGGTGCCCACCCTTCGGCTCCGCTCAGGGCAGGCTCTTTCGAAAAGCGCGAAAGGTGGGGCAGCCACGTTCGTCACGCAGCAGGCGAGTTGCATGGGTCCCTTCGGCAAGCGCAGGGCAGGCTCTTCGTTGGGAGTCGCCCGCTTCGCGTGCGACTCCGCTTCCTCAGGATGACAATCGAAAATCCAAGCAGGTTCCTCACCGGGCTTTCAGCCCGATTCGGAATGACAAGCCTTTTTTGGCCAGGTTCGGAATGCGCCCCCATTTTCTGTTGCATCGGTAAGGCCCTCCCGTGCCAATTTGGGCTTCTGCACAGGCTGCTTGTGACATCTGCTGCTGCAATCTGGGTCGCCCATCCTTAAACTCTTGTCATTCCGATGCGCGCTGAAAGCGCGCGAGGAACCTGCTGTCCTTTGGAGTGGCATTGGTTCGTGGTCGCACCAGCAAACAGCAGGTTCCTCACCGCGCCTTCGGCCCGGTTCGGAATGACAAGCCTTCTTTTTCGGCCCGGTTCGGAATGGCATCCTGAGGATTACGGGGCAGCAATGGCTGAGCGGCGCTATTACGTGTACATCATGGCCAGCAGGAGCCGCGTTCTTTACGTCGGCGTGACTGGGTTTCTTATGGCGCGGGTGTTGCGACACGGAGCCGGCGAGGGCGGCGCGTTCACGCGAAAGTATCGCGTGCATCGGCTGGTTTACTACCGCAGTTTTCAGAATGTGGGCGATGCGATTGCGCGCGAGACGGAGATCAAGAAATGGCGCCGGGAGAAGAAGGTGGCTTTGATTCGAGCGGAAAACCCGACCTGGGAGGATCTTTCAGCAGGATGGGGCGAGGCGGCGGTTATGACGGTGTTGGGGACAGCAGGTTCCTCGCCGGGCGTTCCGCCCGACTCGGAATGACAAGCCTTTTTTCCCGCCCGACTCGGAATGAGAAGCCTCTTTATCCTTGGCTCTCAGGGGCTCTCAGGCGAATTCGAGGCCGTCGGGTTGGCGGAGGAGGTGCCAGGCTTCGCGGTAGGGATTGTTGATGTGGGGTTTGCGGCGGCGTTTTGGGCTTAGGGTTACGGCGGTTGCTCCGAGGATGTGGGTTAGGGGGAAGATGAACCAGGAATCTTCGGGGATTACGTAGGCGGCGAAAAAATCGATTTCGGCGAGGGTGTAGGGGACGGCGCGTCCGTTGATGCGGCGGTGGGCGTTGACGCGGTAGAGGCCGCATTGGAGTTGGGTGGAGGATTTGACCTGGACGCGGATTAGGCGCGGGCGGGTGGGGGCAGGAAGCAGGTCTCTCCACTTCGCTCGCTTTCGCTCGGCTTCGGTCGAGATGACAGATTGTCGCCCTCGCTTTCGCTCGGCTTCGGTCGGGATGACAGATTGTCGCGCTCGCGGTCGCTCCGCTTCGGTCGGGATGACAGATTTCAGGTGTGAGGGGTCGTTTTTCGGGCAATCGAGGATGATGTCGTAACGTTCGCTGTCGCCGTAGGGGCGGGAGATGCCGAAGCCTTGGCGGGCGGCGGCCAGGGCGAAGGCTAGTTCGGAGATTTCGCCGCGGCGTTTGGTGGTTTGTTCGCGCTGGAAGGGAGTTTTGGCGTTGGGAGTGGTGCGAGTGGGCAGGGCTTGGGCCGGACGCTGGTTGCGTCCGGGGGACGGGCCCTTGCGTTTCAAATGCAGTTCTCAGTTCTCGGTTCTCAGTTCTCAGTAAAAAGCAAAAGGCGCTCGCCCTTGGGGGTTGCGCCAGTTTTTACTCTATATATTCAGGATAGCAGGTTTGGTGGGGTGAAAGCGCCACGTTTCGCGGATTTATTTCTCCAACGGGGGCAATAGGTTGCGAGGAATTGCACAAGTTTAGGGCCTTGACAAGATTTTGGGCGAGGGGGCTCCTTTCGAAAACCGCGAAGGGTGGGGCAGCCTCATTCGTGGAAACTGCAAGCGGGTTGCACAGGTCCTTCGTCGGGAGTCGCCCGCTTTGCGTGCGACTCCGCTTTCTCAGGATGACAACAAAAATCCAAGCTGACTCTCGCCGGGCTTTCAGCCTGGCGTCGGAATGACAATCCTTTCGTTGGAAATGAGCAATTTGGGACAGTTTCGCGTTTGGGATGCCGCTTACTATTTCTGCGAACTAACCAGCCGTGGCCGGTCGCGGAGGAAGTCATGGAGAACTACGCAGATTTGATGCAGAGACTGCTTGAAATCCATAGTGGCGAAAGACGAAGCCCAAAGCTGATCGCCGAAGATGAGCGATTGATGCGTAATCTGCAGAAAAGAAATCTGGCGGGAAAGCCCACGCAAAGGTTAGACCTGAGCGAGGAATAGCCCGAGCAACGGCAATTCATGGACTTTCGTTGTCATCCTGAGGAAGCGGGGTCGCACGCAAGGCGGTCGAGTCCCGACGAAGAGCCCGCCCTGAGCTTGCCGCCATGAAGGGGACACGATACTGCTATTCCCATCACCTTCAGCAAGTGCGGTGCGCCAGAAAAAACGCAGAGTGTGCGCGGCAGAGATGGTTTGAATCCGCGCCGCTGGAGGATGCGGCGTCTGTGCAGCGCGCTCTGACGCAGGTCATGACACGGCTGCTGTCCGGCAACATTGCCCACGAACGCGCAGGCCAGCTTCTCTACAAGCTGCAGACCGCAAGCGTGAACTTGAGGACCGGCCTCGGAAGGACAAAGACGACAGCGACAGTTGTTTCCCGATCACAACGCTCATACGGCAACCCTGCCTCGTCGCTGCCGGGGCCGCAACTGTTCCGGCCACCTGTCAGTTTTGCCAGTTTCTCCCAGGAGGCGTCGAGCATAGAAGAAGGTTGGGCGCTTCGGCGCCGGAGAGCGCATTCCTCATCCGTCCCGACGGCAAGTAAGCGGTCGACTCGAGGGTGTGGATTTGAGGGGTTCGTCGTCATGCGTAAAATCGGACTCTACAACTGCCCCTATTGCGGTAGAGATGAAATATACACTTCGCGACCATCGAGCTGGCGGGATGAACTTTGTGGGTTCTTGTTCCTGCAAGTTGTGAGATGCCATACCTGCATGCGCCGTCACTACCGTCCGCTGTTCTTGCCGCCCGTGCCTGCGCGGCCTGCTCGAAGACCCGTCCAGAGTGTCGCCGGTGACGAGCAACAGAGGCGCTCGGCATAAGCAGACTGGGAAACTTCCCTCTGCGGTTCCCTCATAGTCGACCATAGTTCCCACGGATTATCACGAAGTGGGCAAAATGGGACAGTTTGAATGAGATGGATCTGCGACACTCGCAGCCATGAGCACTCAAACGATCGCAGAATACCTTGACGAGGAGCGGCAGAAATATGCTGCTAATCAGCTACGAGTGGACGAAGAAGCTGCGCGCATCCAGCCGCTGCAGCATGGCCACCATCGCGCCGGGAACCAACCTAAGCTGGAATTGATGCCTGCAGTTAAATCCGCAGCCAAGAAAAAGAAAAAAAAGAGAGCCGTCGCCGTAGCTCGCGCGAAACCGCGTGCTGCGAACGCAAGATCGAACGTGAGAAAGATGGCGGCGAAAATCCGCAAGAGCGCGTGACTTGTTCGCGTGACTGGTTGGCCTGACCTGTTTGCGTGACTTGCGCGTAGTTTCGAAGCTGTGCGGTGAGACTGCTGTTTAAATTCAGGCCATCTACCCTGTTCGCCCGATGGTTCGCACGAAATACACGCGTAGGATTCAGTCACAGGATGGGCCCAACTGCATTCAGAAGAATGCCGCAACGACACAAAATAGAGGAGGAACTTATGAATAAGGATCAGGTAACTGGCAAGATCGATCAGGCAATAGGCAAGGTGCAGCAGAGCGTCGGAGAAAGTGTTGGTAACGAGAAACTAGCCAATAAAGGAGTGGTCAATCAGGCCAAGGGCGCGGCGAAGGAAACCTGGGGCGACGCGAAGGACGCCGCGAAGCAGATCCACGAGTCGCACAAGCAAGCCGCTTCCGACAAGGCCGCCGAAAGCAGGGAGAAGATCAGCCAGTCCGTCGATGACACGAAAGAGAAGGCCAAGGCCAAGATTGAAGAATTCAAAGAACGCCACTCCGCGTGAGATTTGGGCAAACCCCGAGTCACCCGCAGGGAACGCCTGATACCGAGTTCTTGATGAAGGGAGGATTATCGTTCGCATATGACAAATCTCAATCCGGTTGTGAACGCTGGTGTGGTTGTCTGTAGCGTCGTGGGCTTCGTGGGAATCCTGTTCGGGGCTTACCTCGTCCTGGCGGCGCTACCCGAGTTGCCGCGCTACATACGAATAAAAAGGATGTAGCATGAAAAGCGCGCCCTTGGTCAGGGCCGGCAGGCAGGTGGGCCATTCAGCCTGGTCAGCCTCAGTCTTAGGATGACTCGACAGAATATCCACACGAGAATTAACGCCGCGGCAAGAAAGCCCAGGATCTGCCACTTCAGCTGGCTCACGAGTTGGCGGGCGGCTTGCAGTTCGTCGAATGAGGTCCACTCCTCGCGGATTTTTCCGTCGACAATGCGCCAGACCGTGATACCACGCAGTTCGATCCTGGCTCCCGTCGGCGGGAGTCCATATCCGGCGGTGGTATTTGTTCCCCGGAAGGTCCATACCACTGTGACCAGGTCGCCTTCGGCCACCATCCGGTCCACAGTGATTTTGAGATCGGGGAACGCTTTTTTCTCGGCATGCACCGCCGCTTGATCCGCTTGAAGATCGAAATTTTTGTGGAGGCCGTGGTTTACGAAGTCGCTGGCGTAGATTTCGTCTGGAACCTGGAATCTTCCCTGGTTAAAAATCTCATCGAACACTCGTGAGGCGACCGCTTTGTTTCTGGCCTGCTGCGATGTGGCGTCTGGCAGGAGTGCAGGCTTATCCGTTGCGAATAGCGTGGCCGCAAGTGTGAGGAACAGCAGCAGCGACGTTCTCCGCATAATCCTTCTCCTGGCAGGCCGTGTTAGCGGCTTTCCTTCACGACGCGTCCGTTGACGGGTTGAATTGGACGGACATCGTGGGGATAGAGCTGGGCGAAGGCGCTGATCTGCTCGGCTGAGATCTCGACCGGGGTCTTCAGCACAAACCACATCACGCCTTCAGTGCACGGCGGAGCCGTCACCGAGCCTATATACATGTAATAAGAGGTGTCGCGAGGCAGCAAGCCTGCAGGATTAATGTCGACTCCTGCAACCGACTGCTCTTCGTGGGAGAAGTCAGCCAACGCCTTGCTCTCGGTCTTCGGCATGTGGTCCCAGATTTGCTGGATGGTGAGGTTCGCTTTGCCGGCCTGGAGAAGAACTGCGACTCCTGCAACCTTGCCGTCGCTGTCCTGGTACATCAAGTGAGCCACCATGTCGTAGGGCTTGCCGTGAATGTACTCTTCGCTGGGACGGTGAAAGTGGAATTGGGTCAGCTGGTAGCGCTTATCGCCGACGATGAGAACGTTTCCGGTTCCCGGAGCGTCGTGGTAGTTCACTCGGATGGTGTATCCGTTGTTGACGAGGTATTTGAGCGGGGCACTTTTTGAGTCGAAGCGCAGGACGGGTAGATCGGCTTTCTCCGCCTTCTGAATGTCGATGGGAGACTGTTCCTTGCCGGTGTTGCAGGGAGCGTAAGCGGGATCGAGCTCACTCCAGTGTTCAGCTCCTCTTGGTCCTTCATACGCCCATGTTGTCTTCCATTGGGCTCGTGCTCCTACCGGTAGGAAAGCTGCGACCGCCAACGATAGGAATGCCACCCATCTTGTTCGCATACAGTGCCTCTTTTGCGGGACTGGTCCTCGCTCTCCCTTGCTCTCGCGGCACTATCTTAACCTGAGCCTGGTTCGTCCGATGTGATTTTTCTGGGTGAATGGCGTTCAACTGGATCGCTCCGGATCAGTTGGACGAGTTCGGGTAGAGGAAAGAAATGAAAGCCCGGCTTGATCGGAGCCGGGCTTACTGCTTGGGGTTGCTAAAAAGTGCTAGGCAGCCGCTGATCTTTTTGTACGACCCTCCGTCGTGACGGGTTGAGCTACCTTACGCACGAGAAAGGGTTGCAGGTTAGGCTCTGAACCGGCCCACTCTATACTCGCGATCGAGTGTCCGGGCAGGCAGGTTACGAAATAGCGCTCGCCGTTGGGGCTGGTAACTTCAAACTTGCCGGACTCGCCCTGTAGAGCCTCAGCAACATCGTAGGTGGAAATGCTGTCATTCAGTTTCATGGGGGACTTCCTCCTCATTCTTGTTACAGGTTGTTAGTTGGTTGTCCCCTACCCTAGGGAGGAGTTGTAACTTCATCATAGAACCTGGGACGAAGGAGTCAAGACCGCGGGCGTATTTTCCGTCGATTTTTTACTACGGGATTTGTACTAGAGAACTCTCCCGAGCTGGTTTTTACACTCTTTTACTGACTCTTTACCGTCCCGCCTCAGATCAGGGCATCCAAAATTTATAGACAGAAAAAACCTCAGCCTGATGAGGTAGAGGCGAACAAGGAGGAAGTATGAATCAGCGAGTACTCTTTGCAATTGCGTTGTTTCTCGTAATGGCATTTTCGATCAGTGTTCCGAAGGCGCGGGCTAACCAATGGAACCAACAAACCAAGCTGACGTTCGACGAACCGGTTGAGATTCCGGGGCATACGTTGCCTGCAGGGACTTACTGGTTCGTGCTCGTTAACAATAGTTCTTTCCGTGACGTGGTTGAGATCTTCAGTGCGGATTGGTCGGAGCTGTACGACACGCTGACGACCGTCCCAGTTGAGCGGCGGCAGGCAAGCGACGACACGGTTCTTACGCTTGCGGAGCGACCGTATAGTCAGCCGCAGGCGGTACTCGACTGGTTTTATCCAGGCGAGGCCATGGGACACGAGTTCCTTTATCCGAAGGATGTGCAGCACGAGTTGGCCCGTGATGCTCATCAGGAGGTGGTAGCTCAGACCGGCGAATAGAGCATGATTGTGCAGGAGAAGGCTGCTGGCCCTCTCCTGCCGTTGCGAGTTTCGGCGTGTGCACGTCAATTCCCGTTGCCAAGACATTTTTGGAGACAGTCATTTTTATATCTAAAGATTACTTTATCTAGAGGTCCAGGAAGCGGCTGCGGTCTTGATCAGGGGGCAGCATGCAGACTTCGGAGCGGCCGAAGATGCGGTAGCGGCGGCGGGCTACAGCGTTGTAGACGGCGTCTCGCAGCGATTTGGGCAGGAGTTGCAGGAGGGATGCGAAGGCGCGGCACGGGCCTGCCAGTTGCTTTAAGACGAAGAGGACGGCCTCGGAACGAGAGAGCAGATATTCGTCGGGGAGTTCATAATTCACGACCACGTAGACTGTGTCGAGATCGTTGGGGCTCGCGCCGTTGCGGATGAGGATAGGCGCGGCGAACGCGCTTTGCAGCGAGGCGAAGCGGAAGATGGCGTTGCGATCGCGGCGGAGGATGAATCGGACAAAAGAATTGCAGAGTGCGCAGACGCCGTCGTAGAGGAGGATGGGGTGGGGCATGAATTCGCGATATGAATGACTTTAGCAGGTGCGGGATCAAAAGCCCCACCCCAGTCTTCCAAAGAACGGAGAGACTGGGGCGGAGCGCCCCCTCGAAAATATTGGCGAGCGTGAAGGGGTGGTTTGACCTATTCAAGGCTTGTGCTCCCGGTTCTTTGGGTGATCGGCGCAAACGTGCAGGGCAAACTCTTTGTCACGCCGCAGCTCGAAGTTACGCATCATTTCATCGAAAGATGCCCCTGCCGGCGGACCAGAAGGCTTGAACCGCCAGCCACACTCGGAGCAACCAAAGCCCCCAAAATGTGGTTGCTCAATCCATACCAGCTTCCGGTTCATGGCCGCCCGTTTCGCTGAGTCCCGGCCTTATCTGAGTGCACGGCTACTACGAGCCAGCCGTCGAGGGACGAAGCGCTCTCCTTTCACAGCGGCGTACTGAATGGCTACAGCAAAAAACCGTCGCGAAGTCCGCGGGTGACGGAAGATGCTTAGAGAAATGGACAACACTCTACTCGCGCCAATCTGGGCGGTCTGTCGGGCGGCCTACATATCTGGATAAATTTTTGGCGAGGGAACGCCTGATTTCGGCGCCGGGTTCAAGGTGCGCGGTCGTGACGCTGGCGCGCTGCAGCAGCGAGGCCAATGTAAGATACCCTACAGAAGCGTATGGTTCGCACCCTGTACAATCCTCGGCGAAGCGCGAATAAATATAGTTTCTGTTTCACAGATCACGGCGGGTGAGTTCGCCCCCGCGTCCGGGAGGCTCTTCGGTTCTCGCTTGTGGCGCGTAAGAACCTCCAAACCGTGCAGTCTGGCGAGCGCACGAACGCTGCAGGAAAGCCAGTCGGCAACAAAATACTTCTATCGATCTCCGATAGCGAGTACGACTCACTTCGCCCCCACCTTGAATACGTGCGCTTGTCGAACCATCTGGTGCTTCACGAGGCGGGCGGAAGACTGGAATTTGCTTATTTCCTAAGCCGAGGTTTGATATCTCTTGTCGTGGTTATGAAAGATGGACGAACGGCGGAAGCTGGCATCGTTGGCAATGAGGGCTTCACGGGAACACAGGCAGCGGTTGGGCTGACCAGGGGGCCGCTGCGTGGGGTGGTACAAATCACGGGGGACGGATTTCGGGTTAGAGTCGGGGCTCTGCAAAATGTTTTGGAATCCACCCCACACCTGCGAATGCTGTTGAACCGCTATGCCGCAATTCGGGGTATGCAGGTTGCTCAAACCGCGGCTTGTAATCGGCTGCACGAGATAAAGCAGCGCCTGGCGCGATGGTTGCTGATGACTCAGGACAGAGTGGATTCAGGAGCGCTGCCCATCACTCATGATTTTCTGGCAACAATGCTGGGGACAGACAGGCCTAGCGTGAGCCTAGCAGCTGGGATTTTGCAGAAGAAGGGGCTCATCGAGTACACCCGTGGCGCAGTGAAGATCGTAAACCGCAACAAACTTGAAGACTCCGCCTGCGAGTGTTACGGAGTTATCCGACAGTACGATGGTGACATGGGCTTGAAGTAGGTCCGCGAGTGAATGAACAGCCGAGTCTACAGTGTTCCTACATGAGTTGTGGTGGCCGAAACATAAGTCAAGAGCGGCGGGCGAGGGCGCCCGCCCTACACGGTCGAGCCCAGGCGGAGGAGTTCTGATCGGAGGCGGGGGTGGTGTTGGGTCTGGCGTAGGTAGGGCATTTCGGTGCTCGCGCTTTTGGCGCGGATGATTTTTATCAGTCGGTCTTTTTCGTCGCGCGTCCAGTGAGGTAGGTTGGTGATTTCAGCGAGGACCAGGGACCAGTTTTCGAGGGACTGCTTTTGTGCAGAGGTCCAGCGGGACGGGTTGGTTCCCAGCGCTTGGGTTACGGATGCGGTTGAGGCTTGGCGGATTTTCTGGCTTTCTCCGCTGAATTCGCGCGCCATGCGGCGGTTGATTCGGAGGCCCAGGTTGCGGGTGGAGAATGTGTCCCAGGGGCCGCAATTGTTCTTTCTCCCCTTCGGGGCTCGGTGATCATTCTGATCCTCACCCAGGGCTTGCGCCCTGGGCTGCATTCTGGCGCCGCTTCGCGGCTGATAGACGTCCTGATTCGCCAGAGCTCTACCCATCGGTTCGTACACTTCATAGAACATGTGGGCTTCTGCCAGGCGCTTCAGGGTGCGGGCGGGAGTTCGGTATTTTGGGTTGGCGGCGATTCTCTTCTCTTCTCTGTCACACAATTTCTGGAGATCGGGGCGGCCGGGGCGGAAGCCTAGTTTGCGGTAGAACCAGAAGGCACCGCTTTCGATGGCTTCGTCGTTGTTCTGGCCGATCTGGTACGGGTAGATCGAAATACATTTTGCGTTGGTCAGGGCGCGGAGACAGCGCAGGGCCTGGGCGTAGATCCAGGCGGTTTCTCCCTGACGGTAGGTGTAGAAGGTGTTGAAGCCGACTTCGATCCATTCGCATAGGCCGATGGCTTCGATGTAGTTGATGGGGACTCCGTTTTTTTGGGTGTAGCCGGCTACGTAGGCGCGGAGCGGGAGACGGCGGATCGGAGGCAATCCCCAGAAATGCATGGTTACGCCGCGGCCTAGGTCGGCTTTGACTACGGTGCTCGGGTCGCCCAGCGTGGTGCCGTAGAGTTCGCGGTAGCGGACCACCATAACTTCGCGGATGGATTGCATTATGGTTTCTCCTGCAGTGCGGGAGAGCTTTTCTAGTTTCGGTGTGGGTTGGGAGAGTTCGTGCGCTAGATCTACTTCGCTGCGCCGGATCAGCGGGAATTGGTGGAAGAAGAAACGGCGGGGAGTGGTCCAGTTGCGGGTACGGGAGAGTTTCAGGTTTTCGAGGGTCCAGCGGAGTGGGAGCCGGAGCGAGTCGTAGAGTTCGGATTGCTGGCGAGCGGGGAGTGGGAGTTTGGCGAATTGATTTAGCAGCCAGACGAGTGCGTTCTGGCGGCCTCTGGCGGCGTCGATCCAGGTTGACCATGGGATGTTGGCTTCTACGTCGGCGTCTTCTTCTAACAGAGGAATGAAACGGGGCCAAGTGTTGCCGCGGGCACGCTCGGCCTGGTAGTCGTCCCAGTAGTCGTTCCAGGCAATTTCTATATTTCTGGGGACGCGATGCGCGAGCCATTGCGCTACGTCGAAGGAGAGCGTGTCTTGCATGGTGGTGCCGGCTATGCCGGATGCGTCGAAGTCGTCGAACACTGACATGTCGGCTTTTGCGGCGCGGAGTTTTTCTATTCGTTTGTGGAAGGTGTTGAGGAGATTTTCTATGCGCGGGATTTCGGACGGGACGTGCAGGAAGGCTCGGAGGAATAGAAGACATTCGTGGAAGCGGATTAGCTGGTGGGGATCTAATTGGAGTTTGGAGAGTTGGGTTAGGAGCTTTTGGATTTTCGTGGCTTGGCAGGGATTGAATTGGTTTTTGGCGGCTTCCAGATGAGTTAGGAGGTCGTTGGGGTCATGGGAAGTGCGCGGCATGGCGGCGAGATAGTGTAACGCAGTTAACTATGCTTGCCGAATGCGGTTTTGATTTGCGGTTGCAACAGGTACCAGACAATCCACAGAGAGAACAAACCCCGCGCCAATTTGGCGATGGCGTCGGGGAGGCTGTGTGCCATAAACGCACCTGGAATAGCGATCAACGACAGGCCCGAAAACACAATCGTGAGCACGCGCGCCCAGTTTTCGAGCTTCAGCAGAGCCACGCCAAGTCCGAAGGGGATTAGCGCTACTGTGACGAGCAATCCAAGCGCGACGCCTTGGGGTGGCTGCGGCGACAGGAACAGCTCGCTCGCTAGAACGGCGACCCCGGCGAGGATATTGATAACCGCAATGATGGTGACACCTGTTGGTCGCTTCCTCGCAGGCGTCGACGCGGCGGCACGGTCTTTAACGGCGCTCTCATTCGTGAATATTGCTATCGTGAATAGCGCCACTACGATCGGAAGCGCGAGGAGAAAGCGCCAGGTAAGGCAGAAAGCGGCGGCCTCAAGAAGAATTCTTTCATACCCTGGTATTGGCGTGCGGGAGCCCTGTTCTAACGGCGGAAGAAAAGAAGCCATCACGGCGGCTGGCAGGACAAACATTCCGCCGATCAGGACAACCGACAAAATAGCAGCGGTCCTATAGCGCATAAGCCCTCTAGTGACGGCTGATCTCAGCGCGTCAATTTTTAGAGCCCGAAGTTCGTGCAGCAATGCATGAGAACGGCTTCGTTCCCCCCCAGAATACCGGTCAGGATACGGTCGAAGCAGGGAAAGCCGGCGTTGGGACTTACGGAGGTAATGCGAGGGTCCACTCCACTGCTTACTGGGGCGCGGCTGGAACAGATATTGCCGTGATTCTAATGCAGGCTTGGAGGGCGTGCTCCATCTCGTTGCAGTTTGTCGAGATTCGGACGTCGCGCGGTCTTTGGTCAGGGCGCGCCTCGCTTCGCTCGGCGGGACGGGCGAAGGCGCCCGTCCCCACACGGACATTGCGATCAGGCGTAGCCCTTTTTCTTCCAGACTTGCCAGTCGGCGCGGGTGGCTTGGAGCATTTGTTCGGCGGCTTCGTGCAGCCACTTTGGTTTTTGTTTGTCGATGTGGCGGAGGATGGCTTTGCGGGCGGTTGGCGTGCCCAGGTGAATGTTGGCGGTTTCGTATCCCATGGCGTGGAGGAGGCGAAGTTCGTTATCTGGAGCGCGCAGGGAGGCGAGCAGGATGCGGGAGCAGTCGGGGGCCAGGCGGCGGACGATCCAGCGGCCGCGGAGCTGAACGAAATGATCGGGACAGCGGACGGCGCGGTTGATGATTGTCTGGTAGAGGATTTCGGCGGGACCGCAGTCCCTGTTGGCTTCGATCTTTTGAGCCCAGTGCGAGGATGACGGGACCAGCGCTTTGGCTTCGCGGGCGATGCGGCCACCACGCCAGTCGGCGATGGCTACATAGCGGGCGTGGCCGAGGCTACCGAGTCCGGCAACGCGGTGGGCGAGGCGATAGGAGAGGCCGGGAGCTGGCATCAGATGCTCAAGTGCATCGATGGCGCTGATGGGGCATTCGCCTTTGAGAGTAGGGAGCGCGTCGATTTTTCCCCAGAAGTGGACGGGGTCGCGGAGTTCGCCTGTGGCGATGCGGCGCAACCATTGATGACTTTCTCCCAGGACGAAGGGGCAACCTTTTTGCAGCATGGCTTCGCGATAGCCTTCGATTATGGCGGCGCAGATGTCTTCGCGCTTGACGGGGAGGCTTCCCGCCTCGGCGGCCAGATGCGCGCTGACGGCGAGGCGGACCAGGTCGATGGCGTAGGACATGGGCCAGGCTTCGTCGAAATCGTTGACGCCCCAGATCAGGCGGCCTTCGATGTCGCGCCAGGTCCCGAAGTTTTCTACGTGTAGATCGCCGACCGCTAAGACCTTCGGAGCTTTGGCGAGGTCGGGACACACTTCCGGCCAAAGTTGCGCCCAGCGGTAGTAGGTGGCGCGGAGGAACATGAAGACATCTTTCTTCATGTTCGTGTGTTTCAGGCGGAGGTCTTTCTGATCGATGCGGGTGCGCTGGGCGAGCCAGGCTTCGAACTGGCGCGTGGCTTTGACTACGTTCATGCGGGCAACGATAGTGGCTGGGGAATGGGGAGTCAAATGGCAAGACCTTTAACGCCAGGGGCACAGGGGAGCACAGGGTAGAACTAATAGAAGCGTTTGTCCCACTATCGGGCGTGGCGTGCATGGGTGTGTCTGGCTGGATACAGTGACATCAAATAGCCACTTCATGGCGCTGGCACGACTTCTTCTAACCCTCGCATTTTCAATGGAATAACAATTGGTCCTCATCCTGCGATGTAGGTTCGTGTGCGGCACGCGCACGCGGAGGCTTTATGCAGATGGCAATCACATTTATCGCAGTGGTGGCGGGCCTGATTTTTTCGGTGGCGGTGGCGTTGCTGGCGGAGGAGCTGATTTTCGGGCAGGTGTTCCGGCTATTCTTTATCCAGCAATCTGTCCCACAAGCCGCGCGACAGAGCGTGGCGCAGGCCGCGCCGGTGAAAGCAGAGCAGAAGCGCTGAGGCGCACAGGAGAACTACCATGCTGGCGTTGCGGTTTTTGCTGATTACTTGCGGCCTGGCGATGATGATCGCGGCCGTGTGCATTCTCACCTACGATTTGTATCGCGAGTTGCTATACCGGAGATTGCTGGCTACCCCGGGAGGAGCAGTCAGTGCGGCTCCCGTGGTGGTGCGATGGAGGACTTCGCTGGCTTTGGTGATGCTGGCCTGGGGACCGCTGCTGGTGGCTTTCAGCATTGTGGTGGTGCCGAGCGGGATGGCCGGGGTGCGGATCAGCGACGTGAGCGGAACGGTGCCGGGGACACTTTATCCGGGGGCGCACATGGTGATGCCGCTGGTGGAGGATGTGGCGCTGTTCGATACTCGGGATCAGATTTTTACTACGGGGGATTCTGAAGTTCCAAAACCTTCCGCGGGAGGTCTTCCCACGAAGCCGCAACTTCTCGATGTGCAGGCCAAGGAAGGACTGACTTTGGGACTCGCGATTACGGTGCGCTACCGGCTGGATGCGAAGAGGCTGGATTATATCCAGGGAAATCTGCCGCGTCCGGTGGAGAAGGAAATCGTGCCACCGACCGTGGCAAGTGTTTGGCGGGAGATCGTGCCGAACTATACGGTGCGCGATGTTTTTTCGGCGAAGCGCGAGGAAGTGCGTCAGCGGGCCTCGGCGCTGATCACGCAGAAGCTGTCGGCAGATGGGATTGTGGTGAAAGAGGTGATGCTGCGGGATATTCAGCTTCCTCCGGAATATGCCAATGGCCTCGAGACTTTGCTGCTGAAGGAGCAGGAAAACGACCGCATGAGCGTCGAGACTGAGTTGAAAACCAAGCAAGTGCGGATTGCTGAACTGGAAGCCGAGGCGGCGAAGGTGCGGCAGGTGAAGCAGGCGGAAGGTGAGGCGCAGGTACACGTTTTGCAGGCGAAGGGTGAGGCCGACGCGATGCAATACACGTTGCCGCTGAAGGAGAAACAGATTCAGCAGAGCCGGCTCGAGGCGCAGGCGCGCAAGGAAGCTACCATCCAGAATGCCGAAGCGGAAGCGCAGGCGAAGGAGATCGACAGCAAGGCTGAAGGGGAACGGCGGAAATTGCTGGCTGACGCAGAGGCGCAGGCTAAGGTAATGGACAGCAAAGCTGAAGGGGAGCGGCGCAGGCTGCTGGCGGACGCGGAGGCGGATCGCATCCGGGTGACGGCAGTGGCGGATGCGGAGCGGCTGCACGGCGAAGCGGCGATATTGAAAGATAATCCGCTGCTGATTAATAAGATTGTGGCGGAGCGGCTCTCCGACAAGCTGCAGATCATGATGGTACCGGCGGATGGGAAATTCTTTTTCGCCAACGATGTGCTGAAGGGCATGGACCTGGCTAGTCAGGGCAGGACGGGAAAATAGTGGGCAGTGGGCAGTGGTCAGTGGCCAGTGGGCAGTAACCGCTCGGGTCCACTGGCCATTTTCTTTGGCTCGGGGAATGCTCACGGACAATTGGGGAAGGTCTGTGCTGAAAGCCTGGGAGCGTTGCGGCGCGGCTGAAGCTGCGCCCTTTCATTTCACACCAGCGGAGCTGATGGGTGAGATATCATGCAGACGATTCCGTGGCATCCTGAGAAGCCTGATGCGGGCGGAAAAAGAAAGGCAATGATGTTTCGCCGCAAACTTCTGACCGTGTTCGCGTTGACGGTGTTTTTGTCGGTGGCAGCGGTGACGTTGCTGGTGTCGGCGGTGACGCGGCGGGCGTTCGAGCGCAGCGAGGATGAAAGAACGGCGGCGCTGGTGACGCAGTTCCGGCGCGAGTTCAACCGACAGGGCGAGGATGTGGCGCGGCGGGTCGAGGCGATCGCGGCGTCGGAAGACTTGGGACGGATGGCGGTGAAGTTGAATCGTCCGCAGGCCGATGCGGGGCCTTATTTTGAGTTGGCGAAGACTATCGCGGAAAATAGCCGGCTCGATTTTCTGGAGTTTGTGGAGAGCGATGGAACCATTATCTCTTCGGCGCAGTGGCCGGCCAGGTTTGGGTATCCGGACGCCGCGGCGGGGAGCTTTGCTGCTTCCGCGGATCAAAGCGCGTTTCTTAAGCAGGAGGAATTGCAGGATGGAACCGCGCTCGGATTGTTCGCGGTGAGGGCGACGAGAGTGGGGGAGCGTCCGGTGTATGTGATTGGCGGACGCCGTCTGGACAAATCTTTTCTCTCCGGGATCGACATGCCGGTGGGAATGCGGACTTTGCTGTACCAGAATCGGGGCGAGCGGTTTGCGGCGGAATTGCTGGTGGATCCGTCTGAGTCCGGCTCCGAGACTGCGCGGCCGGCTGAGAAGCTGAAACCTTTGGTCGATGCGGTGCGGCAATCCAAAGAAGAAGCGAGCGGGCTGGTGCATTGGTCGGGGGATGGAGCGGAGGATGAAGTGTTTCATGCAATTCCGCTGCTGGGTGCGGGTGCGGGCAAGGATCGTCCGGTGCTGGCGATATTGTTGATTGGGAATTCGCGGCGGAGTTATGTGGCGTTGATGCGGCACATTCGCTCGGCGGCGTTGATGGTGGGGGGCGGAGGGATTCTGCTGGCGGTTCTGCTGAGCAGTTGGGCTGCGGCGCGGGTCACGCGTCCGGTGGAGCAGCTGGCGCATGCGGCACAGGAAGTCGCCCAAGGCAATTGGAATGCGCGAGTGGATGTGTTGGGCGACGACGAACTGGGGCAACTGGCCGATTCGTTTAATCGAATGACCACGGAGTTGCTTGGGCAAAAAGAACGGCTGATGCAGGCAGAGCGGGTCGCGGCCTGGCGGGAGCTGGCACGGCGGCTGGCGCATGAGTTGAAGAATCCGCTGTTTCCGCTGCAGCTTACGGTGGAGAATCTGGTGCGGGCGCGGCAACAGACTCCGGAGCAGTTTGAGGAAGTCTTCCGCGAGAGCTCCCGCACATTGCTGGCGGAGATTGCGAACCTGAAGGCGGTCATTGGACGATTCAGCGAGTTTTCAAAAATGCCGCAGCCGCAATTGCAACGGGTGCAGGTAAATGAAGTGATTCGCGGCGCGGTACAACTTTTTCAGGCACAACTGGAAGCACCGGGACGTGCGAAGATCAGTTGCGACCTGCAGCTCGATCCGCACCTGGGAGCGATCTCGGCGGATGCGGAATTGTTGCACCGGGCGATTTCAAACCTGGTGCTGAATGCAATGGATGCGATGCCGCAGGGCGGAACGATGACCCTGCGGACGCGCGACGAGGGCAAAGCAGTGGTGATTGAGGTCGCGGATACGGGAGCGGGGTTGGCGCTGGAAGAGTGTGAGCGAATCTTTACTCCTTATTATACGAGCAAGGAGCATGGAACCGGACTCGGGCTGGCTATCGTACAGTCGGTGGTAAGCGATCATGGAGGTAGGGTTCACGTGCAGAGTTCGCCGGGGCGGGGGACGACGTTTGTGATTGAGCTGCCACGGAATGCGGAGTCCGCGCAGAACGCGGGATGAGGTAATTCAGAAATCGGAGGACGGTTGCCGAAAAAAGCAAATCTGCTGATTGTGGACGATGAAGCGAACACGCTGGCTTCCCTGTCGCGGGCATTCCGCCTGGCTGGGCATGAAGCTACGGTGTGCGACAACGCGGCGAAGGCGCTGGAACTGGCGAAGGCGCAGAACTTCGACGTGATCCTGTCGGATGTGGTGATGCCGGGAAAAGGTGGACTGGCGCTGCTCGAGGAATTGAAGGCGCAGGGAGTGACGGCGCCGGTGGTGATGATGTCTGGGCAGGGGGACATTGAAACGGCGGTGCGGGCTACGCGGTTGGGCGCACTGGATTTTCTGGAGAAGCCGATCTCGACCGAAAAACTTTTGCTGACGGTGGAGAACGCTCTGAAGCTGCAGCGGCTGGAGAGCGAGAACCGGCAACTCAAACAGCGGCTGGGCAAGCATGAGATCGTGTGGCAGGGCGCGGCCATGCAGCGCGTGATGGCGCAAGTGGAGCGCGTCGCGGCCAGTGAGACGCGGGTTTGCATCCTGGGAGAAACTGGGACCGGGAAAGAGCTGGTGGCGCGGACGATTCATGAGCGCAGTGCACGGGCCGGCGGAGCGTTTGTGACCTTGAATTGCGCGGCGGTTCCGGCGGAACTGATTGAGTCGGAACTTTTCGGGCATGAGAAAGGATCGTTCACAGGAGCGGCGGGCCGGCATATTGGAAAGTTCGAGCAGGCGGATCATGGCACGATCTTCTCTGGACGAGATTGGCGATATGCCTTTGGCGATGCAAGCCAAGCTGCTGCGCGTGCTGGAAGAAGGAGAAGTGGAGCGCATTGGTGGCGATAAGCCGGTGAGCGTGGATGTGCGGGTGGTGGTGGCGACGCATCGGGATCTGGAAGCGCGGGTGCGCGAGGAGAAGTTCCGGCAGGATTTGTTTCACCGCGTTTATGTTTTTCCGCTGGTGCTGCCGCCGTTGCGCGACCGGCGCGAAGATATTCCGTTGCTGGTGGAGCATTTTGCAGCGCAGGTGAGCGCGCAGAATGGATGGAAGGCGATTCCGTTTACGGTGGATGCGATGGCGGCGTTGCAGTCGTATACCTGGCCGGGTAACGTGCGGGAACTGCGGAACATGGTGGAGCGGTTGATGCTCCTGGCTACCGAAGGTCAAGTTGATCTCGCGACTGTCGAGATGGCGATGCCTAAAGGTGGGAGCACGGGCGTTGCTGTCTCTTCTGCATTTTCGTCGGGAGCGCTGGCCGAGCGGGTGGACGCTTTCGAGCGGGAAGTGATCATGGCGGAATTGAAGCGTAGTCATTCGAACGTCAGTCTGGCAGCGAAGTCGCTAGGGCTGGAGCGAAGCCATCTTTACAAGAAGGCGGAGCAGTTGGGGATCGATCTGCGCGCGATGCGGCGGGAGCAGGGGTCGCAGGAGTAGTTTCTTCCCACACACACGTTTAGGAGATAGCGTTGATCAGAACGGAACGTCGTTGGATGGTCTGGGCTTTCTTCTTCAGTTCACTTACATCTATTTTCTTTCCATCTCGCCGTTTTTGCGATCGAGCCGCCTTCTCCGCCGGTGTATGGGGTCCGCATGGAGCAGGCCTGGATTCCCATGAAAGATGGAGTGCGGCTGGCGGCCACGCTTTATATGCCGGATGGTGCGAAGGCGGGGGAGAAGTTCCCTGCCCTGCTGGAATATCTGCCTTATCGAAAAGATGACGGCACAGCGGCGGAAGATTATCCCAAGCATGCTTATTTTGCGCGGCGCGGGTATGTGAGCGTGCGGGTGGATATTCGCGGATTTGGCGCGAGCGAGGGCGCGCCGCCGGAGCGGGAATATTCGGAACAGGAACAAGTCGATGGCGAGCAGGTGATTGCATGGCTGGCTCATCAGGCGTGGTCGAACGGGAACGTGGGAATGTTCGGCATTTCGTGGGGAGGGTTTAATTCTCTGCAGATGGCGATGCGGCACGCGCCTGGGTTGAAGGCGATTTTGGCGACGGATGCTACGGCGGAATTATTTCATGACGACGTGCACTACATCGATGGCATGGCGCACATCGATGAGTTCGAGCTGAACATGGATATGGCGGAGGGATGGACGGGCGCGCCGGATTATACGACTGACGAAAAAGTTCTGGGGCCGAGATTTGATACGCCTCCCTGGTCGCTGCTTTATCTGAAACATCAGCATGACGGGCCGTTCTGGCGGGAGCGCGTGCGTCCGTTGAAAGAGATTACGATTCCCAGTTTTCTGATTGGCGGATTGCTCGATGGTTATCGCGACAACGTGACCGACATGCTGATGCAGGCGAGCGGACCGGTGAAGGCGATTGTGGGGCCGTGGAACCATACGTTTCCGAATGAAGCGGTGCCGGGTCCGCAGATTGAGTGGCGTAATGAGGCGGTGCGCTGGTTTGATCATTGGCTGAAGGGACGCGACACCGGCGTGGAGCACGATCCGCGGCTGGTGATTTATATGCAGCATTGGCATGCGCCTGATCCGAGTCTGGAAAACGTGCCCGGGGAATGGAGGCGGGAGGATGTTTGGCCGCCGAAAAATGCGCGGCCGTCGATTTTATTTTTTCAGCCGAATCATTTGCTGGCCGGGAGTGCGGCGCAGACTGACACTCATCAGCTTAAGTATGTGCCGTCGATTGGCGTGGAGGCTGGATTCTGGTGGGGCGAGCTGTTGAGCGATGTGCGGCCGGTGGATGCGTTCAGTCTGGTTTACGATTCCGCGCCGCTGCAGGCAGACCTGGCTATTCTGGGGCGTCCGCATGCGTTGTTGCGAGCCTCGGCTACGGCGCCGCTGGCGGACTGGTTTGCGCGGCTCTCGGATGTAGCGCCGGATGGAACCGTTACGCAAATTACCGGGGCCGGGATCAACGGGGCGCAGCGGGATTCGATGAGCGAGCCTCGCGATCTGGAGCCGGGCAAGGTTTATCCGCTCGACATTGAAATGCATTTGACTTCGTGGGTATTTCCCAAGGGGCATCGGATTCGCGTCGCGATTTCGAATGCGTTGTGGCCGATGATGTTGCCTACACCATATTCCATGACGACTTCTCTGGAACTCGGCGGGAGCGATGGTTCGCGCATTGTATTGCCGGTTGTGCCGGAGCATGGCGTTGCCGCGCCTGCGTTTTCTCCGCCTGAACCATCAGAAGAACGGACCGATCTTAAGAGCGAAGGATTTCCCTGGCCGGGGGAGTGGACCGTCGAGCGCGACGAAGCTCGCCATAAGACTACGGTGCAATGGAAGGGACAGGAAAGCGGCGAGTATCCCTGGGGGAAAGAGATCGACTACGAAAATCTGACCTACGATGCAGAGGATGCGCATCCGGAGACTTGTTCAGTGCGCGGTGAAGCCGAGAGGGTGTTTACTTTGAAGGGGCGAACGCTGACTTGGCGTGGGCATTTGCTGGTTACGACCGATCAGAAGAATTTTTATTACAAATACACGCGTGAGTTGTTGAAGGATGGGGCGATGGTTAAGTCAAAGACGTGGCAGGAGACGATTGCCAGGGATCATCAGTGAACAGAGAAGCCGGACTGAAGCCCGCGTTGATTCTTGGGAGCTTTACGCGGCGCTGAAGCGCCGCTCTTCCACGGTACTGGACGCAGGTGTTTTGGACCCGATTGAAGTCGTGCCTCGCGAGTTCATTGTTTGTAGATCTTGCCGTCTTTCATTACGAACTGAACTGTTTCGAGTGTGCGAATGTCGGTTAGCGGGTCGCCGGTTACGGCGATGATGTCGGCGTATTTTCCTGGCTTGATTGAGCCGAATTCGTTGGAGTGGCTGAGCAGGTCGGCGGCGTTGTTGGTGGCGGCTTGAATGGCCTGCATGGGAGTCATTCCGTATTTCACCATGAAGGCAAACTGTTTGCCGCTGGTGCCGTAGGGACAGACTCCGGCGTCGGTGCCGAACGACATTTTTGCTCCGGCGGCGACGGCTTTGCGGAAATTATCGCGCTGGATCTGGCCGAGTGCGGCATCGTGCTCGAGAAAGTCCTTGGGCATGCTTCCGTTTTTTCCTTCTTCCTGAATACACTCTTCGTCGTAGATATCCATGTCGAGATAAGTGCCGTGCTGCTTGGCGAGCGCGATGCCTTCGTCGTCGATCATGGTGGCATGTTCGACCGAGGCTACGCCCGCGCGGATCGCGTTCTTGATGCCTTCGGCTGAATGAGCGTGCGATTCGACGCGAAGGCCGAAATGGCTGGCTTCGTCGACGGCGGCCTGCAGTTCTTCGAGCGTGAATTCCTGCGAGTGAGGATTGCTGCCGTGGGCAAGGACGGCGCCGCTGGAAAGAATCTTGATGTGATCGACTCCGTCATGCGCGAGTTTGCGAATGACTTGCCGCACTTCCCATGGGCTGTTGGCTTCGCCGTAGTGCATGTCCCAGGGCAGCGTGATGTCGGGAGCGAGGCCGGTATCGGCGCCGGCGCCGCCGGTAATTGTGACATAAGCGCCGGCGACGTACATGCGCGGACCGATGATGTCACCGCGATTGATCGCATCGCGCAGAGCAATATCTCCCAGAGCGCGGTACGTCCCTACATCGCGCACAGTTGTGAATCCTGATTCGAGCATGACTCGCGCGTTCGGCACTGACTCGAGCGCCAGTTCGGCAGCCGTTTTTCTGAATACACCCATCGGCTCCGAATCGTGCGCGCCGTCGGCGAGATGAGTGTGGCAGTCGATGAGACCGGGAAGGACAGTCATCTTGGTGAGGTCGATGATCTTGGCGTTGGACGGGATAGCTATGTTGTTGCCTACAGCTTCGATCTTGTTGTCGCGGATCAGGATGGTTTGGCCGGCTAGAACTGTGCCGGAGTCGGGGTCGATTAGTTTGCCGGCGCGGATGGCGGTGGTTTGGGCGGCGGCGGAAGCGAACAGCACAGAGCAGGCAAAAGAAGTCAGCAGGAATGCGCGCACGGTAGCGGCGATTTGTTCATTTCTGTTTTCTTGCATCTTGGTCATTATTCCTCGATGGAACTTGCGCTCGCGAATGGTCGTGCGGAGGTGAGAATTGGTGCCGCCCCTATGGGACTCTTCTCGCTCTGCGGCTTTCCCCCGGACTTACGTCCGGGGCTAATGACTACCGTCGCTAGCGCGACTGGATTTGGGTACTTTTAATCGGCGGCGACGGACCTGAGCTCTAAGCCGCGTTTCAAATCGGCGGCCAGGAGGCGGTGAAATAATTGTTCTCCGGCTTCGCGACGGACCGAAAGACGCCCGGCGCGATAGGCTCGCGATTTCAGTCCGCGCTGCACATCTTCACAGATGCCGAGATCTTCCTCCTGCACGCGGTTGCCTACGTTTACAGACTGTTCATTGTATTCGCGGGCGGCATCGCTGGTGTCTCCGAAATAGAAATCGAAGATCACGTGGCAGTGATCAACGTCGACGGGGATCACTAAATTCGTGTCCATGTATCCCTCATAGCAGTTGATCATGAGGTTGGGATGCTGCCAGAAATACCACGCGCGGTCGCCTTTGCGCGCGGCTCCGGTGGCGGCGTCTGTTTCGGAAGAGACCATGGGGCTGGACTGAAGGCAGTAACGGTCTTCATTCTCGATAGTGTATTGCTTGTAATCGAGAACTGAATTCAGGCCTTTGTGGAGATGCGGGACATGGTAGCCGCCGTCGAGGTAGTTATCGACGAAAACTTTCCAGTTGCAATTGATGTCGTAGGTGCGGCGGTCGAAGTAATGCAGTTTACTGATACCTAGAGGCGCCATGCGACCGACGAGGCCGCCGAGAAATTCGGTGAGCGGGGCGGCATGGTTGTCGAGATTGATGAAGACGAAGCACTCCCAGGTTTCGACACGAATGGGAACGAGTCCGTTTTGTGCGCGATCGAAATTCTCGACGCCTTCGAATTCGGGCATGCCTTTGAGCGATCCATCGAGGCCGTAGTTCCAGCCGTGATAGGGACAATGTAATAAGGCAGCCTGACCGCAGGGTTCGGTCACGACGGCGGCGGCGTGATGGCGGCAAACATTGTAGAAAGCGCGCAGGGCGCCGTCGTTGGCGCGAACGACGACGACCGGCTCACCGGCGACTCTGGTGCTCACAAACTGGCCGGGTGTTTTCACCTGCTCAGTGCGGCCGACGAGTTGCCAGGTTTTGCTGAATACGCTGAGGCGCTCAAGTTCCGCGATGCGAGGATCGACGTACCAGGCGGCGGGAATGGTCGAGGCCTGCGACAGCGGGGCGCGGTCGTCGTAGGTAGCGAGAATTTGCTCGATGGAAGTTTGCATCATCTGAATTTGCTCTCACTCTGGAGTTCTACACTAATTTCCGCCGGGCCGACTCGGTTTTGCTACAGCGCCTTCGGCCTGGTGACCATTTGGACGGGAGCGAGTTTGCGTATCTCACGCTGGCCACGAATCGCAGGCGCGGGAGCGGCGCCGACCGCTCCCTGCAAGAGCGCGAGGAATTGCCGAATGCGCGCTTCCTTTTTTTCCGGCATCTCACCCTGCCGGCGGAACAGGCCGGGATCGAGTTCAGCGGTGAGCAAGGCGTCCTGGAATCGCTCGAAGGTCCAGTCGAGCAAGGAGACAATCATTTCAATGTCCATATCCTTGCGCAACTCGCCGCGCTCGATGCCGAAGCGGACGAAGGCGACGGTGCCGTAGGGATCTTCGGTGGTGAGGAAGCGATTGATCTCACGCTTCAACACCAGATCGGTACTGTAGTTGCCGAGCAGCGAAATGCGGTAGGGGATCCAGTCTTCGCGCAGCAGGTGTTCGGTGCGGACCAGCCAATAATAGAGAACATCGAAGAAGCCGGCCGCACGCACGTCGGCGGGTGCATCCAGATATTTCGAAAACGAGCGCACGGCACGTTTGTAGACTTCGAAGAACAAGCCGTCCTTGCTGCCGAAGTGCTGGAAAATGGAACCTTTGGCGATGCCGAGCGCGGCCGCGATGTCACCGACGCGGGCGGCGTGGTAACCGTTCTCGGCGAAGTGCCGCATGGCAGCGTCGATGATGCGGGAGCGCTTGGCCTCAGACCGCGGACGAGCGACATGTTGACGCATGTAACGCGGAGGTGCGACGGGATTGCTGGCGATTCCGCTCATGAATGACTCCAAGTCATGGAAGCATATAAGAGAAGAGTTGAACATTCAACTTCATTTTTAGTGAGTAGTACAGTAATGTATGGTTCCGCATGGCAGCGCGGCGTGACTTCGAGTCAGACTCTGTTAGGTGCGCGGGTTCATCTGGGTGAAAACGGTTTCCAGCATTATTTATGACGCGATTGTCGTTGGCGGCGGCCACAACGGCCTGACTGCGGCTGCGTACCTGGCGCGTGGAGGACTTTCCACCCTGGTGCTGGAGCGGCGCGAAATCGTCGGGGGATGTTGCGTGACCGAGGAGATCGCTCCGGGCTGCCGGGTTTCGACTACTTCTTATATTGCCAGCATGCTGCGACCGGAAGTGATCGCAGAACTGGGGCTGGCCGATCACGGTCTGCGCATGATTCCCTGCGACCCGGCGATTCAAGTTCCCTTCCCTGATGGGCAAGTGGTGCCGTGGTGGGTGGACCGAGAACGGGCGAAGGCGGAGTTTGGAAAAATATCGACGAAAGATGCGGCGCGGTTCGTTGAAGTCGACGATCAACTGAAGGAGCTGGCGCGCTACCTGCAGCCATTTTTCATGGAGCCGCCTCCGGAGATCGATACGACGACCGTTGGCGGCTGGGGCGATCTATTTCGGGTAGGCAAACGGTTTCGCGGGATTTCTAGCGCGGAGATTGCGCAACTGATTTCGTTTCTTACCGGAAGCCTGGGGGAGTTTCTCGATCACAACTACGAATCCGAGAAGATGAAGACCATGTTTCTGGCGAACAACGTGTACGGCAAGCACGGCGGCCCGTACCAGCCGGGAACGGCGATCGGGCTGCTGTTTCACTTGCTGAGCGGCGGAGAGCACGAGCTGCAGGGTTTTTACGGACACGTGATGGGCGGGATGGGGGCGATCACGCAGGCGCTGGCTGCGGCCGGAAAGAAGCTGGGAGTGCAGATTCGAACGTCCGCATCGGTGGCGCAAATTGAGGTTCGCAACGGGCGCGCTTGCAGCGTTGTGCTGGAGGACGGAAGCGAGGTTCGGGGGCGGATGATTCTGTCGAATACCGATCCCAAGCGGACTTTCTTGAAGATGGTTGCGGCGCGCGAACTGCCGGAAGACTTTCTGTTTGCGGTGCGCGGCATCAAGATGGATGGGCCCTGCGCGAAGGTGAACTTCGTGTTGGCGGAAGAGCCGCGGTTTACTGGGACCTCCTCCGAGGCAACGGCTTTGGAGCGCACGTTTTACACGCTGGTTCCATCACTGGAATTCGCCGAGCGCTGTTATGACATTGCGAAATTTGGCGAGATTCCGGAAGAGCTGTGGGTGGATTGCGTAGTTTCCTCGAATGCCGACTCGTCGCTGGCGCCGGCGGGCAAGCACATCCTGACTTGCTTCGTGCAGTATGTGCCTTACAGATTGCGCGAGGGAAACTGGGATGAGAAACGGGAATTGCTCGGCGATCGCGTGGTAAAGAAGATTGCCGAATATGCGCCGAACGTGCCGAGCGCGATCGTGGGGCGGCAGGTGCTTACTCCGCTGGACTTGGAACGAACTTATGGATTGACCGAGGGGAATATTTTCCACGGAGATTTGCGGCTGGAGCAACTCTTCTTTATGCGTCCGGTGCCGGGCTGGGCGCAGTACCGCACGCCGGTTCGCGGGCTTTATCTGTGCGGAGCGGGGGCGCATCCCGGCGGCGGCGTGACTGGCGCGCCCGGACGGAACGCGGCGCGGCAGGCTCTGCGCGATTGGAAGAAGGGACAATTCAAGGCGGCCGCATGAGTGCGAAATGCTTACCACACTTGCACCGAGCGGGCGTGCGGTTGGGGCGCTCTGACCAAGCGATGAGCGGGAGATCCCTCGCTCCGCCTGAAGAACGGCGGCGCTCGGGATGACGCCTTTGCGAAGGGAGCTATTGGAATCAGAGCGTCGGGAATCGAGACAGGAGGGGGCATGAAAAAGAAAGGCATTCTGGAACGGTTGAAAAACGGGCCCGTCTTGGGCGATGGCGGATATCTGCTGGAACTGGAGAAGCGAGGGTGGGTGCGCGCGGGTCCGTTCACTCCGGAGGTTGTGTTAACGCATCCCGAGGCGCTGCGCGAATTGCATGTGGAGTTTCGCGAAGCAGGATCGGAAGTGCTGCAGGCCCTGACCTTCTATGCCAGCCGCGACAAGCTGGCAACAGTGGGGCTTGAAGATCGGCTGCAGGATTTGAATCGGGCAGCCGTGCGGATTGCTCGCGAGGTTGCGGGAGATCAGTGTCTGGTCGCGGGGAACCTGAGTCTGACCTGGATGTACGAACCGGGCAGCGCGTCGGCTGCCGACCGAGTGCGCCGAACGTTCGACGAGCAACTGGCAGTGCAGATTGAGGAAGGCGTGGATTTCATTATCGGTGAAACTTTCTCTTTTCTTGGAGAGGCGCTGATCGCGGTGGAACGCGGAAAGAAGACCGGCCTGCCTACGATGGTCACGATCTGTTTCGAGAACAAAGATGAGACCACTGACGGCAAGAGCGCGGCCGACGCCGCGAAAGCGCTGTTCGATGCCGGCGCCGACATTGTTGGGATGAACTGCCTGCGGCCGCCAGAGCACATTCTGGGGCCGATGGAGGAGATGCGCGAAGCGGTGTCGGGCTACCTGGCGTGCCAACCGGTCGCCTACCGCACTCCGAAGGCAAAGCCAGACTTCACTAGTTTGCCGGAGTTTCCTTACGCGTTAGATCCGCTGCAGCTCACGCGGAAGGAGATGGGCGAATACGCGGCGCAGGCGCACGATATCGGGATCAACTTCATCGGCGCGTGCTGTGGCACGGTGGCGATGCACATCCGGGAAATGGCGCGCGTGCTGGGCAAGTTGCCTGAAGATTCGCGCACCTGGAAAAAGGGCGGCGAAAAACCGATGTCAGCCTACGAATATTACGACCACGACAATCTGAAGGCGGGCAGCCGGACTTAGCCACGAATTTAGTAAACAACGAATTTAGCAAACAACGGGCAGGCTCCACGACAGGAGCCTGCTCGATTTATTTGCAAGGGTTAGCTGGCGTTGCGTAGGCGTGGCTGCTCCGCATGCACTAGAGGAGCGTCGACCAGGTGCTCGCTGAGGAACCAGACTTGGAGTTCATTGGTGCGGAGCACGTCGCTGACGGCCAGATCGTTGGTGCCATCGTCCCCTATTTCGTCGGCGCGGCGAGCCAGGGTGCGGCAATGGCCGATGATGATCTGGTGGGCGTCGAGAAGCCGGGAAATCTGCACCGGCACTTCTTCCCTGCCCCGCGGTGGACGCTCAATACGCGTAGTTTCGGCGACGTCGGCGGCCATGGCAATCGAAACCCCGCCGAGAAGCTGAATTCGCTCGGCGATGCTATCGACGATCTCTGATTGCTCTCCATAATGCTTGTCGAACAGGAGATGAAGCTGATAAAAGGTTGGCCCCGCAACTTGCCAATGCGATTTCTTGTAGAGATCACGCAGGGTCATAGTATCGGCCAGCAAAAGGTTGAGCTGCTCGGTCATTTCCAGGCGAACGGGTTCCATGAGGTCAAGAGGCAACATGTGCGAAACCGTGCCGTACTCTTGAATTGTGTCGGCATGCTGGTGAAGACGAGGCTGCGCGCTCAGAGTCGCGCGCTCGCTGGTGGGTGCTTTCGGATTGAGATCCTTCTTAGCCATATGTTCTCCTCGCTGCGCAACTATCGATTCGTAGTTTACTAAAATCTCCAGTCACAGAACTACGCGTTTTGTTTGATGTGGGGAACAGCCTGTTGGGTGCGGTCGAGAGAGAAGAATCCCAATAAACAGCGTAATGTGCCTTGGGCGCACGTACTGGGTACTCGAACGTCGGAATCTGTCGTGGCGAGCGGCAGCCTTAGAGGCGGAAGTTTGACGATGCGGAAGGCATTGTTTATGATCAAAGTGCGGGGTGGAGCAGTCTGGTAGCTCGTTGGGCTCATAACCCAAAGGTCGGTGGTTCAAATCCACCCCCCGCAACCAATTTTTTCAATTGGTTACAGCCTTTCGGTCCCGAGCGTTCCGCTCATTTTTCGCTCATACTGCCAGCAATTGCCCGACGACCTGCCCGTGCGCGGCCCGTTTCTGGTCACTCACGGCTTGGGTGTAAACGTTCATTGTCGTGGCGATGTTGGAATGCCGCAAGAGTTCCTGCTGCACCTTCACATCGGTGTGGTTCGCACGTAGCAGGCAAGAATACGAGTGCCGGAACGTGTGCCACCCCACGGTCTTGAACAGGCCAGCCCGTTTCGCCGCCGGTTGGATGATGCGCTTCAACGCCGAATCAGGCCAGTAAGGAACTCGCCCGCCGTTGTACGAAGACGCGAACACCCAATCCGAATCAGATGCGTAGGGAGACAGCAGCCGCCACTCCTTGAGAATCCTGATGAGTTCCGGAGCGAGCGGCACTGGCTTGCGCCGTGCTTGGGTTTTCGGATTGCCCACATGGTTGTTCACCATGCCACGACGGATGGTCAAGGTTGCCCCTTCCCAATCAAAATCCGACCACTGCAAGCCAGTCAGTTCACTGCGGCTCAGGCCCAGACAGCCTGCCAGAATGACCATCACTCTGTACGGCTCCTGTTGAAGTTCTGCCAGCAACGCGTGAAACTCTGACACTGACAGAATTTCTGGCTCTGCACGTCTTGCCCCGCCCTGACGCACGCGACTGATGGGATTGTCTCGAACGAATTCCCACCGGATTGCGCACTCGAAGAGCACGTGGAGTACGTTACGCACGTTCACCTTGCTTTTTGGTGCCAGAGGTAAAACTCGCAGCCATTGTTCTACGCCCATCGTGCGTACCTGCTCCAAAAAACTCGTGCCCCATTTGGGTTTCACCCATTTCTGCAAACAAGTTACGTAGCTCTTGCGCGTTGCATATGCCAATCGACCCATTTCAACTTCATCATTCAAATACCGGCCAATCAGTGCCGCAACGGTTGTGGGAACTGCCTTCGGCAGTTCGCTATTAATCTCTAAGCGAAAAGGATCTGCCGCACGCTGTGCGTCCTGTTTCGTTGGGTATTGTTCCAGGGTGCCCAGCAGTCTGCTTCGCAGTCTTCCGTTTGGTTCGTACCAACGAAATTCCCAAACATCCGGCCCTTTCCGCTTCTTCAGCGTGACATTTCCTCTTTGATACCGGCTTCTCATTTTGTCTCCTTCGAGAAGCACGGACGGTATTCAGACTGTACACCAATCCATTCATTCAGTGCGCTAGCACGAAAGAACCAGAAGCGGCCAATCTTGATGGCAGGCACCATATGGGTGCGTGCAAGCCTTTGCAACGTTCTGGGGTGCATGTTCCCAAGGAGCTGGGCTGCTTGTTCATCATTCAGCAAAGGCTCGAAATCGGTTTCAGATCCCGCTCGTTGTGCGGGTTTCTTTTGGTCTGGCCGTACTGAGGATTGCGGATTGGTATTGGCTGGCATTGAATTCGCGTCTCATCGCGGCAATTGCAGTGCATAGAGCGCCCCGTCAACGGCATCGTAAACCCTGTCGATGGCAGAACTGGAGTTACATGTCATGTGTGTTTGATGAAGCGCCATCCGAACGCCGCCTCTGATTGCTACGTATTCCCATTGCTCGTGAGGATGAAAGACAGCGCAGTATTCGGGAGTGCCTCTAGAAACCTCGAACGATTGGGGGGTGTTGTTAGACCTGTCATTTTTCTTTCGCTTCCATAGTGGCGTGGTGGGCTGGAACTGCGAAGGTTCAGTCAAGGGCGACCGGAGGGAGCCGCGCCAGCGGGCCTGCCCCTTGACGGGTTCTTCGCAGTTCCGGTCTCGTTCATGTGGAAGCGAAAGAAGACGTTGGATGCGTGGGATGTTGTTCGTGTGCTTCATTGCGCCGCCTCATCCTTCGATGTGGACTTACTTTGAATCCTGCGGGCAGGGTGAGTTGTAGTGGTGCTCGGCGCTGCTGCCTCTGGCTTCGATGGAACCACGACCGTGTTCTGGGTTGGTTCCGGTGCCGTTGAATTGATCCAGCGGTAGTACAGGGTTCCCAGCGCAAATCCCACGGCCAGAGCCACACTGCACAAAACGAGGACCGACCACTTGTATTCGCGGAGGAAAGTGTGCGTTAGATCGTTTGCTGCTCGCTTCGCGGTGGCCGTGGCATACTCGATGCTTCCGCGAATTTCATCGAGCGCCCTGCGGGCATCGCTGGCAGCGCCTCGATAGGAATCCGTCAGTTGCTTGGACGAGCGGTCAAACTCTCCCGCGACTTGCTTCGTTTGTTTCGAGATGACGGCTAGGGCTTGTGCTGTTTCAGGAATGCCACTTGCCACAAACTGCTGGCGCAGACTCTCGCTGAGTTTCGCGGCAATAGCTGCGGGACTGATGCCCTCGGAGATTTCTGCTGGCAATTGCGCCAGCCGTTCTTCGAGTTGCTGATGCAGAGCGATTGCATCTTGTCGGGCGGACTGAATTGCTTTGACGCTGTCGTCCAGGATCGTGGCAAGCTTTTCCCGCTCCGTGGCGATCTGTGCCGGAGTTTGCCGCGTTACCAATGCCAGAAAGCCCATAGCGCGGGCAATCCGTAGCATCTCGTCATCGGCGGGCAAGCGGCGCAAATGCGCCATGTCACGATACCAAAGCGGACGCTGTTCGGCGGGCAGCAGTTCGGCGATGTCGTCGATGAAATCGGCCTCAGCAGATTGTTCTTCTACGAGTTTGGGCTGAGGGTTCACGGCAAGAGCAACCCCTTGGCTTTGTCAATTTCCTCAAAGAGCCGCCGCCGATAGCTCTGAGCGCGGATGACCAGTGAGGCCCTCTGCAGCTCCGGGACTTTAAGCCGGCGTTCGACGATCTGGCCGAGTGTGACGCCGTGTTGTCGGGCGGGGTTTTCGAGTTCCGGCAGACGAAACTCCATCGTGAGGACAACTGGCTGGAAGACCGTGCGAAATTGCTTAGCTTGCTCGCTGTCCCGCCAGTAGGAGAAATCTGCTTGATGTGTCATGGCGTTCTCAACCACAACGTAGTTCACTCTGTCTTGCAGACGGGCAGCCCAGCTCAGAATGCTTTCCACGCTCGCCGGGTCGGGAGTGACGATGCCGATGGCCGTGAACGCCACACCGGTAGCTGCCACATCCTCAAACATGCTGTCGAACCACTCGTGAGTCACTTGCCCAGAACTCGCGCCCATATCCGCAAGGATGATGGGAGCGCCCTCTGCCAAGTGGTCAACGAAAGCGTCAAGGCCCGCAGCGGTGTGAATGTTCACCTTGGTCACCCTGCCGTCGAAGTAGTGCTTCAAGCTTCCGCGAGATTTGTTTTCGGTGTCCAGGTCGAGAAGCGTTACCGGAATCTCATGGCTCTGGAACCATTCGGCGAGGGCAAGCATAAAGCTGGTTTTGCCGACTCCTCCTTTTCCTCCCATGGTGAGAATCACGCGCTTGGACGGGGCGGTGGACGAGACGACAGAAGGTGAATCGGAATTTTTCCGTTCGGCTGTTGCAGCGGTGTTGGAGTCGTACATATATGGCTACTCCTTCGTTCTTTGATTACGATGAAGCCGCAACGGTTCGTCTGGGTTGTATTCAAATAAAAGTTTTTTCGCCCGCGTTTTCAGCGGTCGGTCTTTCAATTCCTTAATCGTCTTTGCAATGCCTTCCAGTGCCTTCTGAGGCCTTCCAGTGCTCTTCGTGAGCCTCTGGTGTCCTTATAAGTACCTGTAAGTCCTCTCCATGTTCTTCTTAGTCGCTATTGTTCTCGAAGGCGAGAGCGACGGTTTCGCTTTTGATCTCGAACGTGCGAGCACGAAGTCGTTCACCGTGCTCGTGCCTACCTTGAGGCCACAAGCTTTCTTGAGTACCTGCGTGATTTCTCGATAGCTGTGACCTCGCTTTCGCATCTCAGTGATTAGCTCGCTGTACGGTTCCAAACGCGAGCGCGGCTCTTTGGCAGGCAGGCTGTTGAGTATGGCTTCAAATTTTGTGTCCACGATTTCCTCCGATGGGCGTCTGGCCGAGATGGAATCGGCAAGGCCGTTACTGATACAGACGCCGAACGGAGGTCAAAGGGATGGCCGGACAAGTCGCCGGATAGATACCGGATGTACACCGGATAGATGCCGGATGCACACCGGACGAGAATTCAGGTCGCGCACGCGACACTGGACCTAACGCGAAGCGTTAGGGATGGTGTCTTCTTGCAAATGAGACGTTAAAGGTCTTCAAACATGCTCACCATTCGCGCCATGTCCAACGGAGCAGGCTACTCCGCACGCCATTTGCAGCACAGCGACTACTACGCCGAAGGGGAGCGTGTAACGGGTCAATGGCAAGGCCGGGGAGCGGAGATGCTCGGCTTGGCAGGGGAAGTTCAGTCGGAACAATTCGAGGCGCTGCGCCAGGGCGTCGATCCGCAGAGTGGTGAATTCCTCCGGCAACGCCACAGCGCCGACCGCACAGCCGCTGATGGCAGCACCCAAAGCCGAGGTCGAAACCTGTACGACTTCACGATCTCGGCTCCGAAGTCAGTTTCCATCATGGCCCAACCGGGTGGGGACGCACGACTTGTGGAAGCTCACAAGAAGGCCGTTGGAGAAACGCTGACAGAATTGGAGCATCGCGCAGCAAGCCGCGTCCGAAGGGACCAGGCGAATGATAACCGCACCACGGGTAATCTTGTATTGTCTGTCTACCATCACGACACAAGCCGCGAACTTGATCCCCAGCTTCACACCCACGCGGTTGCCGCTAATCTAACCTACGACGGCGCTGAGGGCCGCTGGAAGGCGCTGCAAGCCTCCGATATCTACGAGCAGCGGGCGTACCTGACTGAAGTCTACCGGAACGCGCTTGCCCGCGAAGTGCGGTCTCTGGGCTATGAGATCGAGGACCGGCGCAGCTCCAAGGGCAAGAACCTGGGTTTTGAGATCAAGGGTGTCTCCGATGAATTGCTCGAAAAATACAGTCAGCGTAGCGAGCAGCGCGACCGGGCCATTGCCGAGTTTGTCGAAAGTAAGGGTCGCCAGCCCAGCGACAACGAAATCGCCGTGCTGGTTCGTGAGTCGCGGGCCGATAAGCTGGTTGAGATTTCAACTGCGGAGGTGCACTCGCGCCAAATGGCTCGATTGACCCCAGAGGAGAGCCTAACCCTTGAGCAAATCCGCGAGGCAGTCCGGGAGAGATCCGAAACGCAGCGACTAGAACCAGAGAGTGCAGTTCCTTCCCTCGACTACGCAAAACAACACGTCTTTGAGCGCGTCTCTGTGGCGCTCGACCATGAACTGTTGACTGAAGCACTCCGTCATGGCCGGGGCCGGATCGACTTGGCGGATCTGAAAGGTGAGTTTTCACTGGAAGAAAGCACCGGCAGAATCCTCCAGGCTGGGAAGGAAGTCGCCACACGCGAGAGTCTTGACCGTGAGCGGGACATGATCGAGCGGATCAATCGTGGATTCGGTCAGTTTGAGCGGCTAGGTAGGCAGCATGAATTCGCAGCCTCCGCCTACCTCCGCCCCGAGCAGAAACAGGCAATCGAATTTGTTCTCAATTCCCGTGATCTGGCCGTGAACATTCGCGGGGCAGCAGGCACCGGGAAAACCGCCACGCTGCAAGAGCTGCAACGCGGCCTCGAAGAAAGCGGTCGCGAGGTTTTGGCGGTGGCTCCCACGATGAGCGCGGTTGAAGAACTACAGAAAGTCGGCTTCTCGGATGCAATCACGGTGGAACGGTTGTTACAGGGCCAGAGTGCTCAAACAGACTTGTTCGGGAAAGCGCTGATCGTGGATGAAGCGGGGATGGTTTCCGGCCGTCAAATGTCCGAACTACTAGAGCTGGCCGATCAGCAATCAATGCGAATCATTTTCAGCGGTGACACTAAGCAGATTCGAAGTGTCGAGGCCAGCGACGCTCTTCGTGTGCTGGAAAGAGAATCTCAGTTGAGGAGTGTTTCGCTTAGCGAAGTGCAGCGGCAGACTGCCCAAGGGTATCGCGAGGCGATTCAGGAATTGCGCCGTGATCCTGAGCGCGGCTTCGAGAAGCTGGAACAAATTGGTGCTGTGCGTGAGGTTCCCTGGCCCGACCGTGCGCAGGAGGTTCAACGAGCCTACTCAGAAGCTCAAAGTCAAGTCAATGCGAAAGGGGAACCACGCAGTGTGCTGGTTGTCGCGGCCACACACGAAGAGATTGGCCATATCACTGAGGCTATCCGCGCTGAGCGCACGCGAACAGGGGAACTGGGACGGAGTACCCACCAGCAGCATCACATACCACTGAACTGGACGAGCGCGGAGAAAAGTGACGTGCGGAACTATGTGTGAAGGCCATGTGTTGGAATTTCATCGGGCGGTCAAGGGCGTCGCTAGGCATGAATCGCTGGAAGTCATCGGAGTGGAAAACGGCAATGTCGTTGCCCGCAACGCACGCGGCGAAGAGCGACAATTCACAGGGAAGCAAGCGAAATGCTTTGAGGTCTATGAGCGCCGCACCATCGAAGTTGCTCCCAACGACAAGTTACTGCTGATGGCAAATCGGCGCGAGCCGGGCTTTCGCGCTACCAACGGCGAACTGGTGACGGTCTCCCGTATTGACGAGCAGGGCCGCATTCATCTGCAGGATGGCCGCACTCTGCCGGAGAATTACAAGCAATTCACACACGGCTACGCTGTCACTGCCCATCGCAGTCAGGGGAAATCTGTCGATGCCGTTGTCATCTCCGCCGATGGGATGCGGAAAGAGCTGTTCTACGTGGCTGCTTCGCGGGGCCGGGAGAGCATCACGGTTGTGACCAGCGATAGAGACCTGCTGCGGGAGTCGGTAGCACGCTCAGTCGCGCGGCAATCCGCTTCCGAGTTGTCGCGCAAAGCGCAAGAACCTTCCTTGGAAAGGCTGAAACCGTCTTTACGCGAGCGTGAACGCCGCGAACTGCCGGTTGCGCGCGAGCAAGGGTGCGACAACGTACACGAAGGAAAGGGGCCACTTAGAAAAGCTCCCACTCCCGAAACAGTGCAGACCATCGACCGGGAGAAATCCGAGTCGCGAGCAGAAGCAGGAGCACATCATCGAACCGGGCCACTACTTGGGCATCAGCCGGTAAAGCCAGGCAGCTTGTTTGAAGAAGGGGTAGCGAAATTACCAGCCACGGAATGGACTCCTCTTTGCGAGGGGAATTCTTAGTATGGCGGAGGGGTAGCCAATGAGGCTTAGAATGACTTCGGAAGTTCGGAGAAGCCCATGAAACGCAAGGCATTAGAATGAGCACCATTAGCAGGGTCAGTGTCGAGCGTTTCTTCATCACGGTGCGCTCCATTCGTCCAACAGTCGAAGGCGTGTGTCCAGGAAAGCACGCACGACACCCACGTCCGGCTCGTCAGATATGGGCGGCCCACTGCTGGAAGTGGTGAGCCTGCGGCTTGGTCGGTAAACGGTGTTGCAGCACAAACTCTTAATAGTCAGTGTGTTGCGTGGGTTCCGAGGGTAATGCGCCCCTGAATTTTGGGCGGCTCAATATGGTAAACTTAGAGTACAAATGTCTACTGCAGCGGCACCCAGAGCCATCACGGTTTCGGAAGGCCTTCTCCGGCGCGAAGCCGTGGGGAACGCGGTAGCAGATCTTCGTCTAGAAGGCCTCGCGCCCGCTGCCAATGTGCAGCTCCTCTTTCAACGGTTTATCGAAGGAGATCTAACCGAAGAGCAGTTGATCAATGCTGTCCTCGCTTGATGAGCGATCCCTACATCGATCCTCAGTCCGGGATTCTGCGAAACAAGTTTGGCCTGACCAATCAGGAATCACTGGACCGGGCAGAAGCCAACGCAGTGTCGGCGCGTTCAATTTTGCTTCAGCTCAATCCACCGAAGGGCAATTTCGATTCCGAGCATCTCAAGGGAATCCATTCCTATCTCTTTCAGGACGTCTACACCTGGGCAGGGCACTTCAGAACGATCCCACTGGCAAAGGCTGACTACATTCAAGGCGGGGGAGTCACGAAGTTCACGGCTGCCAGATTTGATTGAGCAGGAGTTGAAGCAAGTACTCGACACACTAGCCGACGAGCATTATCTTGAAGGCTTTCCGCGAAGAGAATTTTCGCGCAGCGTTGCGGTTCTGCTCTGCGAAATAAATCGTATCCATCCCTTCAGAGAAGGAAATGGTAGAGCGCAACGGCAGTTTGTGCGCCAATTAGCTGATAGTTTGGGATACAAGCTTCATTTCCAAGTAGTCAGCAAGGAACGTCTCATTCAGGCGAGCATTCTGTCGGCAAACCGGGATGTGGCGATGATGGAGCGTCTCCTGGACGAAATCTCGGACACAGAGCGCATTCAACCGCTGGCCAAAGTCATTGCGCATCTTGAGAGAAGTCAATTTGGCTGGAACGATGTCTACCTGGCAACGACCACGCCCGGACAGAACTATGCCGGCACATTCGCCGGTAGCGATGGAGCCAACTTTTTCTTTCGCGATGATGAGAACCGCATCTTCGTCGGAAATCTCAAAGACCTGAAGAGACCGCAGGAATCGGGAGAGAAAATCAGATTCACTGCTTCGTAACTTTTGCAACTCACGTTGCATCTGCGCTCCTCTGCGACTCTCTCAGCTGGCTAACTTTAACCTCAAATGCACCCACGCGTCGAGATCAGATGTGCGAAAGCGCCAGAATTTTCCGATCCGCATGGCGCGTATCTCGCCCTTGCGGGCAAGTCGTTGAAGTGTTTTGGGTGGATCTGCAGCAAGGCTGCCGCCTCGCGCGAATCGACTAACCTCTCGAAATGAGGGAACGGCTGGCTGACTGGCGTTGCTTCGTGCATCTCGCTCATAAAACCTCCTGCAGCGAGAGTCGAGACTGGGCCGAAATCACCGGCCGCGGCTAACCTCAGTACCTTTTTCCCAGAAGCAGGCACTTGTCGTCAGACTATGCCCAAAGTGCAAACGTGATATTCGACGGAACGTGTATTTTCGGCACGTCCGATCATGCCGTGGGGCGATGTCACAGAGGGATAGCGGACGATTAGCGGCCCTCCGTCGGCCTCATTCCTTTACTCGCATGTAGGTGATGATCCTGTTTGTTTCCCATGTCTTGCCCCCATCCACCGAGAAAGCCTGTTCCCACCGGGGCGCATCAGCAGAAGGCACCGTCCATAGATAGCGGACAAAAATGCTTTGGCCATTGAAGTCTTCCTGGTCGAAGAACTCGCCGCGTCCATCCTTGAACTTTCCCACCGTAGGGGGAAGTGAGAATGCGCCATTCTTCGAATTTGTCCAATAGATGCTCCACTGGTGGGATTGGGGATTGTAGGTTTGCACCGTCAATCCGTCACGATGGCCCGAGGCACTGTCAGCTTCGTATTCTTCTGTATTGGAGCGGCCTCCCCAAATCGGTCGTACCACGCTTGTGCCGTCAAACTCCTCCCATTCTTCTTTTGAGCCTGTTAGTGGACGCAGCAAATGCCGGTTGTGGACCTTCCAATGACCGAACAAAAAGTCAAAATCATGTTGACCATCGCGTTCCGCGGGTTTCAGTGCCTCCGAATTCTGCTGTGCGAATCCTGGAATCGGCGGCAAAGCCATTACCATGCCGCACACCAGGAGCAAAATCCGAATGTGTTTGAGGACGTTCATCTTATTTCCTTCGATTCGTCTATCTATCCTGCTTAAGTCGACTGCTTTATCCCTGATCTCAAGCGGCTGCCAGCTGACATAGAAATCGGACACGAGCGAGAAAGCTCGCGTTTCGAAATTGAGCTGGTCGATTCCAGCCGTGCCATCTCTTGCCTGGGCGGAATTTAGTTCGTCTTGTGAGATTCATCTTGCGCTCGTGTAACGTTCGAGATCCAATTCACCTCCCAAGTTTTGCCGCCGTCATCCGAGAAGGACTGCTCAAAGTGGACCGAATTCGGGGTGATGTCCGACCAAACATATCGCACTAGGATGACTCTGTCATGAAATGTGTCCTGAGAGAAAAACTCGCCGCGTCCATTCTTGAATTCACCGACATTGGGTGGGAGATTTAAAGTACCAGCCTTGCTGTTGGCCCAATAGAGGCTCCACTGGTGAGTTTGAGGGTTGTAGAGACGCAGGGTCAGGCCTTCGATGTGCCCGGTTGTACCCTCGCCCTCGAATTCATTTAGATTGGCGCGGCCATCCCAAACCTTTCGGGTGACGATAGTGCCGTCAAATTCGGCCCAGGTAGTGGAGCCCGTTAAGGGATTCATAAGGCGCTTTAGGTGTTGTTTCCAAGTGCCAAAGTAGAAATCAAAATCGTGTTGCCCATCCTGGACGACTTGTTGAGACTCAGTTTTCACTGCCTCTGAGTTCTGCGGTGTGAGCGCTTTGTCAGCTTCATCGTTTGCCCGTGTTTGGTCCGTAATCCAGTTCACCTCCCAAGTCTTGCCTCCATCGTCCGAGAAGGACTGTTCAAAGTGGGGCGTATTCGTAGTGGTGTTCGACCAAACAAATCGAATGTAGATAGCTTTGCCATTCAATGTGTCCTGGCCGTAAAACTCTCCGCGTCCATTTTTGAATTCTCCGATTTGGGGTGGAAAGATGGGGCCACCTTTGGCGTTGGCCCAATAGAGGCTCCATTGGTGGGATTGGGGATTGTATAGACGGAGGGTCAGACCCTCGATGTGGCCCGCCGCAGGGCTATCGGTTTCGAACTCCTCAAGCTCAGCGCGGCCATCCCAAACTTTTCGCGTAACCGAAGTGCCGTCAAATTCGACCCATGTCGTGGAGCCGGTTAAGGGATGCAGGAGGCGCTTGAGGTGAATTTTCCAGCTACCCATCTCGAAGTCAAAATCGTGTTGCCCATCCCGCTCCGTAGGAGTCTGCGCAGCGCTGGTCGTCGACGCATCTGAATTCTGCTCTGCGAATCCCTGAAGGGACTGCAAGGCGACAATCAAGCTGCACACCACGAGATAAAGCCGAACGGGTTTGGTGTTCATCGCTTCCCCCTTGAAATCGTCTGTCTATCTTGCTTAAGCGGGTTGCTTCGTCGCGAGCTGAGGACGGCAGGCGGTCGCCGTAGATTTGTCCGAGTGCTAGCGATGAGCAGAAGCGTGATGTCTAATTCCCCCGCAGCAAGCTGAGCCTGCCTGTTACCGCATGATGAAGGCATCATAAACCCGCTCGACACTGAGTCTAGACGTTTGCGGACCACGCTCCCAGAATCGGCAACCGGCGCGGAGAGCGTGGTCCGAAAACGTCTAGAATGTTCAGCAGGGTCGGTTATCATTGGCTGGCGAAAAGAAGACATGAATCTGGATTGGCAGGTATGTTCGCGCGAGCACGGCTGTCACGTGATGCGCGATTCGATGGCAAGTTTTTTATAGCTGTGCTTAGCACACGAGTCTACTGTCGCCCGATTTGCCCCGTGCGCACATTCCGCATTTGGTCTGCGATGGATCGACGCAGATAGGAGGTTTTCCGTGAGTGGGGTTCAAACAAAAGTACTTGGTCTGGCGCTGTTTTTTCCCCTTCTAAACACGGCTTTCGGTGAGAGACCAACCATTACTGGGATACCAAACGGTCTTGCTTGGCAGAACATACCGGCAGCTTGGCACGTTGATCATGGAGCAGAACTCACCATTCGCTCCGGCAAGGAAACGGACTGGTTCGTTGATCCGTTTGACGGCACGGTTCACAACACAGCGCCCATGCTTCTCTTTATGCCGGCAGATGACTATATCTTCAGTGTGAAGGTGAAAGTTGGGTTCAACACAAAATGGGATGCGGGCGCTCTCATGGTTTGGGCGGACGACCATAATTGGGCAAAATTGTCTTTTGAACTCTCGCCAGCGAAGCAACCAACCATGGTGACCGTGGTCACGCGGGGTGTATCGGACGATTGCAATTCAATACCAATCTCGGGCAATACGGTCTACATACAAATTGCCAAGAGTGGTCCATCGTATGTGTTTTATTTCTCAAACGACGGGAAGAATTGGCAGGTGCTCAGGGTTTTCAACTTGGGAAACGGTCGGAAGGCTAGAGTGGGCTTTGAATCGCAATCTCCGGCGGGCGACGGTACAGAGGTCGTTTTCTCTGAGATTCACTACAAGACGAAAAAGATCACGGACATCTACGACTATAAAAACGAAGGCTTCTAAACACCGGGCTCCATCGCCGTAGATTTGTCCGAGTGCTAGCGGTGAGCAGAAGCGTGATGTCTAATTCCCCACAGCAAGCTGAGCCTGCCTGTTGCCGCATGATGAAGGCATCATAAATCCGCTCGACGCTGAGTCTGGACGTTTGCGGACCACGCTCCCAGAATCGGCAACCAGCGCGGGGAGCGTGGTCCGAAAACGTCTGGAATGTTCAGCAGGGTCGGTTATCATTGGCTGGCGAAAACAAAATATGAATCTGGATTGGCAGGTATGTTCGCGAGCACGGCTGTCACGTGATGCGCGATTCGATGGCAAGTTCTTTATAGCTGTGCTTAGCACACGAATCTACTGTCGCCCGATTTGCCCCGTGCGCACATTGAAAGAGAGCAGTGTGCGTTACTACCCGAGCGCCGCAGCAGCGGCGGAGGCGGGCTTTCGCCCTTGTCTGCTTTGCCGTCCAGAGAGTTCGCCTGGAACACCGGCATGGTTTGGAACATCAAACACAGTTTCGCGAGCTTTGCGTTTGATCGGTGAGAGTGGGCTGGAGGGCGGCGGAGTCGAAGTCTTGGCGGAGCGACTGGGAGTCGGCTCGCGGCACCTTCGGCGCTTGTTCTTAAGACATTTGGGTGCCACTCCGATTGCCGTGGCTCAGACACGCCGTCTGCACTTCGCGAAGAAGCTAATCGACGAGACGACTTTGCCAATGAATCAAGTTGCCCTGGCTTCGGGATTCGGTTGCGTTCGGCGATTCAACGCGGGCATCCGCAAGGTCTATCATCGAACCCCAACTCAAATTCGGCGTCTGACACGCTGGACGGAGATCCAGCCTGATAATCAATACCTCTTCCGCCTTCATTTCCGGCCACCGTACCACTGGCAGGGCATGTTGGACTTTCTGGCCGAGCGAGCTACACCGGGCGTCGAAGTTGTGGAAGATGGCAATTATCGACGTACCTTTTCTTTGCATGGCCGCGACGGTTATTTTGAGGTTTCCCTAGACGAAGGACGCGACGCACTTCTTGCGCGGATTTCTTTCGGCGATCCCCAGCCCCTCTTCTTCATTGTAGAGCGTGTCCGCGCGATGTTCGATCTGAACGCGGATTGGGCGGCCATCGTGCAAAGTCTTAGAACCGATCCAGTGTTAATCGCAAGAGTAAAAGCCGATCCGGGGCTTCGGGTACCAGGCTGTTGGAATGGTTTCGAACTGGCGACGCGGGCGATTCTCGGCCAACAGATCACCGTCAATGTGGCCTCAGCCCTAGCAGGTCGCATGGTAAGAACTTTTGGGCAGACTTACTCTGCGGCGAAAGGTCTTACCCATCTTTTTCCAGCGCCCGAAAATCTCGCTGAGGCGGATCTGGCCGGCCTCGGTCTGCCCAAGGCACGAGCCGAAACCATTCGGGCCTTGGCGCGGGCAGTTTGCGATGGGCAGATCAGCTTTGAGCGGATCCCGGACTCCGAAGTCTTCCTGGGTCGCCTATGCGAAATCCCTGGGATTGGAAAGTGGACAGCACAATACGTGGCGATGCGAGCGCTCAGCGAGCCTGATGCGTTTCCCTCCAGTGACCTCGGCCTACTTCACGCCATGGCTCTGGCCAGTTCTCACGAGCTTGAGCGACGCGCCGAGGCTTGGCGACCCTGGCGAGCTTACGCTGCGATGTATCTCTGGAATGTCGCTGTCAAACGTAAAGTCCACAGCAGCAGACGAGTTTCTTCCAGGAGCAAAGAATTAAAAGAAGTAACAGTTGAAGAAGCCGTGTCCGCCAGACCCTCGTCTCGACTTCCTCATCACGCGGGTGACTTCTAGACCCAACTCACTCTCATCCTCAGATGTGCGTCACTGCCTTTGGAGCAGCGCCCACATAGTCGGCGGCGTAGGAGTCCGTTTGTCCGTTTGAGAGTCAGCATCCACCCCTTGGGCAATGCCCCGGGCAATGCCCTTATCGGGATAACTCTTTGGTGGTCTGCTGGAGCACCAGTCATCACAACGAATGCCCGCTTTTCGTAACAACCATGTCGGCACAGCGGAATCGCATTCCAATACTAAGGTCGCGGATTGTGACTTCCACAGTGGGTTCTGGACCGCTAAGAAAATTCTCTACTCTACTTGATTCTTCAAACGTTTACCGGGCCATTCGTGTCCGTATTTTTCGCTGCCGATTGCGTGTAGCCGTACAGATAGAAAATGTGGCTCAGGTCAGCCGTCCGGCGCAGAAAGGAATTTGTCGAGCTCGACGGCGCAAAGAATTCCTGAAAGGTGACTTCGGGTTCAGTGGGATTCGGCGTCCCATCGATTTGGAGAAACATCTTAGGGTGAGTAGTGATGCACTGACAGGGCGATGGGCAGACCGACGCCGAACCAGTGCCAAACGAATTCCGCGGCAGCATAGGTCAAATGCGTGTCACTAGGCGGAACCGCAGAAAGCGGTAAGACGATCAGATGCATGAAGAGATAGACCGCGGCACCGTACGACATGCCGAATAGAATGGGACGGCGAATCAGGAACTTCAGTTTGCGGCTGGCGAGATAGTAGACAGTGGCAGCGCCGAAGGCGATAACGAAATGCAGGACCATTCCCAAAGCGGCGCTGGCCATACCGTCCTCGTAAGATTTTGCGCCGAGCACGCCGGAGGCAATGGTCTGTGGAACAAGAATGGGATGATGCGGAGCGTACACGACGATTGCGTAAGCCAGATCGAGCAGGCCCACAATAAGGCCGCCGACGCCAATGGCCAGAAAAGGCCGCTGGTTCGCAAGCGATGAGGATGCGAAAACTGTATTTGTGGGGTTTGTCATCGCAGTCTTTTTCCTTTCTGACATCCAAGCCATATGCGGCAATTGATGTCGCACCGCTTGAAGTTTAGCTGTGAAAATCGTGCCACAACACTATCCACTTTTGATTAACTCAAGCTGGCCACTAATACTGAATTTGTTGATTGTTACGTCGAACCGGATGCCTTTGTTACCCGCCAATCCAGATTCAAGGTGAATCCACCTGCATGGCCACCAAGCTCATTGGCTCCGCGACTGATGATAGTTGATTCGGGCCAACAGACTGGACGTTCTCAGACCACGCTACCCAAGGAACAGGGTCCGAAAATGTCCGACCCGGAGGGAGGCAAGTCCGCAAACGTCCGACCCCTCCGCATCCATTTTGCTATGGTCGAAGCCGCACTCGCGTAGTTTGTGTTGATCGTCAAGAAATGACAAAAGCGCAGACCGCCAGTTCAGTTCTTCGGCTTTCAGGAATTCATCCACAATGGAGGCAACATGCAACCCAGGATCAGAATATTCACCTATATCACCGCAATCGCTGTATTCGCCGCTCTGACGGTCCCAGTTCGACTTGCCGCGCAAGCCACGCAGAAAAACAAACAGCCGCCCAAGTACTACGTATTCAATCTCGGCCAACCGCTCGGCGGAATTCCCGAGCCGGTTGCCATTAACAACCTGGGTTGGATCTCAGGCACGGCCAATCTGGCGACGAATACCAGCGAGCACGCCGTACTATGGACCGGTGTTCCGCTGGACCTCGGTACCCTCGGGGGACCAAACAGTGCGGTGGAATTCCCCAACCACAGTACCAAGGGTGAGATTATTGGGATCGCTGAAACCGCCGATATGGATCCGCTAGGTGAGACTTGGAGTTGCGCTCCTTTTTCTTTGGCCCCGATGGCTATGTATGTCGCGGGTTTGCCTGGCAGAACGGCGTGATGACCGAGCTTCCCACGCTGGGGGGTATTAACGGCTACGCCACATCCGTGAACAACAAGGGCCAGATCACCGGGTGGGCGGAGACTACCTATCACGATCCATCTTGCGTAACCCCACAAGTCCTCCAGTTCGAGGCGGTAATCTGGGGGCCGAACTTGAACGAGATGACGGAGCTTCCCCCGCTCTCCGGCGACCCAGACTCGACAGCCAACGCCATTAATGACAAAGGCCAGGTCGTCGGGATCTCTGGACTCTGTTCAAACGCCTACGGAGGCGCAAGCGCCTTACATTCTGTCATTTGGGAAAATGGCCAACCCACATACATGGGGAACATCGGAGGCGCCGCCTGGAATACTCCGATCGCGATCAACAATAACGGCGTGGTCGTCGGCCTGGCAAACACGAGCGGGGATCA